>NZ_JBLFER010000005.1:0-341715 GCF_047345145.1 Maribacter taeanensis
TTCCTGCGCACTAATTGAAGCCGTAAATACAAGTAAAGTGAGTAGTAAAAACGTTCTCATAAATTAGGAGGTTCGATTATCTATATAACTTAATCAAAAATCTTGCCTAAAATTACTTACAACTAGTGTATATCAGCAATTTAGCAAATTCCTACACATATACACCCAATATTAGGTGTATATACGTGTTAAATTGTCGACTTGCGCTTATTCACTCACCAAGTTGTATATGAACACTTATTATAAGAAAAAATCTACTTTGATTTCAGGCATAAAGTTTTCTTCAAATCGAAAGTTAAAACTAAAAAATACTTTCTTAGGCCAATGATATCAGTTCGTTCATACAAAATCAACACACTATTCTTGAAAAATTTTAGGCATATATAACTTGAATTCAAGTTAGATCGCTATTACGCATATGCGCCAAAAACCTATTCTAATAAAATACGCTTTTATAGGCTGAAGAATTTTTAGTTTGTTCGGTCTAAGAGATCTAGAAGTGCCTACTTTTTACACATTTCCATTTCTAAATACCCACTATTATACACTTCAACAGATAGGTGTATTTTTTACATAATTGATAATCAACTAGTTGTAGTTTGTCGAAAAACTGGTATCATATTTTCAATACACTCTTCGAATTTAATTACGAACATAAAATTGAAAATCATGAAAAAATTAATGTTAGTAGCGGTAATGGCTTTAGGAACAATGACAGCATTCGCTCAAGAAGAAGCGGCAGTAGAAGCTGTTGCAACTGAAGCAGCGGTTGCACAAGACGATTTTGCTGAAGTTCAGGTAGCTGAATTACCAGAAGCAGTAACTGCAGCGGTAGCTAAAAACTATCCTACAGCTACAATTAATAAAGCATATGTTAACGAAGCAGCGCAGTACAAGTTAGAGGTGTCTTTAGAAGATGGTACTTCTGGAACTTTGTATGCTGATTCAGAAGGTAACTGGATCGAACTATAAGATCTTTAAAAGTAAACTTGAGTTATTTGTTTTGTATCAAGTTGGTTTGGTCAGAAAGGGGTTGTACATGTACAACCCCTTTCTTTTTTTTGCGAGTTTAAAAAGACAACACTAAACTTCTTTATTGAACAAAGTCTACCGAAACGCTAAGTCTGACTAAACCCTGTTTTTGTTGATTTAAATAGCTCCCTACGGCTGCTAAGAAGCATAGGCCAGAAAGATGACATGCCCTTCAATCTTTAAGGCCAAAAAGGTCTCGCCATGTGGTGAGGCCTTTTTATTTTTAGCACCTATCTACCTTAAAAAGAGCTGTTTTCGTTAGCTTTTCAAGTTAAAATTGAACTTCAAACAGCTTTAGAGTACGATTTTTACGTACATATCTAAAACGAGAAAGTTTTTATGCCAAACATCTTGATAATTGAGGACGATGCTGCATTTGGCCAGATGCTTCAAAAGTTCTTGACAAAACATAACTATACGGTAACGGTAAGTTTTACTGCGCCAGATGCAAAATCAAAGCTGAAGGAAAATACATTTGATTTGGTGCTAACGGATTTGCGTCTTCCTGATTACGACGGAATACAATTGCTTACCGATATTAAACAAAAGAACCAAAACATGCCTGTTATTGTGATGACGGGTTATGCAGAGGTTGGTAGTGCCGTTACTGCAATGAAAAAAGGCGCTTTTGATTATATAGCAAAACCATTTACACCTGATGAGATTGTCAAATTAATTGCAAAGGCTCTTGAGAGCAAATCAGAAGATAAAGAAACGCTTGAACCTACAAAAAGCGTTGACGTTGAAGAATTTATGGCGGTAAAGCCAAAAATTCATAAAGCTCAAATTGTGCACGGTGTTAGTGAAGCTTCGAAAAAACTAGAGGAGCACATTAGGCTAGTGGCCCCTACAGATATGTCTGTTTTAGTTACCGGAGAAAGTGGCACGGGTAAAGAAGTAACCGCAAAAGCAATTCACGACAATAGTTCTCGAAAGCAATTCAATTTTGTGGCTGTTGACTGTGGGGCGATTCCTAAAGAATTGGCAACGAGTGAGTTTTTCGGACATGTCAAAGGAAGTTTTACCGGAGCTATTGAAGATAAAATAGGGAATTTTGAAGCCGCAAATGGCGGAACACTTTTTCTTGATGAAGTGGGAAATTTGTCCTATGAAAATCAAATACAATTGCTACGAGCCTTACAAGAAAGAAAAATTAAGCGCGTTGGAAGCACCAAAGAAATAGAAGTAGATTTACGCATAATTACAGCGACTAATGAAGATTTAAATGAAGCTGTAGAGAAAGGAACTTTTCGCGAAGACTTGTACCATAGGCTGAACGAATTCTCAATACATATTCCCTCTCTAGAAGATCGCTTTGAGGACTTAATCTTGTTTGCAGAACATTTCTTGGAGAAGGCGAATATAAATTTGAATAAAAACATTCACGGATTTTCTGATTCCGTTTGGGATGTATTTCGAGAATACCATTGGCCAGGTAATCTAAGAGAACTTCAGAACGTTATCAAGAGGGCCGTTTTACTAACAACTGGTAATGAGGTGGAGTTGCATGTGCTTCCGAAGGAGCTCATTGAATTCGAAGGAAAACCTCTAAAAGTCGCGGATTTTTCAAAATCTGAATTTGAGAAAGATCGCATTATCAAAGCGTTGAAAAAGACAAATTTCAATAAATCAAAAGCTGCAAAACTACTACAAGTGACTCGTAAAACGCTTTACAATAAAATCAATCACTATAATTTGGACTTGTAGACCATTTGCCTTCAATTTCTGCTGTAAGTGCTGAAGTCTTCTCTTTTATCAGATGCAAAGCATCTGCCAATTGCCCTTTATTCATGGTACTTGTTTTGGCCAATTCTAAGCGTTCTAGGGTAGGTACAATAGCCACTTTCAATTGTCGAAACATGGGCAACATGCGATGCGCGATTTGATTGACTTGGGTGTAGTCTATTTTAGAAATGCCATCTTCGAGAAGCTTTATATTTGTTTGAGTGTCCCGTAAAAAGGTTTGCATTACCTCATGAATCGCATCTTCATTTGTACCCAAAAAGGAATGAATAATACCCAAATCATAATGTTCGTAAACGATTTCTTTTGAAGTATCTGTAGCTAGGGGAGTTGTCGGTACAACCTCTTCCATTTCCTCGGCCTTAAAGCCAAGCATTTTTAGCATTCCGATAAGTTCTCGTTTTGAAAAAGGCTTTTGAAGTACTTGATTAAAACCGATAGAGGTATAGGCTTCTGATTCTAAATCTCTTCTCCCGGTCATGGCGATAATAGGCTGCTTTTTGTAGTGTTTGAATTCTCCAGACCGCAGTCTTTCCAAGACCTCAAATCCGGTTATCTGTGGCATTTGAATGTCGGTCAATACCAAATCATAACCGAGATGGGAATCCTTTTCAATTTGTAAAAAATTGGTGAAGGTATGGGCGGTCATACCCATGCTCTCCGTTAATTCTTGTAACATTCCCAACAGGGCCGTATCGTCATCAATAATCAGCAAACGTAATTTTGGAACCAGATAGGAAACTTCTGAATTCTCCTCTGCAGATTTGCTCGTAATTTGCAAGGGTAATTGAAGAGTAAAAGTGCTTCCTTGATTTAGCTTACTGTCTAAAGTCAAAGTGCCTTTTAGTAGTTCCGTTAGTTTTTTTGAAATGGTAAGACCTAGTCCGTAGCCTCCAAATTTCTTCTCTGTTGCGGAATCTGCCTGCGTGAATTCGTTAAAAATAAGATGTTGCTTTTCTTTTGCAATTCCAATGCCGGTATCAGTGACCTCTATTTTGGCAAGCAATGATTTTCCTCTTGAAGAAGTAGCTTTGGCTTTTATGGTTATCTGTCCATCTTCTGTAAATTTAAAGGCGTTTCCAATCAAATTAGTGAGAATTTGACGTATTCGAAACGGGTCACCTAAAACTGTTTTTTGAAGTTTCGGATCTATCTCTAAGAACAATTTTATTTTCTTGCTGTTGTAGGTTGCTTGTAGTGATTCTGCAGTTTCTTGAATGAGATTTGCTGCGATAAAAGGAACGTTCTCAATATTCAGTTTACCGCCTTCGAGCTTAGAAAAATCTAATAAATCATTCACCAGATTACCTACATAGTCTGATGCTGATTTTACGTTGCCCAAATAACGTTCTTGCTTGTGCGTGAGTTCTGTGCCTTCCATCAGTTCAGTATAGCCTGAAATGGTGCTCAAAGGAGAACGAAGGTCATGACTAACGGTTGAGATAAGCTGTTCTCTACTTTTTAATAAGGATTCGGAATACCTTTTTTCTTTCTCCAGCTTTTGTCGGTAGGTTTGAATACGCCAGAAATCTCGATTAATTAAAAAGGCAAATAGGCCTACTACTATTAGCCCTAATAAGGCTGCAAATCCCGCTAGGCGGATACTTCTTTTTAAGGCGGATTTCTTTTTAAGATTATCATTGAAAGAACTCACCAAGACTTCCTGCTCAAAGGCAGAGATTATAGTCCGCAATTGTTGCGAAAGTTCCAGGTCATTCTGGTTGATTTGCATTTCTTTCTGTGCAAGGAAACGCTGTGTCTTCGAATCTGTTTGTTTTGCCCTGGCCAATAGAAGTTTAGAAGCAGTTATGATAGAATCGACTTGTTTTGAATTGGTAATCTTATCATTATTAGCAGGCACATTAGCATTCAGATACGCTGCAACATCACGGATTACCTTTTGTGCTTTTGGCGATAATTCATTGATGTTTGGTGCAAGGCCCTCTGCAGTAATTTTTCCAAGAGAAGCCTCCATTTTAGAAAACTCCTTTAGCGCCTTGTCGATAGAACTATTGGCATCGTTCTTTACTTTGAGGTTTAGTAGCTCACTGCTGTTGGCAACTTTTTGCTCAAGCAGGGTATGAACACTGTCTAACAAGCCCTTTTGATTCGCGCTATTGGTGAGTTGTTTTAGGCTTTCAATTTCCATAAAAATGGAATCGATTTTTAGCGAATAGGCATTGAAATTCTCTTTTGTTTTGGACTGTAAAGCCAGTTTCGAAAGACTTTCTGCTTCATAGAGTTGGGTGAGAAAAGACCCTGTTTTTAGTAGCTTTGCGTCGTTTTCTTCAGCGGTTTCAGAAGATAAATACGTGTTTATTTCCGTATAAATAAAGTAACCAGAGGCCAAGGCAAGAATGGCCAATACCAGATAGCTAAATATAATCTTAAAAGTGAATTTGTTCTTTGACTTGTCGTTCATACGGTGCGTCTCAATACCTATCCTTAAAATAGATACGTATGTAACAGTGATTTTGTTTTTTGTGAAAAGTTAATTATTTGTTGTTTTTAGATGGATAATTTGAATTTCGGAACTACCTTTGTCCCATCTCAAAGGGGTGCGAACTTCTGAAAAAATCGTGTATGGATGTAAAGGTCCTGAAACGAGTTCAGGACAAGCTGAGATTATACCCAATGAACCTGGGCGGGTAATGCCGCTAAGGGACCGAGCGTTAATAAAATGTCTAGTAGACATTTTTAGCGAGGGGCCAGCCGGCACGATGGCTAGCCTAATTTGGAATCAAAAGTCCTTAACTGGACAAAATCAATTTTTAACTTAGAATAATAGCCCCTTTTATTCGTAAAACATTTTTACGAATGAAACCGCTCTATTCAATTTTTTCTTTAAAATCCGCTCAACAAAAGAGCGGTTCAATGCGAACATTAAAAAACAATAAAAAGCATCGCATTAAAACTATTGTCACAATTTTAGCTCTAATTGGGCTAACAATGGCCTCACAGGCCCAAGAGCAACAAACCGATACCTTAGAAGGTAAAAAAGTCGTTTTAGACGAAGTATTTGTATCGGCGATTCGAGTAACCAATCAAACTCCGGTTACCTTTTCCAACTTAACAAAAGAACAGATCAAACCTCGAAATTTGGGGCAAGATATTCCTATTCTGATGAACTTCTTGCCCTCAGTTGTTACTACATCTGATGCAGGAGCGGGAGTTGGCTATACAGGAATTCGAGTGCGTGGTAGTGACGCGACGCGAGTGAATGTAACGATTAACGGAATTCCCTATAATGATGCCGAATCGCAAGGTACCTTTTGGGTGAATATGCCTGATTTTGCTTCCTCTACGGAAAGTTTGCAATTGCAGCGCGGTGTAGGTACTTCAACAAATGGTGCGGGTGCTTTTGGTGCCAGTTTGAATTTGTTGACCGACGGCGTTTCAGAAGAAGCATACGGACAAATTTCTTCTTCTATTGGGAGTTTTAATACACTTCGTAATAACCTTAAATTCAGTACCGGACTTTTAGGAGACCATGTTGAAATCGCAGGTCGCTTATCAAGAATTACTTCGGATGGGTATGTCGATAGAGCATCCTCAGCACTAGATTCGTATTTTCTTCAAGGAAGTTATAAGGATGATAACACCTTGATAAAAGCACTGCTTTTTGGAGGACACGAAATTACATACCAATCTTGGTTTGGTATTGATGCAGCTACTTTAGAAGCAGATAGAACTTTTAATCCGGCAGGGAATAAATTTGACGAGAATGGAAATCCAGAAGGCTTCTATGAAAACCAAGTAGACAATTACAAGCAAGATCATGCACAATTGCTTTGGAACGAAACCCTAAATAGCAATTGGAGTGCCAACATTGCCTTTCACTATACAAGAGGCAGAGGCTTCTTTGAGGAATACGTTGATGATTGGTTTACGACCGCAGTTTTATTCGAAGAAGATTCACAGTTAAGTTTTATAGGCCGTGAAAGCTTTATGTTAAATGGTCAAGAAGTAACATCTACCGATTATACCCGTAGGCGTTGGCTAGATAATGATTTTTATGGAACCGTCTTTTCGGCAAATTATGTGAATGAAAAATTAGATTTCATCATAGGCGGGGGATGGAACAAATACGAGGGAGATCATTTTGGAGAGGTAATTTGGGCACGAATTACGAATGGAAACAGTAATAACGAACGTTACTACGATGATAATTCTGTAAAGACAGATTTTAATATCTACTCTAAAGCGAATTATCGTTTAGATGACAAATGGAGTCTGTTTGGTGATTTGCAATATCGAACTGTGGGTTATGAGGCAAATGGTGAGGAAACCGGATTAGTAAACGAGACATTCAATTTCTTCAACCCGAAGGCTGGTGTAACTTTTGACATGAATAAAAATAACAACTTCTATTTTTCTTTTGCTGTAGCGAATCGAGAACCCAACCGAAACGATTATGAGAATGGAAGCCCTGAACCAGAGCGGTTAAATGATTTTGAATTGGGTTGGCGTTATGTTTCACCTACTGTTCAAGTTAGTACAAATGCGTACTTCATGAATTATGAGAATCAATTGGTACTTACAGGAGAGTTAAATGATGTGGGTGCTCCACTTCGTGAAAATGTAGGCGATAGTTATAGACTAGGGTTGGAAATTGATGCAAATGTGAATTTAGGAGATAAGTTTCAATGGAGTCCGAATATGGCACTAAGCACCAACAAGAATAAAGATTTTGTTTTTGAACGTGACGGTGTGGTTCAGAATTTGGGAGATACCAATATTGCATTTTCCCCCAATATGGTTATCGGAAATCGCTTGGCATACGTACCTTCTGAAAATTTTCAAATTTCAGCACTTACCAAATTCGTCAGTAAGCAATATATGGGAAATATCGATTCTGAAGTATCAATCCTTGACGCCTATTCACAGACTGATTTGAATATACAGTACATCATCGAATGCAATTCAATTGTAAAAAGTATCACCCTTTCGGGATTGGTAAACAATGTTTTTAATCAGTTGAATGTGACCAATGGGTATTTCTTTACGTTTGATGATGATTTTTCGAATCCTGGAACGATTACTACGGTTGAAGGAGCAGGCTATTATCCGCAAGCGGGGACAAACTTTTTACTGGGAGTCACGGTGCGATTTTAATTAGAAATAACCACAACATTACCGCCACTAAACGAAGCACGGTACTCTAACATATTGTAATAGCGTGTGCCATCTTCCGGTGGCGAGAACTGTTGTCCGGTGTAGACACTGTATTCAAAATCCTCACAAGCACAGGTTACTACTTGGTTATTTAGGGTCATTGTAGAGCATTCGTTCGGTGCATGATTGGGGCAACTCGCCTCAAAAGCGCGAAACGTATTAAAACCGGTATTAACCACAAAAACGCCACGGGTTCCAGCCTGGCTATTGCCTACGTAAATAGAATTTCCATCGTTCGTTAATGGGCTGTATAAGGGTAAGTTAAGATTGAGTTCAAACTGGAAACTAATTTCTTGCAAAAATGGATTTCGATTGGTTCTTTCTTTGTCGCAAGAAAGCAAGCAAACAATTAGTATAAGGCCCCAAATTCGTTTCATATAGTAGTGTTATTTCGTAGGATGTCTGCTACAAAATTGAGTAAAAAAAATGTATATTTGCCCTAAATCCTCTCTAATAATCGTGCAGGCACGGTTCAATTTAGAGGATTTTCTTATTGAGCTCAGTCCCGAATCGAAAAACGGTAATGAGTTCACCTATTAAACGCAAAAGTTATGAGTAACGTATCTTATTATACAGCAGAAGGTTTAAAAAAGTTGAAAGACGAATTGAACCATCTTCGAGACGTTGAACGACCAAAGGCATCTCAAGCGATTGCTGAAGCAAGAGATAAAGGTGATTTATCTGAAAATGCCGAGTATGACGCTGCAAAAGAAGCTCAGGGTTTGTTAGAAATGCGTATCTCTAAAATGGAAGATACTTTAGCGAACGCAAGATTGATTGATGAATCTCAGTTAGACACTTCAAAAGTTTTGGTTTTGTCAACAGTAAAGTTGAAGAATCAGAACAATGGCATGGAAATGAAGTACACCTTGGTTGCTGAAAGTGAAGCAGATTTAAAATCAGGGAAGATTTCGGTAAATTCTCCTATTGGAAAAGGTTTATTGGGTAAAGAAGTCGGTGATGTGGCAGAAATCACAGTGCCTAATGGAACTATTAAGTTTGATATTTTAGAGATTACAAGGGAGTAAAAGTTTTAAAGCTTTATATTTAATCCTGTCATTATCATGATAGGATTTTTTGTTTTAACTATTAAAAAATAGCAATGCCAAGCATTTTTACGAAAATCATCAACGGGGAGATTCCCTGCTATAAGATTGCCGAAGACGAGAACTTCTTTGCTTTTCTAGATATCAATCCGAATGCGAAAGGGCACACACTTTGTATCCCAAAGAAAGAAGTGGATAAAATAACTGATTTAGATGAGGAGACCTATTTAGGTTTAATGCTATTTTCAAGAAAAGTGGCTAAAGCCATTGAAGCCGCCATCGATTGCGAACGCGTTGGAATCACTGTAATAGGTTTAGAAGTACCTCATGCACATGTTCATCTGATACCCTTGAGCCAAATGAAAGATGCTACTTTTCAAAGCAAAGTTAGTCTTGAAAAGAATGAATTTGAAGCGATAGCAGAACAGATTCGATTTAAATTGTAAGTATTCCCTCAGAGAATAGGTACGTCGCTGCACCCCCTAGGGCAATCAATACAAATAATAAAACATAGAAAAGTGTAGTGAACTTCAAAGAAGACTTTTCAGGCACAGCCATTTTTTGATAATAGTTGAAGATACGCTCAATATCATCTGTCCATTTTGCAGGATAAATATCTGAACCACATGTATTGCAGACAATCTGATTCGTAACTTGATTGGTAGTGCGGTGAAAAAGCTTTCCGTAGATATGTTTTTGATAAAAGGTAAGCTTTAGATTTTGATTAAAACATTCTGGGCAGTTATTACTCAGATCAAATTCTTTTATAACTACCAATTTTTTGGTTGCCATTACTTAGGTATTTACTTTTAAGGAAATCTGCATTATGGTACCTTCTTTGCTCGATGAGAGTACCTTTATTTTTCCTTGATGATATTCTTCTATTATTCTTTTAACGAGCGATAGTCCGAGACCCCAACCTCTTTTCTTTGAGGTTACTCCGGGGTTAAAGATAGCTTTATAATCGCTTTTGGCAATGCCATGACCTGTGTCTGAGACTAAAATAGTTACATAGCTACCATCTGGAACAATCTGAATTCCAATACTTCCCCGACCTTTCATGGCATCAATTCCGTTCTTTACTAAATTTTCAATAGTCCAATTATATAGTGATTGATTGAGCATGACCATTTGAGACTCCACTTTCGAATCAAAAGAAAAATGAATGAGTTTTGAACTCCTTAATTTAAGATAATCGTAAGCTTCTCTAGTTTCTTTTACAATATCATATGCATCAAGTTTTGGCAACGAACCAATTTTTGAAAACCGATCAGTAATTGTCTCTAATCGAGAAATATCTTTTTCAATCTCCCTAGTTATTTCAGGGTTGATATTTTCTGCTTTTAGAAGTTCATTCCAACCTAAAAGAGAGGAGAGGGGCGTACCGATCTGATGTGCAGTTTCTTTTGCCATACCCGCCCAAAGTTTGTTCTGTTCTGACGCCTTATTCGTTTTAAAGAAAAAGAAAATAACAGCTCCGAAGAGCAAAATAATAAGTAATAAGGCGATGGGATAGTACTTCAATTTATTTAGAACTTCCGAGTTTCCATAATAAAGTGTTGCTAAATGTTCCCCCTGCTGGTCAATATTTATTGCGGAATTTTCACCACTAAATTTTAAAATTTTCTCTTTGATATAGTTAGTATCAGAGGCCATCTCTGCTGGAATATTATTTGTTTTTATAGACCCGTCTTTATTGACCAAAATCATAGGAGTAGACCTATTGTTTTGTAAAACTTTAATGGTGAGATTCCCCGGGTCGTCATCAATAGACGCTTGTAGAAGTTCTGATTGAGCAGTTGCCCATATTTCCATTTTAAAACGCTCTTCCTCTTTGAATTTTTTGAAAAAGCTGTTCGTATTCCATAAAATAAGACTCACAATAGCAAATGCAGCTACGAGTAAAATACGGTTGGAAGTTTTGTTTTTAGGATTAAATTTCATCCACAGGGCGTTCTAGTTCAAAGATAGTGGAAAAAGGAGATAAATATTTGTTAGGTTGATTTTAGACCGTTTTCTATCCCTTCAATTTATGTACCTTTATACTACGTATGGTAGACATGATTTCTATATTTCCTGAAGAGTTGGCGACCCCCAAATTGCACGGTTATCTATTGGGCGCGATTGGGCCAAGACCTATAGCTTTTGCAAGTACAATTGATGCAGATGGAAATCCCAATTTATCGCCTTTCAGTTTCTTTAATGTATTTAGCGCAAATCCGCCGATTCTTATTTTTTCGCCTGCGCGAAGAGTTAGAAATAATACGACAAAGCATACATTAGAAAATGCTCTAGCCACAAAAGAAGTGGTTATCAATATTGTAAATTATGACATCGTGCAGCAAATGTCATTGTCGAGCACAGAATACGGAGAAGGTGTCAATGAGTTTAAAAAAGCGGGATTGACCATGTTGAAATCGGATAGCGTAAAACCGTTTCGGGTTGCGGAGTCACCGGTTCAATTTGAGTGTAAGGTTACAAAAGTCGAGGCACTCGGAGAAGATGGTGGAGCAGGGAACTTAATTTTTTCGGAGGTCGTAAAAATACACATACATAAAGCTGTTTTGGATGAAAATGGAAGTATTGATCAGCATAAAATTGACCAAGTTGCTCGCATGGGAGGAAATTGGTACAGCCGCGCCAATTTAGGTATGTTTGAGGTACCCAAACCCCTTTCTTCATTAGGAATTGGAATTGATCAAATACCTGAAAGGATTCGTTTGAGCAATATTTTAACCGGAAATGATTTGGGTATGTTGGGTAACGTAGATGAAATTCCTTCAAAAGAAGAGGTAGCTGATTTTGTTGCATCTCAAATTGAAATTCGAACTATTTTAAGTGGAGGAGAACGCGAACAGATTGAATTGAAAGCGCAAGAATACTTAGAAAATAATGATGTGCTTTCCGCTTGGAAAGTATTGTTGGCCCATTAGGTCAATTATAAAGTAGTAACATCCCCCGTATGGGCAAACATATTTGCTCACAAAGTAATTTTATAAAAAAGGACGGATGAAGCGTATACAGTTATTTGAGTTCGAAGATTATCCCTGGTTTCCTATATGGCTAAGAACATGTATGACCAATTTGATTATGGTACTGCATAGAATGATGGGCGTAAGTGAAGTATTGGCCTATTTGATGTATCGCGTTATTAAAGAAAAAAACATTTCTAAAATTGTTGATTTAGGCTCCGGCTCAAGTGGTGCAATGCCTGATACGATGGAGGCCCTACGAGAATTAGATAGTCTGAGACATCTCGAACTTTTGATGACTGACCTTTATCCAAACAAAGAAGTTGCAAGACGTTTTAATGAGAATACTGCTGATAACATCAATTATCTAGAAACTCCAGTAGATGCAACAGAGATGGGTACTGTGCCTGAGGGACTCAAAACTTTCGTTAATAGTTTTCATCATATGCCGCCTGAAAAGGCTCGTAAAATTTTGAAATCTGCTGAGGAGAATCAACAGCCTATATTGATTTATGAAATGGCGGAAAATAAAATACCGCTATTAATTTGGGTTATTTTACTGCCAATTTCATTAGTGATTTTAATGATTATGACCTGGTTCATGACTCCCTTTGTAAGGCCTTTGACTTGGCGACAAATTGTGTTTACCTATTTGATACCAATCATTCCCATTTGCTATGCTTGGGATGGGCAGGCTTCACTACCTAGAATGTATTCGGCAAAAGATATTGATGAACTTTTAGAAGGCTTAGGGAAAAACAATTTTTATTGGGAGCATGGTGCAGCGAAAAGGGCAAACGGGAAAAAATTAGGAACTTACATAGTAGGGTATCCTAAAGCCTGATTGTTTTAAGAACAATGAGATTACTTATTCTTTTTATTGTTATTAATTTAAATTGCCTTTCTTATTTGAGATCTCAGGATGATAGTATCAATTCATCTGAAAACAAAAATTCCTATTTTTTATTTAATCCACCCGCTTTTTTAGATCCTTATGCGCCAAGATGGCAAGCAGGTTATATACAGCATATAAATAGTCATTTGAAGCTTGGTTCCTATTTTGGCTATGGCGGCAAGAATATAAATTTTAATTTTTCTGAGAAACAAAGAACAGCTTATCGTCTTTGGGAAATTAGGCCTGAAGTTTTTCTGATATTAAATCCAAAAGTAAGAACGGTCAAATATCTTTCTATAGAATTCTTTTATATTGATCAGTTTAACACATTTAGTGATGAGGGCTACGAGTCATCAACGGGAACCGACTATACCTATGCTCAAGCAGATTTCAACCGTCAAAAATATGGTTTGCATCTGAAATACGGTTTATTCTTAAATACAGGAAAACATTTTGGTTTGAACTTTTCAGGAGGTTTTGGTTTCAGAGTTTTAAATCAGGAGTACAACAACATAATTAACCAGGTAAGAAAGGAAAGAGCTCTTTTTGCTGGAATAGGTGACCCTTACTACAAAGAAGTTTTTGATACTCGGTTTCATCCTGCACTTTCATTTAAGCTTTATTATCGGTTATAATATTTAATAACTTCTTTTTAATTTTCTAGGTGAATTATGTGAATAAAAGTACATTTAGCGCATATTAATCTGAGATTGTTTTAAAGTGTGTGATTAGAATTTTTATTGGCTGTTTTTGCCCCGTATGGCGCAAAAAAAGACGTAAAATAATGATTGACTTACTTCAAAATAACCTCTTAGTTCACATATAATTCATAATCATGGAAATTCAAGGAAAAGTAAAAATGGTCGGAGAGACCCAAACATTTGGAAACAACGGATTCAGAAAACGCGAAATTGTAGTAACTACAGAAGAGCAATATCCACAACATATTATGGTTGAGTTTGTACAAGACAAAACCGATCTTTTAAATAATTATGGTGTTGGGCAATCGGTTAAAATCAGCATCAACCTAAGAGGTCGTGAATGGACGAACCCTCAAGGAGAAGTAAAATATTTCAACTCTATTCAAGGTTGGCGTATTGAAAGCTTACAAGCGGAGCAACCAACAGAAGGAATGCCGCCAGTACCTCCAGCTGAGGCTTTTGCCCCTGCTGACAATTTAAACGAGGAAGAGCACGACGACCTTCCATTTTAAGAAAAAATTTATTTTCGTTTCAACACAGACGAAAATCGAATTAAAGACCTATTTAGATTTATCTGGATAGGTCTTTCTTATTCATAACACTTTAGATATCTTTAAGTAAATTCGTTCGCTTGAAAAAAGACAGTAATCATAATCCGATGTTTTTCCTTTCTGAACGCTTGGAATTCCCTTCTGTGGAGAAAGCCAATGCCGAAGGATTATTGGCTGTTGGAGGTGATTTGTCTCCAGAACGATTGGTATTGGCGTATCAATCTGGAATCTTTCCCTGGTTCAATGAAGATTCGTTGATTCTTTGGTGGAGTCCTGACCCGAGAATGATTCTATTTCCAGATAGAATCAAAATTTCAAAGAGTATGCGGCAGGTAATCAAGAGCAATAGATTTCGCCTGACCAAAAACACTTGTTTTGAAAGAGTTTTGGAGGAATGTTCAACTATAAAACGATTCGGCCAAGAAGGCACATGGATTACTTACGATATGAAAAAGGCCTATCTAAAATTACATGAAAGTGGCTATGCAAAATCATACGAAGTTTGGGAAGATGATTCTCTTGTTGGAGGTTTGTACGGTGTTGATATGGGTCATGTGTTTTGTGGTGAAAGTATGTTCAGTAAAACGAGTAATGCTTCAAAATTTGCTTTTATAAAATTAGCTCAAGAGTTTCAGGAAAAAGGTGGATTTATTGATTGTCAGCTCTATACGAAACATTTAGAAAGTTTAGGGGCAAGAGAGATTCCCCGGGCTGATTTTATGAAAATTCTACAAGGCTAAAATGAAAAGATTTATAATAGAAATCTAATACCGCACGTGATCATAGTTGGGAGGTAATGATTTTCTGATGGATATAAAATCACCATCTGCATCAAAGAGAACCTCATATTGGTCTGTACCCTTTTCTTGTTTTCCGGAAACAATCAATTCATAATTATTTGAGGGAATCATGAGATTTTGAAAAGCATTTTTAACAGAAGTTTCGACTTCTGATTGATCCATTGGAGGATATTGTTGATGTATTCTCCGGATTCTGTATCTCTTAAAATGGGTTTTTAGATAGGAGTCCATTTTCTCGAAAGCTTCATCAGGAATGTCTATTGATTTAATCAGTATTTCAATATTTTCGAATAGTCCTTTTTTGTCAAACTCAATACCATACCAAAGTCGCTCCTTTTTAAATTTGACTTTGTAGTTTACTTCAGAACTATCTATTTCTTTATAGTAGCGAATGTGTTTGGCGTCCATTAATTTTTCCTGAATGTACGCTACCGCATTTTCCGGAAATTGAACTTTTCGAATACGATGTTCACGTTCGTATGTAATCTGGGCAGAAGCAAAAAATCCGAAGAATAGAAAACACAGAATTAAAATCGCAGGGCACTCTCTTTTCATGGTTGTAGATTGTAATCTATTCAACGTAGAATGTCAAACTTCATTATATCGAAAGCAACTCACTTCATGATCATTTACCATTCCAGTGGCTTGCATATGAGCGTAGACTACCGTACTTCCTACGAATTTGAATCCTCTTTTCTTTAAGTCTTTGCTCAGCGCATCAGAAAGCTCTGTATTTGCTGGTGCGTCCTTGTAATTCTTGAATTTGTTCTTAATGGGTTTTCCGTCTACAAAACCCCAAATGTATTTACTAAAACTTCCAAATTCTTTTTGAACCTCCATAAAGGCTTGAGCATTTGTCACAGTAGCATTTACTTTGAGCTTATTACGTATGATACCTGCATCTTGTAAGAGGGCATCTTTTTTCTTCTGCTCGTATTTGGCGATTTTTTTATAGTCAAAATGATCAAAGGCCTTTCGGAAATTTTCTCGCTTTTTGAGAATGGTAATCCAACTTAGACCTGCTTGAAAGGTTTCTAAAATTAGAAACTCGAAAAGGGTATCATCATCTTTTACGGGTACGCCCCATTCTAGGTCATGATAGGCTTCGTAGAGTTCATCGCCTGCGCACCATCCGCATCTGTGTTTTTCCATAAATAAGTTTGTTGAAATAAAGATAGGAGAAAAATAGGAAGATGGGTAAAACTTTCTGAAGGCTCTAAAATTTGGGTGTTCAACCTGCAAAGCCAATTTTGTTCTTCGAACACCGGTCATGTCTCCCTTCAATTAGCTAGCGAAGAATAATCGAAGCATGACCGGTGTAGCAAAGAACAGTAACTAAACTAACACAAGTCAAATATAAAGGTCATTTCATATTTTAAAGGCATTACTTTCGTTAATTAGTTGTTAAACTATTATATTATGATAGTAATACTATTATATTTGCGTTATTATATTTCAAATCAAACAAATGGAACGTCTTTTACAATCTGTTAAAATCGGAATCAACGAAAAGATTTATGTTAAAGATCCGGAATCCTCCGACCTCGGAAAACGGATTATAGAACAGAGTATTCTCATGATTAATGACATGGGTTTTGAGCGGTTTACATTTAAGAAATTAGGTGGTCAAATCGGATCCAATGAGAGTTCAATTTATCGCTATTTCGAAAACAAACACAAACTTTTACTCTATTTGACCTCTTGGTATTGGGGTTGGTTGGAGTATCAATTGGTGTTTTCAACCAATAGTATTGCTGACCCTTCAGAGAAGTTGGAAAAAGCTATTTCAGTAGTTACTAGGACAACGGTTGAGGATTCCTCTTTTTCTCATATTAACGAGGTGCTATTGAACAAGATTGTTATCAATGAATATTCCAAATCGTATTTGACCAAAGAAGTAGACGCCGAAAATAAAGAGGGCTATTTTGTGATTTACAAAAGATTGGTTACTCGTATTAGTGAAATGATTAGTGCAGTAAATAATGAGTATAGTTACCCAAGTAGTCTAGCGAGTACTATTTTAGAAGGCTCACTACACCAACATTTTTTGAAGGATCATTTTAGTTCATTGACCGATTGTCATAACAATAGCGATCCCACGAAATATTTTCTCCACCTGGTTTTCACCTCACTAAAATAATTACAAGGCATGGCTAAAAATGTTTTAACCTCTTGGCAGAGGCTCATAGGTATGTTGAGACTAGACAAAAGAGATGTTTTACAGACCTTTTATTATGCTATTTTCGCAGGCTTTGTTAATCTCTCGTTGCCTTTGGGCATACAAGCAATCATCAATCTTATACAAGGAGCCCAAATAAGTACTTCTTGGGTAATCTTGGTTATTCTTGTTACAGGTGGTGTAGCATTTGCAGGCATTTTGCAGTTGATGCAAATACGAATTATTGAAAACATACAGCAAAAGATTTTCACTCGAGCCTCTTTCGAATTTACCTATCGCTTTCCGAAAATAAGGATGAGTGAATTACGTGATTATTATCCGCCAGAGTTAGCAAATCGGTTTTTTGATACCCTTAATGTGCAAAAGGGATTATCGAAAATCTTGTTGGATGTTCCAGCGTCGATACTCCAGATAATTTTTGGACTGTTACTGTTATCTTTCTATCATCCCTTTTTTATTATCTACGGAATACTATTACTACTTCTTATATATGTTGTTTTCAAGTTTACAGTACAAAAAGGTATGGATACTAGCCTAAACGAATCACAGCAAAAATATAAGGTTGCCCACTGGATCCAGGAAGTTGCTAGGTCTCTAGTTAGTTTTAAACTCTCCGGAAAGACCAGTTTAGCAGTTGACAAGAATGATTTGTTGGTGACCGATTATCTAGAGGCTCGTGAGAGTCATTTCCGTATTCTGGTGATCCAATTTGTTCAAATGATTGGGTTCAAAGTTCTGGTGACTGGTGGGTTGTTATTGATTGGTGGACTATTGGTTCTTAACCAAGAAATGAATATTGGTCAGTTTGTGGCGGCTGAAATCATTATTCTTTTGGTAATAAGTTCGGTTGAGAAACTAATTCGAGGCCTAGAAACTTTTTATGACCTCTTAACTTCCTTAGAAAAATTGGGACAGGTTGTGGATAAAGATTTGGAATATCAACAGGGAGAATTTCCCTTATCGGAAACTGAAGACTTTAATGTAGAGTTAGAAAGTGTTTCGTTTGGTGTCAATGAAAAAGAGAACATTTTGACCGATATTTCACTAAAAATCGAGCCTAGAAGCTCACAATTAATCGTTGGCTCAAATGGTTCAGGAAAATCTACACTTCTTCGATTGATTGCTGGTATTCTAGAACCTACAGATGGTGATGTTTACATAAATAACATCTCATTAAGAGGTATTCACCCCAATCATTACCGTTCATTTATCGGGCAATCATTGTTAGAGGAAAGTCCATTTGAAGGTACCATTCTTGAGAACATCACTTTTGGCGATACGTCTATCCCGCAAAAGGATTTACAATGGGCAATTGAATCAGTTGGTTTACAAGAATTTGTAAAAAAACAACCTAAGGGAATGAACACCATAATTTATCCAGAAGGAAAACAAATCCCCAATACCGTGGCTAAGAAAATAGTTTTGGCCAGAAGTGTCGTGCATAGACCAAAACTGCTGTTACTCAAAGACCCATTGAATCAGTTCGATGAAATTGATGCATTGCGCATTATGAATTTCTTGACTGATAAAAGCAATCCATGGTCATTGGTAGTAGTTAGTCAAGATCAAAAATGGATTGGTCGCTGCGAGAAAATAATTACTATGGATCATGGAAAAATCGTTTCCGTAAACTAAGAAGGTTATGCTGAATATCTCTAATAATCCATTAAATAAAACGGTGCACCTTACGGGTTTCAAATCCACCGATAAGGTGTTTCATCAAAGGCATTACAAGCACTTTAATCGTTTCTTGCTAGGGTCTGCGATCTTCGGATTTATCGTGCTCTTTTTACCATGGACACAGAATATTCGTGGCAATGGCTATTTGACCACCTTGAAGCCTGATCAAAGGCCACAAACAATACAATCGCCAATTCCTGGCCGAATTGAAAATTGGTATGTGCAGGAAGGTGATTACGTCAAGAAGGGCGATACCATTTTATTTATCTCCGAAGTTAAAAACGAATATTTTGATCCAGATTTAGTAGAACGTACTGGCGACCAGATTCGAGCAAAAAGTGCATCAGTTACTTCGTATGAAGGTAAAGTAAAAGCATTGCGAAGTCAGATGTCATCGTTATCGAATGAGCGCGGCATGAAATTGGAACAGGCCAAAAACAAATTAATGCAGTCAAAACTTAAGGTGCAAAGTGATAGTATTGATTTGGAAGCTGCGAAGACGAATATCAGTATTGCAGAAAGACAATATGATCGTATAGCTCAATTACAGGCAGAGGGTTTGAAAGCGGTGACTGATGTTGAAGAAAAGCGTTTGAAACTGCAAGAGACTCAGGCGAAATTAATATCTCAAGAGAATAAGCTCCTTGCTGCAAGAAATGAAGTTATTAACGCTCAAGTCGAAATCGGCCGTGTGCAAAATGAGTATAACAACAAAATCTCAAAAGCGGAGAGTGATATGTTCACCGCACAATCGAGTCAGTTTGATTCTGAAGCACAGGTGACCAAGCTCGAAAATGAGTTTACCAACTATGAGATGCGAAATGATATGTATTACATTCGCGCCCCTCAAAATGGCTTTATCAACAAGGCAATACAAGGTGGAATTGGCCAAACCTTTAAAGAAGGAGAAGCCCTCGTGGGCATTATGCCTTCGGATATTGATATGGCAGTAGAGACTTTTGTAGAGCCTCTAGATTTACCATTGATTCATTTAGGTGAAAAAGTGCGAATTCAGTTTGATGGATGGCCTGCAATTGTTTTTAGTGGATGGCCCAACGTTTCTTATGGTACCTATGGTGGAGAAGTTGTAGCCGTTGAAAGATTTATTAGCGAGAATGGTAAATATCGGGTGTTACTCGCTCCTGACCCCGATGATCATGAGTGGCCTGAAGCCATACGCGCCGGTTCAGGAGCATATACTATTGCCCTGCTAGATGATGTGCCAATTTGGTATGAACTATGGCGTCAATTGAATGGCTTCCCACCAAATTATTACCAGCCGGAAGATGCAACGATGAAAACTGCAAAAAAGTAAGATGCGAAACTGTTTCACAATCATATTGCTTTTGGTTACCCTTTCAATTCAAGGTCAGGTTCAAGATTCTGTGGTGCTCAGATTTAACGAGTACTTAGGTTATGTTAAGAAGTACCATCCCATTGCAAAACAGGCTGAATTGACTTTGGGCATAGGCCAGGCGAATTTGATGAAAGCCCGAGGTGGTTTTGATCCTAAGATTGAAGTCGATTACGATAGAAAGGAATTTAAGGGGACTGAGTACTATGACCGACTCAATGCAACTTTCAAAATCCCCACTTGGTATGGAATAGAACTTAAGGGGAATTTTGAGCAGAATGATGGTGACTTTTTGAACCCAGCAGAATCTGTTCCTACAGATGGTTTGCACAGTGCTGGAGTTTCGATGTCCGTAGGTCAAGGTTTATGGATTAACGAGCGAATGGCAACCTTGAAACAAGCTAAATATTTTAGAGAGCAGTCTAAAGCAGATCATGATTTGTTGGTGAACCAGATTCTTTATGAAGCGTCGTTAGCTTATTTTGATTGGCTACAAGCCTTTAATGAAGCGTCGATTTATCAAAATTTTTTGGAGAATGCGAAGATTCGATTTGAAGGAACAAAAAGTCGTGCCGCTGCCGGTGATATTGCTGCAATCGATACAGTAGAAGCAAAAATAGCATTTCAGAACCGAGCGCTAAGTTTGGAACAGGCGAAGGTAAAATTGATGAAGCGTTCTTTGGAGTTATCGAACTTTCTTTGGATGAGTGATGAAATTCCTGTAGAGGTAAAACCTAACGTAATTCCCGATACGAATATTGATGGGGATATCGATATTACCTTAGAAATTCTCGGGAAGCCTTTAGACAGTTTTACACTTGAGAACCATCCGAAGTTAAAATCCTTAGGCTATAAAATAGACGGACTCCGCGTTGAGAAGAATCTAAAAGCGAATAAACTTTTGCCTAAAATCGATTTAGAATATAATTTTTTGACAGAAACTCCAGAGCTTGTTAATTCCTTCGAAACACAAGAATACAAAGGGGGAATCAGTTTTCGGTTGCCTTTGTTCTTGCGAAAGGAGCGAGGTGATCTTAAATTGGCGAAGTATAAATTGCAAGATGCTAAATTCGATTTTGATAATGCTCAAGTAGCTTTGCAAAATAAAATTGTTGCGATTTATCGCGAACTAGAATCCTTCGAAAGACAAAACATTCTGATCGATGAAATCGTATTGAATTACAATACCCTGTTAGCAGCAGAAGAACGAAAATTCAGTTTTGGAGAAAGTTCTTTGTTCTTAATTAATGCCCGCGAGAGTAAATTAATTGATGCTGAATTAAAACAAATAGGGGTTCAAAACAAGTTTTATTACTCGAAGGCGAAATTATTCAACAGTTTGGCGGTGAATCCTGAAAACTTGTAAGGTTGCAGATTGGAATTCTACTAATATGACTTATCTCATGAATTGCATTGGCGAGGACATTTAATTTTGCAACTCACGAATAGAGGAAAAAAATATGCAAAACAAAACAGTAGAGAAAAGTACGCAGTTACTTATAGAACAAAGTATTCCTAAGGCAATGTCTTATAATGAATATATCGCCTTGGTTAAAAATTTGGCTGAAGAAGGAAAGTCAACAGGCCCTGAACAAACGGAGGCCCTGACGAACTACACCCAATTGAATGATAGACGTATGAAACGTTGGGATAAAACCTTGAAATTTAGCGATGAGGCAGTAGAGAAGATTTCAAAAGTAGATACTAAAATTACCTGGTTAGTACTGACGGAAAGCTGGTGTGGTGATGCTTCACCTGCCCTTCCTGTTATGCATAAAATAACAGAATTGAATCCGAATATCTCTTTGAAGATTATTTTGCGTGATGAGAACGTCGATTTGATGAATCGTTTTTTAACTAATGGCGGAATGTCAATTCCGAAGTTAATTGCCGTTGATGATGCTTCTGGAGAAGTTATTGGTGATTGGGGTCCACGTTCAGAAGCTGCCACAAAACTTGTCGAAGATTACAAAGCAGAACACGGAACACTTACAGCGGAGTTCAAACAAGACCTTCAAGTTTGGTATAATAAAGATAAAGGGCAAAATGTTTTAGCGGACCTTTTGGACCAGCTTGATTAACAAAGGGGTTTTTAAAATATAAATTCCAAATTCCAATAGATTTAGATTCTATTGGAATTTGGAATTTTTTTTTGGAATTTGCACCGCTCCTAGCGGGCCTTCCCTTGAAATAAATAGGTAATTGTACCTTTTTGAGTAGGTTTACCTGAATCGCCACTAAACTTTGCTTTCAAAGCGTAGGCAATAGCATTGTCAACAAGACAGCCATTTGAAGTGCCTGAACTTTTTTCATTGAAATCAGCTTCGGTTACATTGCCCAAGGCATCTACTTTGATATTAATAACTACTTTGCCGCCGTCAATGCAAGTGTAGATTGGGGGTGGAAGTTTATAGTTGTTTCGGTCTACAAGAGAATAGGAAACTGAAGTTTTACGTGCTGCCAAATTATTCGTGAACTCTTTTTTCTGCGCCTCTTTTTCCCCTAATTTTTTCTTTGCTTCCTCGCGTTTTTTCTTCAATTCCTTTACACGCTCTGCGTATTCGCCATCATCCATCAAATCATTTGGTTCACCATCTTCCAAAGCTGCCTGTTCGGCCATTAACTCTTCAAGCGTCTGTAAGGGTTCTGGTTCTCCGTAGCTAGGCTTTGCGGTTTCGTTATACGCCATATGACTTTTGACCGGGTCTGCTTCTGCCATTTTTTCAAGCATCTCCTTTTCCTTCAAAAGCTCTTCAATATCCTCCTCAGCTAACATCATTTCTACGATGTACTCATCGTCTTGACTACCTACTTCGCCTAAGGTTATGTTGAATAAAATCAACACCACAATCCCCATGGAGAAAAAGGTAATTAGAAATGATAATTGTTTGCGATTCAGATGCATAGTGCTAGAACTCTAATATCTAAAAAATATTTAAATTTTTCGTTGAACGGAAACATTGAAACTTACTTTTGTTGTGAATCTTCTTGTTTTCCGAGTAAATCGTCCGCATAAATGGCGGGATCAACGGCTTTATTTACGTTGAAATCCCCTATTTTGGTTCTTCTCAATTCAGATAAATGTCCACCTGAATTCAGCATTTTTCCAAAGTCATGAGCTAAAGACCGTATATAGGTTCCTTTACTGCATACCACACGAAATTCAACTTTAGGCATGTTAATAGCCGTAATTTCAAATTCTGAAATGGTGATTTTTCTTTTTTTAATTTCTACCTCTTTTCCTTCGCGGGCATATTCATACAGACGTTTCCCATCTTTTTTTAGGGCGGAAAAAATGGGAGGAATTTGTTCAATATCACCTATGAATTTGGCAGTGACCTTATTAATTTTTTCTTCTGATATGTGTTGCGTCGGATAATTTTGATCTATTTCTGTTTCCAAATCATAAGAAGGGGTGGTTGCACCCAAGGTAATTGTTCCCGTATACTCTTTGATTTGACCCTGAAGATCATTGATGGTTTTTGTAAATTTTCCGGTGCAAATTAATAGCAACCCTGTTGCTAATGGGTCGAGTGTGCCCGCATGACCAATTTTGATTTTCTTCAGTTCAAACCTCTTCCGAATGGCCCATTTGAGTTTGTTTACCGCTTGAAATGATGACCAACCTAAAGGCTTATCAATAAGCAGTAACTGTCCGTTTAGGAAATCTTCTTTGGTTCTAGTATCCATTTTGAAGAACTATTATGAGGTCTGTTAACTATCCCCAAAAACCGTACCCAATTGCAATCAAGCCTACAACCAAGCAGTAAATAGCAAAGTAAGAAAGTTTACTCTTTTTTACCAATTGAATCATCCATGTACAGGCAACTAATCCTGCAACGAAGGCAGCAATAAATCCTGCACCCATGGCAACATTGTTTTCTCCGGTAAAAGTGAGGTCACCACTCAAAAGATCTTTCCCTATTTTTCCAAAGATTAAGGGAACAACCATTAAGAAAGAAAAACGAGCGGCTTTTGTTTTATCTACACCTAAAAGCACTGAAGTTGATATGGTAGCACCACTTCTTGAAATACCTGGTAGCATGGCAATGGCTTGAGATATTCCGACTATAAAAGCATTTTTAAAACTTACTTTCTTATCGGTATCTTTTGCCTTATCTGCAAAGTATAGCAATACGGCTGTGATTAATAACATAAACCCTACGAAGCGAATGTTTCCTCCAAAAAAAGCTTCCAATTGTTCTTCAAAGAACAAGCCTACGAAAACTGCAGGTAACATAGAAACTATAATTTTCAATGAAAACTGCGTTTCCTCATTCCATTTGAAACTAAAGAGTCCACGGAGAATTTCCCAAACATCCTTTCGGAAAACTACAATGGTACTTAGTGCTGTTGCAAAATGCAGCACAACAGTAAACAAAAGACTTTCTTCAGGAACAGAATTATCTCCTAAAATCGCTTTGCCCAATTCTAAGTGTCCACTAGAAGATACAGGTAAAAATTCGGTTAGGCCTTGAATGATGCCAAGGATGATTGCGTCAAGAGTGTCCAATTACTTTTTCTTCTTATGAGGATTCAACAAAATAGCATAAACTTCGATACCAAGACCTATAAGTACTAAAGTTGGGGCCAAACGAATGCGTTGAAAGTTGTAGATATCTTCACTAAATACATTCGGGTCATCGCTGCCACCACCACTCATTAAAATAAAACCCAATGCGATAAAAGCAATACCGATGAACATGAACATGTAGTTCTTTTTTTGGAATATAAATTCCTGCTTTGGCTGTTCAGTGCTATTTTTTTGATTTTTACCCATAGCGCAAATTTAAGTAAAAGTTATTCGTTTTTGAGGATTAGTCGACGTCGGCACTTATTTATTAGTCTTTTGTTTCACATCTTGTATTGAAGTGGTTTAGTGTTTATTTAATAATACAATTCGTCGGTACGAAGATTCAAGAAACGTTGTGTGGCGAGATAAGTGCTTATGAGCGAAATTAATATTCCTAAAATAAAGACGCCTACGAAAAGTAGGACTAAAATAGTTGGATCATCGAATAAGCCCAATTCGGGAAAATTCTGATTGAAATAATACAAGAATCCACCTAAGGTTAGTAGAGCAAGTAATGAACCTAACATACCCAATTTTACATTTGTCCAAATAAAAGGTCTTCTGATAAAGGTTTTGGTAGCGCCAACCATTTGCATGGTTTTAATAATAAATCGTTTTGAATAAATAGATAATCGAATTGAACTGTTGATAAGCAAAACAGCGATGAAAGTAAAAATACCGCTAGCAACCAGAATCCATAAACTGATTCTTTTTACATTATCATTTAACAGACCAACTAGCGGTTGGTCATAGCTAACCTCATCTACGTATCCTTTCGCTGAAATCTCTTCAGCAATTTCTCCAATTTTTTCTGGGGATACAAAGTCCGCATTTAAATTCACGTCGATGGAATTCTTTAGTGGATTGTACCCTAAAAATTCAATGAAATTTTCACCAATTTCTTCGGTGTGTTTTTCTGCGGCTTCCTCTTTAGAGACATAGATAGCTGTTTTGGTATATTCAGCCATAGAAAGGCTTTTTTGTAATTGGTCGATTTCTACCTCCTTTGCATTCTCTTTTAAAAAGACAGATATGGTGATCTGTTCTTTAAAATGATCGGCCATTTTTTGAGTGTTCAAAACGAGTAACCCGAGAATTCCCAATAAAAAAAGAACAAGCGCTATACTCAAGACTACTGAAAAGTAGGATGATATCAGTTTACGTTTTTGATATTGCTCGAAAGATTTGCCCATAGTAGGTATTGATAGGTAAAGTTAGGAAAGTAAATTGAATCAAACCGGTATCTGGTTTCGCTTTCTAATATTTGAAAGATATCTTCGTTAGAATTACGACAAATCAAAATTAAATGAACCTCCTAGACCTCAAAATCTCAAGACCCGGATTATGGTTTCCAACCCTGTGGATTTATTTGGTTCCTTTCGGAAATCAAGAAAATTTCTGGCAATCTTGGCTCTTTTGGCTAGGGCTTTTTTTTGTCACCTTCCCTCTAAATTATCTGGTTTACGGATTGAATGATTACAACGACGAAAAAGCTGATGCGGTAAACGAACGAAAGGGAAATTTCTTATTTGGTGCCAAAGCCCCAAGGAGTCATTTAGATGGTTTACTGAAGAAAATCACTTGGGTTATACTTCCGTTTGTTGCACTCTTTACTTATCTCTCCGGATTTAAAATGTTTCTACTTCTGGTGTTTATGGTGCTTGTAAATATTATATATAATTTCAAGCCCTTCCGTATCAAAGAAAGACCACCATTCGAAATACTAATTCAAATTGGCTATGTGACCACTGCTTTTTTTGCAACAGAACTGAACAATTTAGAAATATTGCCATGGCAAACACTGACCTATCTTTCGCTCTTTGCTTTTCAGGCACATATTGCCGGTGAAATCATGGATATAGAACCTGATTTGAAATCTGGAAAACGAACTACAGCGAGCCTTCTTGGTCGAAAAAAATCTAAGCTATTGATGCTAACTCTTTTGCTGGTAGAATCCTTTTTAGTTTGGTTCTGGTTCAAAGATCTTGTTTTGGCTCTTTTCTTATTGGTGTTTTCGATTTGGTTGGTGCTAGACGTATTTATTTTTTTCAAAGACAAGCCTTATACACTACCACAAATGAAATTGTTTGGGTATGCGATTAATCTATCTGCAATGCTATCTATGGCATGGGTCCTGTATAGCGGGAAGCTGCTTTTGGGGTAGGCTAGCCATCGACTCTGTTATACTTTCGCCTTTCCTAGAATAAACCTATTTTTGCCCTTTACTTTTAAGAAGCAAGCATCATGCAATACAATTTCAACGAAATTGAAGCCAAATGGCAAAAATATTGGGCCAAAAATCAAACTTTCAAAGCAGAAAACAACTCCGAAATGGATAAGTTTTATGTGTTAGATATGTTCCCATATCCCTCAGGAGCCGGTTTACATGTTGGCCACCCATTAGGCTATATTGCTAGTGATATTTATGCCCGTTACAAAAGGCATAAAGGTTTTAATGTGATGCATCCGCAAGGTTATGATTCCTTCGGATTGCCTGCAGAACAATATGCCATCCAAACTGGACAACATCCCGCTATTACTACGGCAGAAAATATAAAAACCTATAGAAGACAATTAGATCAAATCGGATTTTCATTCGACTGGAGTCGTGAAGTTAGAACCTCAGACCCTAAATATTACAAATGGACACAGTGGATTTTCATTCAACTCTTCAATTCTTGGTACAATAAAGATTCCGATAAAGCAGAAGATATTGAGACACTAATTGCGGCTTTTTCTACGGATGGAAATGCTAATGTAGATGCCGTTTGCGATGAAGATATCAGCGAATTTTCAGCTACGGATTGGAATAGCTTTTCCAGCAAAGAACAACAGGAAATCCTTTTAAAATATAGATTGACCTATTTGGCCGATACAGAGGTAAATTGGTGTCCGGCATTAGGAACTGTTTTGGCTAATGACGAAATCGTAAACGGTGTTTCCGAACGCGGTGGTCACCCGGTAATTCGTAAAAAGATGACCCAATGGAGCATGCGCATCAGTGCCTATGCGCAGCGCTTATTGGATGGATTAAATACGATTGACTGGCCACAACCTTTGAAAGATTCTCAAACCAATTGGATTGGGAGGTCGCAAGGGGCTTCTGTAACCTTTAACATCCTCCCCCTAGCCCCCTCCGAGGGAGGGGGAACAGATTCTCGATTGACCGGGGATTCTTCGATAATTGGTACTCTTTTGGAGAGAGCAAAAGAGATGCGTCAAAACCCCACTGAAGCAGAGACTAAACTATGGGAAGTACTTCGGAAAAAGGATTTTATTTATAAATTCAGAAGACAGCATCCTATTTATAAATACATTGTCGATTTTGTTTGTTTAGAGAAGAATCTGATTATTGAAGTAGATGGAAAAATACATGAACATCAACTTAATGAAGATGCAGAAAGGCAACTAATTTTGGAGCAGAAAAAAGGCTTTAAAGTTATTCGATTTACTAATGAAGAAGTACTTAATAATATTCAAGCCGTAAAAGAAAAAATAAGAGAAGAACTGAACTCCCTCCCCTCAGGGGAGGGTTGGGGAGGGGACCTCTCAATCGAAGTCTTTACAACCCGCCCCGATACCATCTTCGGGGCAAGCTTCATGACCCTTGCCCCCGAGCATGAATTGGTTGAAAAAATTACAACTCCAGAACAAAAAGCTGAAGTTGACGCTTATATCGAAGCAACAGCAAAACGTTCCGAACGCGACCGTATGGCTGATGTAAAAACGATATCAGGTGCTTTTACAGGAGCCTACGCCGAACACCCATTTTCTAAAAAGCCGATTCCGATTTGGATTGGCGATTATGTTTTGGCTGGCTATGGTACCGGAGCGGTAATGTCAGTTCCTTGTGGGGACCAAAGGGATTATGATTTTGCGAAGCATTTTGATATTCCGATTCCGAATATTTTTGAGGGCGTTGATATTTCTGAAGAAGCATTTGCTGATAAAGAAAAAACCGTCATTGCTAATTCTGATTTCCTAAATGGATTACCGTATAAAAAAGCAGTAAAAACTGCTATTTATGAATTGGAAAAATTGGGACAAGGCAAAGGTAAAATCAACTACCGTTTGCGCGATGCCGTTTTTAGCAGACAGCGGTATTGGGGTGAACCTTTTCCAGTATATTACATAGATGGAATGCCGCAAATGATTGACCCGGAACATTTGCCAATAGTGCTGCCTGAAGTTGAAAAATATTTACCTACGGAAACAGGAGAGCCACCTTTGGGCAATGCAACTGTTTGGGCCTGGGATACAAATAAGAACGAAGTAGTAAGTAACGATAACATCTCCCCCTCATGGGGAGACCGAGAGGGGGACAACGGTGTCTACCCACTAGAACTAAACACCATGCCAGGTTGGGCAGGAAGCTCGCAATACTTCAACCGTTATATGGACCCGCATAATGATGATGAAATCTTCTCAAAAGAAGCGATTGACTATTGGCAAGATGTGGACTTGTACATCGGCGGTAGCGAACACGCCACAGGGCATTTGTTATATGCCCGTTTTTGGCAGAAGTTCATGTTTGATAGAGGTTATGTGCCTAAAGATGAGTTTGCGAAAAAGCTCATTAATCAAGGCATGATTACTGGTACTAGTGCTTTTGTTTATAGGGCTGGATATCAGGAAGTCTCAAAGGAGGAAGATTATTCAGTAACCGTTGAAAGTGAAATTAATCACGCAAAGAAAACTTTCCCAGTTCTTATATTTTCAAAGGGCTTGTTAAATGACAAAATAGAACTTCTGAAAACGTACCAAAAGGAATTTGATAAAATCAATACCAATTTGAATTTAACGACAAAAATTTCTTCCATTTATCCTAGTCCAATTCATGCTGATGTCTCTTTGGTCGATTCTTCAAATGAGTTGGATATAGAAGGATTTAAAAATTGGCAGCCAGACTATAAGGACGCCAAGTTTGTTTTGGAAGATGGCAAATATATAGTCGGTCGCGAAGTTGAAAAAATGTCCAAATCCAAATATAATGTCGTCAACCCTGATGATATTGTAAAAGAATATGGCGCAGATAGCCTTCGTTTGTATGAAATGTTCTTAGGTCCCTTAGAGCAATCCAAACCTTGGAATACGGCTGGCATTACCGGAGTCCATTCCTTTTTAAAGAAGCTTTGGAAACTATATTTCAACGAAAACGGTTCTAAGATAACAGATGCAGAAGCATCCGCAGAAAACCTAAAGACTTTACATAAAACCATCAAAAAAGTAGAAGAAGATATTGAAAACTTTAGCTTCAATACTTCGGTGTCTACCTTTATGATTTGTGTGAATGAATTGACTGCTCAAAAATGCACAAGCAAGGCCATACTTGAACCCTTGGCGATTTTGGTATCACCTTATGCTCCTCATATTGCTGAAGAGCTTTGGGAGAAATTAGGGCATGCTGAATCGATTTCTTCAGCAGCTTTCCCAACTTTTGAACCCAAGTATTTGGTGGAGAGCAGCAAGGAGTATCCGATATCCTTTAACGGGAAAATGAAGTTCACGATGGAGCTTTCCTTAGACTTATCTGAAGAAGACATCGAAACGGCAGTTATGGCGCACGAAAAAACACAGCAGCAATTAGCTGGGCGAACTCCTAAAAAAGTGATCGTAGTGCCTGGTAAGATTGTAAATATTGTAGGGTAATATGCCAAATATCGAAATCATAGGATTGATTGCAGCGACGCTGACCACGGCTTGTTTCATTCCTCAAGTCTACAAGGTTTGGAAAGAGAAGTCTACCAAAGATATTTCACTTGTAATGTATATTGTATTTATGATAGGCCTAGCACTTTGGTTATGGTACGGCATTGAAAAGGAAAGTATCAGCATGGTTTTAGCCAACTCAGGTACTTTGCTACTGGCCTTTGCTATTTTTATTGCAAAACTTAAGTACAAGTAAGTTTTTAGACCTGTGGTAAGAACATAAAAAAACCCTAACCGAAAGGTTAGGGTTTTTTTTCGCCAAACATTTTATTAATTACATCCTTTCCCCCCTGAAAAGGGAATTAATATGTGTTAAATATAATATTTTTAAATCAATACCCCTAAAATACAGGGGGTATTTTAAAATATTATAACTATTTTGTAGACACACCCCCTATTTTCATCGAATTTATTTTTATTAGAATTAGTTTTGTCACATTTTTGTAACGAATTCAAAAATCACATAACAATGAAAATAGGTGTCCCAAAGGAAATTAAGAATAACGAGAGTCGAGTAGGAATGACTCCTGCAGGTGTTTTCGAATTGGTAAAAAATAATCATACCGTATTTGTGCAAACTGGCGCTGGCGAAGGAAGTGGATTTCTAGACGGTGACTACAAAAGTGCGGGAGCCATAATTTTAGATACCATCGGTCTTGTTTATGCAATGAGTGAGATGATAGTAAAGGTTAAAGAACCTATTGCTGAAGAGTATGAACTGGTGCAAAAAGATCAGATTGTTTTCACCTACTTTCATTTTGCTTCTAGTGAACCTTTGACTAAAGCCATGATAAAGAGCGAATCGGTTTGCATTGCTTATGAAACGGTAGAAGATGAAGAAGGTGCTCTTCCCTTATTAACTCCAATGTCTGAAGTCGCTGGTAGAATGTCGATTCAGCAGGGCGCTCGATATTTAGAGAAACCAGTAAAGGGTCGTGGTGTCTTATTGGGGGGTGTTCCCGGGGTACAACCGGGGAAGGTTTTAGTTCTCGGGGCAGGAGTCGTTGGTATTCAGGCGGCAAAAATGGCCGCAGGACTAGGAGCTCATGTTACGATTATGGATGTCAACATGAAAAGACTTCGCTATGTCAATGATGTTATGCCATCACATGTGGTAACTGAATTTTCAAATGAATTCAATATTCGGAAACATATCAAAACTCATGATTTGATTATTGGGGGCGTTCTACTCAAAGGAGCCAAAGCACCTAATCTCATCACAAGAGATATGCTAAAAGATATGCGTCCGGGTACTGTGATTGTAGATGTTGCCGTGGATCAAGGTGGATGTGTCGAAACAACTAGGCCAACAACGCATGAAGATCCGGTTTATATCATAGATGATGTAGTGCATTACTCTGTAGCTAATATGCCGGGGGCTGTTCCGTATACATCAACGGTAGCTTTAACGAATGTAACCTTACCCTACGTCCTCAAACTAGCAAATTTAGGATGGGAAAAGGCAACGATTCAGGATGAATCTCTTCGAAAAGGATTGAATATCATAAGAGGTGAAGTTGTTTATAAAGAAATTATAGAAGCTTTTGGCTGGGAAGCTGAAGTAGTATAATAGACAATTTGTCAGATATAAGACCTCGTCAGACCCTGAAACTAGTTCAGGGAGTTTTGGCGGGGTTTTTGCGTTTCAATAGTTATGTCATTCCCGTGAAGACGGGAATCTTTTTCATATATTTAAAAAAGTAAAATTAAAAAAAGAAAAAATGTTAGGATTTGATATGGGTTACATCATAATCGCTGGGGCTTTTGGTCTTTTCAGCATGTTGGTAAGTAACCGATTAAAAAGTAAGTTTAAAAAGTACTCTAAAGTGCAATTACGGAATGGATTGAGCGGTGCTGAGATTGCTGAGAAAATGTTGGCTGATCATGGTATTCGCGATGTGAAAGTCATTTCTACGCCAGGTATGTTGACAGATCACTATAATCCCGCAAATAAAACGGTTAACCTAAGTGAAGGGGTTTATGCGCAAAGAAATGCTTCGGCGGCGGCTGTTGCAGCCCATGAGGTGGGACATGCCGTTCAACATGCTACCGCTTATGAATGGTTAGGCATGCGATCCAAATTAGTCCCAATATTGAATATTACTTCAAAATTCTCAATGTGGGTAATTTTCGGTGGATTAGCTCTTATGCAAACAACCGCCATTGGTGGAACCGTGGCTTGGGTGGGTGTTGGTTTATATGGTATCGGAACCTTATTCAGCTTTGTAACCCTTCCTGTGGAATATGACGCTAGTAATCGAGCCTTAGCTTGGTTGAAGAATAAGAACATGGTAAGCCAAGAAGAATATGCCGGTGCAGAAGATGCTTTGAAATGGGCAGCTAGAACGTATTTGGTTGCTGCAATTGGAGCACTTGCTACCTTGCTTTATTTTGCAATGCGAGTGGCGAGTAGAGATTAAGTAACTATAAAATGTATTAAACCTCGTAATCTTCTTTAGTTTTACGAGGTTTTTTTATATCGTAATTTGTCGATCAATTTGTTGTGCTAAAGAAATAAAAGTTTCCGTTCGCGATACACCTTCAATCTGCTGAATTTCCTTATTTAAAACATGCATCAAATGCTCATTATCTTTACAAAGCACTTTGATTAAGATAGACCAGTTGCCTGTTGTGTAATGACATTCTAAAACTTCAGGAATTTCTTCCAATAATTTTACTGCCTTTGGGTTACTCATAGCTTTATCTAGATATATTCCGATATAGGCCATTGTTGTATAACCCATAACTTTTGGATTGATGACAAACTTCGAGCCTGCTAGAAGTCCAGATGCTTCCAATTTTCGTAAACGTTGATGAATGGCGGCTCCAGAGATCCCTATATTTCTTGCAATTTCAAGTACGGGTTTCCGAGCATCGGCCATTAAAAATCTTAGGATCTTTTTGTCGATTCCGTCAATTTTTACACTTTTGGAATTAGATTTCATCTATACAGTTTCAGATTTATAGTAAAAGTAGCTTTTTTGTTTGGAACTAGATACTTGTTCCTTCCCTAGAAAGGGGAAGGTGGATTGTATGCGCCGAGTGACGGATAACAAGACGGAAGGGGTCAAAACGCAAATATCTTTATTTTCCCTTAAAATTTGAGTCATGAGACTAAAGTTTGGGTTCTACCCCTTCCGTCCGCTGACTAGCGGACACCTTCCTCTATATGGGTAAGGAGTTTCGACCAACTTACTTATCATAAACCGACTCAGGATTGTATCCAAGATAAGGAACATCATATTCCTTAAAGACAACTCCATAATTCTTCAACTCTTCGAGAATAGGCTCGTAAACTTCTTTTTTGATTGGGATTTGAACTCCTGGTGTGGTAATCTTTTTATTCAAAATAGCTAGTGTTGCTATTGCCACAGGAAGGCCAACAGTTTTGGCCATCGCAGTATGTGTTCTGCTTTCTCCTTTAACCACAGTATTGGCATCAATTTGGAATTGTTTACCACCTTGTTCATAGCCGAATTTATGATACATGACGATCATATCCTTATCGTCTTTGTTGAGCGACCAACTATCTTCAAGAATGAACTGAAGAATTTTAGCGGGAGTTCCATTTTTAAGCGGAATGATTTTGGAACCATCAAATAAGTTCAATTCCAAGAGCTTTTCCCACATAATATCGTCTTGCTCGATCTTGAGATAATGTCGAAGTTTTAATTCCACGGAATCAGTTGGAGAATAGGGTAAAAACGAATTTATAAATTCCCGATAGGTCATTCCTTCTGAATTTTCTATCGTATAGCTATCATCTGTTGCACCTAGTTGTACAAACATATTCCATGCCTTTGAAAAACCTACCCGTCGCATTGTTCCACGATATAAAGTGAGCACGTCATCGAGTCCGTAAGCTTCTTTATAATTTAATGAATCGCGATTGGCGTAACCCTCAAACCTTCCGTAACCTTCAATTTCAAAAAACTCGGTACGACGAAACAATTTGTGATAGGGAATGTATTTATAAGTACCTTCTTGAAGAAACTTGGCTGCGCCACCTTGTCCGGCTACAACGACGTTTCTGGGGTTCCAGGTAAACTTGTAATTCCATAGGTTGTTATCACTTTCGGGTGCTACCAATCCACCGGTAAATGATTCAAAAAGAATCATTTTACCACCTTTATCACGAATGCGGTCAATGACTTGCATTGCACTCATATGATCGATGCCAGGGTCAAGTCCGATCTCATTCATAAAGACTAAACCTTTACTTTTAGCCTGCTCATCTAAAGTCTTAATCGCTTCACTGACATAAGAAGCTGTTACCAAATGTTTTTCGAAAGCAATACAGTCTTCAGCAACTTTCATATGCATTCGGGCTGGAAGCATTGAGACTACAATATCACATACTTTAATTGCTTTCTGACGTTCATCATCTTGAAAAACATCGAGATGTAGAACCGTGCAGGCTTCATGGTCTTTGATTTCAGAAGGAATCGCATCAGGATTAATATCACCAATAGTTAAGTGCAGGTTTTCGGGCACCGCCTTCTCTAAGAAATAATCTATCAGATATGAAGTAGATTTTCCGGCTCCAACCACTAGTATTTTACGCATTCGCTTTCTGTTTGGTTACTTTTGTAAACGGAATACTAAGGTATCAAATTGTTACATTTATAAGAAAAATTGCATTTCAAGTTATGAACAAAACAATATTTTTAACAGGAGTGGTATTTGGAGTCTTAGCAGTTATGCTTGGAGCCTTTGGTGCCCATGGATTAGGGAAGTTGGTCGACATTGATGCTATACAAACATTTGAAACCGGAGTGAAATATCAAATGTATCATGCTCTTTTTCTTTTGGTTCTTGGAAGTACCACAAGAATGCCCGAGAAAAGTAAAAAATTGATCTACTATTTTGTTGCGATCGGAGTTCTGTTATTTTCCTTTTCAATTTACCTTCTGGCAACAAATAGTCTTACTTCCTTCGATTTTAAAACGATAGGATTCATTACTCCAATAGGAGGATTGCTACTAATCTTGGGATGGCTACTTCTTGGTTATCGAGCACACAGGCATTTTGGCTAATATATTCTCATTTTGCGCCTGTAAAATATATATTTTCAATAATTTTACCGCATAAAAACAAACATTGAATGAATAATTCGAAAAAAGTCCCAAGTTCCGTTTCACTTGAAGATTATGGAATCAAGCACAATAATGTACATTACCAGCTCTCTCCATCAAGGCTTCAGGAAATCACTTTAGAGAAAAATATGGGTAAAGAAGCTTCTTCTGGAGCTCTTGCCGTGAATACAGGAGAATTCACAGGAAGATCGCCCATGGATAGATTTATCGTAAAGGATAAAATCACCGAAAATCAGGTTTGGTGGGGTGACATCAATATTCCTTTTGAACCTTCAAAGTTTGATGCCTTATATGATAAGGTAATTGAATACATCAATGATAAAGAGCTTTTTGTGCGCGACTGCTACGCCTGTGCAGATGTGAATTATAGGATGAATATTCGTGTGATAAACGAATACCCTTGGTCGAATATGTTCGCTTATAACATGTTCATTCGTCCAACAAATGAAGAGTTGAAGAATTTCGATCCTGAGTGGACAGTTATCAATGCTCCAGGTTTTATGGCGGAGGCCGAAATTGATGGTACACGCCAACACAATTTCGCGATACTCAATTTTACCAGAAAGATAGCCTTAATAGGAGGGACGGGATATACAGGAGAAATAAAGAAAGGAATTTTTTCGGCCTTGAACTTTATTCTTCCAGTTCAGAAAAATACCTTGCCTATGCATTGCTCTGCTAATGTCGGTAAAAAAGGAGACACGGCTATCTTTTTTGGTCTATCAGGCACAGGAAAAACTACCTTATCGACTGATGCGAAAAGAAAATTAATTGGAGATGATGAACACGGTTGGAATAATGAAAATGCGGTGTTCAATTTCGAAGGAGGTTGTTATGCCAAAGTAATTAACCTTTCTGCCGAACAAGAGCCTGAAATTTATGGTGCGATTAAAAAAGGAGCAATCCTTGAAAATGTGATCATGAATGATGCTGGGGAGGTCGATTTTGAAAACACTTCGATAACTCAAAATACAAGGGTAAGTTATCCTATCTATCATATCGAAAATATCAAACAGCCATCGCTGGGTGAAAATCCTAAAAACATCTTTTTTCTCACTGCTGATGCATTTGGCGTCTTACCACCAATATCAAAATTGACTCCAAGTCAAGCAGCATATCATTTCATCTCAGGCTATACAGCAAAAGTAGCAGGAACTGAAGCAGGTGTAAAAGAACCTATTCCCTCATTTTCTGCCTGTTTTGGAGCCCCCTTTATGCCCTTGCATCCTACAAAATATGCTGAGATGTTAAGTAAAAAAATGCAGGAAGCTGGGGTGAATGTTTGGTTGGTAAATACAGGTTGGACTGGTGGACCTTATGGAGTTGGAACACGTATGAAGTTAAAATATACGCGAGCGATGATTAATGCAGTGCTTAATGGAGACTTAGGGTTGTATAATTATAAAGAGTATCATATTCATTCGGTATTCGGGGTAGCCCAACCAAGAAAATGCCCTGGGGTGCCTACTGAAGTATTATCACCGCGTGCTACATGGAATGATGATGATGCGTATTACAAAACCGCATTTAAATTATCGAATGCATTTCGCGAGAATTTTGAGCAGTTTGAAGAACATGCAAGTGAGGAAATACGACGTGGAGGTCCGCAGCGATATGCTTTTTAGTAAAAAAATCTAAGTTTCCTAAGACAAAAAAATCCCCGAAATATCTATTTCGGGGATTTTTTATTTATCATCTTGGCTCTTATGTCCAAAAAAAACGCTGCGGTCTTGAATCTTATTTCTTGTTCGCCGCGTTAATATATTTCTGTAATGCCATGGTCATTGAGGGCGTTTCAGGCGTTGGTGCTTTGATATCACATCTTAGTCCAGCGTTGGTGGCAGCTTTTACGGTAGAATTACCAAATACAGCTATTCTTGTATCGTTCTGTTCGAAATCAGGAAAGTTCTTTAATAGCGATTCAATTCCTGACGGACTAAAGAAAACTAAAACATCATAGTAAACCTCTTTTAAATCTGATAAATCACTGATTACTGTCTTGTAGAAAATGCCTCTTGTCCAATTAATTCCAAGTTTGTTTAGTGTCTCAGGAACGATAACTTTCAAAGAATCAGAAGAAGGTAAAAGGAATTTCTCATCTTTATATTTCTTGAACAATACTACTAAATCAGGAAAGTTCATTTTTCCAACATATATCTTACGCTTGCGGTATACCACATATTTTTGAAGATAGTATGCCACAGCCTCAGATTGGCAGAAGTACTTCATACTATCGGGTACTTTAAATCGCATTTCTTCAGCAATTCTGAAAAAGTGATCTACAGCATTACGACTTGTGAGAATAATGGCAGTGAAATTATTAAGGTCAATTTTTTGTTGACGTACATCTTTTGCATCAACCCCTTCAACGTGAATGAAAGGTCTGAAATCAACTTTAACTTTTTCCTTATCGATTAATTTCGAATAAGGAGAGTTTTCCATCTTCGGTTCTGGTTGAGATACCAAAATCGTCTTTACTTTCATCTACAACTATTTTTTTGGTTCCTTTGGTCAGACAAGGAAGTCTGCGAACGATTTTATAAACTTTTCGAATACGACTTGCGGAGAAATTGATTTAGGCTTATTTCCTCTGTATCAATATTTTAAATAACTACCGATAATAACCCAAGGCGCAATTTCGAGTGCGCAAAGGTACAAAATAAAATAGAAAAAATTACTAACGATAAACTTTTGATGATTCCTTAGTAAGACCACCCATCCTATTCCATTAATTAAAAGAATGAGGAAGAATGTTAAATAAACCACAGCTTTTGAGTCTTTGAAGATATAGCTCAAAACGATATTGGCTAAAAACATGACTAACCCGCTGTGATTTAAATAGGAAACCTTCTTAAAAACAAGTTCGCTTATTATTTTGTTAGAATTAAAAATAAAGCCGTTTCCAAGTTGTAGTAATACTTTTAAAATTAAAAAGAGGAGCAAAGAACCCAATAATATGGGGTACATATACTGATTTAATTCTGGATCTTCTAAAGTTCCGAAGAAGGCTCTCCATGATAGGTATAGAAATAATGAAAAGTTTACTACCTGAAATATGGTGAAGAAAATATGAAACCAGTTCATCAACTTCTCCTTTTTATTATACATAAAAATGTACTTATTGTTAAAAGGTAGAATGATAAAATTTAAAAATCGGTTATAGAATGTGTTTTTGGCAATGACGATTAACAAAAGGCTGCCAAAAATAAGAACAGTAATCCAATCGATATTTTCTATGTTTCGTAGAATTGGTTCCACTAGTTGAGTTTGATATTATCTCCGTTAAGACCATAGGGAAGATTTTTTTTAGAAACACCTATTCTAAAATACCCCGGATCCTCCATTTCGGTTTTAGGTAGTTTAAACGTAAAATTTACGGTATCATTTGATTTTAACATTAAAATATTTGAATCAGTAGGTACGGCATTAATTTTTTGAATATCACGCATCTCTTTATAATCATTCAAATAGGCTACTCCGAATTTGAGTTTGTTCAGAGGAATGTTTATATCGTATGGATTATATAGTTTCATTTCTATGGTTCGATCCAAATTATAGGGTAATTCATCTTCTTCTAAAATAACCCTAAGTCTGCGAAAAGATTCGAAATTCACAATGTATTCTCCATAAAAAAGTTTGCCGTTTAGACGGGGATATGCGAAACCTTCTTTTGGCGTATATGGGGTTACATAAAAAACCCTGCTATTTTGCATACTAGCTTCGGAGTTATCGATTGAATATTGATTTTTTCGATAGCTTATATTGTTCAAAGAAATCGCTTTTCTACCAGAATAAAATTCATACATGGGTGCATTACGATAAGAGTTTTCAAAGACAACTGGTATATCCCAGACATCGTACTCCAAACGACTAACCCATTCTTTGTTGCCATGTGTTTCAAAAACTATTGGAAAAAGAGGTTGGTAAATAAGTCCAACTCTTAGGTATAGGAGTATTACAATATTTGTAATACCCAAACCGTAAAACCATTTTCTTATTTTCATATTATCGACGAGATAATTGAAAATGATAATTACCATAGGAATTGAAATCACAATAATCCATTGGGTTTGCACTCGTTTCGAAAAGCTAGAAACAAAAAAGAAAAGAAGAACCCCGTAGGTGAGAAATTTCAAAGCTCTTTCAAATAGACCTTTTGACTTAGATTTATAAAGTATATAATATGCCAAAGGAAAGGTGAGTCCGAATATGGCCATTAAATTTAGGAAATAACCAAGGGTAAACTTATTAAAACTATAGGCTTGGTTTGGTCGTTCAAACAGATGATATTTTATAGAAACAAAATCATTTTCGTATAACCACAAAAAGTGGGGAGTATAGCAGGCGAATGAAACAATCACTGCTAGAATAGCATATTTGTTTTTGATCAATTTTAAATTTGAAAACACAACAAAAACTATTACCAGAACAGCATGGTATTTACTGTACATTAAAGCAGCCATAACAACACCTAATATTGTTGCAAGAATGGTTGATGGAGCGACTAAAAAGCGTTTATATATGAGTAAGAAAAGAGCAGTAAAAAATAGAAGGGGGGTATCAGGTAATATGAAAAATCCATATGCATTTAAGAGTGTCATAGAAAAAGCGACCACGAAAAAGTGTATTACATAATCCCTCTTTTTCGGGTGATCTATAATCGCCCATAAAATGATTAAAGTTGCTATCGAAAGTAAGCAGCTCATGAAACGAACACCCAATTCTCCACTAAAAAAAAGACTGCTTAGTGAAATTAGCCAAGCTACCATTGGCGGGTGATCGAAGTAGCCCCAGTCTAGGTTCTTTGCATAATACCAATAGTACGCTTCGTCAAAAATAAGTTCTGTAAAATGGGCCTGGAGTAAATTTATTATCAAAATTGCTCCTAAAAGAAAGAAAAAAAGCCTGGGCAGTTTTTTAAGCATACATTACAGTTGTTCAATTCAAAATTACAAATTCTTGAGATTAAACTTCGATTTAAAAAAATCATAAAACCACTGAAGTGACTTTTCAACACCTATGAAAACACTATTTTTGTCGAAATCAAACCATTTCAATGTCTGATAGCTTAGTTATTATTCCTACCTACAATGAAATTGAGAACATTGAGGCAATTATTAGGGCTGTCTTTGAACTAAAGACCAATTTTCATGTACTTATTGTTGATGACAATTCTCCTGATGGTACTTCATCAGCAGTGCATCAATTGCAAAAAGAATTTGGTGACAAGTTGCATTTGGAAGTACGTGAGGAAAAATCAGGATTAGGTACAGCCTATATTCATGGTTTCAAATGGGCAATTGAAAGAAAATACGATTACATTTTTGAGATGGATGCCGACTTTTCACATAATCCATCCGATTTATTGCGTTTGCATACGGCTTGTAAAAACAATGCGGATGTAGCTGTAGGTTCGCGATACAAAAAAGGGGTAAATGTCGTTGATTGGCCTTTATATAGGGTGCTATTATCATATGGAGCTTCATTCTATGTAAAAATAATTACAGGAATGAGGGTGCATGACCCTACCGCCGGATTCGTATGTTATAGAAGAGAAGTTCTTGAGAATATCGATCTTGATTCGATTCGTTTCGTAGGTTATGCTTTTCAAATTGAAATGAAGTTTAGAGCTTACGTGAAGGATTATAACATCGAGGAAATTTCTATTATTTTCAGAGATCGTGTTAAGGGAAAATCTAAAATGAGCTCTTCTATTGTAAGCGAAGCAATTTTCGGAGTTTTAAAAATGAAATGGAATAGTTTATTTCAAAAAAATAGATATTAGAAATGGCGAAGCAACTTATAAAAAATGCGACTATTGTAAACGAGAATTCAATCTTTGAAGCTGATGTGTTACTTCAAGGTGATCGCATTCAAAAAATAGGAAAAGACATTTCTGAAGGCGAAGCTAAAATTATTGATGCTTCTGGTAAGTATTTGCTGCCTGGAATAATTGATGATCAGGTACATTTTAGAGAACCTGGCCTTACTCATAAAGGAAATATAGCTTCGGAAAGTAGGGCTGCCATTGCTGGTGGAATTACCACTTTTATGGAGCAACCAAATACGAATCCGCAGACTACTACAATTGAAAAGCTTGAGGAAAAATTCGCTATGGCAAACGCTTCGTCTTATGCTAATTATTCCTTTTTATTTGGTGGAACTAACGACAATCTAGAGGAGTTAAAACGTTTGGATAAGATGGCCTGTTCGGGAGTAAAGCTCTTTTTAGGTTCTTCTACGGGAAATATGCTGGTTGATGATGAGGAAGTATTAGAAAAAATTTTCCGAAGTACCGAAATGGTTATTTCTGCACATTGTGAAGACGAAGGAACTATTCGACGCAACTTGGCGGAGTACAAAGAAAAATATGGAGATGATATTCCAGTAAAATACCATCCATTAATCCGAAGTGAAGAAGCTTGCTATCTCTCTTCTTCTAAAGCCATTAATTTAGCAAAAACAACGGGCGCGAGATTACATGTTTTTCATCTTTCTACAGGTAAGGAAATGGAATTGTTCCGAAATGATATTCCGTTAGAGCAAAAGAAAATAACTGCTGAAGTATGTATTCATCACCTATGGTTCTCTGAAGAAGATTATGATACTAAAGGCACCTTAATAAAGTGGAACCCAGCTGTTAAAACTGCCACCGACCGTAAAAAACTTTGGGAAGCTTTATTAGATGATCGTCTTGATGTAATAGCTACCGATCACGCTCCACATCTTTGGGAGGAAAAAGATGAGGTGTATACTAAAGCTCCTTCAGGAGGACCTTTAGTTCAACATGCATTGCCAGCTATGTTACAAAAGCATAAAGAAGGAATGATTTCTTTGGAAAAAATGGTAGAGAAAATGTGCCATAATCCTGCGAAACTATTTGATATAGAAAAACGAGGTTTCGTCAAAGAAGGGTATTTTGCAGATTTGGTTTTGGTAGATTTGAATAGTTCTTGGCAAGCAAATAGAGGAAATGATTTATACAAATGTGGATGGTCTCCATTTGATGGCTTTACCTTCACATCTAAAGTAACACATACTTTTGTGAACGGGCATTTGGCATATGAAAACGGAAACTTTTCCGCAGAACGAAATGCTAGGAGATTGACATTTGATCGATAGTTATGAAAAAAATAATTCTCTTTCTTTTAATAACGTGTTTTTTCTCCTGTGCTGAAAAGTTAATGGAGAAACCAGATAACTTGATTTCGAAAGAAAGAATGGTGGAAATTTTAAACGATTTGGCCATCATAAATGCTGCTAAATCTACCAATGCTAAACTACTTCAAGATTATGACCTTGAGCCTACGAAATATATTTTTGAGAAGTACGATATCGATAGTTTACAGTTTGTGGAAAGTGATCGATACTATGCCTCTATTCCAGAAGAGCATGAAGAAATATATATTGCGGTTGAAGCGAAATTAGAAGTAGAAAAAGAACGTCTTCAGACTGCCAAAAAGATAAAAGATAGTCTAACTGCAGCCAGGAAAAAAGAATTTCGAAGAAAAAAGAAGCTTAAAGATTCTCTTTTAAAAAACAACGACAAGTAAAATCAATCGTTGGGTTAATAGACTCAAATTGAAAGTCTAAGAATTGCTGTATTTTTTTGTTTTCGTAAAGATCTCTGTTTTTCATAGAGTGAATAGCGTTTTTGGTGATTTTTCTAGATTTTCCAGATAAAGTACTCCAAATCAAATCAACTATTCGCCCTATTTCCAGCTGCCAATATTTTAATTTTTGCTTCGGAGCAGGCTTATCCAGTTTTTTTGTTAATCGAATTAAAATTTCTTGAAAAGACAAGTTTTTAGCTACAGCAATGAATCTTTCATTTTCGATTTTCGAAGCCATCAACGACACCATCATTTTAATAACATCATGAACGGTTACAAAACCAGTTCCTCCGGGGGGATAAAACCGGTATCCTTTATTTGCGGTAGTAAAAAGAGCTCCGCTGCCTGAATTCCAAAACCCAGGTCCGATTATAACTCCAGGGTTCACCATAACAACAGGTAGGCCTTCTTGCGAGCCTCTCCATACTTCCATTTCTGCCTCGTACTTGCTTAAGGCATAAACATTTACATTTTGATCATTCCATTCATTTTCTTCTGTTGCAAGAGCGTTATTCAAGCTTTTTCCTATGGTGCCGATTGTACTTGCGTAACACAATTTTTTTACCTGGTTTTTAATGCATAAATTAACAATGTTAGCTGTGCCTTCAGCATTGACTTTCAGTAGTTTTTGATAATCCCGAGGGTCAAACGAAATAAGTGCAGCTGCATGATATACATACTCCACATTTTTAAAAGCAGATTCCAAAGCAGGCACATCATTGATATCTGCTTCGACCCATTCAATTTTATTAAATAATGAAGTAGCGTTTTCAGAATAATAGCCGAATACCTTTTCAACGCGACTTAGATCACTTTCTTTTCTATGTATGGCCCGAACAGGAAAACCTTTCTGCACCAAATCAAAAAGTAGATGTGCCCCCACTAAACCAGTTCCCCCAGTGACTAAAACCATAACTCAAAGTTAGCGAATACCCAGAGATAATTTCCTTTTGTAAGTTCGGTAAAAGCGGATTTTTTCCTTTTATATTTGCATCAGAATTATAAACTCAAACTGAAATGGCTTCCAACTTTGTTGAAGAATTGAAATGGCGAGGAATGTTGCATGATGCAATGCCTGGAACCGAAGAACACCTTTTAAGCAGCATGCAATCTGCGTATGTTGGAATTGATCCAACCGCTGATTCGCTTCATATTGGTCATTTGGTAGGAGTGATGATGCTTCGTCATTTTCAGTTAGCTGGTCATAAACCTTATGCTTTAATTGGGGGTGCAACAGGAATGATTGGTGATCCGTCAGGGAAATCCGCCGAGCGAAATCTTTTAGATGAGCCTACTTTACGTCACAATCAAGAAGCATTAAAAGAACAACTCTCTCGCTTTTTAGACTTTAGCGGTAAAACAGAAAACGCAGCTGTTTTAGTCAATAATTACGATTGGATGAAGGATTTCTCATTCTTGGATTTTATTCGAGATGTGGGAAAACATATAACCGTCAACTATATGATGGCTAAGGATTCTGTAAAAAAACGTTTGTCTGCGGAGGCAAAAGAAGGGATGTCTTTTACTGAATTCACCTATCAATTGGTACAAGGCTATGATTTCTTGCATCTTTATAAAGAACACAATTGCACCTTGCAAATGGGTGGTAGTGATCAATGGGGAAATATTACTACCGGTACCGAATTGATTCGCAGAATTGGTGGTGGAAAGGGCTATGCACTCACTTGTCCTTTGATTACAAAGGCAGATGGCACCAAATTCGGTAAAACAGAAAGTGGAAACATTTGGTTAGATGCTGAAAGAACATCTCCTTATAAGTTCTACCAATATTGGCTTAATACTTCGGATGTAGATGCGGAGAAGTACATCAAGATATTCACTTTTCTTAAGAAAGCGGAAATAGAAAATTTAGTTGCCGAACATGTTGAAACTCCTCATCAAAGAGCTTTGCAGAAAAGATTGGCTGAAGAAATTACCTTAGCAGTACATTCACAAGAAGATTTAGATAATGCTATTGCAGCAAGTGCTATTCTCTTTGGAAAATCTACATCTGACGATTTAAAAAAGTTGAATGAAAATACCTTTTTAGATGTTTTTGATGGTGTTCCGCAAGCAGAAATTTCAAAAGTTCAATTAGAAGGTGATGGATTAGACATGATTGGCGCCTTAGCTGCCCAAACAGGGTTTTTGGCATCTAATGGGGAGGCAAGAAGAGAGCTCAAACAAAACGCTATTTCTGTTAATAAGGAGAAGGTAAAGGGGGACTATAAGATCACTACTTCCGATTTAATCAATGACAGGTTTATACTCTTGCAAAAAGGTAAAAGAAATTATTATGTTCTGGTTGTGAACTAATGAGATATGCATTCGAAAAGCACTTCCAAGATTAAAATCCGAGCTTATGTTTTATCAGTGATAGCTTTGTTGTCAGCTATTTTGAGTTATATGAGTACGGTTTCAATGGGCTTTCCTGATGGACATTTAACGGAATTTGAAATTGCCGCAAAGCCATTGCTTATTGGGTACAGTATAATTGCTTTGCTTTTTGGAATTTTATTCATTGGATTCGCACGTTTCCCCAATCAAAAATTAAGTGCCTTATTTTTTTACTTTGGTTTAGGCCTTTTTGTATTAATTGTAATCGGAGCTGTGATTCTTTACTTTCATTTCAACTCGACTTTGAATCATGGTGGAGGTGGTTGATTTAAGAAAAACTCTTTCCTAAAGTGCCATCAAATTACAGCCTCGAATATCAGAATGATCAAAGCGACCTAAAATTTCAAAGCTATGGTCTCGGTAAAGCTTTCCTAAATCTTGAGTTGCTATAAATGAACAAGAGTTAACATTAGCGAGATCTATAACATTAATCCCCCCAGTTTTTTCATCTTTTTGAAAAGTAAGTGGGTCTTCTGTATCACGAATTAAAACCTTCATCCAAGGAGGAGTATTAAATATGCCATCTCCGACGGAGTAAGCCTGAGAGAGTAGCTCTGTCATTCCGTATTCAGAATGAATCTTTTCTACTCCGAATCCCTGCTTTAAGATATGATGCAACTCGTCGCGAATCATTTCTTTTTTTCTTCCTTTCATGCCTCCGGTCTCCATTACGATGGTGTTACTTAATCGCAAAGGATGTTTTTCAACAAAGTCTAATAAAGCAAATGAAACTCCGATCAACAAAACTTTGGTTCCGGAAGCGTCTAATTGCGTTAGTTTGTTTTTAAGGGAATCGAATTCATCTAAATAAAAACCGCTTGAAGGATGTTCGCTTTTTTTTATAAGATCATCCACCATATAAATTAAAGAAGATCCTTCACGTTCTAAATACGATGGTAGCAAGGCTAGAACACAATAGTCTTGAATATCTCCGTAGAAATGATAAAAAGCTTTCAAATAGCTTACTTCATAAATATTTAAATCAACAACATGATGTTGACTTGTTTTGCTTCCAGTAGTGCCACTGCTTGAGAAAGAAATTTGCGGGCTACTATCTCCAGAAATTATGGTTTTAGATTTGAAGAACTCTATCGGCAAGAAAGGGATATCTAATAGATTATTTACACTTTTTGTGTCCCTACCTAAATAAGAGCAGAACTGTTTATAGACCAAATTATTATGGTGTTGAAACCTAAACACTTCTAAAGCTTTTGCTTCAAAATCGTTTTCATTTTTTATGTCAAATAGTGCTGAGGTATTCATGTTATGTCCGACTGTAAAAGTAAACATACCTTAGCTCTAATAAAATAAAAAAAGCCCGTGCATAAATGCAAAGGCCTTTTATAGTTTGAGTTGAGAATATTTATTTAACGACCAATTTACGCGTCATAGTCTTATTATTTTCTACTACTTGCAATACATATACTCCTGCTACTAGCCTAGAAATGTTAAGTGATTTTGATGAAATTCTATCAGTGAGTACCATCTCGCCGAAAACGTCATACACTACAATATCTTTTACGCTATTGGTTGCTGTGGTAATATAAACTACATCATTCGTAGCTGGATTTGGATAAAGTCGGAAAGATGTATCTTCTTTTGGAGAAAAGGACTTATTTATGTCTGCTGAATCTTGCCCATAAGCAGAAAGGGCAAATAGCAGCAACAAACCAAAGTAGCATTTTTTCATAGGTTAATCATTTGGGACTCTAAAGATATGGAAAGCCTCCATTTGGTCGCAAAGAATGTTGTGAAACTCGTCAAATTGTAGGTAAATGAAATTGAAGAAACCGTTCGTCGATTTTTTGAACGAATCAACGAGCATTATTAAATTGAAAAGGAGTTGAAATATTCGGTTGTTCTACTTGATAATCAGCTTTCTTGTAGCTACTTTATCTTTTTCATAAACGCGAAGTACATATACACCCGCATCTAAAACAGAGAGGTTTAATTCAGAACCCAAAATAGTGGTTTCTAAAACTTGAGTGCCCAATACATCAAAAATCAATATTTTTTTTGCCTCTTTTTTTGTAGTACTGATATATACTTTACCATTTGTTACCGGGTTTGGGTAGAGTTTGAACCCGTCAATAGAACCATTAGCTTTGGCATTTTGGCCATAGCTAAAAGAAACAAATAGAAAAAAAACGATTAAGTAAAGGTGCTTCATACAGTATTGTCAACAAAATGTATACCACAAATATAATAATAATACGTTCTAAACGTCGATATGGGTTTCTTTAAAGTCAGAATTTTTCGACGAAACGTAATCTCAAGGTGTTATTTAAGAATTTTTGGGATTCATCTAAGCCTTATGTTACCAAATTGTTACCACATTAAATCAACGTTAAGAGCAAATATGGTAAAGGTTTTATATTTACATTTGAGGGTAATAATTTTAACATCCTATGAAAAAAAAGGACATTAGAATACTATTAGTCGACGACGAACCTGATATTTTAGAGATTTTAAACTATAATTTGTCTTCTGAGGGATATAGTGTTTATACGGCTAACAATGGCGTAGAAGGTGTGGCAAAAGCAAAGAAAAAACAACCGCATTTAATCATTTTGGATGTAATGATGCCAGAAATGGATGGTATCGAAGCATGCGAAATCATTAGAAACACAAAAGGCTTAGAAAATACGATTATTACATTTTTGACCGCGCGAGGAGAAGATTATTCTCAAGTTGCTGGGTTTGATGCTGGAGCTGACGACTATATCACAAAACCAATAAAACCTAAAGTGTTAGTAAGCAAAATAAAAGGTTTACTTAGAAGGTTGAAAGATGATGAATCAGGTGCAGAGGATATTGTAAAAGTGGGCAATATTGTCATAAATAGAGAAGAGTATAAAATTATTAATAATGGAGTAGAATTGGTACTCCCAAGAAAAGAGTTTGAACTCTTATCATTACTTACTTCTAAACCAAGTAAAGTGTTTAAAAGAGAGGTAATCTTAGATCGTGTATGGGGTAATGAAGTGGTTGTTGGGGGTCGTACAATAGATGTTCACATCAGAAAACTCCGTGAAAAAATTGGCGAAGAACACTTCAAAACCATTAAAGGAGTAGGATACAAATTTGTTCTATAGTATGAATCGGTTTTACTCTCCAATTTTTTAAGCAAGCCTATTGTAGCTTGACTAAAAATTAGATATTTGTAAATGCCCCTCAAATCGACGAGTGGTCAATTTCGTTCAAATGCTTTCACATGGCCATTCGGTTAAAAAGATCATATAAATTTGCCTTTCGTACGGCCATCTTTATAGTAATAATTCTTACGCTACTACTTGGGTTTTTCATGTGGTATAAAGAGGTAAGCGATTGGTTGTTTCTTGCCGTATTTGCTATAATCTCATTCGGAATATCTTTTTTTATCGTTCAATTTAGAATTGAAAACTTCATTTACCGTCGTATTAAAAGAATTTATGATGATGTTTCTTTGTTAGAATCAAGTTCTTTGACTTCTAGAACGATCACCACTGACATGGCAACTTTAACACAAGAAATTGAAAAATTCGCGCAAGATAAAAAGGTAGAAATTGACACCTTAAAAATTAGAGAGGAGTATAGAAAAGACTTTTTAGGTAATGTTTCACATGAATTAAAAACTCCATTATTTACAGTTCAAGGTTATATTGAAACTTTGCTGGATGGTGCTCTTGAAGATAAAAACGTAAGAAAAAAATATTTGGGAAGAGCAAATAAAGCTGTTGAAAGGCTTCTCTATATAGTGAAAGATCTTGACCTTATTACGAAACTTGAGGCAGGAGAATTGAACGTTGAATGGGAGGTGTTTGATATTATCGAACTGATCAAAACAACCTTTGAGCTATTAGAAATGAAAGCGGCAAAGAAAAAAATCACACTGATGTTTGATATGGAGTATGAAACTCCTATTTATGTCAATGCCGATTTAGAAAAAATACGTCAAGTAATTACAAATCTATTGGTTAATTCTATAAAATACGGTCATGAAAATGGCACTACTGAAGTAAGCGTCGAAAACCTTATTCAGAATAAAGTTATCATAAGAGTTACTGATAATGGAGAGGGAATTCCCGAACAACATATTCCTAGACTTTTTGAACGTTTTTACCGTGTAGACCAAAGTAGAAATCGAAAAGAGGGAGGCTCAGGATTAGGGCTTGCTATTGTTAAGCATATTATTGAAGCGCATGAGGAGCGAATTTATGTCGAAAGTGTTGAAGGTGTTGGTTCGGAATTCTCATTTACCCTTGAAAAAAAGAAGGAAGAAAAAGAAGAGATCAATTGATCTGATCTTCCTGAACAAAGATTTCCTTAGCTTTGCAAATCATTAAATTTTGGTTGCGGTGGGGAGTAAAAATAAGCTCAAACGATTTAAGGAGAACGAAACGTTCAAAAATGTTATTCAACCTAAAAGAAAGGCGATTGAAGATGGTTCTTTGGTGCTGAAAGGAAAATGGGCAGAGCACTTCAAAAATGACAATCCGATTGTCTTAGAGTTAGGCTGCGGAAAAGGGGAGTATACTGTCGGACTTGCAAAACGAAATCCGGATAAAAATTTTATTGGAATCGATATTAAAGGTGCCCGTTTTTGGCGAGGTGCTAAAACCGCGATAGAAGAAAACCTAGATAATGTGGCTTTTCTTCGTACTCAAATAGAGTTGGTGGATTGGATGTTCGCCGAAAATGAGGTTTCTGAAATATGGATAACTTTTCCTGATCCTCAAATCAAATACAAAAGAACCAAGCACCGTATGACCAATCAAGATTTTCTTGAGAAATATAAAAAAGTCTTAAAACCAAATGGTTTAATGCATCTTAAAACAGATAGTGAATTCATGCATGGGTATACCTTAGGCTTACTGCACGGATTAGGTTTAGAGGTCATCTATGCTAATCATGATGTCTATAAAAATGAAGGTAGCCCAGAAGAAGTGTTAAAAATTCAAACTTTCTACGAAAATCAGTACCTTCAAAAAGGGAAAGCAATTACCTATATTCAGTTTAGAATTCATTAGTCGAAAATCAACCAGAAATGCAACAACTACTGCTCTTATTTGCGGCAACATTTAGTGCTGCTTTTGTTGCCTCTTTACCACCTGGCTTGTTGAATATGAATGCCGCTAAAACAAGCGTTGAGAAAGGAAAAAAGAACGGTGTTACTTTTGGTCTTGGAGTTGGTTTTACCGTTATGATACAGGCTTATTTAGCCGTCCGAATTTCAAAATTACTTTCTCAAAATCCAGAAATCATAGCAATACTAATGCAAATAGCTTTGGTGATTTTTGGCGTACTGGCCATTTTCTTTTTTGTAAAAGGAAAAAAGCAGACGGCTACTGATGCTATTGAATTTACTGAGGGAAAAAAAAGAGGTAGTTTTTCTAAAGGAGCTTTTTTGGCAGCTCTTAATTTACTGACGATACCTTATTATGCAGGTATAAATACTTTTTTTCACGGTCAAGGCTTCATGAACTATACAGTAATTGATGAGGTTATTTTTATAATTTCCGCTGGTTTAGGAACCTTTTTGGGCATGTATGTTTATGTATTTTATTTTGATAAGATGGAACAAAGAACAAATCGATTTTCGAAAAATGCCAATTACATTCTAAGCGGATTGATGGTTTTGCTCTTTGTCATTACCTTGTTTCGCTTGTATTTTTAAATCATGAAACCAGAAAACAAAAATTTCTTTCAGAAAGTCTACGAAGTAGCTGAGCAAATTCCCTATGGAAGGGTGACTTCCTATGGCGCAATCGCTAAATACTTAGGAGCTGCAAGAAGTGCCCGAATGGTAGGCTGGGCAATGAACGGAGCTGGAAGTATGGAAAATGTTCCAGCACACCGTGTTGTAAATAAAGCAGGGCTCCTCACTGGAAAGCATCATTTTGATGGCACAAACCTCATGCAGCAGTTATTAGAAAGTGAGGGTATTGAAGTCATTGACAATCAAATTCAAAACTTAGAAGAGATATTTTGGGACCCTTTTAAAGAACTTAAACCCGATTTATAAATTTCAATCAGTTAAAAGTCAAGGTAAACTGGGTCGTCTTCGCTGAAGACACGCTTATACTTCCACCATGTAAGCGCATGATTTGTTTGGTTAGACTAAGTCCAATACCTGTTCCCGTGTTTTTTGTAGTGAAGAAGGGGACAAAAATTTCATCTAGTAGTTCAGGTGATATTCCAGGGCCATTATCTTGAACTTGAATGTATTTTTTATTCATTTTATTGATGCCCGCGATAATCCGAATGTTCCCTTTATCATGATGTTCAAGGGATTGCTGTGCATTTTTTCCCAAATTTAAAAGTACTTGAGTTATTAGTTTTTCGTCTAGATAAAGTTCCAGTTCTTTGGGTTCCACCAGGATTTCGATTTCAACTTTTTTTAGATCTTTTTGCTCATCTAGTAAAAGTTTTATTTTTTCCAAAAGTGCTAAAGCAGGTACCAATTCTTTGTCCGGTTCAGGTACGCTTAAAAAGGTTCGGTAAGACTGTACGAAACTCATAAGATCGGTCCCTTGATTTTTAATTACTTCCAGTCCTTTTGCTGTGTTCCTAATTTGGTCTTCAGAAAAATTACCTGACTCAGTTAATTTATTTCCGGACTTGAAATAGTTAAGTATGGAATCAGAGATAGAGGTAATAGGTGTAATAGTGTTCATGATTTCATGAGTAAGTACGCGAATCAGTTTTACCCAAGAATCAGTTTCCTTATCATCAAGTTCTTTGTGAATATCATGAACCACTACCAATAACAGCTTTTGTTCTTCTATCATGATAGGGGTACATTTTAAGCTTAATTCTCGTTTTCCTCTTTCATTTCCTAATTTGAAAATGGTATTTTCAAAGGGGTTTAAATCTTTAAAAAGATTATAAAGACTATGGTCAATCAGGTTGAGTTGTTTCACATGATTTAAAGGGCGATAGTTCAGAAGATCTTGAACCGTTGGGTTGGCATATAAAATATGTCCTTTCTCATTAATTGTAAAAATACCGATGTCCGCTTGCCTTAAAATTTCCTGATAGTACTGCTCTTGGGCTTGTTTCTTCACATAAATATCCTGAATCATGGCATTGAGCATGTTCAAACTATGATTCAGTTCTTCCAATGATTTGACACTTAATTTTTCAGGGAAACGAAGCGTGAAATCCTCATTTTTTATGGCATCAAAGAAATAGGCAATCTTTCGATTGGTCTGATTTACAAAGTATATCAAGGAGGAGGTTTGAGCAATTAGTACTATTGTGACGACACCCGTCGCAATATATTGTTTTTCAAAAAAGAAATAGGCCGCCGCAATCGCAGATAAGGTTATGAATATGATACGTAGTACCACCTGTAAATAAATGTTTCTACTTACCATCTACTTCCCTATTTTCTTAAGTTTATTATAAAGTGTTTGTCTTGATATTCCCAATTGTTCTGCCGCTGCACTGTAGTTTCCGTTATTTTTATTGAGCGCATTGGTTATCATTAAAAGTTCCATTTCCTCCAAAGTGCTTGGTCCGTTTTCGGTTGGCATAGCACTCTTCGCTTCCAAAAGAAAATCCTCTGGTCTCAGCACATTTCCTTCCGAAAGAATTACAGCACGTTCCATGGTATGAAGAAGCTCCCGCACGTTCCCTGGCCATTTGTAACCCATGAGTTTTTCTTGAGCAGCTTGATTCATCCGAAGCCCTTGTTTACCATATTTGCTAATGAACTTATTTAAGTAAAAATCAGCTAAAACAAGAACATCACTTTCACGATCCCGCAATGGAGGCACTTGTACCTGAATAGTATTTATTCGGTAGAGTAAATCTTCGCGAAAAAGTCCGTCAGCAACCATTTTATCTAAGTTCTCATTGGTAGCACAAATAAGTCGAATATCTACAGAGATGGGTTTGTTTGAGCCTACACGTACAATGGTTTTATTTTGAATTGCTGATAGTAATTTGGCCTGGGTCTGTAGTGATAAATTTCCAATTTCGTCGAGGAACAAGGTACCTCCATTTGCGGCTTCAAATTTTCCGGCACGGTCTTCCTTAGCATCTGTAAATGACCCTCTCATATGTCCGAAAAGTTCACTCTCAAATAATGATTCGGAAATTGAACCCATATCAACAGAAATAAAAACCTCATTACTCAAATTAGAGAGTTTATGCAATTCTCGTGCGATTAATTCCTTGCCCGTTCCGTTTTCCCCCGTTACCAAAACATTTACATCGGTTTTAGCAACCTTGCCTACTAAATTTAGAACTGAAGTTAGGGCTCTTGAGTTACCAATTATATAGTTCTTATTCTGATTGATAACTTGTTTTAGTTGCCCTTCTTTTTGTTTGAGTTTGTTAATTTCCTTTCGGGATTTACGCAACTCATAAGCGGATTTGACAGTAGCCAATAGCTTGTCATTGTTCCAAGGTTTCAAAACAAAATCAGTAGCTCCCTCTTTCAAAGCCTTTACAGCTAGGTCTACCGCTCCATAAGCAGTCATCATAATTACAGAGGTTTGGGGAGCTTTTTTTCTAATTTCTCGAAGCCAAAAAAGGCCTTCATTTCCTGTGTTAACCCCAGCGGAAAAATTCATGTCTAAAAGAACAATGTCGAAATCCTTCAAATTCGGGAAGGAAGATATCTGATTAGGGTTGGAGATTGTCTCAACCGTTTTATATTCGAATTGCAGTAGAATTTCAAGCGCACTGAGTACACTTTTGTTATCATCGATGACGAGAATTTTTGAGTCTAACATAATACATTGTTGTCGTTAGCTGTCGGTAACAAAAAATATTCCATTAATAAACACACAAAACCGTTTGTAGCCTTAACTACTGAATATAGAGGTCTTGAATGAATTTTTTAAAGCTACAATATGAAAGGGAGTAATTTTAACAAGTGTCCATTTTTTTGACAACATCTGTATAACTATTTTACACTCCGAATTTATTTGTTGAGATGATTTGTTTTTAAATAATTGAAAATCAAAGATTTAACTTCTTGGCATATAAATAGTAAAGACTTTGGCATACTTATATAGAATGAACCGAAAAATTAAAATAATATTTATTTTTTTAGCACTTGTTTGTTTTTCAGCAAAAGCTCAAGAGACTTGGACGTTGGATCAATGTATAAGTTATGCCTTGGAAAATAATCTTCAGCTAAAAGATTTCAATTACACTGAGCAGGCGGGTAGAGAAAATTACAGACAATCCATACGGAATCTGCTACCGAATGTAAATGGTGAATCATCATATACAGTTAACTTCGGAAGAAGTACAGATCCATTTACAAACGATGTTGTTACCACCGATTTTTTTCAAAATCCTTTTTCCCTACAATCTTCGATTGATTTATTCCAAGGTTTTCAAAAGATGAATTCCATAAAGGCATCTAAATTTTTGTACAAGGCAACACAACAAGAGACCCTGCAACAAAAATACTTGCTTGCCTTCCGTGTGATGCAGGCCTTTAATAACATTCAATTTTTCGAAGGTTTGGTTGCCATATCAAAAGAACAATTGGGCGTATCACAATCAAACTATGATTTGGTTGCAAAGCAAATTGAACTAGGACTTATGGCAGGCGCCGATTTGTATGAGGCCGAATCTTTGTTGTTGGCAGATAAGTTAAATGTTACTCAAAGCGAAAATCAGCTGGCAGGTGCCAAGCTACTGCTAATTCAAGAAATGAACCTTGAGGAGACTTCAGATATTGAAATTTTCTCTAGCATTACTGAGAAGTCCGAATCGGAAAATGAGCTTAATCTTAGTTCTGATTCGGTATATTCCAAAGCAAGGGAGTTTTTGCCTGTACTAAAGGCGCAAGAATTTCGAGCTAAAGCTGCAAAGAAACAAGTGGCCGTTGCTCGGGGTAGACTATATCCCTCTTTATTGGCATTTGCTGGTATAGGGACAGGTTATTTTGAGACGACTAGAGACACACTTGGTAATACATTGCCTTTTCGTGAACAGTTCAGAGATAATACCTCGCAGTTTATTGGCGTGCGGCTTAATGTTCCTATTAGCAACGGTTGGTCAGCAAGATCTAGAGTAAAGCAAGCAAAAATAGACCGGTTAAGAGCTGAGAACAATCTAGAGATACAAGAACAAGTCGTTTTTCAAGAGATACAACAATTGGTACAGGACCATAATTCCCTTTTGGTTGAGCTCGAACAAAGTGCTCAGAATGTAAAAGCGCAGAGCCTTGCCTTTACCATTGCACAAAAACGCTATGAAAAGGGACTTATTAACGCAATCGAGCTTTTTACTGCAAAAAACCTTTTCGCAAACGCACAAAATACAGACCTACAGGTTAGACTGCGATCAGAGGTAAATAAAAGCACCTTGGATTTTTATAAGGGCTTACCAATTTTTAACATTAACTAGAAAGAATAGATTTCCTCCTACAAGGAAATGAACATAAAACGAAACAGAATAAGATGGATATACAACTCGAAAAGAAAAAAGGTTTACGGCCCAAGCATTATGGATACATCGCATTGGGTGTATTGGTCCTTTTTGTGGGTTACAAGCTGCTTTTCTCAACTTCGGTCTCCACCTTCCGAACGGAAAAGGACAAGCTTTCTATAGCTGAGGTAACAGCGGGGAAGTTTGACGACTACATAACTATCAATGGGAATGTAGCTCCCATTACCACTATTTATATGGATGCTTATGAAGGAGGCCGAGTAACCGAAAAACTCATAGAAGAAGGTACTATGGTCAAGAAGGGAGATATTATTCTCAAGTTAGAGAATATCAATCTTTACGAGCAGATTTTAAATAGCGAAAGTAATTTGGCACTAAAGCAAAATGATCTTAGATCTACGAGACTAAACTTTGATTCGCGCCAAGTGGAAGGACGTAGATCTTTAGCTACCGCCAGTACAGACTTACAGCGTTTGAAACGGAATTTTGAACAAAATCAGGCGCTGTTTGATGAGGAACTCATTTCAAAGGAAGTATATCAGTTGTCAAAAGAAAACTATGAGCTATCGCAACAACAATATGATATTGTAAAAACACAAACAGAAACCGATGACGAACTCCGAAAGACTTCTTTAACCGGACTGGATGCCGATTTGGCAAGAATGCAAAAGACACTTGGCATGGTATATCAACGCTTAGATCATTTAAATGTTCGCGCGCCTGCTGATGGTCAGTTAGGGTTTCTAGATGCCGAAATCGGTCAGAATATAACGCAAGGGCAACGAATTGGTCAGTTGAATGTATTAACGGATTATAAGATTGAGGCCGATATAGATGAGCACTATATTGATCGGGTCAAGAGGGATTTAGTCGCAGTTTTAGAACGGAATGGGAATGAATTTCCTTTGAGAGTAAGAAAAGTATATCCAGAAGTACGAAACGGAAGGTTTCGAGTAGACCTTGTTTTTACAGAAGAAAAACCAGAAACGATACGCACAGGACAAAGCTATAATATAAAGTTACAGCTTGGGGAGTCTAGTGATGCACTCCTTTTACCCAAAGGAAGTTTCTTTCAAAGTACGGGTGGCCAATGGATTTTTGTCGTAGTACCCGGAAGTGATGAGGCATTGAAAAGACCCATTAGAATCGGAAAACAAAACTCAAAATATTACGAAGTTCTTGAAGGCTTGGATGCCGGGGAGCAGGTAATCACAAGTAACTATGATTCTTTTGGTGAAGCGGAACGAATTGTTCTAAAATAAAAAAGCAAAAACTGTCACATCGAGCGGAGTCGAGATGTCATTACATATATAAACACGTAAAATCGATCAAAAAATGATAACAATCCAAAATTTGAAAAAGAGCTTTAGAACTGAGGAAGTTGAAACCTTAGCCCTAAACAATGTAAATCTAAAAGTTGAGGAAGGGGAATTTACCGCAATCATGGGGCCTTCTGGTTGTGGTAAATCTACCCTTTTGAATATTATTGGAATGCTAGACAACCCAACGGAAGGAAGCTATAATTTTGCCGGTCATGAAGTAGGCGGACTCAAAGAAAGTCAACGTACCCAACTGCGAAAAGGGAATCTAGGTTTTGTGTTTCAGAGCTTTAATCTTATCGATGAACTAACCGTTTATGAAAATGTCGAACTGCCCCTTATTTATTTGAAAATGGGTAAGACAGAACGAAGAGAAAAGGTAATGGCAGTATTGGAGCGTATGAAAATTGCGCATCGCGAAAAACACTTTCCGCAACAATTATCAGGAGGTCAGCAGCAACGTGTTGCTATTTCAAGAGCAGTTGTGACCAATCCGAAATTGATATTGGCCGATGAGCCAACAGGTAATTTGGATTCTAAAAACGGAATCGAAGTAATGAATTTGTTGACCGAGCTTAATCAAGAAGGAACTACTATCGTAATGGTAACGCACTCCGATCGCGATTCACATTATGCCCATCGCGTAGTGAATCTATTTGATGGTCAAATTGTTACAGAGAGTCAGAATAGAGAAATCGGGGCCATGATGTAATAGGAGTTTATTCATCAATTTATACTGAACGGGCTTCAGTAGCATCAATCAAAAAACGAACAATCATGTTTAAGAACTATCTAAAAATTGCCTGGCGGAACCTTCTAAAAAGAAAGGTCTTCACTGCTATAAATATACTTGGCTTAGCTATAGGATTCGGTAGCAGCATATTGATTTACCTTTTCTTAAGTTTTCATCTTTCCTTCGATACTTTTCATGAAAATAAGGATAGAATCTTTCGCTTGAATACTGAAATTCATAGAGATGATATTGCTTACAGGTCAAGTGTGCCTCCGGGTTTTGCTAAGGTTTTTCGCGAAGAATATGATTATGCGGATAAGGTAGCGAAAATCGTTTGGAGAGATGGTTTGGTACTCGATTTAAAGGAGAATGGAACGGACAAGAAGTTTAAAAGAGATGTTGCTTTTGTAGAGCAAGATTTCTTTCATATTTTCAATTTTCCATTGGTGAATGGCGCTAAAGTTACTTCCCTTTCGGCCCCAAATACGGCTATTATTACTAAAAATGTGGCTTTAACCCTTTTTGGACAGACAAATGTGGTGGGGCAAAGCTTTGTTTTAGAGAATGATAAAACCATTGAAGTCACAGGGGTTCTAAAAAATCTTCCGAAAGCTACTTTTTTAGACACCGAGATTTTTATCTCCTTCCAGAATTTAGCAGATAATTTTGGATTTGCAGCAGGTGAGACTTGGGGAGGTGTGACAAGCAATCTCCAATGTTATGCCCTGCTGAAACCTAATCAGAATATAGCTACTATTGAAACCGCTCTTGAGCAACTTCCCAAAATACACAGGCCCAATAGCAAGAGCCCACATGTTTACAAATTACAACCCCTTGCTGACATCCATTTCAATCCTGATTTTACAGGTCTTGATCCAACATTTTTAGTCGTATTCGGTATAATTGGTCTTTTTTTGATAGTTATCGCGTGTATCAATTTTATCAATATCTCAACGGCCCAAACCTTTTATCGTTCCAAAGAAATTGGTATTCGGAAGGTTTTGGGTAGTTTTAAGAAGCATTTGTTTTGGCAGTTCTTGATCGAGACCTTTCTTATTAGCCTGTTCGCTTTGGGGTTAGGCGCATTGTTCGCAATATTATTTCTTCCTTCATTTAATGCTCTTTTTGAACTACAACTTTCAGCCGAAAGCCTTATCAATGTGAAGTTCTTTGGTTTTGTAGCACTGCTTTTGGGGGTGGTCGCTTTCCTATCAGGAAGCTATCCAGGGATATTAATGTCTCGTATCGTTCCTGTTTTGGCGATAAAGGGAAAACTTAGTCATAATAGTACAGGAGGAACAACAACACGAAAAGTACTCGTAATAACACAGTTCGTAATATCCATTGCGCTCATTGTGGCAACGATTGTGATATCAAGGCAAATAAATTATGCGCTTAACAGCGATTTAGGTTTTGATAAAGAGTCTATCGTAATGCTTGAAATTCCCGCTGATATAGAAACTACTCAATTTTATAGCCTGAAAGAACGCTTAAGTAAAATTTCAGGTGTAAAAAGCGTTTCGGGTTGCTTGAGTAGTCCTGGAGGAGAATCAAATGACTGGGGAACAAGTGTGCGATACCACAATAATCCCGAAGATGAAGAATTTGTTATTCAGGCCAAAATTGCCGATGAAGACTATCTTAAAACTTTTAGTATTCCACTTGTAACGGGAAGAAATTTTTTTAAAAGTGATTCAATTAGCGAAATGCTTGTAAATGAAAAGTTTGCCGAAAAATTAGGGCTTTCCTCTACTGAGGAACTATTAGGTAAAAAGATCGCGGTTAATGGTGATACGAGAGCCACAATAGTAGGTGTAATCAAGAATTTTCATGACAACAGTTTTACGGATGAAATAAGTCCCGTTTTTATAGCTGCAAATATCAATTGGTATGGAGAAATAGCAGTGAAAATAAATCACTTAAACACAAAAACCACTTTAGAACAGCTTGATAAAGAATGGTCACAAACGTTTTCGAAATATATTTTTGATTATCGATTTTTAGACGAAAGGGTTGCAGAAATGTATGAGACCGAGCAACGCTATTTATCACTTGCCAAGGCATTTTCTGGATTGGCAATTTTGATAGGCTGTTTAGGGCTTTATGGACTCATTCTTTTCTTCGTTGGACAACGAACCAAAGAAATTGGTATTCGAAAAGTATTGGGAAGTAACGTAGGTAATATTTTAACTCTCTTTTCCATTGATTTTCTAAAACTGATTTTGGTGGCTGGTTTGGTGGCGACCCCAATTACGTGGTTTGCGATGAATCGATGGTTACAAGGCTATACCTATCGTACGGAAATACACTGGTGGTACTTTATAATTGCTATTATAGCGGTTATGGCAATCACGCTTATAACCATTAGCTATCAAACTTTAAAAGTCGCTTTTACAAGTCCCGTAAAAAGTTTGCGAACGGAATAAATCAATCAAAAAATCATCAATCATGTTTAAAAACTATTTAAAAATCGCTTGGAGGAACCTAGTCAAAAACAAGGGTTATACCCTTATTAACGTTGGCGGACTAGCCCTAGGAATGGCGGTAACCTTAATCATTGGTCTTTGGATTCAAGATGAGCTTACGTATAACAGCTATTTCCAAAACAAAACCAAAATTGCACAGGTATTTCAATCGCAAACCTTCAATAATGACACCGGAACAGGACCTGCTATTCCAAGACCTTTGGAAAAAGCATTACGAGAAGGTTATGGGGATAATTTCAAGCACTTAGTCATGGTTACTTGGACGAGCGATCGCTACCTAAAATATAAAGAAACCAATCTTTCAAGAACAGGTAATTGTGCTCAAAGAGAAACACCTGAGCTATTAGATCTGCAGATTATCAAGGGTGAAAAAGATGGACTTCGTGAAATCAATTCAATTATGCTATCCGAATCCACAGCCAAAGCCCTATTTGGTGACGAAGAGCCGATTGGAAAGACAGTTCAGGTAAGTAACCAATATGATTTGATGGTCACTAGCGTATACAAAGATATTCCGGTAAACAATTCGTTTAATGATACCGATTACCTAATCCCTTGGGAACAATATTTGGCCACCACAGAATGGGTAAGAAATGCTGAGGATAGTTGGGGTAACAATTCTTTTCAAATGTTCGTTCAAATGGCGGATAATACGAATATGGAGAGAACAAGCGAGTCTATTCGTAATGTAAAGAAAGACTTGAACGAGGATACGGCGGAATTTAATCCGCAGATTTTCCTTTTCCCTATGGAAGAGTGGTATCTCCGCGGGAATTTTGAAAATGGGAAACAGACGGGTGGTCGCATCAAATACGTTTGGTTATTTGGGTTTATAGGTGCTTTCGTGCTTTTGTTGGCATGTATCAACTTTATGAACCTGAGCACCGCACGATCCGAAAAAAGGAGTAAAGAAGTTGGAATTCGTAAATCAATCGGTTCTCAAAGAGGTCAATTGATTTATCAATTTTTAAGTGAATCGTTCTTGGTTGTCCTATTTGCTTTCTTCATTGCCTTAGTGATTGTATTGCTATCCCTAAACGGGTTTAACGAGTTAGCCCGAAAAGAGATTGCCTTTCCATGGTCAAACCCAATTTTTTGGGGTATTTCTTTACTGTTTGTTCTTTTTACAGCTTTGTTAGCAGGCAGTTATCCAGCATTATACTTGTCCTCGTTCAAACCCGTAGATGTACTCAAAGGAACTTTTAAAGCAGGCCGATATGCTGGTCTGCCAAGAAAAATACTGGTAGTAGTCCAATTTACCGTATCAGTGGCGTTCATAATTGGTACGGTCATCGTAATGCAGCAAATTAATTATGCTAAGAATAGACCTGTAGGCTATGATAAGGAGGGGTTAATACAGATTCCTACATTTAGCCAAGATTTTAATGGAAAGTACGATTTGATGCGCACGGAGTTTTTAAGTTCCAATGCCGTTGTTGAGATGTCATCTTCCAGTAGTCCGACCACAAGAATTTGGTCTAACAGAGGAGGTTTTACATGGGAAGGAAAACCTGAAGGTTTTCAGGAAGATTTAGCTTGGACCGAAGTTTCTCCAGAATATGCAAAATCATTGAATTTAAAGATTGTTGAAGGAAGGGATTTTTCTAGAGAATTCGCTACGGATTCTTTGGGAGTGCTTATCAATGAGACCGCCAAGAAATATTTGGGAATGCCCAACCCCGTTGGTAAATTTTTGAAAGATGATGACGAGGAAGACCCGAATCCACCACTAAAAATTATCGGTGTGGTGCAAGACATGATTACACAATCTCCCTATGAACCTGTAAAACAAGGGGTTTATGTATATGACCGATTTAATAATTCCAGCTATTATAACCTCAGATTGAATCCGGAGAAAAGCTCCAGCGAGAATATAGCAGTTGTCGAACGGGTATTCAAAGAGCATTTTCCAGATATACCCTTTGAGTATGATTTTATAGATGACGAATATGGGGAAAAGTTCGCGTCAGAAGAGCGTATTGGCAGCTTATCAGGAATTTTCACAGCTTTAGCTATCTTAATCAGTTGCTTAGGATTGTTTGGTCTGACTTCTTTCGTAGCAGAACAGCGCACTAAGGAAATTGGAGTGCGCAAAGTATTGGGTGCCACCGTATTTAATGTTTGGAATATGCTCTCCAAAGACTTTTTGAAACTGGTAACGATATCATGTTTTATCGCAATACCCATATCCTATTACATCATGAACGGTTGGTTGCAAGACTATCCGTATCGTGTAATTCTCGAATGGTGGATTTTCGTCCTTGCAGTTGTTGGCGCAATGGGAGTTACGGTTTTGACGGTGAGTTTTCAAGCTATTAAAGCGGCGAAGGCGAATCCTGTGAAAAGTTTGAGAACGGAATAAGAAATAACTCCGAACAAGTTCCCTCCCCTTGGGGGAGGGCTAGGGAGGGGTTCAAAAATCATCAATCATGTTTAAAAATCACATAAAAATCGCTTGGAGAAGTCTTAAAAGACAACCCTTTTTTACGTTCTTAAATATTTTTGGGCTTGCCATCGGCATGGCCGGTGGGTTAATCATAGCACTCTATATTCATAGTGAATTGAGCTATGATAAGATGTTCGCCGATGCGGAGCGCATTCATAGAGTAAATGCGGACATAAAGTTTGGGGGAGACGAAAGTAAATCTGCGGAAACGGCCGCTCCAATGGCTGCGGTTTTAGAAAATGACTTTTCTCAGGTGGAGATGGCTACTAGAATTAGAAACCTAGGAAGTGTTCTCATTCGAAGAAGTAGTACTAATAACAACACCAAAGAGTTAAATTCAGCCTTTGCTGATGCCAACTTCTTTGAAATGTTCGGTTTAGACTTATTGGTGGGCGATACTGAAACAGCTTTAAAAGAACCAAACACCTTAATACTCACTAAAACTGCTGCTGAAAAGCATTTTGGGGTGAACAATGCGGTTGGGCAAGAAGTATTGCTTGATAATACAGATACATACACGGTTACGGGTGTTATAAATGATTTGCCTAAAAACTCCCTATTAAGAGACCATAGTGTTCTTATGGCCATGTCTGGTTATGAAGATGCCCAGCAAAGTGAATGGGGCAGTCATAATTACTTTACTTTTATCAAACTCATTCCAAGTGCCCGAATTGAAGATTTTCAGGCCCCACTTCAAGGAATTGTTGGAGATTATTTAATTCCATGGGTACAGAAGATATATCCCGGTATTACGGAAGAAAACTTTAGAGCTACAGGTAACTATGTGAATTATTACTCAATACCGCTTACGGATATTCACTTGTATTCAGAAGCACGTTTTGAGTTAAGCGCGAACGGATCAATACAAAACATTTATATTCTTTCTTTTATCGGGCTATTCTTAATACTCTTGGCCAGTGTCAATTTCATGAACTTGTCTACCGCCTATTCCTTGAAAAGGGCAAAAGAAGTAGGTATTCGAAAAACGCTTGGGTCTAACAAATCTGGATTGATAAGACAATTTCTTACTGAATCTGGGCTAATATCCTTTATTTCACTTATGGTTGCCGTTACAATAGCAATTGTAGCCATACCTTTCTTTAATGAACTAGCAGGAACAGAAATTAGCATGCCTTTTGCGAACCCGATTTTTTGGTTGGTTCTTCTCGCTTCCGCATTGATGTTAAGTCTATTTTCAGGGTGGTATCCAGCATTTTTCATGTCTCGGTTCATTCCAGTAAAGGTTCTTAAAGGTTTAGGAAAAGGAAGTGTGGGAGGTGGTAATATTCGCAATTCCCTAGTCATTTTTCAGTTCGCCATCTCGGTCTTTCTAATCGTAAGTACACTAGTTGTTTTTAAGCAACTTGATTTTATACAGAGTAAAGATTTAGGATTCTCCAAAGACCAGGTTTTGGTGGTCCAAGATTTTTATGGAGCTGGGGAAAAAGGTCAGACCCTTCAGCAAGAAGTGCAAAAATTGGCACAAGTTGAAAGCGCCACTATAAGTAGTTTTCTGCCTACCCCTTCTTCTAGGTCGGATTATACGTTTTTCAAAGAAGGCTTTACTGACCAAGAAGATGCCGTGAATATGCAGCGATGGCTTGTAGATTATAATTACTTGAAAACGTTGGACATAAAGCTGAAAGCAGGGCGTGAATTTAACGAGCAACGGATGACCGATTCTACAGCTATAATTATAAATGAAACAGCTGCTTTTCTTTTAGGAGTGAGTCCCATAGATGCATTGGGATTAAGACTCTCAAGTGAACTTGGGGATGAGAATGGAGAATTTTCAACGGTAATAGGTGTTATTGAAAATTTTCATTTCGAAACACTACGAAATGATATAGGTGCCTTAAGCCTAAAACTAGGGAGTTCGACTGGCAACATGGCCATACGCATAAATGCAGGGGGTTTCTCTGCCGCTGTAGCGGGAATTGAGGGAGTATGGAAAAAGAACATTCCAGAACAGCCCTTTGCCTATAGTTTTATGGAAGATTCTTTTAACAATACCTACCAAGCTGAACAAAGGCTTGGACATATTTTCATAGTATTTACAGTACTGTCGATATTCATTGCATGCCTCGGATTATTCGGATTAGCCGCTTTTAACGCAGAAAAGAGAACCAAGGAAATCGGTGTAAGAAAGGTGCTTGGTGCAAGTGTGGGTCAAATATCCTATCGTCTCACCATGGACTTTCTAAAGCTCGTTGGCATAGCAATACTTATTTCGTTACCTGTTGGGTGGTATGCCATGAATAAATGGCTGGAAGATTTTTCGTATCGAATAGAAATTAGTTGGTGGGTTCTGGCCTTGGCGGGTTTCTTGGCGATTGCAATTGCCATTATTACGGTAAGTTATCAAAGTATCAAAGCGGCTATTGTCAACCCGGTAAAAAGTTTAAGAACCGAATAAAACACTTGGGAGAAATCTGTACAAATAATGGACACTTTTTGTAAAAATATTTTACAGTTGCGATGCCTCTATTTTGATAAAAACCACATAAACAACTGATTTTTAGTAAATTAATTATATGGCATGGAATTAGACACTTCTCTAAGTGTCTTTTTAAGGTAATCTCTTAGATATGCAAAGACGTCAATCAAAAAACGATCAGTCATGCTAAAAAACCACCTAAAACTATCCTTTAGAAATCTTTGGAAAAACAGATTGCTTTCTTCACTCAATCTTATTGGGCTAAGTATAGGGGTAGCCAGCGTGCTAACGTTACTTTTTTCGGTTTACGCTTATTATACGGCAGATGCGAATATAGCTGATCAAGAGAATATCTACTATTTAAAAACGATAACAACTGGTGGAGACACGTATAGGTCTACCCCGTATCCCTTAATGGATAAAATAGTGGAGACTTCACCGCAGGTCATCGCTGGTACCCATTTGCATGGTTGGGGTAATACGATGTGGTTGGAGCGCGGAGAAAAGGAATTACAAGAGCGCACCGATTATGTAGATCCCGAATTTTTTGAAGTTTTTTCCTTGCCTTTGAAGTATGGAGATATGAATACTGCTTTAGAAAAGAAGTATTCCATTATTTTGACCGATAGGGTCAGCCAAAAAATCTTTGGGGAAAAGAATCCGGTTGGTGAAAAGCTAATCGGAGCCGACTCTTTAAATCTCACGGTTACTGGTGTTTTCGCTCCTATTAGTCCGTATTCTTCGTTTCGATTAGGGGTAGTTTTGCCCAATGAAATTTTGAAAGACAATCCGAATTTTTTATCACAAACAAATTGGTCCAATAGTTTTTCACCCAACTACCTAAGGGTACGGTCAGATACCGATATAGCACAATTGGAAGCTCAAGTCAATCAATTGATGAAGAATAACTATTCGGACCCAACAATTATTTCCGAGTTAAAGGCAATGCCTTTTACCGAATTTCGAACTGATATGATTCCAGTGGCTAAAATTATCATTAACGGTAATATCGCCGCATCGTTTTTCGTACTGCTTATTGTGCTTGTAAACTTGATTAATCTGAATACCTCCACAATGTTTCGTCGTACAAAAGACATTGCAGTACGCAAAATTTTAGGGGGTAGTAAAAAAGGTGTAATTACACAGTTTTGTTTAGAGAATGGCATTTTAGTATTAATATCTATCCTTATATCTGGAGTCCTATTTCTTGGTTTTTTATTACCTAAGGTGAACGATATTTTTGGGGCAGAATTTGGAGCGATTTCCTTTAGTTTTGAAAATGATTATCCGGTTGTTCTATCTGCTATTGGCTTAGGCATACTAGTCACTTTAGTCGTTGGAATATTTCCCACGCTAAGATTTGTTTCTCTTCCTATTTCTACAGGAATCAAAGGAAAAATACAGAGTATTAAAAGTAATTTCTTCCTACGGAATTCATTTATTATCGCGCAATTCGCTCTAGCGATTCTCTTTATTTGTATAGCGATCATCTTGAATAGCCAGGTCGGTTTTATGAAAAGTGCGGATGTAGGTTTTGAGCGAGAGAATGTCATCGTCGGAAGCATAGATTTAGATTATAAGAATCTTGAAACGGCGAGCTCCAATTTTGAAGCTTTGATAGATAAACTAGGCGCTAACCCCTATGTTAATAACATTTCGACTAGTGAGTCAATTCCGTCAGATTATTATTTTAACTACACTACATATCATGATACAGATAGTGGCAGAGATGTGCGAATCCGTCGGTCTCATACTGATGAAGGTTATTTGAAAACCCTTCAAATTCCGATTGTTTCAGGAAGGGATTTTGATAAAAACATAGATAGTTCAGAGGATAACTCTGTCATTATCAATAGAAGTGCTATGGAGGCCTTCGGGTGGACTTCTATTGAAGGAAAGCGCTTGAAGTGGAAAAATGATGATACAGAAGGTTATTCGATAGTTGGGGTTATGGAAGATTTTCACTATCAAGATTTGCAAAATGCTGTGGAACCTTTGGCACATTTTTACCGAGAAAAGGAAAACTTGGGTGCCCATCGGTATCTTTCGGTACGAGTTACAGAAGGCCAAGAAAAGACCATACAGAATTTGATTTCATCCGCTTTCAGCGAAATAGATTCTCGTAGAAATTATGAACAAGCGTATTTAAATGAAAAAGTAAATGGACAATATCGCCTAATAGAAGGTATGTTGAAAGTTATAAATGTAGTTGCGCTGCTCACCATCTTTATTTCTTGCTTAGGCATGTTCGGTCTTATTTCCTTTATGGCCAAAAGAAGAATAAAGGAGATTGGAATCCGTAAAGTTCTAGGGGCAGGAGTACTCAAAATAGTTGTCTTGTTATCGAAAGACTATATCATTTTAGTAGGTATAGGCGCGCTCATTGCATTCCCTATAGCATGGTTTGTTATGAATGCTTGGCTTGGAAGCTTTGCATATAGTATAACCATACAATGGTGGATGTTTGCTCTTGGGGGATTAATCGCCTTGCTAATCACCTCACTTACCTTGGGAATTCAAGCTGTGAAATCAGCTTCGGCGAACCCGGTGAAAAGTTTAAGAACCGAATAAATCATCAATTAAGATTCGAAAATCATGTTTAAAAACTATCTAAAAATTACTTGGCGCAGCCTTCTTAAGAACAAAACCTTTACCACTTTGAACCTTGTTGGGTTGTCTGTTGCTTTTGCTGTCGCCATTCTTTTATCAATGGCAGGATTTTTTGACCTTTCGTACGACAAGTTCCATACCAATGCCAAAGACATTTACAAGGTGTATTCCGCATGGCAAAATCCGAAAGGTCCTCAAGTAAGTGTAAGCCATTCTGCTCCTTTATTGCCCACCATCATGGACGAAGTGCCAGGTATAGAAAAGGCTACCCGTCATTTGCAGCAAGAGGCAGTACTCACTTATAAGGAGAAAGAAATTAACATGGACGCTATTTGGGTTGATGCGGATTTCTTCAACATATTCACCTTTCCAGCTATTAAAGGAAAAATAGATAATCCACTTGAAAAACAATCGGATATTGTCATTACAGAAGAAACTGCAAAATTGCTGTTTGGAGATGAGGAAGCCATTGGTAAAACAGTAGAAATTCTGATCGATGGAAAAGACCAACCTTTTACCATTGGAACTGTTGTGGAGGATAACCCGGCTCAGAGCACCTTAGAGTTTGAAATTGCCATCCGGTTTGAAAAAGAAGCAGATTATCTGGAAAATAAGGATGAATGGGGCGCAAGGTATCATGATATCTATTTGCAATTGGATGAAAATGTTGCTCCTAGTCAGTTTGATATGGCAACACGCTCATTAGTAAGCACCAATTTTAGACAACGAATAGATAATGCCAAACGTGACGGTGCCCAACCTGATGCAGATGGCCTTTTTTATAAGCTTGAACTTTTACCGTTATTGGATGAAAATTTTGCAACGTTACGAAATGGATATATTGAAGTCACCCGAAATAAAGTTTACATGGTACTCGGCGTTGCCTTTTTGATTCTTTTTATTGCCTGTGTGAACTTTATTAATATGAGTATTGCCAGAAGCGGACAACGCTTAAAGGAAATTGGCATGCGAAAGACATTGGGGGCAAGAAGAAAGCAGCTCTTTTTTCAGTTCTGGACGGAGAGCTTGCTTGTTTTTCTATTTTCCGTAGGCATTGGTTTGATAATCAGTATTTTACTTATTGATGAATTTAAAACCATTTTTAGAACAGACGTATCTTTTGAATTGATTTTATCTCCAGTTACTATCCTAATTTTTTTACTTACCATACTGATTATTACGTTAATAGTCGGGGGGTATCCTGCTTTGCTTTTGAGCAAGTTGGGGACTATTCAGTCTTTGAAGGGAAAATCAGATGTCTCTGGAAAGCATCGGGTTAGGGATGCTTTAATGATTTTGCAGTTTGGGATTGCTATTTTAATGATAACAGGAACACTAGTATTGCGAAGTCAATTGGATTTTATGCGTAACAAAGACCTTGGTTTTAATAAAGAGCAAGTACTCTCTTTTCCATTGGATGGTAAAAAGAACAGCTATGATGCCTTGGATTTATTGCGAAACGAATTAGCCGGCAACTCGGATATTTTAGAAATATCGGGGGCTGACAACAATTTAGGATACGGAAAAGATGGCAGTGTCTCGAGTAGTATGTTCGGTTTTGAGTATAAGAACAGAGTAATTAACACGAATTACCTAACGGTTGATTATGACTATGTTGAGACATTGGATTTGGAGCTAGTAGCGGGCCGTAACTTTGATAGAGCTTTTGCTAATGACAGGTCAGGAGCTGTTATCAACGAAGCCATGGCCAAAGAGTTTGGGGAAGAAGACCCTCTGACCGCATATATTAGCTTTAGTGATTCATTGCGCTTTCCTGTAATAGGTGTGGTAAAAGATTATCACTTTGAAAAATTGGACAAAACTATTGCTCCCATTACCATGATGATGAGCCGTGATTATGATTTGTATTATGGTTATGTAAAGGTAGCTCCGAAGAACTTATCAAAATCCTATGAAGCTATTGAAAAAGCTTGGGCTAAAATCTCACCAAATTCTGAATTCTTAGGTTCATTTTTAGACGAAAATATAGATCGTACTTTTAGAAAAGAGGAAAAAATGACCACAATGATTACAGTGGGGTCAATTATCGCAATTACCCTAAGTTGTATTGGTTTATTTGCGATATCCTTACTGATTGTGACCCAACGTACAAAGGAGATAGGAGTTCGAAAAGTTATCGGCGCTAGCGTCACCAATATCACATTTTTACTCACCAAAGACTTTCTAAAACTCGTGGGAATAGCATTTTTGATTGCTACGCCGATTGCTTGGTGGTTCATAAAAGAGTGGTTGCAGAATTACCCTTTTAAAATAGATTTGAGTATTTGGTTTTTTCTTGCCGCAGGTTTGTTGGCCACTTTTATAGCATTGGTAACGGTTGGAAGCAGGACAATTAAAGCTGCTACTCGAAATCCCGTAGAAAGCTTACGAACAGAATAAAGAATTCATCAATCAAAAAAAGAGAAGCATGTTTAAAAACTATCTAAAAATAGCTTGGAGAAATTTACTCAGGAACAAGAGTTTTTCTTTGTTGAATATTGTGGGCCTTTCAATTGGTCTGGCGGTAACAGCTCTGATATTAATATGGATTAATTTCGAAATGGGAGTTGATCAATTCCATGAAAAAAAAGATCGAATTTATGAAGTCTATAATCAAGCTCCGGTAGATGGTGAAATATGGACTTGGAATTCCACTCCAAAAATCATGGCACCTACAATAATAAACGACTATCCAGACGTGGAAAGTGTTTCTAGATACTTCTATGATACAGAATTCTTGTTTTCAAAAGATGATAAAAGAATAAAATCTATAGGTACTGTTGTTGATCCTGATTTCTTGAACATATTTAGTTTCCCTCTATTGGAAGGAAATATCGAAACAGTTTTAGAAGATGTCAATTCCGTCGTTATTACCGAATCATTCGCAAAAAAATTGTTTGGAAGCGAACCGGCGGTGGGTAAAATAGTAAAAGTAGATAATGTCGATAGTTTCAAGGTAACTGGGATATTGAAAGACCATCCTGATAATACGGGTTTCAATTTTGAATTTTTAATGCCTTGGGCCTATATTCATCAAAAAGGTTGGACTGATGAACATTGGGGAAATAATTCGATTGCCACATATGTATTATTAAAGGAGGGGGTCAACTATGATGCCTTTTCGGAAAAAATTAAAACACTACGCAAAAGGCATGACAAAGAATCTCCTGATATGGTAACCTTTTTATATCCTTGGTCAAGGTATTGGTTGTATTCAGAGTTTGAAAATGGTAAGGAAATCGGTGGTAGAATTGATATCATTCGAATGTTCGGTATTATTGCTGCCATTATTTTAATTATTGCCTGTATCAATTTCATGAATTTAAGTACTGCCCGTAGCGAAAAACGTGCGAAAGAGGTGGGAATTCGAAAAGTCGTAGGAGCGAGAAAAGGGGCGCTTATTGGTCAGTTTTTAGGAGAGTCTATATTAATTTCAATACTAGCAGCAGTGCTTGCGTTAGTAATTGTGCTAATTACTTTGCCGTCTTTCGGTGAATTGGTAGAGAGGCCATTGTCATTAGATATGACGAATTTATGGTTTTGGTTATCTGCATGTGGTGTCATACTTTTTACGGGAATATTGGCAGGAAGTTATCCAGCCTTATACCTTTCTGGGTTCAAACCTTCTGCAGTTTTAAAAGGGACCTTTAAAAAAATGAGTTCTCCAATTACACCGAGAAAAGTCTTGGTGGTACTTCAATTTTCTGCTGCGATTATTCTTATTACTGCTAGTATAATTGTAACACAGCAATTGAAAAAGGTTCAAGATAGACAATCGGGTTACGCCAAGAACAATTTAGTCTATTCTACGATAGAAGGAGATATTGAAAAGAACTACACCTTGATTAAAACCGAACTTTTATCTGATGGAATAGCTGAATCGGTCACTAAAACTAATTCTCCAATAACAGAAACTCAGAGTAATACTTGGGGATTTGAATGGAAAGGCAAAAGTGAAGATAATAAGACATTAGTTCATCGATTTATCGCGGATGACGCTGTTGTAAAAACTATGGGTATTGAACTTATTGAAGGGCGCGATTTTGACTTAACTAAATATCCAACAGATTCAACTGCTGCCATTATCAACGAATCATCAGTAAAGCTCATGAATTTTGATGAGCCTATTGGGCAAATCATAAAAGACAATGGAATAGAATGGCATATTGTAGGCGTAGTAAAAGATTTTGTTATGAATTCTCCTTTTCAGAAAGTAGAACCCATGGTAATAGAAGGGGCAAAAGCTTGGTTTAGCGTAGTTCATATTAAGTTTAATCAAGATGTCAGCACTACAGAAAGCTTGGCTAAAACCGAAGCTGTTTTTCGAAAATATAATCCTGAGTATCCTTTCAATTATCAGTTTGTAGATCAAGAATATGCCAAAAAATTTGATAGTGAAAAGCAAACAGGACAATTGGTAAGCCTCTTTACACTGCTCGCAATTTTCATTTCTTGCCTAGGCTTATTCGGTCTGGCAAGCTACATGGCAGAAAATCGAATCAAAGAAATCGGAATAAGAAAAGTATTGGGGGCTTCAGTGCAAAGCATAACAACTTTATTATCGAAAGATTTTCTAAAGTTGGTTTTGATATCTATAATTTTGGCGGTGCCCGTTTCATGGTATTTTATGAGCAAATGGTTAGAAGATTTTGCATACCGAATTACCATTTCTTGGTGGACTTTCGCCCTAGCGGGAATTTTGGCTTTGGTCATTGCACTTTTAACTGTAAGTTATCAAGCGATTAAAGCGGCTATTGTAAACCCAGTTAAAAGTTTACGAACAGAATAAATAAAAAACGATGCTACTACAACTAAACAATATTTTCAAATGGGTCAATTCTGGCGGCCAACGAATCTTTCTATTAAAAGACATCAATCTTGAGGTCGAAGAGGGTGAGTTTATCTCGGTTATGGGACCCTCAGGTTCCGGAAAATCTACCTTGTTAAATGTCATTGGTATGCTCGATAATTTTGACGAAGGGGAATACAACTTTTTGCATGAGTCCGTGCATACCTTAAAAGAAAAACATCGAGCGAATTTGTATAAAGAGTATATCGGATTTGTTTTTCAATCCTATCATTTATTGGATGATTTGACTGTGAAGGAGAATTTGGAAATGCCGTTACTGTACAAAAAGTTCAAAGGCTCAGAACGAAAAGCCATGGTAGCCGATATGTTAGACCGATTTAATATTGTGGGCAAGAAAGATCTTTTCCCTTCGCAGCTAAGTGGTGGTCAACAGCAATTGGTGGGTGTAGCTCGTGCCTTAATTGCTAACCCTAAACTTATACTGGCGGATGAACCAACGGGTAACCTGAATTCACAGCAAAGCGAAGAAATTATGGGACTTTTCAAAACCCTGAATGAAGAAGGTGTAACTATCATTCAAGTTACCCATTCTGAACAAAACGCAGCATATGGCTCTCGTATTATTAATCTGCTCGATGGAAGACAAATATAGTTTGTAAAATATTCATTTGGTTATTTGGGGATTTGTTAAAATTCTTATTATTTCCAATAATCCAATAATCCAATAATCCAATAATCCAATAATCCAATAATCCAATAATCCAATAATCCAATAATCCAATAATCCAATAATCTATCCCTATCGCATCATTCCACATTTCAATCCAAACCCTTTAGCCTTTCAGGGCTATACTGTATCTTTGTTGTTTAGAATGAATATACATAATGAAGATTGATAAAAAAGATGTCTTAAAGGCGTTAGAACACATTACAGTTCCTGGTGAAGGCCAAAATATGGTCGAGAGCGGAGCGGTAAAAAACATACAGATTTTTGGTGATGAGGTTGAGGTTGATATTACCATAAGCAATCCTAGTTTACAAGCTCGTAAAAAAACAGAGGTAGAAATCCTGAAAATTATTCACAAGGAGGTTTACGAAAAAGCAAAAATCAAAGTGAATATAAAGGTTGAAGCTGCCGCAGCAAAACCAAAAACCAATGAAATCAAGGGGAAACCCATTCCCGGAATTCAAAACATCATAGCCGTTGCTTCCGGAAAAGGGGGCGTTGGAAAATCTACCGTTACGGCAAATTTAGCAGTGACTTTAGCTAAAATGGGCTTTAAAGTTGGTTTGTTAGATGCAGATATTTATGGGCCATCTATGCCTATTATGTTTGATGTCGCTCAAGAAAAACCTTTGGCAGTAAACGTCAATGGGAAATCGAAAATGAAACCTGTCGAGAGTTATGGTGTAAAAATGCTTTCTATCGGATTCTTTACACAACCAAGTCAGGCAGTAATCTGGAGAGGTCCTATGGCCTCCAAAGCACTGAATCAAATGATTTTTGATGCCCATTGGGGAGAATTAGATTTCATGTTGCTAGACTTACCTCCAGGTACTGGAGATATTCATTTGAGTATTATGCAAGCGATGCCAGTTACGGGCGCGGTAATTGTTAGCACACCTCAAGAAGTGGCTTTGGCAGATGCCAAAAAAGGAGTGGCAATGTTTCAACAAGATTCCATCAATGTGCCTGTTTTGGGTATTGTTGAGAATATGGCGTATTTTACACCAGAGGAACTTCCTGAAAACAAGTATTTTATCTTTGGAAAAGAAGGCGCTAAGCATCTTGCTGAAGATTTAAAAGTTCCCTTTTTAGGAGAGATTCCGTTGGTGCAAAGCATTCGAGAAGCGGGTGATGTAGGTAGACCTGCAGCATTACAAACAGCAACTCCGATTGAAGCGGCTTTTGAAGAGTTAACCAAAAATGTGGTACAAGAAGTCGTTTCAAGAAATAAAAATATACCACCTACGGAGGCAATTAAAATAACAACAATGGCTGGTTGCTCCGCTGTTAAAAAATAGGAATTATGATGACAATGACATCCGAAGAACTTAAAATGAATGTAGAAAAGGCCTTAGAGGAAATTCGACCTTTTTTACAAAGTGATGGTGGTGATATCACATTGGTATCAATTGACAATGAAAATTCGGTAAAAGTCCGTTTAGAAGGTGCCTGTGTGGGTTGTTCTGTCAATCAAATGACCTTGAAAAGCGGCGTTGAAATGACCATTAAGAAATACGCTCCTCAAATTGAAGAAGTCATCAATCTCTCATAATTTTCCTGATAAATCTCATCTTTTTTTATGCTACAGGAAAGTAGTTTTGTAGCTATTACCAATTTGATTTTTAAATGATAAAAACAGATATATTGATTATTGGTGCAGGGCCCACGGGTCTTTTTGCTGTTTTTGAGGCAGGCTTACTCAAGTTGAAGTGTCATTTGATTGATGCCTTACCACAAGCAGGCGGACAATGTTCTGAAATTTATCCAAAGAAACCCATTTATGATATTCCAGGCTTCCCGGAAGTTCTGGCGGGAGAATTGGTTGATAATTTAATGGATCAGATAAAACCCTTTCAACCAGGCTTTACTTTGGGCGAACGGGCCGAAACTATTAAAAAATTAGAAGATGATTCTTTTGTGGTGACTACAAATAAAGGAACAAAACATAATGCGCCGATAGTAGCCATCGCAGGTGGATTGGGAAGCTTTGAACCTCGAAAGCCCTTGCTTGAAAACTTGTCTAAGTTTGAAGACAAAGGTATTGCTTACATCATTAAGGATCCTGAAGTTTACAGAAATAAGAAAGTTGTAATTGCCGGAGGAGGCGATTCTGCTTTAGACTGGAGCATTTTTCTAGCAGATGTTGCATCCGAGGTGACTTTGGTGCATAGAAGAAATGAATTTCGAGGCGCTTTAGATTCCGTAGAAAAAGTTCAGCATTTAAAGGATGCCGGAAAAATCAAACTAATTACTCCGGCTGAGATAGTTGGTTTAAATGGAGAAGACGAACTAGAATCTGTAGTGATTCGAAAAACAGGCGATGATAGTGATATTATTCTAGAGGTAGATAATTTCATTCCTCTCTTTGGTTTATCACCCAAGTTGGGACCCATTGGAGATTGGGGACTTGAAATCGAAAAGAATGCCATAAAAGTTGATAATACTTTAGATTATCAAACCAACATTCCTGGTATTTATGCTATAGGAGATGTAAATACTTATCCAGGGAAATTAAAATTGATTCTTTGTGGATTTCATGAAGCAACATTAATGTGTCAAAGCGCTTATCAAAGAATTTTTCCCGATAAGAAATATGTAATGAAGTATACGACCGTAGGAGGAGTTACAGGTTTCGACGGAAGTAAAAAAGAAGCGCCGAAGGCAGTCGTTAAAGCAATTGAATAGTGACAGATATTAGGATTAAAATCACTGACAGAGAAGGTGTTACCCACGAAGTAGACGCCCCCACTGATATGAATATGAATCTTATGGAAGTGGTTCGTTCTTACGAACTTGCTCCCGAGGGAACAATCGGAATTTGTGGTGGAATGGCTATGTGCGCTTCTTGTCAATGCTACGTGAAATCAGGGCATGAACTTCCTGAAAAATCAGATGATGAAGATGCGATGTTAGCTGAAGCTTTTAACGTAGAAGACAATTCTCGTTTGGGTTGTCAACTCCATATTACCGAAGACATGGATGGCTTAGAGGTTGAATTAGCACCAGAGGAGGTTTAATTATACCGTCTTTGCGAGGAATCGAGATGAAATCGAGATTGACGAAGCAATCTGTTTATTTCGTGTTCCAAAAGTTTAGATTACTTCGTCGCGAAAAAGCTCCTAGCAATGACAACCAACTTTTTTATTTCGTACTTCGTATTTCAAACCTCGCACTTTACTAAATCCGGGCCTGATACGTAAACAGATTATAGTACCTACCTTCTTTTGCAATCAGTTCATCATGAGTCCCTTGCTCCGCAATTCTTCCATTTTCAATGACCAAAATCTGATTGGCCTTACGAATCGTACTTAATCGGTGAGCTATCACAAATGTCGTTCTACCTTCAGTTAGTGTCGCTAAACTCTTTTGAATCAAAGCTTCACTCTCGGTATCTAAATTTGATGTAGCTTCATCTAAAATCAAAATTTTTGGATTTGCTAAAACAGCTCTAGCAATCGCAATCCGTTGTCGTTGTCCGCCTGATAATTTTACACCGCGTTCTCCTATCAATGTTTCTAGTCCATCTTCGAAACGGTCCGTGAACTCATTTACATAGGCTGCTTTTACTGCAGCGTCTAATTCTTCTTCAGTGGCATCAGGTCTAGGGAAAAGTATATTTTGGCGAATGGTTCCTTCAAACAAAAATTCATCTTGTAAAACCACTCCCAGGTTTTTTCTAAAGCTATTCAGGTTTACTTTGGAGACATCGTTTCCGTCAATAGAAATCATACCCGATTGGGGATTCAAAAAAGTAGCTGCTAATCCAGCAATGGTAGATTTTCCTGAACCTGAACTTCCCACTAAAGCAATAACATCTCCAGATTTGGCTTCAAAACTGATATGGTGCAATACCTCTTTATCCTCTTCATAGGCGAAGGAAACATCGTCAAAAACGATATCTCCTTTGATATTTTCTAAAACGATAGTTCGATTTTCTTCATCTGATTCGGGAGTCATATTCATGAGTTCTTCGGTACGGTCTAAACCAGCCAAGGCTTCGGTCAACTGACTTCCAATATTGCTCATTTGTACAATGGGTGCTATCATCAATCCCAGTAAAAAAGTAAAGGTTAAAAACTCTCCAATGGTCAAACTACCATTCATTATTTCATAGCCACCAAGGCCCATAACTCCCGTTGTTGCCACTCCTAATAAAAACGTTGAAGAGCTGGTCATAAAAGCTGTTGCAGTCAAACTCTTTTTTACATTTTCAAACAGCTTAGCAACTCCTATTTCAAAGACCTTATTTTCTTGAGCTTCGGCATTAAATCCTTTGATGACGCGAACACCACCCAATGTTTCCGTAAGTCTACCTGTGACCTCTGCGTTAATCTTACCTCTATTTCTGAAAATGGGGCGTATGAATTTGAAGGCTTTTAAAGCAACTACAGCAAAAATAGCTAGTGGGATCAGAGTAAAAAGGGTCATCTGCCAACTAATCTGTAGCAGTAGAATGAGAGAGACAATCGCTGTAATTGAACCTCCTACTAATTGTACGAGTCCAGTACCGATAAGATTTCTTACGCCTTCTACGTCACTCATGATGCGTGAAACCAAGGCTCCTGATTTGGCGTTATCAAAAAAACTAATGGGTAGAGAAAGCACTTTTTTCTGCACTTGTGCTCGCAATTCAGAAATTAAAAACTGTGCTTGAACACTTAATATTTTGGTAAGCAAAAAAGAAGTGATCGCTTGAACCGTAATAGCAAAAATAACAGCACCAACCAATAGCTTTAAAAAATCAACGTCTTTGTTTGGTATGATATCATCCATCAAATACTTGAGAGATAGTGGTGCTACAAAACTTGCTGCTTTACTAATCACTATTAAGAGCAACCCAATAAAAACCAGATTTCGTCTTGGCCAGATAATGGTTTTAAATGCGGTAAGGATACTGACTTTTTTTTCAGCCATTGAGGGTAAAAATTTAGTTGAAGATGCAAGTTAGTTCAAAAAAGTATTTAATCTAACATTGGTTTTAGAGGTATAGGTTTTTTAAGTAAAAAATTAGTATTTCAATATCAAGTCCACTAATTTAACGGGCACTAATTACATTCTTATGAGAAAGTTACTATTTGTTTTATTCCTAATATTATTTTCTTGCAAAACCGATTCAGAATCAACTAAGACACAAAGCGGACCTACTTTGGCAGAGAAGGCTGAGAATGTCACAATTATTCGGGATGATTTTGGAGTGCCCCATATCTACGGTAAAACAGATGCCGATGCTGTCTTTGGATTACTATACGCCCAATGCGAGGATGATTTTAATCGTGTAGAACGAAATTATATATGGGCTACAGGAAGGTTGGCTGAGGTTGATGGTGAAGATGCCATATACAGTGATTTAAGGGCTAAACTTTTCATGACCGAAGAGGAAGCGAAAACGAATTATGAGAAGAGTCCCGAATGGTTGAAAGAACTTTGTGACGCGTTTGCTGATGGAATTAATTACTATTTAGAAACGCATCCAGAAGTGACACCAAAACTACTGTATCATTTTGAACCTTGGATGCCCATGTATTTTAGTGAGGGTTCAATAGGAGGTGATATCGAACGGATTAGAACAAATAAAATCAAGGCTTTTTATGAAAGTGGAATGGAAATCCCAGAAATGGAATTTGAAGAAATTGAAAAAAAAGAATTGGAAGCTGAACCTCAAGGCTCAAACGGAATCGCTATTTCAGGAGAATTAACCGAATCAGGTAATGCAATGCTTTTAATCAATCCGCATACTTCGTTTTATTTTAGAGGGGAAGTCCACATGGTAAGTGAAGAAGGGTTAAATGCCTATGGTGCTGTTACTTGGGGGCAGTTTTTTGTTTATCAAGGATTCAATGAAAAAACGGGCTGGATGCATACTTCAGGCGATACAGATGTCATTGATGAATTTAAAGAAAAGATCGTCAATATTAATGGAAAACTGTTTTATGAATATGGTGAGGAGTTGAGACCAGTAACCACTTCAGAAATTACTTTGGCCTATAAAGATGGAAAGCAATTTAAGGAGAAGAAGTTCCCTATGTACCGAACGCATCATGGCCCGATTACGCATATGGTAGAGGACAGTTGGACTGCATCAGCGATGATGTGGGAACCCATAAAGGCGCTAGAACAATCATTTACAAGAACAAAAAAAGAAGGTTACAAGGGATTTAGAGAAATGATGGATATTCGAGCCAATTCATCCAATAATACGGTATATGCTGATGCAGAAGGAAATATCGCCTATTTCCACGGCAACTTTGTTCCCAAACGCGATGTGTCATATGATTATACGAAACCAGTGGATGGCAGTAGTCCAAAAACTGATTGGCAGGGACTTCACCCTCAAGAAGAAAATATTCAATTGTTAAACCCTAAAAATGGCTGGTTGCAGAATTGCAATTCAACGCCTTATACTGCTGCGTTGCAATTCAGTCCGAAGAAGAAGGACTATCCTAACTATATGTCTATCGATCGAGAGAATTTTAGAGGTGTGCATGCCATTGGTTTGTTAAGGGATAGGAAGGATTATACTTTAGACGGATTAATTGAATTAGCTCATGATCCTTATTTACCTGCTTTTGAAGCTCTAATACCTGGACTGATAAAGGCTTATTATCGTTACGATGATCGAGATCCAAAATTGCAGGAAGCTATGGAAATTATAGCTGCCTGGGATTTCCAAACTTCAAAAGAATCTGTAGCGATGACACTCGCGCATTTTTATGGTACACTATATTATAAAGAAGGGGAATATCCTGAAGGAATGACCCCTATGCAACGCGTAACCTATTGGGGAAGTAAATCTCCTATGGGTGAGCGTATCCAAATTTTTGAATCTGTATTGGACCAACTTACCGCAGATTTTGGCACATGGGAAATCCCTTGGGGAGAAGTAAATCGATACCAACGTTTGAATGGTGATATTCGTCAAGATTTTGATGATAGTAAACCAAGCATTCCTATTGGTTTCGCCTCTGGTAGATGGGGAGCCTTAGCGGCCTATGGAGCGAGATATACGTCTGAAGGCGCTAAGAAATTATATGGTACTCGAGGAAATAGTTTTGTTGCTGCAGTCGAGTTTGGTGAAAAAGTAAAGGCAAAATCGATTCTAGCTGGCGGTCAAAGTGGTGATTCAAACTCACCGCATTTTGATGATCAAATTCAAATGTATGCAGATGTAAAATGGAAAGATGTACCGTACTACAAAGAAGATGTTTTAAAGAGAGCTAAAGAAACCTATATACCTGGGCAGCGGAAATAAAAAATAGTACGTCTTGTTTGTAACAAGTCAAGATTTGCTCATACCAATAATCCAAACTAAACTGGCAAAGAATGGAACTAAAAATCGAGAACCTTAACAAAACCTATTCAAATGGCGTTCAAGCGCTCAAAAATATTAGTCTTACCATACCCCAAGGTATGTTCGGTCTTTTAGGGCCAAACGGTGCAGGAAAATCTTCTTTAATGCGAACCATGGCGACACTACAAAAGGCGGATAGTGGTTCAATTCAAATGGGTGATGTTGATATTCTTAAAGACACGGAGCAAGTGCGAGAAATGTTAGGGTATTTGCCGCAAGAATTCGGAGTATATCCAAAGGTAACATCATATAAAATGCTAGATCATATAGCTTCATTAAAGGGGGTATCTAGTAAGGGTGAACGTAAAGATTTGGTAGAAGCATTATTGAACAAGACCAACCTCTGGCATGTAAGAAACAAAAATTTAGGGACTTACTCTGGGGGAATGAAACAGCGTTTTGGAATCGCTCAGGCTTTGATAGGTTCTCCTAAATTGATCATTGTAGATGAGCCTACCGCAGGTTTAGACCCAGCCGAACGCGTTCGTTTTCATAACTTATTGAGTGAAATAGGAGAGAACACCATTATTATTCTTTCTACTCATATTGTAGACGATGTAGCCAACCTTTGTAAAAACATGGCCATTATTTGTTTAGGTGAGGTAGTGGCTCAGGGTAACCCAACAGAATTGACCCAAAGAGTTCAAGGCAAGATTTGGAAAAAAATGATTGATAAAAAAGACTTAGATGCCCACAGGGCTGAACATCAAGTAATATCCACTCACTTAAAGGCTGGTAGAACACTAATTCATGTGCATAGTGACGGTCAGCCAGATAGTAGTTTTGAAAGTAGTCCTGCTAATTTGGAGGACGTTTATTTTACTGAAATTTCATCACGTCTTGAAGGCGTAACAGTTTAAAAATTCATCAATCATAACTACTAAAATCAACCAACATGTTTAGCGAAATATTTTCCTTTGAATTAAAGTATAGAATCAAACGACCCGCAACCTGGGCTTACTTTGGAATTTTATTTGTTTTAGGTCTTTTTCTTTCCATCGGTGGCTTTATGGGTGTATCAGAAAAAGTATTTCAAAATTCACCTTATGCGCTAGCAGTTAATTTAAATGCGGTAAGTATTTTCGGAATTATGCTAGCCAGTGCCATTATGGGTGTACCTGTTTACAGAGACCTTGAACATGGCACGCAGAACTACTTTTTTAGCTACCCAATAAGTGAAAAAGGATATATTTTAGGAAGGTTCTTTGGTTCAATGGCTACTTTGTTTTTGGTAAGTCTAGGGTTTATTTTCGGATTGATTATTGGGTTTGCTATCGGTCCTTATGCTGGTTTTGAACCAGCGGAACGTTATACAAGTTTTGATTTTTGGCACTACCTACAGCCGGCCCTGTTTTATTATTGGTCAAATCTTTTTTTTACAGGTTGTATTTTCTTTGCCTTAGTGGCGCTAACCAAAAGAATTATGCTGGCTTATGCTGGAGGAGCTATTTTATTTATTGTCTATTTAGTGACACTTACCTTAACTCAAGACATTGATAATAAAGACCTAGTAAGTTTGATGGATCCTTTTGGCCTTGGAGGAATAAGTAATTTAACGGAATACTGGACACCTGAAGAACAAAATACTTTGACCGTGCCGCTAGCGGGTATGATTCTTTGGAATCGTTTACTCTGGGTAGGTGTAGGTATTTTAATTTTCTTACTAACACTTTTTCGATTTGATTTTCAACGCTTTTTGGATAAAAAGCTTGGCAAAAAAAAGAAAGCCCTAACGGATACGGACGAGTCGTCACAGTCTGTTTTGACTAAAATTCCTAAAGTATCTCAAGTATTTAGCGGTGCAAGTAACTTTAAATTGCTGGTCCGATTGGCTTGGATGGAGTTTAGAAATATTAGCAAAGACTTATTTTTCAAAGCCATACTGATTGCTGCAGTGTTATTCTTGTTTTTTGATGGTTGGTTTGGTGATCCAACATATGGCACACCAATGCTTCCAATGACTTACTATATGTTAGAGGTAAAGTCTTTTAATTATGTGGTTTTAATTTTCATTCTTATTGTATTCATGACAGGAGAAGTCTTGCATAGAGAACGAGGTGTTAAATACGATCAAATATATGGTGCGTTACCGTTACCAAATTGGGTGATTTATGGCTCAAAGTTTTTAGCTCTTGTTTTTGTATGCTTCGTATTGGTAAATATGATTATGGTAAGTGGCGTTCTAAATCAAATATTAAAAGGCTATTTTAATTTTGAATTTGATAAGTATTTCCTTGATCTATATATTATTGAATTTCCAAAGTATATCTCCTATGTAATGCTGGCTTTTTTCGTGCATTCGCTGGTGAGTAAAAAATTCCTAGGTCATGTTATAACGATAGCTATTTGGGCCGGACTTTTTCTTATAAATAGTTTGGCAGACGTCAACTTTAATATGTTTTTATATAGTTATTCTCCTGGATATACTATTTCTGATATGAATGGCTTCGGACATTTTCTAAAAGGACAAAATTGGTTCAGATTATATTGGTTAGGTTTTGGTTTGATTTTGACGGTAATCGGACTTTTATTTTGGAAGCGAGGAACAGATTCTGGATTAAAGTCACGTTTTCAAGAAGCTAAGGAGCGTTTTGGTGGTAAGGCTAAGCTGACCATGTTTCTGGGTTTAGCTGTTTGGATTGGTACAGGAGCATTTGTATACTATAATACAAATGTTTTAAATACCTATATAGAATCGGATGATAGAAGAGAACAATCCGCCAACTATGAAAAAACATTGAGTAAGTATAACTTTATAAATCAACCAAAATTTACCGATGTGAAAGTGAATGTTGATTTGGTACCTGAGGAGCGATATGCGAGTATGGCTGGAATGTTTACGATGGTAAACAAAGGTAAAACGAAAATTGACTCTTTGCATATCAATTGGGGAATAGAAGGTTTACTGAAGAGAGAACTTCTTAAATTTGAAGTAGATGGCATAGCGTTAGAGGAAGGAAAGGTTTACGATGATTTTGGATATAAACTCTACGCATTGCCAAAGCCTATGATGCCTGGCGATACTACCTTAATGGAGCTTTCAATAAAGAAAGGTTACAAAGGTTTTCCAAATGAAGGAAGCGGTTCAGATATCGTTTATAACGGAACTTTTTTAAATCAAGACTTTTTTCCATCTTTTGGATACAATCCGCAAGTTGAATTGACTAGCGATAAGTATAGAAAGGAATATGAATTGCCTGAAAAAGAGTATCAGGCTCCAGCTCAAGATGATGAATGGGGTTTAAGTAATCTGCTATTTAATGATGATGCGGACTATATAACTTTTGAGGGAACCGTAAGTACAGCACCAGATCAAATAGCTATAATGCCAGGCTATCTTCAAAAAGAATGGGAAGAGAATGGTAGAAAATATTACCACTACAAAATGGAAGGTGAAATGGACTATTTCTTCAATGTTTCTTCTGCCAAGTATGATATACATAAAGAAAATTGGAAGGGTAAGGATGGTGCCGAGGTAGCGATTGAAATTTTTCATCACCCAGCACATGACTACAATGTAGAACGTTTTGCTAAAGCGGTAAGGCATTCGTTGGATTACTTTTCAGAAAACTATAGTCCATACCAGTATAGACAAATGCGTATTATTGAATTCCCACGTTACCAATCATTTGCACAATCTTTTCCAAATACGGTACCCTATGCAGAGAGTTTTGGTTGGGTTGGAGATTTTAGTGACCCGTCTGATACCGATTATGCCTATATGGTTACTTCACACGAAGTGGCGCATCAATGGTGGGGACATCAAATCACGCCATCTGCTACCCGAGGCGCAAATCAAATTTCTGAATCTATGGCTGAGTATTCTTCTTTAATGGTTATGAAAAAGGAGTATGGCGTTGATGCAATGCAAGAATTTCTAAAACGAGAATTGGATAGTTACCTAAGAGGTAGGGCAAGTGAAAATAAGTTTGAAAAGACTTTGTTAGATAATGATACGCAAAGCTATGTTTGGTACAGAAAAGGGGGGCTTATTTTGTATGCTCTTCAAGATTATGTTGGGGAAAAGGAACTTAATAAAGGGTTTAAGACATTTATTGATAGCGCAGCTTTTAGACCCAAAGCACCCTTTGCAACTTCAAATGAATGGTATTCTCATATAAAATCTGTTACCCCAGATTCCTTAAAATATTATCTTGAAGATAGCTTCGAGAAAATCACACTGTATACTAATAAAGTTAACGAGGCGACGTATACAGCTTTGGATAATGGTAAATACAAGGTAAATATCGAAGTACAAAGTGCTAAAAATTACTATGATGGTAATGGCAAAGATATTGGAGCTCCAGAAAAATCGAACTTACTAGAAATTGCCATATTTCAAAATGATACGGTGGTCAATGGAATGACTAAAAAAGTACCGCTAGTACTAGAAAAAAAGTGGGTGAAGCCAGGCAAGACTACATTTTCATATACCATTGATAAAGAACCGGTTAAGGCTGGAATAGACCCTTACAACAAAATGATTGACCGTATACCAGATGACAATGTAATAGCTGTTGAGAAGGCAGAATAATCCTGAATTTAGGAATGTCGACGTGCCTTGTGAAAACTAGGTCTGCTAGTCTTCGACAAGTATTTTAGGGAATATAAGATTTGAAGAATTATTAGTCCTTTGTAATTACTAAGGATGCTTTAGAACCTCCTGATAACAACCACTTATTGGAGTAAATCAACTGCCCTTGGTCATCATAGACATCTACTTGGGCTGTGTTCGGAGATGAAGAACCTTCATTAAGGGCTTCAAATGTAATTCGATTAAAACCTTTATTTAAGTCAATGTTTACCCCCTTGAAAACTCCCGTTAGTAGCATATTAGCATCTACCACTGTTTCATTTAAATAAATTTTTACTCGATCACCATCTACAAACTCATGGTCTCTGGCTACGACCCCCACAAATTTCCCATTACTTTTAATTTCACCTAAATTTTGATCCGGAAAGTGATCTTTAGAACCTTCTTTCGCTGTCCGCGGTCCAACTTTTGGATCTATTTTTAAGCCGGCACCTGCTTGCACCAAATTGCGATCATCAAGCATTTTCACTGGCTTACGGCCAAGAGAATCTTTAAAGTTGATTTTGGGTTGTTCCTTAATAATATCAGGAATGCGAAGTGCCGTACCCTTATCAGTTTTCCCGTCCTTATCGAGCTTATTTGCTGCCTCTATTTTCAGAGGTTTCGCATCAGGGAGATCTCCAACCTGTGACCATCCCAGTAAGGGTATAAGAAAAAGTAAAAATGTAAGCAACGATTTCATAACAAAGTAAAGGTCGTTTAATACTTCCAAAAATAACAAATACCTTGCCAGAGGGGCTTAATTTGCTGTTAAATTCGATGTTTTGCTCTTAACTCCATGTGTTTTGCAAAAAACGAAGAAAATTTGCAGACATTATGTTTTCAATATCTGATGTAGAATACCCCCGTGCTGATAGTAGCTGAGGTATTTTTTGAAGATCTGCAATGGTATCAATATCCGATGGGCATTGTTCTTTTCCAAAACCTCCATCTAAATCGGTTCCAATACCAACGTGTAATGTGTTACCGGCTAGTTGGCAAATATGATCAATATTGTTGATCATCTGTTGAAGCGTCACGTTCATACCTTTTGGAGTTGATTCACCCCGAACCCAATTTGGTACCATCATCCAGGCATCTAGGGCTATCCCGATAACAGCATTTCGAAAAATAAGTTCTATAATTTGCTCATCTGAGAACTGGCGATTGTGATTTACCAGGGCTCTGCAGTTGTTGTGACTTGCCCAAACGGGACCGTTATAATTATCCATGGTCTCCCAGAAACTTTGGTCGCATAAATGTGTGGCATCTAAAATAATATTTAGACGTTCAATTTCTTTGAGGAGCGCCTTTCCTTTCGTGCCGATTCCACCAACGGAATTGGTGCCATGCGCATAGGTGCCAGGACCATAATGAGCTGGACCAATAGCCCGCAATCCTTGCTCATAACTTCTTTCCAAATAGTCAATGGATACTATTGAATCTGCTCCTTCCAAACTCAAAATATAGCCAATGGGTTTTTTTCCTTCGGATGTTTTCCAGTTTTCTAAATGAGCCTTCAGCTGTTTGCCATTTCTGATTTGTACCAATTCACCAGCCTCTTCCATCGTTCTGTACCATGCCAGCTGCGCTTGTGTATGTGCCCAAGCTTGTTGGGGTGAATTCCAACCGGGTAGCGAGTTATCCTTATGCACATAGCGTGCAATTTGAGTCGCCATACAAAGTCCGATATTCCCTTTTCGCATTGCCTCAAACGAAACTGTATTATTACCTCGATCAGGTTTGTCAGTCATTCCGATTTCACTTTCGCGGATTTCTTCTACCGACCAGGTAAGATCACGATTCCATTCCATGGCGTTCATAGAAAGGTCGAGATGGGCGTCGAATATGAACATAATTAAATCGTAATTTTTTGGTTTCTGGCGGCAACTTTCCAAGCTCCTGTAACGACCCCATCGGAAATAGTTAGTACTTCCTCATATTTGGCAACTGTCGGACAAATATGAACTGGAATGGCATAAAACCCATCTCCCACTTCAAATTCATCAGCGCGTTGAGTTCGTACTACTAAATGCTCTTCACTTTGACCAATCTGCTCGCTATCTTCCAAGCCTAAAATTTGAACTCTTGGGAAACCCATTTCTGGAGCAACGGATTTATGACCTAAATCAAAACAAATAATATTCTCCTCAGGTTTGCTAATGATGCGGATAAACAAAACAGCCGCGTGTAAAAAAGGCATATCGGGAAATAGTTCCGCGTAACGGGCATCCCAAAGTAACGTAGTTCCTGGACTAGCATCAACTCCTGTTCGTTTTCCATGTATAGGAAAAGATGGCGAACCACCAGCAATAATATCTGGAACGATAATACCTTCTTTTTTTATAGCATCCTTTAAATCCAAAACTTTTTGAAATGCGGTATTACATACCTCGGTTCGTTCTTCAAGATTGGAATTCCGAATATGACCGTCATATACATGAAGTCCACAAGCCGCAATATTCGGATTGTTTTCCATCGAACTATATAATGAAACAGCCTGCGCATCAGGAATACATCCTGTTCGATTCATCCCTGAGTTAATATCCAAATATAGCGGAGCAATTGTATTCTTCTTGGATGCTTTTTGGGCGATTTGATTAAGAATAGTTTCATTATCCACTAAAGTCGAAAAACTAGATTTCGGAAAGGCATCCATCAGGCTAAAAAAGCGACTGATGTTCGCTCCAACTGGCTGCATGGCTAATAGAATATCATGAGCTCCACATTGGCCTAACAATTCCGCTTCTGCGATAGTAGCACATTTGAATTTTTGAATACCATGGCGTTGTTGCATTTGCACAATCTCAGCCATTTTATGCGTCTTGATATGAGGTCGCAAGTTCGAAACGCTACCAGAAATGGAAACCATCGTACGAATGTTTTCCTCAATACGTTCAGGATAAACAAGTAAGGAAGGAGAATTTATCTCACTTGTATCTTTCAAGGTATACCAGGTATTTTCAGACATGGTTTCTTATTTATGAAGTTCAAACATGGCTTCAATCTCAACAGCTATCCCACCGGGAAGCATCATACCTACAGCACTGCGGACACCAACACCGTTATCGGCACCAAACACATCTGCCATCAATTCACTAAAGCCATTAATGACCAAAGGCTGATCACCAAAATCTGGATGACAATTTACCATACCCAAAGTTTTTACCAAACGTTTGATACGGTCTACATCTCCAAAATGAGTAGTAATAGTAGATAACATGGTCAAGGCAACATGACGTGCACCTATCTTACCTTCTTCCAAGCTTAAACTGTCCCCAACTCGTCCTTTATAAAGTGAGCCGTCAGGTAACATTGGTCCCTGACCTGAGACGTATAAGAAGTTGTCGACAACCAAAATGGGTTTATATAAACCGGCCGGTGGAGGAGCGGGTGGTAAAACCAATCCTAATTCCTTGATTCGTGCTGAAGGTGAGCTCATAATTATTTATTTAAATGAATATATCAAGTGCCAAAACCCCAAGTAATCCCATAACTCCCACTGTGGTTTCCATTACAGTCCATGACTTTAGGGTGTCTTTTATAGAAAGGTTGAAATACTCTTTATATAGCCAGAAACCGCTATCATTAACATGAGATAACATTAAACTACCCGACCCAATGGCTAATACCATTAATTCTGGACTTACATCTGAACCAGATACCAAAGGGAGCACTATACCTGCAGCTGTTAAGCCGGCAACTGTTGCTGAACCAACGCAAACTCTAATGATGGTTGCAATTAACCATGCTAGTATTAAAGGCGAAATTGAGGAACCTTGAAGTATATCGCCTATAAATTCACTTACCCCGCTATCTATCAATACTTGTTTTAAAGCACCAGCCCCCGCAATTATTAAAAGAACAATGGTAATTCCTGATACGGCACTCTTGATTGTTTCTGAGATTTCGATCATTTTTTTACCTCTAGCTAGCCCTAAAGTATAGATGGCTACAAGTACTGATATAAGCATTGCCATTACGGGGTTGCCCATGAACACTAGTATCTTTTTTAGCATCGAATCACCAGAAATTAAAAGCTCAGCTAAAGCAGCTACAGCCATTAAAATTACTGGAAACAAAGCAGTTAAAATACTTATCGCCGTACCTGGCATTTCCTCATCACTCAAAACCTTAGTATTTACAAAGCCTTCAATAGGGGTAGCTTTTATGCCTTTCATTGCTCTAGACAATAGTGGGCCAGCGACGATAATTGCAGGTATAGCTACTATGATTCCATAAAATAGTGTTTTACCAATATCAGCATTAAATGTAGCTGCAATAGCCGTTGGTGCTGGGTGCGGTGGTAAATATCCATGTGTAACAGATAATGATGCTAGCATAGGGAGCCCAATATAGATAAGCGGTAACCCTGTGGCGGCACCAATAGTAAAAACCAAAGGAATTAGAATTACAAAACCGACAGAATAGAACATTGGAATACCTACAATAAAACCTGTCAGTACTACCGCCCATTGAATGTTCTTTTTGCCAAATTTTTCAACGAGCTTGGTTGTAATTCGCTGTGCTGCACCACTATCAGCAACTAATTTACCTAACATGGCGCCTAAACCCAATATGAGTACTAGAAAACCTAGAATATTTCCTATTCCTAGCTGTATTGATTTTACAACCGCAACGGGATCCATACCTTCAGCGATACCCACAAAAAGTGAAACTAAAATAAAGGCAATAAAGGCGTTGAGTCTAAAACGTGCAATAAGAAGGAATAAAATGAGTATTCCTGTGATAACAATAACAATTGGCATTCGCTAGGTTTTTTGAAAAGTAAGGTCTAAATATACCAAATAAAAAATGCACTCCAACCGCGGGTTAGAATGCATTTTTTAAAACTCTAAATATGATTAATTGTTTGTTTCTGGTGATAGGTATTTGTAAGCTAAACCAGCCAAAATAGCACCTACAATTGGAGCCACCCAGAATAGCCATAGTTGACCCATAGCCCATCCACCTTCAGCAAAAAGTGCTTGACTTGTACTTCTAGCTGGATTCACCGAAGTATTTGTAACAGGAATACTAATCAGGTGAATTAGCGTTAAACAAAGTCCAATAGCTAAACCAGCTAAATATTTTGGAGCTTTTGAATGCGTGCTGCCCAGAATTACAAAAAGGAAAATAAAAGTCATAACTATTTCTGTGATAAGAGCCGCGGTCATGTTAAATCCGCCAGGTGAATGTTCTCCGAAACCATTGGCGGCGAAACCACCTACACCTTCAAAACCAGCTTGATTTGTAATGATTAAATATAAAATTCCTGCACCTGCAATTCCACCCATAACTTGAGCAATGATATATGGAATCAAGTCTTTGGCATCGAAACGACCGCCCATCCATAATCCAATGGAAACTGCGGGGTTCAGATGACAACCTGAAATGTGACCAATGGCATAAGCCATCGTAACAACGGTAAGACCAAAGGCTAGGGAAACACCAACAAAGCCTATTCCTAATTCGGGAAATCCTGCTGCGAGCACGGCACTTCCACACCCACCAAGCACGAGCCATAGGGTTCCGATAAATTCTGCGATTAGTTTTTTCATTTTTTCGAGGGTTTAGTTATTGATTAAAAAATTAGTGAGCTTTAAATTAGTTAAAATTAAGCTAACAGACGATTATAAATATCAGATTTTGAGGATGTTAGTTTTATGAATCTGTTTGAAATATGTTATCTTGTTTGTACTAAATTATCAAGATATGCAAAAAAGAGACTTTTTGAAACGAGTGGGGCAGGCTGCAATGGTGACTCCGTTTTTACCGATTACAGCTAACGCTCAAATCAAATCTGAACCAAAGCCATATCCAATTAATTACGACGATGAATTTTGGAAACGTATTCGGGAAGATTATGCCTTAAAACCGGACTATATCAACCTCGAAAATGGCTACTATAATTTTGCGCCCAAACCTACCTTGGACAAATTTATTGAGCATGTGAAAATGGTGAATTACGAAGCTTCACATTATATGCGGACCGTGCAATGGGATAATAAGAAAGGTGTTGCCGACCGCTTGGCAAAGTTGGTAAACTGCGATGCAGATGAAGTGATAATTACTCGTAATACGACAGAATCCCTTGATTTGATAACAGGTGGTTTCCCATGGAAGGAAGGTGATGAGGCTATTTTTGCCGAACAAGATTACGGAGCCATGCAAGAACATTTTAAATTGATGGCGAAACGCTACGGAATCGTAAATAAGAGAATCTCCGTGCCCAACCACCCGGAATCTGATGAAGAGATTGTTGCAGTGTATGAAAGTAAAATAACGTCCAAAACAAGATTGATAATGGTTTGCCATATGGTCAATATCACAGGCCATATTCTACCCATACGAAAGATATGCGATATGGCCCATAGCCATGGTGTTGAGGTGATGGTTGACGGTGCACATTGTGTGGGTCACATTAATGTAAACATCAAAGAACTAGATTGCGATTACTACGGAAGCAGTCTTCACAAATGGTTGAGCACACCTTTGGGAGCTGGACTTCTATTTGTAAAAAAGGATAAAATTTCGAAAATATGGCCTTTGTTGGCAGAACATGACCGCGAACCTGATGATATCGGCCGATTGAACCATACGGGAACCCACCCTGTCCACACTGATTTGGCTATCAATGATGCTATCGATTACCTTGAAATGATTGGTCTCGATAGAAAGGAAAAACGCATGCGCTACTTACAACGGTATTGGAGCGACCAATTACGCAATGTGGAAAATGTGGTCATCAATACACCTATCGAAGAACATCGCAGTTGTGGAATAGCCAATGTGGGGATTACGCATATGAAGCCCAATGATTTGGCTAAGAATTTGCTAGAAGAGTTTAAGATATTCACTGTAGGGATTAATCGAGAAAATGTGCTAGGATGCCGAATTACGCCCAATGTGTATACTACCACAGAAGAGCTTGATGCTTTTGTAAGTGCAATAAAGACTTTGGCGGGTAGGGGGTGATTTTTTAACGGCTGAGCTATGATTAATGCGGCGCAGAAATCCGACGGATTTCCAGCTACGCGCTAAGCAAAAGCTTTTGGTTTTGTTTTTTCTTTTTTTGTTCGAAAGCAAAATCCCAAAGATTTTGCGACCTCATAAATATACACAGACCTTAGCGTAAAACCCGAAGTCCGTATTAATTATAGGTTTTGTTAGCATATGTACTTTTTTCTACGCAACTATTTTTTTCCATTTGTCCGTTTCCGCAAAGTCCTTCACGATTCTATTACGTTCTGCTAATAAGTCCGTCATATATTTTAGCAAGAATAGCTTGTCAGCCAACTTACCTAAGATTCCAAATGGAGATTCATATTCAAAATAGTCCGTCATCAAAGTCCCGCCATTTAAGTCCTCAAAATGATGTTCGTGTCTGAAACCTTTGAAAGCTCCTTTTACCATTTCATCTACAAAAAGATTTGGGCGTTCAAATTTCGTAATCTTTGAAGTTAATTTTTGATAAATTCCGAAGTGTTTTGCTCTCCACGTAACCGATTCATCCATTCCAATTAGTCCGCTAGTTTTTCCAGCGATTGCAGTTTCGTTTGTATGTTCAGTAGAGATTTTATGTAAGTCAATACTCCGTGATAAGTCGAATACGATTTCCTTACTTGCTTTGATTTCTGTTCGTAATTCGATTCTTGGCATTTTGCTTTTTCAGTATGTATGCTAACTTGTTATATGACAACTAATTCAGCTGTTTATCGGTCAAAAAACCCTGCTAAAGAAACTTTTGGGGTTGCTTTAGCAGAATAACTCCACTAATCCAACTCCGTAATCTTCTTCTCATACAACTTTTTACTCTCTACGACAGCAACATTTAACTCTGACATAATACCATCAACACGCTCTTCAATGCTTTTCATTTGGTCATTGATATTGTCAAAGGAGTTTAAAGCTGCAGCAACTTCAAGGGCTTTTACTACCTCCACGGCATCTCCATGTAGTAGACGAAGTTTGTCTATGGCTTTTGAAGTATTAGCCAAAGTGCCATTGTATTTAGTTCGCGCTTTTTCGATAGCACCTAAAAGTGTTTTTTTGCTCTTCTCATCACTTAAGCTATTGGTTTGGGTTTCCATAGCCGTAAACAAATTAGAAGCATGTTTTTTTAAGTCCTCATATTCTTTGTTGAGGTTTTCAACGCGCTTGTTTACCTTCTCCCAATCACCGTACACCTTTGCGAATTCTTTGTCTTCATTCTTGGTGTCTTCTAAGGCGGTCTTCAAAGCATTTAGGGTTTCGAGCCCCTTGTTTACATTTTTGTTAGCGTTTTCTTTCTTTTTCTCGAACGAGGAAACCGTTGATTTGAACTTTCCTTTCAAACGAATTAAATCTTCGGGACTTTTATCTTTCCAACAAGAAACAAATAGAAGAGAAACTAGGGCAATGAGGGTTACTTTTTTTAGCATGGTTTTGTATTTAAGAATTGTATAAAAATAGGAATTATTTAGTCTTGCGCTTGTTGATAGTCCGCCAAACTCTGAGGTCCTTCGAGTACTACACGAACTATTTGTAAGGTTCCATCGTCTTTGGTAGCAATTTGCCATTTGATCAAAGCAATAGTGCCTTTTACGATTTCGATACCTGTAATACTTCTCGGGTGTACGCAACTACCATCATTGAACAAAGGAATCTCCCCCGGCTCAGGAAAACGAGGCCGATGTGTGTGACCCACAATAGTTATTAAAAGATTCTTTTCGAGAATCCATTTTTTGATGCGCCGCTCTACCTTTTTAAGTTCTATATAGTTTTTTGCTGGACTGGTTGGGTCAGCAATTCCCCATACTTGAAGGGGTTTCCATAGTACTCTAACTAAAAAGCGCCCCCAGCGCCAGAAAGTGTAATTCCACCAATCGGCTTGGTGTCCATGGGCAAGAAAAAGTTCTTGTTCGGTTTCCTTATGTTTTAAAACAATAGCTTCATGGTATTGGATACCTTCAAAAAGGTCTTTTTCACAGTCTTCTACAGGTTCAAAATATTGGAATAAATGTTTTTCCACATATTTTGGGTCCTTATAAACCATGTCATGATTGCCCCAAATCATGTGTAAGCGTTTTTCTAAATGGAATTGTTTGAGAAGTTTAAAGACATTTTTATGGGCTTGAAAAATAGATTCAAATCGAATGTTTTCCCAAAGTTCATCGCCATCACCCAATTCACAATATTCGAAACCATTTCTGAAATAATGGGTCAATGCATGAAAATAGATATTTCGATTGTTCGCAAAATCATCAGCAAAACTGTTGTCACCTCGATGACAATCACTAAATAGAATGAATTTAGAATTGTTGTCAAAAGGAATAACTTTTGCCTGATCATATGCTCTTGATAACCGAAACCTTGATGACATTGACGATTTTTTATAAATATCCGAAAAACACAGCATACCTTAACACTTTTGATAAGGTTTCCTTAACAAAATTTTACGGGTCGTTTTGTAATTTTATACTAGAAAAGTAGACCAATGGATACTATGTCTTTAAACAACTACGAAAACATGCCTATTCAGCGTGTCATAAGTTTCAATAAATTATTGGAATATTATGACGAGCTGTCCAAAAGTAAAGACCCATTTTTGGCCGCCAAAGCAAAGCGTGTGCTTGATGCCCAAGCTCCATATCCTGAACTTCGAGAAGGTTTTGAAGATGTCTCTTTGTTAAAAAAACACGAGGACGTTATCAAAATAATTTTTGAGGATACGTTTTCCGAAATTTTGGGGGACAATGAAATAAAGGCGGCTGCGCTACCTTACGACAATTTCATTTTTAATTCTTCAAAAAGATTTCAGAAAATATTAGCGGAGGCTGGACCTAATTTTGAGCCTAAAATACGAAATCAAGAAGACGAATTTAATTATATCATGGCGGCCGTAGTAGTGCTGAATTTTTACTATGGTTTCAAACTCGACTTTTCAAGACCCTATTTTTATGATATTCCTGATGCTGCTGGCGTTATGCATCATTATCGTATTTTGTATAATGCGGATTTCTTGGAATTGCATGCTACAGAGAAAGCAAAGGATTTAACTCAAGAAGATATTGATGAGCTCTTAGAGAATTATGACAATATTGAACTGTGGAAAGAGAAAATTCCTCCTGGTAGTTTTATAGCAAAAGGTTTTGTGATTTCTAATATGTTTGATGTAACTGCAGAACATTCTATCTCGGAAATTAAATCGGGGTTGATATCCAATGAAAAGGAGAATGGCGATGAGTCATTTATGGAGTTTATGCAAGAAACTTTCCGGTCGTTCTTTAGATTGAAAGATGTGAAGGTCGGTTTTGTGGCATATGATACGAAGCAAGACCAATTTCAGTGCGTTCATGGTGCAGGCATGGAAAGTGTTATTCTAGGTAATGATGAATATGTTTCATGTGAAGAGGCCCTATGTCCGGGGTCATATAAAGCTCTCATGCAGGATAGTGATTTCTTTGCGGTCACTGATGTAAATAAGTATTATGAGCTTTCTGGTGGTATTTCCCCCTATAAAAATTTAAAAGAAGCGGGCTACCAAAGCGCCATTTTTGCTCCGATAGCTGATAATGGAAATTTACTTGGGGTTCTCGAAATAAGCTCACCAAATAAAAATGAACTGAATAGTGTGGTTGCTACCAAGCTTGAGGATATTATGCCATTTATTGTCACGGCGGTACTCAGGTCAAAAACGGAAGAGGAAAATTTGATAGATGCTATTATTCAACACGAGTGTACTTCAGTTCATGATTCTGTTTATTGGAGGTTTCAAGAGGAGGCGAAGAACTTTATCAAAGATGGTTTACAAGGAGAGCAACCTTCCTTTAAGGAGATAGTGTTTGAGAAAGTAAATCCACTGTACGGACAGATTGATATCAAGGACTCGTCTATGGCAAGAAATAAGGCTATTCAGCGAGATTTAATGATTCAATTGTCTGATGTAAATCGAGTTTTGACAGAGGCTTGGCAAAAAACAAAATTGCCCATTTATGAAGAACTTATTTTTCGGGTAAATAATCATATTGAAGATGTAAAAGAAGTATTGCATACCAACAGCGAGCAGGCGATTTTCAACTTTATTATGGACGAGGTAAATCCTGTTTTTGAGCATTTGAAGAAAAATGATACGGAGCTTGAAAAATCGATTCTTAGCTATGAAGCTCAGATAGATGAACACACGCATTCTTATTATGACCATCGTAAAAATTACGATACTAGCGTAATGACCATAAATAAGAAACTAGCTTCTTTAATAGATAAAAAGCAAGACGAGGCTCAGCTTATGTTTCCACATTATTTTGAGCGTTACAAAACTGATGGTATAGAGCACAACATGTATATCGGAGATTCGATTGCAGGCAATCGCAGCTTTGACCCCTTGTATTTGAATAATCTTCGTTTGTGGCAACTGCAGGTAATGTGCGAAATGGAAAACAAACATTATAGCTTGAAACCTGAACTTCCAGTACCTTTGGATGTTGCATCTTTGATTTTGGTTTACAATACCTCTTTATCTATCCGCTTCAGGATGGATGAAAAGCGATTCGATGTAGACGGAACCTATAATGCCCGCTACGAGATTATCAAAAAACGTATCGATAAATCTTTTGTAAAAGGTACCGACGAACGTCTTACCCAAACCGGGAAGATGGTCATCGTGTATTCCCAAAAAAGTGATGAAATAGAATATCTCCGTTATATCAAATTCTTAAAATCAAAAGGATATTTCACAGGTAAGGTAGAAATTGTAGAATTAGAGGGACTACAAGGCGTGGCAGGACTGAAAGCAATCAGAGCTGATGTTTTGTATAGAAAAGACCAAGAACCTGAAAAGACGTATACCTACGATGACCTTATGGAAGAATTGAAAGCTTAATACGGCTATCTTTTGCCATCATCGTACCATGGCTTCATTAAAATGAAAAGCAAGTCCAAAAGCCAATACTGACACTATGATACCTATCATAAAGATGGTATAGGTCCATCTTAGTATATTATATTTTCTGTTCAGGACCAGTCCTAGAAAATAGAGATCTTTCGTCAGCGAACCGTAGATATATTCTTTATCCTTAACTAGTTCTTGAATTGCCCATTCGTATTCTGCAAGGCTCATTTTGTGAAAATTGCCAAAAAACAAAAGATTTACCTTTTTGTTTTCTACATCCTGTTTTGAGAATTTGCCACTAGTAATATTTGGTCTCGTGGCTATGACCGCCATAATCATTGATACCACACTAAAAATGATAAAAATTACGGTCGGATAAATAAGATATGCATTCGAAGGATTGTCTAATTTCGGTATCAAACTTGATAAGGCAACCGAGATGATAATTGCATTTACTGATAGTAATATATTAGCCTTGGTATCTGCAATATCACTTAAAGTAAGATGATTTTTTAGGGTAACTCTAAACAGAGTTTGTATGCCTCTATCTGGACTTTCACTTTTATATTTTGCTTTAAGGGCCTCTTTTTTAGCGATTTCCTTTTCAGCTTTCTTTTCTTTAATTAATTTTTTGAGGTTTTTATCTTTTCCTGCCTGCCAATTTTCTTTGGCATAGTCGGTGTAGAATTGATGTTCTTTTTTGAACATTTCCAAATTTGCATTACACCATTCTTTTGAACTATAATCAGCAATACCTAGTAAGGAGAGTTCTTCACGTAAATAATCAGAAGTTTCCCAATAACTTTTTTGTCCAAAATGCGACGAATCGGCATCTCGAATAATCTTTTCTTGAATGTTTTGTGGTTCGTGAAATCGTTTTGTAGCTCGAATGCAGGCAATTACTTTTTGAATTTTTTGAGTGTCATAAGTTTCTTTCTTCAAAAACTCTGTAGCTATACTGCAACTAGTTTCTTCATGATCTTGAGTTCCTTTGGTATAGCCAGTATCGTGCAGCCAAGCAGTAAGTAAAAGAATCTCATTTTCTTCTTCGGAAAGATTATGTGCTTCCAACAATTCTTTAGTACTTTTAACAACACGCTCTGTATGTTTGAGATTATGATATAAATGTTTCGGGTCTAGGTGGTTCGTTAATAAACCTGTTGCAAAAATTTTAGTTTTTTCAATTATACCCGACATATAGTGTGTGTTATAAACTCCCCCACCAAAATACAAAATTCTAGACTTTAGAACCGTTATATGAAGAAGTATTCGTTTGTCGTATTATGTTGTCTTTTACTTACGAGTTGTGCTACGCAGAAGACAAAGTATGCCCAAGAGTTTTCAAATAAAGAAATATCTGGTACAAAAGAGATTTCACATACGGTATATCTAATTGGTGACGCTGGATTATCCAAAGAAAACAAACCAAACAAAGCGTTAAAATTATTCAAAGGTAAATTGAATAAGGCTAAGGAGAATAGTACGGCCATTTTTCTAGGAGATAATATCTACCCTGCCGGATTACCAAACAAAAAGGACCACCCCGCAGAACACGATCAAGCGAAAAATCATTTGGATGCTCAATTGGAGACCCTTGAAAATTTTGATGGAAGACCACTCTTCATTCCTGGAAATCACGATTGGTATAGTGATGGCCTCAAAGGTCTAGATCGTCAAGAAAAGTACATTAAGAAAAAGTTGAAACAAAAGAATCCGTTTTTGCCTGAAAATGGTTGTCCGATTACCCAACTTAAAGTAAATGATAAGCTTACCGTAATTGTTATTGACACAGAATGGTATTTGGCGAATTGGGACAAGCACCCCACTATGAATGATAATTGTGAGATTAAAAGTCGGGCTAAGTTTTGGGAAGAAGTAGAGGGGCTCATTAAGAAGAATCGCGACAAGACGACCTTAATTGCAATGCATCATCCCATGTTCTCTTACGGTCCTCATGGAGGGCAATTTTCTATGAAACAACAATTGTTTCAGGGGAGTAGTAGATTCCCGTTACCAATTATTGGATCGTTTATTAATATTCTTCGAAAGACTTCTGGAGCTTCCCCAGAAGATATTCAGAATAAACGCTATACAGAATTCAAAAACCGAATGGTGACTTTGGCTCAGTATTCTGAAAAGGTAATTTTTGCTTCAGGTCATGAACATACATTACAATACATAAAAGAAAATAATACGCCACAGATCGTAAGTGGGGCGGGGGCGAAAAATGGAGTAACTCGGTTGATGAATGGAAGCCAATTTTCTACGGGAAAAATGGGCTATGCAGCATTGGAGGTTTATACAGATGGTTCTTCTGAAGTTCGTTATTTTGGAGTTGATGAATCTGATAAAGAAGAGTTTTTATTTGCTGCACAGGTGTTACAACCTGATCGAAAAGGGTATTCGGGTAACTATGCAGAATCATTTTCGAGTGAAGCCTCGGCCTCAATTTATACAAAGGAAGAAATTGACAAGACGGGATTTTTCAAAACTATTTGGGGTGATCGATATCGTAAATATTACGGGACTGAAGTAACTGCTCCAACTGTAAATCTAGATACTTTATTTGGGGGACTAAAACCAGTTCGAAAGGGTGGGGGACATCAATCGAAATCACTTCGATTACGTCATGAAAATGGTAAGGAATATGTAATGCGCGCGTTACGAAAGGTTTCGGAGTTGTACTTGCAGTCGATGGTTTTTCAGCAGCAGTACGTGATGGACGATTTGCAGGATACATTTTTGCAAGAGTTTCTTCAAGATTTTTATACAGGTTCACATCCCTATGCTCCATTTACAATAGGTGGACTATCAGATGCGATTGGAATTTATCATACCAATCCCGTATTATATTATGTGCCTAAACAAGCTGCCCTTGAGGATTTTAATGAAAATTTTGGAGATGAATTGTATATGATCGAAGAGCATGCTGGAGATGGTCATGGAGATTTAGCGAGCTATGGTTTTTCAGATAAACTCATCAGTACCGATGAGATGCTTGAAAACCTTAGAGATGATGAGAAGTACGAAGTTGATGATAAAATGTATGTGAGAGCAAGACTTTTCGATATGGTGCTTGGGGACTGGGACCGTCATGTAGACCAATGGCGATGGGCCGAATTCAAGGAAAAAGGATCGAAGAAAAAAACATATAGACCTGTACCTCGTGATCGAGATCAGGCTTATTCTATAATGGGTGATGGTTTGTTTATGGGGTTGGCGACAAGATTGATTCCATCTCTCCGCCTGATGGAGGGCTTTAAAGAGGAAATTAGAAGTGTGAAAGGTTTTAATGCCTCACCGAAAACTTACGTTCTTGATTTGGCTTTACTTAATGAAACTAATAGAGAGGCTTGGCTGGCTGAAGCAAGATATATAAAAGAGAATCTTACGGCTAAAATTATAGATAATGCGTTTTTATCCTTTCCTAAAGAAGTTCGTGATGAAACCGTGACCGAAATTAAAAGAATATTGTTGTCACGTATCGCTGATATTGAAAAAACCGCTGATGCCTATTTTCGTATACTTAATAAGTATGCAGTGGTTACGGGGACCGATAAAGATGATTGGTTTGAAATTGAATATTTGAATACCAACGAAGTCGAGGTAAGTGCCTATCGTATTATCAATGGAGAAAAAAAGAAGCAGTTTTTTAATAGAAAATTTTCCAAAGACTTCACTAAAGAAGTTTGGATTTATGGTCTTGACGATGAAGATAAGTTTGTTGTTAAGGGAAAAAATAGAAGTAAGATTAAGATACGTTTGATTGGTGGTCAAAACAATGACACATATGATGTGGGTGAAGGTGGAAACACTTTCGTCTATGACTATAAGTCGAAGAAAAATAAGCTAAAAGATCTATCAAAGGCTAAACTAAGACTGACTGATAACTATTCCGTAAATACCTACCAACCTTTAAAAATGAGAGCTTCTGCCAATCAGCTTTTGCCTGTTATTGGTTTTAATCCTGATGGGGGCTTAAAATTAGGAATCACCGAAACCTACACCTATAATGGTTTTCGACAGAATCCGTTTACACAGCAGCACCATATCAATGCCGCTTTTTACTTTGCCACAAATGGTTTTGAATTGGGGTATAGAGGAGAGTTTGCCAATGCATTTGGAAAGGCTAATTTTGAATTAGACACACATTTTACAAGTCCTAATTTTGCTATTAATTTCTTCGGATTTGGAAATGAAACCGAAAACTTAGATGATGAATTAGAGCTAGATTACAACAGAGTTAGATATAGTACTATTAAAGTTGCCCCGTCTCTAGTATGGCGAGGACAATTAGGAAGCAAAATACGAACGGGTATATCATATGAATCAATTGAAGTTGAAGAAACAGAGGATAGATTTATTAATACGTTTTACCAAGCGAATAATGAAGAAACCCAGAAGAGTTTTGTTGGGCTTGACGGAATGTATACGTATGAAAATGCAGATAATGCTGCTTTTCCGACTTTAGGTATGGCTACTTCGTTGCATATTGGATATAAAACGGAAGTCTCAGATGGAGATGGAAGTTTTGGCTATATCATTCCAAGTCTTTCCTTCGATTATAAACTGGTGCCAAGTGGAAACTTGGTACTGGCTACCAAATGGAAGGCGCATTTTACTTTGGGCGATGGTTATGAGTTCTATCAAGCGGCAAGTATTGGTGGCATTGATGGACTAAGAGGCTTCAGAAATCAGCGTTTTACTGGAAAGAAATCCTATTATCAAAATACTGATCTGCGATTAAGTTTGGGTGAGCGAAGAACTGGAATCTTACCCACAACAGTAGGCCTCTATGGAGGCTTTGACTATGGTAGAGTTTGGCAACCTAATGACAGTTCTGATCGTTGGCACACTTCTTATGGGGGAGGATTCTTCCTAAATGCTGCTGATATTATGTCCTTACGGGCAGCCCTTTTTAATAGCGCCGACGGCCTTCGTTTTTCTTTTGGTTTGGGGTTTGGGTTTTAAAAAGGATTTTATTGTCATTCCCGCGAAGGCGGTAATCTGTTCAATGTTATTTCAAGGTATACGAATACAAATTCCCACCAGTATCGTCTCTCTCTTCATCTGAAAGTAGAAGTGTCTTATCATTTATAAAACAAACAGATTCTAGCTGAGTTCTAATTCTAAGATCAATTTCGTCAATAATAATTTTGGAAGTGTCGCTGCCATTGAAATTTGATAATACCCAAAGTTTACCATATCCTAATAGAACAATTTTTTTTCCATTAGGTGAGATATCTGCTGAAGTAACTTTACAGGTATTCCAGTCTGTACATAATTTAATTTTCCCAAGAAACTCTGCAGCATACGCCCCCTTTTTATCTTGTATTTTATAAATAGAAGTTTCTCCTGTAAATGGATTAGCCCGATTTTTTGTAAAAATGTAAAGATGTTCATCGAAATGAAAGAAAGCTTCAGCGTCAAAAAATAGTCCTTCTCTTCGAGGCGGAAAATCTTTTTGCTCAGGATAACTAAAAGTAATTTTCTCTGCGCTAATTTTATCACCCTTTTCTAACTCTGGGTTTGGTAGCTTGTAGATGACAAGATCCTTACGATCGTTAGCATTGTTGCCAAAATCACCAATATATAGGTTTCCTTTTTTGTCTTTGGTTAAATCTTCCCAATCACCGTTTTTCCCATTTTTGAGATCGAATTGTTGGATGATATTTCCCTTGAAATCAGTTTTATAAATATTGTCGCTATTTCCGTTGTCTTCAATGAACCAAGCTGTTCCCTCAGTATAAGAGACGATTCCAGAATTTTCTTTTAGTTTCTTTGGAAGCTTTTCTATAAAAGTAAGTTGCCCATGATTTGTGCAGCTTTGTAACAAGAAAAGCAATAATAAAAAGAAGTGTAGTGGTTTCATATCATTCTTTCAGTGGCATAAAAACTTCAGCTTTCCATTTTAGTTCGTCACCACCCATATTAGGATTATTATAAAATATCTCTATGGGAGTTTCTTCGATGGCAAGATTGTTTTTGCTGGCATACTCTAACATTGTGTACCAAGCTCTGTCAGAAGTAATGTAATTTCCATTATAAATAGATTTGATTGCTTTTCGACCTTGAATTTTTTTAAAAAAGATGCCTTCTATTTTTGGAAGACTGTCGGGTTTGAGAATAGGGTAACAAAAGTTGAAGGTAATACTGTCTTGTTGTTTGTTCCAATTTACAATTTCTATAAATGGTGGTCCATCAAGTTGAAAACTGTTCTCGGTCATAGTACTATTTAAATAAGAGTAGGTTTTCATCATTTGCAACGCTTTCTCAGTTTGTTTGCTTTTGAAAGATACATAAGCGCAATACTTAGGTTGTATTTCTTCTAAACCTACTATGGTTACCTTAAAACGTTCGATATGTTCTTTTAGAACCGACCGGAGGTCTTTTACAGTTTCTTTGGTGCGTTTCTCAAAATTGGTCTCTGAAAAAGGTATAGCGAGCTTATTAGAAAAACTATTAGCGGTATCTGTAACAAATACTTTTACCTGTGAGATAGAATCGTTTAAAGTTTTTACATACCATTCATAAGTGTGTGTAGAGTCGTTGAATTTCAATTGGTGGGTAAAGTGTTGCCAATCTTTTTGTGTTATAAATTTTGAACTTTCAAAGCCATCTGCCCAAAGTTTAATGCTTTGGTTTATAATGCCAGGTGAGGCTTTTACTTTAAAGTTAACTTGATAGTCGTGTGGTTTTAAAAAGAGATACCAAAGAAGTGTTCCAAAAAGAAGTACTAGAATGCCTCCTATTAATTTCTTTCTCATACTTATTCGTTTACTACTACTTTTTTATCTGGGTTATTTTGTATCATTTTTAGGTTGTCTAAAACGAATTCACCAAGATTTCGGCCTTGTTCTACACCCACCTCAACTGCAGACCTATAATGAATACCACCATACATTCTACTAATTGCAGCTTCGTCGGCAGCTGTTTTGAAAGATGTAAAGCTTCTAACGGGAAGTCCATACGCTACTTCAGTATCATCATCAAAACTAAAATCTTCACCAAAAATCTCCGTAAGTACTGTAGAAGCAGCACCAGAAACTACGCTATGACCACTTGAATATTCTGGAAAAGGGGGTGTCTGTAAAACAGGCTTCCAGTTCTCATCAATATGTTCGTTAATTAAGGTTTCAGGGCGAATAAGATTACTTCTGTATTTTTCATCCCAACAGCTAATGAAAGCATCAGCCATGGCTATAGAGGCTTTGGTATAGGCATAAAGTGTTTTGTCAAAATCACTATTTGTTTTTCTACTTGCAATTTTAGTAATACCAATCCAATGCGCACCAGGACTAATCTTCTTAGTGGCGAACATCAAGTGTCCACGAGTTACAGATACGTAAGGATTACAGTCCCAAAATTGCGCAATCTTGATCTCTTCTGATGTATCACCTTTGGCAGTGATTTGATTACTTATGTTATAAACTTCTTCTAGTTCATTAAAAAAAGCAGAACCTTTTTCAAGGGAAAACGGAGGAGGAGGAACTGGCTTGAACTGTGAGGCAGAATCAATCACAAAAGGACGTATTTTATTCCAATGGGGTTCAATGCCAGCCATATAAGCCGGTGGTGTTGGTTGCCATCTTTCAGGATTATCTATATCTACGGTGAACTTTGGCATGGTTCGCGTTTGATTGTAATTATCGGCATTCATCCATTGCGCTACATGCTCTGCTACTTCAATGCCGTAGACTTTAGAGTTGTCATAGAGAAGTGGATCTTTCTCCTCCCAGACTTTATAAAGACTATCTTGAAGAATTTGGATTTTATCCTCAGAAAAAATTAATTTTTTGCTAAGTTCCAAGTGAGCTACCATAGCGGAAACCTTATAGTTGATAGTGACAGACTTTTTGGGTTTTGGGATAGCTTTTAAATCTGTTAATTGATCAGCTAATGAAAGATATTCTGGATTTTCTAGTGCGATGATTTCGTAGGCGGCAATATTGGGGTATGCGAAAATTCGACTTGCTACCGGTGGTGAAAAAATATCGTGAATCATGATTTCGGTAACTTTATCTACGGAGGCATGCAAATCTTCCGCAGTAACCAGAATAGGTTCTGCTTTTTTTGCACAACACACACACAATGCTAGAGTAAAAAGTAGTATGTTGATCTTCTTCATCGTTCTTCTTTTACTTTGTTAGTTTGTAAACTTCTGCATCTTTATTGTGTACAGTCACAAGAAGGTAGGCTTGCTTATTTAGTGTAACTATATTCAAATGTCTTACTGATTTCTGAGCAAGATTTAGTCCAATAGTATGCGTCAAAATTACATTATTTTCGCTTTTTATTAATGCTCCAGGGAAAGAATCAAATCTCCCATGAAAAGGCTTTACGCCAAAATAATTACCAGCGGTAAGCACTTCCTCTTTTCCATCTTGGTCAAAATCATAAGATAGTAATGCCATAATAGGAGACACTTGCAATTGGTTTTCAAAAGGCACAAAAGTGTACTTTCCATTTTCATTACGTAAGAAACCTGATCTCAATTCAGATACTTCTAAAACCTTGGCCTTGCGCAATGCTTCTTTTCCAAAAATTTCATTGACCGTTTTTCCGGCGAAATCACTGTATTTAGTGAATTTCTTTTTGAGATACACCAATTGTTCTGCAAGTTGATCAAGATTCTCTAAGGTATAGTAATTTCCATTTTTCTCAATGGTCGTAATGGTTTCGGTTTGTCCGTTGTCGTCAAAATCTCCGTAATACATTTTCATTGGAGAACTCTCAGTAGCAATAAATTTGCTATTGGTACCCCAATTACCCAATACGTAATCAGTATCTCCGTCACCGTCTATATCAAAAGGCAATATGCTTTGCCATAATCCATTTAAGGTCTTATTAGTAATTTCTTTTTTGACTAATTCTCCATCTTTGTTTTTGAAGAAAGTAGGCGTCATCCATTCACCGATTACAATTAGGTCTTTAATTCCGTCTTCGTCAAAGTCATGCCAAATGGCATCGGTAACCATGCCCATATTTTGAAGATCTTTATTTTCTTTGATGGAAAAATTACCTTTTTTATTTTCTAATAAATAGGAATTTGGAAGTTTTCCGAAATCGTTCGATATCGATTGATTGCCTACGAATAGATCAAGATCGCCATCACCATCATAATCGTTAGCACTTAAAACGGATGCATTTTCGAAACTTTCGGGCAAAGCTTTGGTTTCAAAAACAGAATCTTTCTGCACATGATAGTTATTTAACAAAGGCTTCATCGTGTTAAAAAAATCTGCTCCTCCAGATCCCATTATTAAATCATTCTTGCCATCGCTGTTAAAGTCTGAGATTACCCCGACAACATCTTCTTTGATTGAATCTTTCGAAATAGCAGGCCTTTTTGTTGCTATGAACGTGGTGTCTTTTTGAACATAAATTTGTGGGGCAACTGACCTTGAACCTCCGAAGAAAATATCTTGTTCACCATCATTATCTAAATCTCCAACGGCCGTTGCAGGTCCTCGATCTCCTAGTTGATAAGGAATTAGCTTTTGGCGATTAAAATCTACGTAGTTATCTTCTTTGTGTGTAAAATTGATGCCTAAATTATTTTCAACATGTTCAAAAATGGCAGCCGATTTTAATCGGAGTGATTCATAATTAAAAGGCTTAGCATTGTTTTTGGTAATCGTAAGTGTTTGGTTAACTGTAATGTCTTTTAGAACTTGAAAAGTATTATCAGGCCAAACGATTTTGAGAGAATCAATCTTTTCAGATACAGCGTAACCAAAATGAATTATTGGTTCCGAAGAGGCTTGAAAACCACGTACGGTATACAGTTCTTTAAACTGCAAATTGCCGTTATGATAAGAGAATACCTTCGTGCCAATGCCTAGTTGATTTCCCTCTTTGAAATTGAACTTCAATTTCAGATAACCCGCTTTTGAGTTGGTTTTGTTTATGTATAAAGACGCTGTTTGATTGCTGTTATTGACTACCAAATCAAGATCACCATCTAGATCTAGATCAGCCAAGGCGGTGGCTCCTGATTTTAGAGTGTCTTTCGCAATCCAACTAGAAGATTTATCCTCAAATTTCAAATCATTACCTCCTTTAAAAATGAAATTGTGAATAGCGCCAGAAGGCATTAAATCCAATGCTTTTTGATCAACAAGCTTGGTGTTATTAATCTTAGTTTGGATTTGCTCATTGCTCAAAAAATTGATAAAATCAAGATCGTTGGGCCGCTTTTCAATTCCGTTTGAGATAAAAATATCTTGCTTACCATCTTGGTCGTAGTCTGCGAAAAGTGTGCTCCAACTCCAATCTGTGGCCGCTACTCCACTCAATAGTGCAGTCTCTAAAAAGGTGCCATTTTGTTGATTAATGTTGAGCGTGTTGCGTGTAAATTGATAATGATACCCAAATCGATTTATGCGCATTTTTTGGGTTTGGATATTATCATCTCCCTCTGAGGCCATTAATATTTTTTGGTCTTGAGGAAGCATATCGAGCGACATTAAATCGGGCCAACCGTCTCGATTGATATCGGCTACGTCATTACCCATAGAAAATCGGGTAGTATGACCAAAATACTGTCGAAGGCTTTCGGTGAAGGAACCATTACCGTTATTTAAATAGTAGTAATCATCCTCGTGAAAATCATTACCTACATAAATATCGGGATAACCATCTTGATTGAAATCTGAAACAGCAACACCTAATCCATAGCCATTAACCCCGCCATAAATGCCGGCATCTTCACTTACATCTACAAATTTTCCTCCATCGTTTCGAAGTAGTTTATCACCGGTTTGGTAATTTCTATTTTTTCGGGTTTTTGCATTTCCGTATGATTCTTGAGTATGTACTGCATGGTTCAAAAGATATATATCTAAATCGCCATCTAAATCATAATCCAAAAAAGCAGCAGAAGAACTGAAAGAGTCAAAATCGAGTCCGTACTCAGCTGCTCTTTCCGTAAAAGAACTATCTCCGTTGTTGATGTAAAGCTCATTAAAGCCGTTAAAGCCATTTATGCCCACAACTGCACATACATAAATATCAAGTAATCCATCTCCGTTTACGTCGCCCATTACCGCTCCTGTATTCCAAGTGCTGTTTCCAGAAATTCCTGCTTTATCTGAAATATCTTCAAATTTCAAATTGCCTTTATTTAGATAGAGTTTGTTTTTTACTTGATTCCCTGAAAAGAAAATATCAGGAAGCTCATCCCCATTAATATCACCCACAGCTACTCCACCGCCATTATAAAAATATAAGTAATCAAGAATGTTGGAATCTTCTGTCGATTTTAACGTATTCGCAAAGGTGATTCCTGTTTCCTCAGCAGATGGATTGGAAAACAAAGTGCCTTCTTTGTCATTGCAGCCAACAAGTAGAACAAACGCAAAAAAATAAATAACTCTTTTAGTCATCGAATGCGAATACTTTAGGTTTATTATTGTTTATTGCAGTGATCAGAAATGATTTTCCTTTTGAATCTTTAAATTGTGCAATATGCTTTACTTCGTCGCGAATATAAAATCCGCTTCTGTTGTAATCTTGCCATTCAAAGCCCATTTTACCATCACCAAGTAGTACATTGCCAAAGTTGGCATCTAGGCGAGAGTATTGTGGTTTAAACTCGAAATTATTTCCAGCCATTACCAAATCTAGATTGCCGTCATTATTCACATCGGTACATGTGATTCCGCAAATGCATGAAAGTTGAACACGATTTGGTAATTTCTTAATGGTGAATTTTCCGCCGCCTTCATTTATCGCAATTAGAGTCTCTGAAGTACCAGATTCTCTAACAATAGATTTTTCAAAAATTTCCTGAGGAAACAATTCACTAACAGTCTTTTTAGCATAAACCGATGCCTTTATATTTTGTTTTTTTAAGGCTGTAATTTGCTGAGTCATTTCTTGTTTTTGATGCAAAGGATAATCTTTTCCCTCTTGCCTTTGGGTAACGATCTGTTCAAGAGTTCCGTTGTTATCGTAATCGTTGATCCATATTTTCATTGGATTTTCCGCGGTTGGTTTGTAATGCAGATTGCTTCCTTGATTACCGAGAACAAGATCATTATCTCCGTCATTATCTAAATCTGCTGCCGCAATTGCATTCCACCAACCTGATAAACTATCCAATGTGGTTGGTGTTTTGACAAGTCGACGTCCAGAATTTTTATAGATGTTGGTGGTGCCCCATTCTGAAACCGTAACCAAATCCTTTTTACTATCTCCATCCATATCTTTCCAGATAGAACTTGTAATCATTCCAGCATTTTTTAAATCGTACGCAAAACGCTCTGTAACATCTTCAAAAGTTCCATCACCATTGTTGGTTAAAAAAAGATGGTTTGGATCGAGACCGTAAGTGCCTACAATACTTCTAGAACCAATGAATACATCAACATCGCCATCATTATCAAAATCATGAGGTGCTATGGTCGAAATATTCTTGTAGGTTGATGGCAATTGTTCACTTGATTTTGTAAATCTACCTTTACCATTGTTCAAGTAGAGTCGGCTTTTATAATTCTTCTCTTCGCCTACTTGATTTCCACCAGAGCCTACAATAAGATCTAAATCGGAATCGCCGTCAGCATCGAAAAAAGCGGCTGCTGTATCTTCGTAGTCGGCATCTTCGTCAAATATATTTTGAGGAATTAATGTCAATTTGCCATTGCCTACATGTTTATAAATGTTTCCGGAAAGTCCTTTGGCGCCTCCTATAAATATATCTTCATTGCCATCCGCATCAATATCACCAACAGCCAACGAAGGTCCTTCTTGCGAAAGTGTTTTGTAGATGAGGCCCTCATAGTCGAAATCATTATAGTTGTTTTCTTTGTGGGCTACAAGGCTATTATTTTCAATTTCTTGCAGCAAGGTTTTTTTGTTCTCAACTTTCCAAGGATTATGAGTTTTATCTGAAACCTCATGCTTAAAACTCAAGGTCTGGTTTGCTTTTACAGCTACCAACTTCTGTGATCGGTTATCGGGCCAAATCACTCTAAGAGAGTCTATTGTTGTTTTGTCTCCTAAACCAATAGTCATGGTATAATCCATGGAAGATTGAAATCCTCTTGATGGAATTTGCTCTTGCATTACAGTTTCATCATCGTAGTACAACAAAACTGTAGAACCAACTGCAAATTTGTTTTTCTCGGCTCCTTCTAATTTGATCTTAAGATAGTTGTTGTCAGTCATTTCATTAGTTCGATTTTCGTAAATGAACGCCTGCATGTTGACATTGTTTACAACAAGTTCTAAGTCACCATCATTATCAAGATCTCCGTAAGCAGCTCCGTTGGACATGCTTGGTAGTTCAAACCCCCATTCTTTGTTTGCATTTGAAAAGGTGATATCACCATTATTTCGATACGCGTAGTTAGGCTGAGGGCGAACAGGCATTTTTGCGATGATAGAATCGATAGATTCTTTTCTTCCAGTAAGTGCCATCTTTTGAATAATTTCATTAGCAAAAAAATCAACAAAATCTAAATCGGTAAGATCATGATTAATGCCATTTGTGATATAAATATCGCGTAAACCATCATTATCCATATCAACCAATAGACCGGCCCAACTCCAATCTGTTGCATCAACACCACTGAAATATGCTATTTCGGAAAATGACCCGTTTCCATTGTTGAGTTGTAATGTATTTTGAATGTATTGCTGGTAGAAATCTTTACTTTGTTTCAGCTTAAAGACATTGTAACCTTCAAATTCCATTACGGCCTTCACACGTTCGTCGGCTTCAGGAAGCATATCGGTGATAAATATCTCTGAATTTCCATCATTGTTGATATCGGCAATATCAATTCCCATAGCGGAAAGCGAGAGATGTTGCGTATAGTTTTTAATTTCTTCTTTAAAGGTTCCGTCTTGGTTGTTGATGTATAGATAATCTCGTTCATAAAAATCATTGGAAACATAAAGATCAGGATATTGATCTTTATTGATATCAGTCACCATAACACCTAGACCGAAGCCGATAAGGCTTCCGTAAATTCCTGCATCTTCGCTGACGTCAACGAATTTACCATCATCATTGCGGAGTAGCATATCACCAACACCTTTGAAAATATCAGGAACTCCCTCCCAATCTTGAGCGCGAACATGACGTTGTTCTGCATAACCCAAACTACTGACAGGAATATTACTGTTGTTCAAAATATAGGCATCTAAATCACCATCTTTATCATAATCAAAAAATGTAGCGTGTGTCGAAAACCCTGTTTTCGCAAGGTTGTATTCATGCGCTTTCTCTGTAAAAGTCAGGTCACCGTTGTTGATATACAAATCATTATCATGATTGTTACCTTTTAAATTGCCTGCATTACTGACATAGATATCTAAAAGGCCATCGGCATTTATATCTACCATATTGACTCCTGTGGACCATGGTTTACTACCTTCAATACCTGCACTTGCTGAAATATCTTCGAATTTGAGGTTGCCCTTATTTAGGTAAAGTTTATTTGGCACCATATTACCCGTCATATAGATATCCGCTAAGCCATCATTATTAATGTCTCCAATGGCTACACCGCCACCATTATAGAAGTTGCGGTATTTGAAGATGTTGAAGTTTTTTTGATTTTCAATCTTGTTGATAAAATCAATACCAGTAGCTTCGGGAGGGAGCAGTTTAAACAATGTTACAGTTTCTTCGGAAATTTCTTGGTTTTCATTTTGAGTACAAGAATTGAAAAGAATAGCAGAGAAGAAAAGGAAACATATTTTTTTAAAAAAAGTACATATCATAGGTCTCATTCATCATTTTTTAAAAGAAAAATAGGTGTGTCGTTGTTAATAGTGACTATATAGTGTTTCTTGTTTTTTATAATTATTGATTTGATTCTTCTAGCGGGTCCTGACACGCCAATTTCTACTTCCGAATCCCATATAAAATCTCCGCTTTTAGCGTATTTCAAAAGTACACCGTGTGAGGCGTCCATCCTACCTAATTGAGTGCTAATTTCATAGTTATTGCCTACTAAAAGTATATCGCTAAAACCATCATTATCAAAGTCTTCCGATGCAATATCATGAACATTTGAATTTTGAGCAATAAGAGGGAGTTTTTTACCTAAAAATTCACCTTGCCCATTATTTTCAAAATACATACTTGCCAGCTCAAAGACTTGTTTTTTATTTGCTGCATCGATCTTTTCTTTGGAGAATAGATCTTCAAGAGTTGCGTTTGCGAAACTTTTATAAGACAGGAATTTCTTATTTAAACTAGGCAATTGCTTCACCAATGCTTCTTTGGATGCAAATGGAATTTCCCTGTCTTCTTTGAAGTAAGTCACTACTGGGTCGTTGGTGCCATTCATATCATAATCATAGTTGTAAATCGTTATTGGTTCGGTTAAGGAAGCCTGAAATTTGCTGTTGAGCCCCCAATTACCTGCAATAAAATCGATATCACCATCTTTATCAAAATCAGTTGTCAAGATGCAGTTCCACAAACCATGAGTGTTCTGCAAATTGTTGTTTTTTTGAAGTTTAAAGGAGCTACCATCGTTATAAAAAATAGATATCGGCATCCAATGTCCGACGAGTATTAAATCTTTGAACCCATTATTGTCTAAATCGATCCATGCTGCATCTTTCACGTTTCCAATTAATTGAAAATCTTTAGAAATGACTTTGGAGATGTCCTTAAAATTTCCTTTTCCATCGTTTTGAAAAAGATACTGTTTTGGACTTTCGCTAAATTGCCAAGGTACGTGATCCGATGTTATTAAAACATCGATATGCCCATCATTATTAAAATCTTCAGCTAACACCTTTGAGGCGTTGACCTCCAGATTATTAAATTGTAAGGTGTCTTTCGTGAAACTTCCATTGGCATTAATATAGAGCTTTGGGTGTAATGGTTTACCTGATTTAAATTCATTTCCTCCACTTACCACCAGTAAGTCTTTATCGTCGTCATTATCCATATCAAAAAAAACATGAGCGGTATCCTCACTTTTAGCGTCCTCTAGAAAAAGATCATTTTGGGCCTCTCCAAATTCGCCGAAATCTTTTTGTAAATAAAGTCGTGAAGCTTGACCTTTTGCACCGCCAATAAAAAAATCATCAAGGCCATCATTGTTTAAGTCGGATACTGAAATATCTGGCCCTTCATTAGTATTTGCCCATGGCACCAGAGGGTCTCTTAAAAACTCTATTGAAGTTCGATCATTGTGTTCAAATGAAATTACAGAATCAATTTTAGTAAAACTGTTCTTTTTCTTTGCCTTACTATCGTAAGTGTGCAAATTTGTAGCCTCGGCGACCTTCATAGTAAGTGTTTGGTCAACTGAAACCTGTGATAAAGTTTGGCAGAAGCCATTTGGCCAGATTACTTTTAAAGAATCTAAAGAACTCATTTCGCCCAGGCCCAAATGCACTATAGGAGGAGTGGCCGAGAGATATCCTCTGGTTGTAAAATTTTCTTGATATATTTTTTTATTAGAAGTATAGCCTATAATTTTTGCGCCATAACCAAAAGGATTCTGTTTGGTGCCTTCAAAATTGATATCTAAATAATGCTGTTTTGTAGCTGAGACATCTTGATTTTCTAATATAAACGCCTTCTCGTTTACGTTATTTATGACAAGATCAAGGTCGCCGTCATTATCTAAATCGGCATAGGCGCAGCCGTTGCTAAATGTAGGTTCTTCACTAAACCATTGTTTTGTAGTATCCTCGAATTGTAAGTTTCTAAGATTTTTGAAAAAATAATTAGGGACTTTCGTTTCAGGGATTTTTTTGATCAATTCCAAATCTTGTTCAGACATTCCCTTATCTATCTTTTTTTGAATGAGATCGTTCGAAATGAATTGAATAAAATCCATATTGTTGGTGGCGCCCTTAATTCCGTTGGAGACAAAAATATCTTTGTAACCATCATTATCGAAATCAGCAAGTAATCCGCCCCAAGACCATTCTGTAGCAGATATTCCAGACAAATGAGCTATCTCGCTAAATGAAGTATTCCCTAAATTCAGGTGAAGCGTATTTTGCATGTATTGAGGCGCATACCCGTTCTTCAAATAATTCTCATAAGTAGAGTAGGGAAACTCCAATCCTGAAGTTTTATAAGTTTCAGGGTTTCTTGGCAGCATATCCATTGACAGAATATCAGTAAGGCCATCATTATTAATATCGGCAATATCATTGCCCATGGAATAATGTGAAGTATGTCCTAGTTTTTTTGAATCGGAGGAAATAATCTCCTTAAAAGTTCCATTTTTTTGATTGATGTACAGATAATCATTTTCATAAAAATCATTCCCAACATAAATATCTGGATATCCGTCGGTATTGACATCACTGATGCCGAGACCCAGACCATAGCCTATTTTTCCTTGAAAAATGTTCGCCTCATACGAAACATCGACAAACATCTTATCATCATTCCTAAAAAGGATATCGCCCGATTTTGGGTCGTATCCATTTCGTAGTGAACCACTTCCATAGGAGTTATTGGGATGCACAGAGTGGTTCAATAAATACATATCTAAATCGCCGTCTAAGTCATAATCAAAAAATGCTGCTTGCGTTGAAAGTCCTGCAAAATCCAAACCATAACTGGCTGCATCTTCCTTAAAGGTTGGTACACCATCGCTATTTGAACCTTGATTGATGTAAAGTAGATTTTTCCCTTTTAATGCCCTATAGCCAGAGGCCTTACATACATAAATATCTAATAATCCATCTGAATTTATGTCGACATGTGTAACCCCAGTAGACCAAGTGTTGAGGTCTTGAATATTAGCTTCAGTAGTAACATCCTTGAATTTGAGTTTACCTTGGTTTAAATAAAGTTTATCAAAACCTTGATTGGAAGTGAAATATAGATCTGCTAAGCCATCATTGTTGAAATCTGCTATTGCGACTCCAGCGCCATTGTAATAGTACAAATAGGTCAGAATGTTTAGTTCTGTACTGGGAATAAGCTCGTTTTTGAATTCAACGCCAGTTACAGAAGAATCTAGCTTTCGAAATCGTTTTAGTTCGCTTTTGGTGCAGGAAAGAAAGAGAAAAAACACAGCTATAAAAATACCAAAACCGCTTTTCATAATTCACCGAAGAATAACACGCAATATACGTAATCTTTGATGAAGCGAGAAGTTGCGAAAGTTAATCTTTATAGACTAAATGCTACAATTTTCTAACTAGAATACATTTTTAGCATATGTAGTGTTAGTATATAGTTTTAGATGTGCTTTCTCTAAAGAAAATCCAATATATTTAGAGAAATAATCAAACCAAGTTTATTCTAATGTTAGGAATCATTTCGTTTTTAGGATTTACCATTTTAGTAGCGGTAATTGCATATCTATCAACAAGGAAAACCAATGAAAAATCCTCCGATGGATATTTCTTGGGAGGACGAAGCCTAACGGCAGGTGTTATTGCAGGTTCATTGTTGTTGACAAACCTTTCTACCGAGCAAATCGTGGGGCTAAATGGTGATGCCTATCGAGATGGTATTTTGGTAATGGCTTGGGAAACTTTGGCAGCCATTGCCATGGTAATTTGTGCAATTTATCTCTTGCCGAGATATTTAAAAGGTGGTATTAGTACAATTCCGACATATTTGGAAAGAAGGTTTGATACAACTACTAAGGCCTTGACCTCTGGTTTGTTTTTGAGTGGTTATGCTATCGTTCTTCTGCCTATTGTTTTGTATTCGGGTTCTTTAGCGATCAGTGGAATGTTTAATTTGCCAGGTAAATTGGGGATTTCTGAATGGGCTTCTATTTGGGTTTGTGTTTGGAGTATTGGAGTCATTGGTAGTATTTATGCCATTTTCGGAGGACTTAAAGCAGTTGCAGTATCGGATAGTATAAATGCTATTGGACTACTAATAGGAGGTCTTTTAATTCCTGTTTTTGGACTGTTGGCGATTAGTGATGACAATAGTATTCTAGGGGGAATCACAAAATTGACTACAGAGCATCCAGAAAAATTCAATGCTATTGGTTCTGATACTTCAAGTATCCCTTTTCATACCATTTTTACGGGAATGGTCTTGGTGCAGTTGTTTTATTGGGGAAGCAATCAACAGATAATTCAACGCGCTCTTGGCGCAAAGAATTTAGCTGAAGGCCAAAAGGGATTGATGCTAGCAGCTTTTTTTAAAATATTAGGTCCGATAATTGTGGTTTTGCCCGGTATCATTGCATTTCACATGTTTGACGGTCAATTGGAACGGCCAGATCAAGCCTACCCGAAATTGGTAGCTCAAGTATTGCCGGCAGGTTTTGTTGGCTTCTTTGCAGCGGTACTTTTTGGAGCTATTTTGAGTTCTTTTAATAGTGCTCTAAATAGCTGTGTTACGCTTTTTGGAATAGACATTTATAAAGAATACATTGACAAAGAGGCACCGGAAGAAAAGGTAGTTGCATATGGCAAACGATTTGGAATCGGATTGGCTCTTTTCGCAATGGTTTTGGCGCCATTTCTGTACTACGCTTCGGATGGTCTTTTTGGATATTTACAGCAAGTAAACGGAGCATATAGTGTTCCTATTTTGACGGCAATTGTTGTTGGCTTCTTGTCAAAGCGTGTTCCAGCTATTGCCGCAAAAGCAGGGATTATTTTTGCTTTCGTTCTATATGTAGCCTATATTATTTTATCAAGAGGATTTGGGATAGAATGGTTACCCCACATGCTGGATATGCAGGCGATTACTTGCGTGGGGACTGTTGTTTTAATGCTTGTTATTGGAATGATTAAGCCAAGGGAAACTGATTACATACAGCAGTATACAAATGACGTGGATATTACGAATTGGAAGTATGTAAAACCTGTTGGTGTTATAATTACTTTAGTGGTAGTAAGCACTTACATAATTTTTAGATAAGCGCTAATCTAAAGTATTAGAATTAAAAAAAACGACCCTCAAAAGGGCCGGTTTTTTTAAATGTTGCTTGAGCAAAGTAATCAATTACTCTTCTCTAAATATATTGATTCACAATATTTTCAAACAATTCTTGCTTTCCACTTTGTAGTTCAAGTTCACCGTTCTCTTTGGCAATTTCATATAAAGCTTTAAAGTCCAATTTTCCATCTTCGAAATCTTTTCCTTTTCCTGAATCAAACGAGCTGTATCTTTTTTCGCGAAGAGAATCATATGGAGAAGCAGAAATGATTTTGTCCGCAACCAATAAGGCTCTGGCAAAAGTATCTGCACCTCCAATATGTGCGTGGAAAACATCATCCATATCTGTGGAATTCCTTCTAATTTTGGCATCAAAGTTAATACCACCTCCTTGCAATCCTCCGGCTTTAAGGAATACCAGCATTGCCTCAGTAACTTCTGTAATATTATTTGGAAATTGATCGGTATCCCAACCATTCTGATAATCACCCCGGTTGGCATCTATACTTCCTAACATTCCGTGTGCAGCAGCTATTTCTAATTCGTGCTGCATAGTATGACTTGCCAAGGTAGCATGGTTAACTTCGATATTGAGCTTAAAATCATCTTGTAATCCATATTGATGTAAAAAACCAACGACGGTTGCACAATCGAAATCATATTGGTGCTTCATCGGCTCCATAGGTTTTGGTTCAATAAAGAAATTTCCCTTAAAACCATGGGCTCTTGCGTAGTCTCTTGCCATTCCTAAGAACCTTCCCATATGGTCTAGTTCTCGTTTCATATCAGTATTCAAAAGTGACATATAACCTTCACGACCTCCCCAGAAAACATAATTTTCACCACCCATTTCTATGGTAGCATCTAGAGCTAATTTTATTTGTCCGCCTGCTCGAGCAAGAACATTAAAATCAGGGTTTGTTGAAGCTCCGTTCATATAACGTGGATTGGAAAAGCAGTTTGCTGTACCCCATAATAATTTAACGCCTGATTCTGCTTTCTTTTCTTTGATGTAGTCGACAATAGTAGCTAGTCTTTTTTCTGATTCCGCGAAGGTTGGGGCTTCATGTATTAAATCAAAATCATGAAAACAGAAATAATCAAAACCCATTTTGGTAATGAATTCAAAAGCAGCATCAGCCTTTTCTTTGGCTGCTTCAACAGCATCAGTAGGTTTATCCCAAGGAAAGTTTTGTGTGCCAGGTCCGAATGGATCTGCTCCTTGTCCGCAGAATGTATGCCAGTAAGCAATAGCAAATTTAAAATGCTCACGCATGGTTTTGCCTGCTACAATTTGATCAGCATTATAATATTTAAAGGCTAAAGGATTATCTGAATCTTTGCCTTCGAATTTAATTTCACCGATTCCTTTAAAATATTCCTTATCTCCTATGATCGCCATATTAGTTGTTTTTTAAAAATTGTTTTAATTTATTTTTCCAATTTTGATACGCCTTATGGTAAGCTTCTTTTTTATCAGAAGGTTTAAAACCCATAACATGGTCATTATCCATCATTTGTTTGCCGAAAGTGTCGAAATCACCTTTATGTAATTGACAAGCCCGGGCAGCACCTATTGCTCCTGTTGTATTGTAAATTTCTATCTCTTGTCCGATTAGGGTTGCTATTGTATTTGAGAAAATATCAGAACGAAAAAGGTTGTCATTTCCTACTCGAATTACTTTTGGTGTAATTCCATCTGAGGTCATGATTTCCATTCCATATACAAAAGAAAACGCGATGCCTTCTAGTGCAGCCCTGCAAAGATGTGCTTTGGTATGGTTGTTTAAGTTAACATCTGATAGTTGAGTGCCTATTATTTTGTTGTCTAACATACGCTCAGAGCCATTGCCGAAAGGATGAATCATAACTCCATCGCAACCAATAGGTATTGAGACGGCCAGTTCATTCATTTCATCATAAGACGACACTTTTAAATTGTTTAATAGCCATCGGTATTGAATGCCAGCTCCATTAATACATAAAAGTTTGCCAATTCGAGGTTTTGCTTTGTTGTAATTGACATGTGCAAAATTATTAACACGTGAACTTTCCTTAACGGAAAGGTTATCCGTTATAGCGTATACAACACCAGAGGTCCCTCCAGTCGCGGCAACTTCACCAGGATTGAATACACTTAAAGACAAGGCATTGTTTGGTTGATCACCTGCACGATATAAAATAGGTGTGTTAATTGCCAAACCTGATTCTGAAGCTCCTTTTTGCGAAACTTTCCCTTGTATTGAAAAAGTATTCTTTATTTCAGGGACAAATTCTTTGTTGATTCCATAATGTTCTAGTAGCCAATCAGCGATTGAATTTTGTTTGAAATCCCAAAAAATCCCTTCTGATAAACCTGAAATTGTAGAACAGATTTCACCTCCTAATTTATAAGCGATATAATCACCAGGCAGCATGAATTTATAAATCTTATTATATACTTCAGGTTCATTTTCTTTTACCCATTTTAGTTTCGAAGCTGTGAAATTTCCCGGGGAGTTTAGTAGTTGCTCAGCACACTTCTCTTGACCTAAATCATTAAAGGCTTTTTGGCCAATCTCAACGGCACGACTATCACACCAGATGATAGAATCTCGTAAAGGGTTTCCGCGTTTATCTACCACCACTAAACCATGCATTTGATATGAAATTCCAATTCCCGTTATACTCTCCGCTTTGATGTTATTCTCCTTTAATAGTCTTTTCGTCGCATTACAAATATAAAGCCACCAGGTATCAGGGTCTTGTTCTGCCCAGCCATTTTGAACGGCTTTCATTTCCATTTCTATTTTAGGCTCACTAGTTAAAGCAACGGTTTTTCCACTTGAAATAGTGACAAGTGCCGCTTTAATTGAAGAACTTCCGATATCATATCCGATCGAATACATTTATTCCTTTTGAGATAGGTTGAAAAGACAAGTTATTGTTTTTGTTTTGATTGACAAATAGCCCAACAAAAAAAGCCCCGATGAAATTTCATCAGGGCTTTTTAGACACTTAAAAATGTATATCCTTAGTATCCTGGGTTTTGAACTAAGTTAGGATTAAGAATGATCTGCGTTGCTGGAATTGGAAACAAGTTACGATCTGTATTACCTACAGCGGCAGGGTCTTTAAATTCCCAATCACGTGTATATTGACCAAAACGAATTAAATCATTACGTCTCCAGAACTCACAATAAAGCTCTCTTCCTCTTTCAGCAAGTATATCGCTTTCTGTAACTGAACCTAATGGCGAAGCTTTGCGAATTACTCGTAATGCATTAACCATTGCCGTAGCATCTCCTCCACTTCGCAACATCGCCTCAGCTCTCATCAAATAGGCATCAGAATATCTGAAGAAAATTTCATGCTCCGTAAAACCGCCATAACGGGGGTTATATTTCATAACACGAATACCTCTGACTTCATTGTTATCTATTAAACTACTAGAACCTGTAACGGTGCTGGTAAATTCACGAGTGAAATCCAATGGAGCTCCACCTCTTTCTTGTAAAGCCGAACCGTCTAAACCATATTGTTGACCAATTAAAAATCCATTTCCAACATTTGAACCATCTTCAAAACCGCCATTATCAGTAGTGCCATCAACTCCTGAGAAAGGAACTCCATTAAGAGGAACTCCACCGCGACGTTCTTCCTGACCGTCTAAAAGAGCACCATCAAGAGTTTCTGATCTATTACTGTTAGGGTCACCTTCAAATAAATCGTAATACTCGGCTAGTGTACTAAAGCCGTTCCAGCCACCTCCACCAATACCGGTAGAGTTATAGTGTAAGCCGTTGAAAATTCTATTTCCAACACCTGTATTCACATACCAAATAGTTTCAGTATCACTGGTATTTCTGAAAATGTCAAAATATCCATCTTGCAGGGCGTAATTATCCGCATCGATTTCATCAACTAAAGAAATAACTCTGTTCATATCCGAAGCATCTGTAGCTCCTGAACCATTATATATATGTTTGTTTAAAAGAACTTTAGCAAGTAAATATCTGCCAGCGGCTTTCGTTGCTCTAATGTTATCATCTCCCGCAGAAGAAGTTGGTAAACCGGAGATAGCTGCTTCTAAATCAGCTACTATAAAGTCTACGGCAGCAGAACCAGAAAGCACTTCAGGGTCAGCTTGAGATGAAGCCTGTGTGTCTCTGTAAGGAATTTGACCAAAATTGTCTAATATCACAAACATCGAAAGCGCTCTTAAGAAATTGGCTTGTGCTTTTGCTTCAGCTGAGGAACTTGAACGATCATCAAGAACTTCACTGGCGGTTAACTGCAATTCATTCCATTGGTTCCATACGTTTGTGATAAACGAATGATCAGGTGTCCAAGAGTGCTGATGCAATTGTCTCCAAATGCCATTATCACCCCAGTCAGAACCTCTGGTTGGAATAAGTTGGGCATCGGTAGTAACTTCACTCAATGCGTACAAATTGGCTTGATCTCCTATATAACCTCTGAGAGAGTTGTACATAGAATTTACTTGATCATCAGCAAGCGTGGCATCAGTAATTCCTTCAAACCCAGTTGCCAGTATTGAATCTGTTTCTTCAATCTCCAAATCTGTACAGGAGAATACAAGCGTTGCTGCTGCTATGGAAAGCATCAGCACGTTTCTTTTTGTTTTTAAATAATTCATCATTGCAGTTTTTTTTAGTTAAAATTTCGCATTCAAGCCCAAAGTAAAGGTTCTAGGTCTTGGAAAAGAGGTATAATCTATACCTGCACTCGGAATACCAGTTCCTAAATCTCCTGTGCTGGAAGATACTTCTGGATCTAAACCACTATAGCCGGTAAGAACAAATAAATTTTGTCCATTAAGTGATAAGCGCATCGATTTGAATAAGCCTTCACCACTAACAGGTAGATTATATCCGACGGATAAATTTTGTAACCTTACAAAATCTCCTTTTTCTAAGTACAAAGTGGAAACTTCTTGCGAAGTAAGTTCAAGCGCATCAGGGGTAGCGTTTCTTGAAGTTTCAAATGTAGGTCTGTTCAAGAAGGCATTCGCTGTGTTGTTATAAATATAAAAACCGAATTGACCTGCAAAGAAAGCAGATGCATCGAAACGACCAGCGTTGAAATTTAAAGAAAGACCTGTAGTAATATCTGGTAGTGCATCTTTATCTACGAAACCTTTGTCATCAGCTGAAAAATTTGGAACTCCGCTGGCATCTTCAGAATACTCTGCCATATAGAAAGAAAATAAAGATCTACCTTCTCCTAAACGTTGAGCAAACGCTCCTGTAAGGCCAGGACCGTTGATAGCTCCAAAGTCGGCTGTAGTTCCATTAAGACCTTCAACAACGTTGTTGTTGTATGCAATATTGAAATCTACAGAGAAACCCACTTTATCAGTTTGAACTAAATCATATCCTAGAGCCAATTCGACACCTTGGTTTATGATAGTTCCGTTTTCTAAGTTGCTAAATTTAAAAGGGTCAAATGCCGGTGCAGCAGCGGCTTGACGAAATAAAAGATCATTTGTTTCTTTGCGATATACATCCACAGAACCTCTAAAACGGTCCGCGTTAAATCCAAAGTCAATACCTAAGTTATAATCTGTTGTCGACTCCCATTTTAAATCAGGGTTTTGAACCGCAACAGTTTCAATACCTGGTCGAACAACAATTCCATCATTCGAAATGCCCGCACCACCAAAACGTTGTCTTTTCAAATAGTTGGCATAACCCAAACCACCTTGGTTACCGGTTACACCTGCACTTAATCTTAATTTAAGGGTTGAAACATTATCTCCAACAAAATCTTCTTCACTTAGCTTCCAGGCAAATGCACCAGAAGGGAAAATACCATATTTATTATTTGTACCAAAACGTGAAGAACCATCAGCTCTTACCGTTGCTGTAAAAAGAAATTTATTATTTAGAGAATAATTAACACGACCAAAGAATGATTGAAGTTCGTCTGTGTTATTAAAGGTATCTAACCAAAATGAACGGAAATTACTGACCCCCCCGTTAGGTATAGTTCCAGTGTTATCAAAAGGTAAAAGTACATTGACAAAATTATTGCCACTACCATTTTCATCATACCCCAATTGTTGAAAATTTGTAAGTAAGTTTGAAAAACTTTCTGCATTTTCTTCAATAAGTTGGAACATTTGATTCAAATCGGTTCCTCCGCCTCCCCATCCTTGGGAGTTGTATCCTTGTCTTTGGAAATCTTGAAAAGAATAACCTACAAGAGCTTTTAAGTTTGAGTCCCCAAAATCTTTGTCGTAAGTTAAGGTTACATCTAATAATTTACTGGTAGCTTCTAGGGTGTTATATGAGGCCTGACCATTCCCCGTAATTCTACCATTATTTAAATAACCGCCTGATGCAACAGAACTTGCAAAAGCATCAGAATTATCATAACCCACACTTACTCGGGCCATAAGCGATTCTACGATGTCATATTCAGCAGCAGCATTTACTAACAGACGATCGGTAATAGTTTGAGCTTCAAAACTTGCTAAGATATTGGCAGGGTTTAAGCGGTTACCATCAATGGAGAACCCTGGTTCATTCGGCCATGTTGGAGGCGCTGAGTATGCAGCACCTATGAGGTTACCGCTGGCACCAGCACCGCCACTAATGGCAGGAGCTTGATCTTCAACACGTGAAATAGAAGCTTGAACGCTTAAGCGTAATTTGTCATTAAGAAAACGATGGGCGGCATTAATTCTACCAGTAACTCTTTCTTGACCAGATTTTTCTATAATACCAAGTTGTCGTCCGTAAGAAAAGGTAGCACGTACGTTACCTTTTCCGTAATTATTTGAATATGATAAGTTATTGTTAGTAGAGGCAGCAGTTCGTGTAATCACATCTTGCCAGTCAGTATCAGAACCAGTATTGTCGTCAAAAGTAGGAACGGGTTCGTTTCTTAAAGCTAAATTTTGAGCTCTATATTCCGCGGCGTTGAATAAATCGTACTCATTTGCGGGAGAAGAGATGCTTAAATCACTACTCCATTCAAATGTACCACCTTGGCTACCTTTACCACTTTTTGTAGTAATAATAACAACACCATTTGCACCTCTAGAACCATAAATAGCGGTAGCAGAACCATCTTTTAAGATAGACATGCTCTCAATATCATTCGGGTTGATAAAGTTTAATGGGTTTCTGGCAGAATCTCCACCATCAACAATACCACCAGCATTGGGCGTAGTGCCTTCATCAGATAGTGGAACACCATCAACAACAAATAATGGATTGTTATTAGAACGAATTGAGTTAGAACCACGAATTCTAATAGCAATACCAGCTCCTGGCTCACCACTTGATTGTGAAATCTGAACCCCAGCTGTTTTACCCTGAATCAACTGTTCTGGTGAGGAAATGATACCTCCGTTGAAATCTTCAGAAGTAACAGCCGTAACTGAGCCTGTAGCATCTTTTACGGTTGTCGTACCGTATCCAATAACTACCACTTCTTCTAATGCTTCTGCATCTTCTTGCATGGTTACATTAATGGATGATTGCCCATTGACAGCAATTTCTTGTGTTTTGAAGCCCACATAGCTGTATACTAAGGTGGCATCACTTTCTGCGTTAATGGTGTAGTTACCATCAAAGTCAGTTTGGGTTCCGGTAGTGGTTCCTTTAACTACGACACTTGCTCCAGGCAAGGGGCCGTTAGCATCGGAAACTGTTCCGGTTACTTCTTGCGCTTGTGTTAGTCCGAAGCATAAAAATGCTCCAACTACTAACAAGCTTCTGAGTAGCGTAATCTTCATAGATGTTAATTTAAGTTGAGTTAATTTAATTTAAACTGAAATTCAAGAGTTAAAAATATGTAAAAAAAGTGTTAAACTGAGTTTAAGTGTAAATCTACAAACTACGAAAACGGTTTCGTGTTGATAACTTTTCCAAAATAAGATAATATTGATTTAAGATGCGTAAAATTAGGCATTTCGCATTTTTTTTAATGCAAAAAAGCAAAATTTGTACAATTCAACAAATATAAACCTTTTTATTTTTGTTGATTTCAAATTGAAATTGACTCGTTTCTGACTGGAAAATGTTAAAAAACAACATTTTATTAATATAAGTTGCTTTAAACAATTACTTTGGATTTGTTAAACCTTTAAAATGATACCATTGCGCAGAAAAATAACATTAAAAGATATTGCAAGAGAACTGGAGGTGTCAATTTCTACGGTATCGAAAGCTTTAAAAAATAGCGAAGAAATTGGCAGAGATACCAAAGAAAAAGTTCAAGCATTTGCAAAACTTTATAACTATAAGCCTAACAACATAGCAGTAAGTCTTAAAAATAAGCATACTAAGAATATTGGGGTTATTATACCTGATATTGTGCATTATTTTTTTACTACGGTATTTCGCGGCATTGAGAAGTATGCGAATAGCAGAGGTTATAATGTAATCGCCTGCGTTTCCTATGGTTCTTTTGATAAGGAGGTTATAAACATGGAGATGTTGGCAAATGGCAGTATCGATGGCTTTATCATGGCCCTTTCAAGCGAGACGCAGCAGAAAAATGATTATAACCATTTAAGAGAGGTTACACAACAGGGCATTCCTTTAGTATTGTTTGATAGCACGACGGATGAAATAGATTGTGATAAAGTGGTCATCAATGATGAAGCAGCTGCCTATGAAGCGGTAAAAAAAATGTTGTCATCAGGAAAGAAACGAATCGCCCTTTTTTCCACTGGTGATTTTTACACGGTTAACAAGAAAAGGGAAAAGGGATATCGACGGGCTCTTGCTGAATATAATATTGAAGTAGATGAAGATTTAATTTTGAAAATGCCACCTGATGAAAATATCGATATTATTGACCCTTTCTTGGAAAGGAATAAGATAGATGCAGTATTGGCCGTAAATGAGATAACAGCAATTCATGCAATGGGAATTGCTAGAAAAAAGGGCTATAGAATACCTGAAGATATTGCTTTCATTGGTTTTACAGATGGATTACTGTCGAAATACTCTCAGCCTAGCTTGACGGCTATTGCCCAGCATGGTGACCAAATGGGTGAAATTGCTGCGCAAATGCTTATAGAAAAGGTAGAAAGTGAATATGTAGAAGAAGAGGAAGAAGTTTTTAGAACGGAAATTATTGAGGCTACTTTAATTGAAAGAGAATCTACCATCAATTAATCAAATCAAACCATTTTTACGAAATGACGAAAACCGGATTTATATTCGACCTAGACGGTGTTATTGTTGACACCGCCAAATACCATTACCTAGCCTGGCGAAATTTAGCAGAAGAATTAGGTTTTGAATTTACCGAAGAACAAAATGAACTTTTTAAGGGAGTCAGCAGAAAACGTTGTCTGGAAATTTTGTTAGAAATTGGAAATGTTAAAGCCACTCAAGAGCAATTTGATCTTTGGATGATAGAGAAGAATGAGGATTATTTAAAATATATCGAAAAAATGGATGCTTCTGAAATTCTTCCAGACGTCGCAAAAGTGCTCGACTATTTGAAGGAAAGAAATATTCCAATAGCATTAGGTTCTGCAAGTAAAAATGCGAAACCCATACTTGAAAAGGTAAAACTGTTGTCCTACTTCGATTGTATAGTAGATGGTAATAATGTTACCAAGGCTAAACCCGATCCTGAAGTTTTTCTTATTGCAGCTGAAAAGTTGGGTGTTGACCCAAACAATTGTGTGGTGTTTGAAGATGCTGTCGCTGGAGTGGAGGCCGCCAATGCCGCCAATATGGTTAGTATCGGAATTGGAGATAGTGCAATACTGTCAGAAGCGAAACACAATTTTATAGACTTCACAGAAATGAGTTTAGAATTTCTAAGCGGTTTGATAAAAAACTAAGATTTATAAGGAATAGATTTTCCTCTAGAGGAAAATGAACAAAAGAGATGATATTTAATGAATCAAGATTACATAAAAGCAGATAATTGGTCAATTATAGAAGAGGGCTTTGATGCGGAAAGAGTAAAATCTTCCGAAAGTTTATTTAGTATTGGTAACGGAGCCATGGGGCAACGCGCCAATTTTGAGGAGCACTACTCAGGTGAGACTTTTCAAGGAAGTTATATTGGTGGAGTTTACTATCCGGATAAAACAAGAGTGGGTTGGTGGAAAAATGGCTATCCCGAATATTTTGCTAAAGTTTTGAACGCTCCAAATTGGATTGGAATCAAAGTCAGCGTAAACGGAGAGTCCTTAGATTTAAACACTTGCAAGTCAGTTTCTGGCTTTAAGCGAGAACTGAATATGAAAGAGGGTTGGTACCAACGTTCTTTTAAGGCCGAAACTTACAATAATATTCAGTTAGCGGTCAAGGTCACCCGTTTTTTGAGTTTGAATTTGGATGAAGTTGGGGCCATAAAATATGAAATTACGCCGCTTGAGGATGCTGTTGAAATTCTCTTTGAACCGTATTTAGATTCCGGAATTACAAACGAAGACAGCAATTGGGATGATAAATTTTGGAATACTACGGATGTTGTATCTGAGGGAAATCAAGCGTTTATTCAAGCGCACACCATGAAGACGAATTTTGCGACTTGTACTTTTATGTTAGCACAACTCCACCTTAACAGGAAGCAAATTGAGCAAAAGCCCACTGAAACGAAAAAGGAACTTTTCGTTTCTCATGGGTATACTCAAAAGGTAAAAAAAGGCGAAACCGTCGCGCTTCATAAGTTTGGCGGTTATGTTGTTGATACCAATCATAAGAAAGAAGATTTAGCGGCCGCCGCAAAGAACGTTTTGCAAAAAGCAACTGATTTAGGTTTTGAAGCTTTATTAGAAAAGCAAAAAGAGGCATGGAGCGATATCTGGAAAATGAGCGACATTACAATTGAAGGTGATGTAAAAGCACAACAGGCTATCCGATTTAATATTTTTCAGCTTAACCAAACCTATTCAGGCAAGGATTCCAGACTAAATATCGGCCCAAAAGGCTTTACTGGTGAAAAATATGGGGGAAGCACTTATTGGGATACCGAAGCTTATTGTATTCCATTTTATATGGCGACAAAAGACCAAATCGTAGCTAGAAATTTATTAGAATATCGTTATAATCATTTAGAAAAAGCCATTGAAAACGCCGAGAAATTAGGGTTTTCAAACGGAGCAGCTTTGTATCCGATGGTGACCATGAATGGCGAAGAATGTCATAATGAATGGGAAATTACCTTTGAGGAAATCCATAGAAACGGGGCCATTGCTTTTGCGATTTATAACTACTACCGTTTTACGGGGGATTATTCATATATCCCAGAAATGGGATTAGAAGTACTTATCGGAATTGCTCGTTTTTGGCAGCAAAGAGCTACATTCTCAAAGCAAAAAGATAAGTACGTAATTCTTGGGGTTACAGGACCCAACGAGTATGAGAATAACGTAAATAACAATTGGTACACAAACTACTTGGCAAAATGGTGTATTAATTATGCCGTTGAGCAGTTGCAGAAAGTAAAAGATGGTTATCCTGAAGATTACAACCGAATCATTGGCGTTTCAAAGCTTACGGATTCGGAAAAATCAAAATGGAAAAAAGTAGCGGAAAATATGTACTTCCCATTTTCTGAGGAGGAGGATGTTTTTCTGCAACAAGATGGCTTTTTGGATAAAGAATTGATTACAGTTGAGGATTTACCAAAATCGCACCGCCCTATCAATCAAAAATGGAGTTGGGATAGAATTTTACGTTCTCCCTACATCAAACAAGCTGATGTTTTACAGGGGTTTTACCTGTTTGAAGATCATTTTACTACCGAAAAATTAGAAAAACATTTTGATTTCTACGAGCCTTTTACTGTTCACGAATCTTCGTTGTCCCCTTGCGTCCATAGCATTCAAGCAGCAAAGTTAAACCGCATGCAACAGGCCTATACTTTCTATCTGCGTACTTCGCGCTTAGATTTGGATGATTACAACAAAGAAGTAGAAGAAGGTCTTCATATTACTTCAATGGCCGGCACATGGATGAGTATCGTTGAAGGTTTTGGAGGAATGCGTGTGATTGATGATAAATTGTCGTTCACACCACGAATTCCGAAACAATGGAAAGCATATTCTTTCAAAATCAATTTTAGAAAACGTGTTTTAAAAGTAACGGTGTCTAACGAAGGGTCAAAATTTGAGTTAGAAGGGGGCAAAGAAGATATGTCGATTCGTGTAAACGGAGAGCGAGTAGTTTTGGAACCTGCCAAGTTGATATCCATTTAAATTTATTTTATCAATGAAAGGGGTCTGGAAACTAACATTTGTATGTATTTCAATTGTATTTTTGGGCTGCAAAACAGATAAAAACGCTACTGAGAAAATGACGCAAAGTCAAGCTGCTAAAAAGAAACAAGTCGTTTATCAAGTGTTTCCCAGACTTTTCGGAAATACAAATACCAACAAGAAACCTTGGGGCACCCTTGAGGAAAATGGAGTTGGAAAATTTTCCGATTTCTCAAAGGAAGCTTTGAAAGAAATCAAAGATTTGGGAGTTACCTATATCTGGTATACCGGAGTTCCGCATCACGGAGTGATTACCGATTACTCAGAATTCGGAATTTCAAACGATGACCCTGATATTTTCAAGGGTCGCGCTGGTTCACCTTACGCCGTTAAGGATTATTACAATGTGAATCCTGATTTGGCGGAAAACCCGGAGAAGCGACTAGAGGAATTTCAAAATTTGATTCAACGAACACATGCTGCCGGATTGAAATTGCTTATTGATATCGTACCGAATCATGTTGCCAGAAATTACGAAGGGAAGTCAACACCGAAGGGTTCTGAACCTTTTGGTGCTACCGATAATACTTTAGTGGAATACGAGCGCAATAATAATTTTTATTACGTACCTGATGCGGAATTCAAAGTCCCGAATTGGGAAAACGGATACCTTCCTTTAGGAGGAGATGCAAATGTTTTATCCGATGGAAAATACGAGGAAATTCCTGCGAAATGGACAGGAAATGGTTCTCGGTCACCGCAACCCAATATGAATGATTGGTATGAAACGGTGAAAATAAATTACGGTGTTCGACCAGATGGTTCATATGATTTCGATAGGCTTCCCGATGGATATGATTCAAAAAGTTACAATGAACACTATCAATTTTGGTCAGATAAAGATGTTCCAAGTTCTTGGAAAAAGTTCAAAAATATTGCCTTGTATTGGCTGGAAATGGGAGTTGACGGATTCCGTTATGATATGGCGGAAATGGTTCCTGTAGAATTCTGGAGTTATATGAATTCTCATATAAAAATGAAAAATGCCGATGCTTTTCTATTGGCTGAGGTATATCAGCCAGGTTTATATCGAGAATATCTCCACAAAGGAAAAATGGATTACCTCTATGACAAAGTAGAACTTTATGATAGCTTGAAGCATATTATGCAGGGGCATGGTTGGACGGACCATATTCCGAAAGTACAAGAAGGGTTGCAAGATATCGAACACAATATGTTGCACTTTTTAGAGAATCATGACGAGCAGCGAATTGCTAGTCCTGATTTCGCCGGTAGTGCTGAAAAAGGTAAACCCGCAATGGTAGTTTCAGCAACAATAAGTACATCACCAACGATGCTATATTTCGGACAAGAAGTTGGAGAAGCCGGTAAAGAGGACGCAGGATTTGGAAAACCAACCCGAACATCTATTTTTGACTACATCGGAGTACCAGCACATCAAAGATGGCTTAATGACCGAAAATTTGATGGAGGCCAGCTATTTGAGGAAGAAAAGAATCTGCGTGATTATTATAAGCGACTTTTGAACTTTACTGTGAATAGTGATGCCCTTATGGGCGAGTATGCAGATATTCATTATTACAATCGAGAGCATACTGATAACTACAACCATCGGGTACTTTCATTTGTTCGTTGGTCAGCTGACGAAAGACTAATTGTAGTTTCCAATTTTGATGCTGATAAGGAGTATTCTTTCGAATTAAAAATACCTAATGAGCTAATTCAAAAATGGAATCTTAAAGATGGAGAGTATTCTTTAGAAGATGTTTTATATGGAAATGAAAACCTTCTAAAAGTGAATGAAGGCATAGGTAAGATTCAAATTGAATTGAAAGGTTTGGAATCTTTCATTTTTCAACTGAACTAACTCTTATTTTGTAAAAAAAGGCTTCCAAACGGAAGCCTTTTTTAATGTTAGTATTCAATGTTTTATTTGATTTTATTGTAAATAAGTCCGGCCAAAAAGCCCATTACTGCATAAAATAAGATGTAAATCAATCCATTAACAAGAGCTCCTGTTAAGTCAAGAACATTTGTTGTAGCATGGTTGATGAGTTCATTTCCTAATCCTACTAAAACACCGATAAGAATGCCGTATTTTATACCATCTGAGGTTGTATAACGGCTCTCACCCCATTGTCTAAAAATACTTGAAAACGCAAAGGCTTGAATTAAACATCCTAGTGCTAAAATACCCCATTCTGGAACTTCTTTCGGCACTCCTGCTGCTGTTCCCATATGACTATTTAGAAAACTGTCGGCCAAAACACCCCATAAAAGATAGCCGCCCATAAAGCCCCAAATAGTGGTAGCAATTGTTGAAATTAAATTTGTTTTTGTAAACATAATATTGGTTTTAATTGGTTGTTTTCAAATAAATGTAAATAAAAATCAATACTCTTTTAAAATTTTAACAATTGTTATCTATCTGATTAGGTGTAATTTATATATGAATTAAAGCTATTTTTCGATTCCGAAGATATGCTCTTCTAAATTGTAGAACCAATCGTATATTTGAAGCTTATCTAAAAGAATACTGAAATGAAGTTGGCTACCGTAGTACTTTCAATTTTTTTATTTTTAAGCTGTGATGATATGAACAAACCATTAGTAATAGGCCATAGAGGTGCTATGGGTCACGAAACAGAAAATACCATAGCTTCAATTGAAAAAGCAATAGAGTTATCTGTAGACATGATTGAAATAGATGTTTTTCAAATTAAAAGTGGCGAAACAGTTGTTTTTCATGATGATGAGCTAGACCGTTTGACAGATACTGAAGGAAGTGTAGAAGACCAAAGCTATTCAGATTTACAGAAAGTCATCGTAAAAGGGGGGCATAAAATACCTACTCTACAAGATGTTCTTAATAGTATTGGGCACAAGGTTAAAATCAACATTGAGTTAAAAGGTGCTGGTACTGCTGAACATGTTAATCTTATTATTAGGCAGTATATTGAAGAAAAAGGGTGGAAGTTAGACGATTTTTTAATTTCTAGTTTTAGGTGGGATGAACTAAAAAAAATGCGCGCACTTGACCCTGATATTCCTATTGCTGTGTTGACCGAAAAAGACCCGATAGATGCAATTTCGATAGCAAGTGAGTTGAAAGCCGAAGCCATTAACCCTAATTTCAAAATGTTGAATGCTGAAAACAATCTGAAAATTCAAGAAGCAGGGTTTAAAATATATGTTTGGACGGTGAACGAACCTAACGATATTCTACAAATGAAGCGTTTTGGAGTTGAAGGTATTATCACTAATTATCCCGAACGTGTTCAGTAATGTTTGACGTACTAATTGTTGGTGGAGGTGCGGCTGGCTTTTACGCCGCAATTCATATTGCAGAGGCAAATCCAAATCTCAAAATTGCTATCCTCGAACGTGGCAAAGAGGTCCTTTCAAAAGTGAAAGTTTCTGGTGGTGGTAGATGCAATGTTACACATGCAGAGTTTGATCCCAACGAACTTGTTAAAAACTATCCTAGAGGAGAGAAAGAACTTTTAGGGCCGTTTCATACCTACTGCAGTGGTGATACAGTTTCTTTTTTTGAAGAGCGCGGTATTGATTTGAAGATAGAGGATGATGGTCGCATGTTTCCTTTTTCAAACTCCTCTCAGACCATTATTGATTGCTTTTTAAATGAAGTCGAACGTTTAGGAATTCAGGTTTTAAAACATAGCAGTGTTGTTGGTATTACCTCTATTCAAAATGAAGATGAAAGTTCATGGAAAGTTACTTCGATAAAGAAAACCTATCAATGTAGAAAGCTGTTGATTGCAACAGGAAGCAATCCAAAAATTTGGAAAATGCTTGAGAATTTAGGACATTCCATAGAAACTCCTGTTCCATCACTCTTTACTTTTAATATCAAAGATGATCGCATAAAAGGAATTCCTGGTTTGAGCACCTACGCTAGTGTAGAAGTTTTAGCAAAAAAGATGTACCAACCTAAAATTACTATACAGTTGAAAACCAAAGTGTCCGATAAGGTTTTGTTGCTTTCTGAGGGACCAGTTTTGATTACGCATTGGGGATTAAGCGGTCCGGCTATTTTAAAGCTATCTGCTTGGGGCGCCAGGATTTTGAACGAAATGAACTATAAATTTCAGTTGAGAATTAATTGGCTTCCTGATTATCATCCATATGCGGTCATTAGTCTGTTACAGGAAATCAAGGAAGTAGAGGGAAAGAAAACAGTACTACGTACGAAAGCTGTGGACATTCCAAGACGTTTGTGGACTAATCTGGTTCGTGCAACAGGCATCTCCGAGGATACAAAATGGGCAGATACGAATAAAGAACAATTACAATCATTAGCCAATCAATTGACGAAATGCGAATTTTCAGTTGACGGGAAAAGTACATTTAAAGAAGAATTCGTAACAGCAGGGGGAGTAAACCTCAAAGAAATTAATTTTAAAACTTTTGAAAGCAAATTGCAACCCAATTTGTTTTTTGCAGGTGAAGTAATCAACGTGGATGCCATAACTGGGGGATTCAATTTTCAAAATGCTTGGACAGGAGCTTTTATAGCTGCCAAAGGAATAACGAAATTATAAGTTATGAAAACCTATATAGCCTTATTGCGCGGGATTAACGTTAGTGGTCAAAAGAAAATAAAAATGGCCAATTTAAAGTTAATGCTCATGAAAATAGGTCTTACAGATGTTGTTACTTATATCCAAAGTGGAAATATGGTTTTTAAATCAGCTGGAAAAAAGTCACATATTTTAGAAGAAAAAATCAAAAAAGGTGTCGCAGATTCATTCGGTTTTGATGTTACGGTCGTGGTGAAAACGAAAATGGGACTAGAGGAGATTCTTCAAAAGAATCCTTTTACTAAACAAGAGGATTTAGAGGCAAAAAGAGTCTATTATGCCCTGTTAAAAGAGGTCCCAGAAAAGGATGCTATTGGTAATTTGAAACCAGAAGATTACCCTAGTGAATTGTTTCTAATAACAAAAGAATGTGTGTATTTGAATTGCTTAAATGGAGCTGGTAAAGCAAAGTTGACTAACAATGTTCTTGAAAGGAAACTGGGAGTTTCGGCAACAACCAGAAATCATAGAACGATGGCGAAGTTGTTGGAACTAGCAGAAGAAAACTAGTTTTAATTAGATGCTAATTTAATTCCCAGATTTTATAGTTTAAAGCTGTCGCGAAACAAACCCATAGGAAATAAGGTACTAAGAGATAAGCTGCCGTTTTACTGACTACATTGAACCAGCGAATGGTCAAGCCTAATAAAACAATGAGCATTATAATTACCATTAAGGCCCATATCGGTTGCCGTAGTCCGAAAAAGACAATACTCCATGCGGCATTTAAAAGTAGCTGAAACCCGAAATGATATAGTGCGGTTTTTACCCAAACATGATGCGTGCCTTTTGCCCAAACAATTCCAGCAGCGATACCCATCATAGCATAAAGAATAGTCCAAACAGGTGCAAAAAGCCAATTAGGGGGGTTAAAACTTGGTTTGTTCAAGGTTACAAACCATGTATTTACTGAACTTTGAGTGGCAAAACTTGAGAGAAAGCCCACGAGCAGGCATATCAATACTGAAATAGTAATATAGGTCAGTTTTCTTTTCAAAGGGGTCGGTTTTCCCTCGAAAATAGTGAATTTATAGGTGAACCGCTATCTTTGCATAAATTCCGTTTTCAATGACTGAAACAAACTTTATTCCTTCTGAATATTCCAATGAAATTTCTGATGGGAAAGTGACTTACAAATCACCAAGTAACATTGCATTGGTAAAGTATTGGGGAAAGAAAGAAAATCAGATTCCGGCGAACCCGTCCATAAGTTTTACTTTGAATGCTTGCGCTACAACAACATCAATTTCCTATAAAAAATTAGCTTCAAAGGCTTCTGATTACTCATTCGATTTATTGTTCGAAGGAAAACCCAAAGAAGATTTCAAACCAAAAATCGAAATCTTTTTGAATCGTATTGAAATGTACCTTCCATTTTTGAAGGATTTTCATTTTACCATTGAAACATCAAACTCCTTTCCGCATAGCAGTGGTATCGCTTCTTCCGCCAGTGGTATGTCTGCCTTAGCACTTTGCTTGATGGCTGTTGAAAAGGAACTGAATCCTGAAATGAGTCGAGATTTTTTCAATAAGAAAGCATCCTTTTTAGCTCGCTTGGGTTCGGGAAGTGCTTGTAGAAGTATCGAAGGTGATTTGATACAATGGGGAAATCACGCGGACACCGATGGAAGTTCAGATTTATACGGAATCAAATATCCGTATGAACTACATCCCATATTTAAAAATTACCACGATACTATTTTGTTAGTTGACAAAGGACAAAAGCAGGTCAGTAGTACCATTGGTCATGATTTAATGCACAATCATCCTTTTGCCAAAAACCGGTTCGACCAAGCGCATGAAAATCTGACGAAATTGAAGCGTGTTTTTTCAGAGGGAAATTTAAAATCCTTTATTGATATTGTTGAAAGTGAGGCACTAACACTTCATGCGATGATGATGACCAGTTTGCCTTATTTTGTTTTGATGAAACCGAATACCCTTGAAATTATCAATAAAATATGGGTGTTTCGCGAGTCTTCAAAAACAAATGTTTGTTTTACTTTAGATGCTGGAGCCAATGTACATGTATTATATCCTGAGAATGAGAAGGAAGAAGTATTTCAATTTATTAAGAATGAGTTGGTTGTATATTGCGAAAATGGACAGTACATTTGTGATCGAATTGGTTTTGGTGCCAAAAAGATGTAACTTTTAATCAGTAAAGCGTCTTATTAGCGTTACATAGTTATACCATATTGAAGAAGTCTATGAAAGGTCCCTTATTTTATTCCAAAATATTACTCTTCGGAGAGTACGGAATTATCAAAGATTCGAAAGGATTATCTATACCTTATAATTTTTTTAAAGGTGCTTTGAAGACCGATGAAAATCCATCGAAAGAAGCCTTAGAATCCAATGGTCACCTTAAGAATTTTGTGACTTACTTAGAAGAGGTTTCCAATGAAGAACCAGAATTGGTTGCGTTCAATTTTGAAGCTTTGAAAAAGGATGTTGAATCAGGAATGTATTTCGATAGCTCTATCCCACAAGGATATGGCGTTGGAAGTAGTGGTGCTCTTGTTGCAGCAGTTTACGACCAATATGCAAGTGATAAGATTACAGTTCTTGAAAATCTTACCCGTGAAAAACTTCTAAAGCTAAAACAGATTTTTGGTAAGATGGAATCTTTCTTCCACGGGAAGTCTTCTGGACTAGACCCATTGAATAGCTATTTAAGCTTACCGATTCTTATTAATTCACAAGACAATATTGAATCCACTAGCATACCTAGCCAAAATACTGAAGGTAAAGGTGCTGTATTTTTGCTAGACAGTGGTTCTACAGGGGAAACTGCTCCGATGGTGCAATTGTTTATGGAAAAGATGAAGCAAGAAGGTTTTCGAACAATGTTGAAGAATCAATTCATCAAACATACTGATGCTTGCGTTGAAGATTTTGTAAACGGAAATGTAAAGTCCCTTTTCGGAAACCTAAAGCAACTTTCACACGTGGTTTTGGATAACTTTAAACCAATGATTCCTGTTAAATTCCACGACTTATGGAAACAAGGTATTGACACCAATGACTATTACCTCAAACTTTGTGGTTCAGGCGGCGGTGGTTATATTTTGGGTTTTACCGAAGATATCGATAAAGCGCAATCGGCGCTCAAGGATTATAAATTAGAAGTGGTTTATAACTTCTAAAACTTTCGAAATGCTTACTAGAAAGAACAAGCTCTTACTGCTGAAGTTATTGAGCCTGTTTTCCGTTGTTAGGGGTTATAATATTTTGATGATTGCCTTAGCGCAATACTTAGCTTCAATTTATATTCTTTCTCCAGACTTACCACTTCGTAAAGTTGTTTTTGATGTCAATCTGTTTTTTATCGTAATTGCTTCGGCTCTGGTAATTGCTAGCGGATATATCATCAACAATTTTTATGATGCGGAGAAAGACCTTATCAATAAGCCCAAGAAAAGTATGTTGGATAGGTTAGTAAGCCAACGTTTTAAGCTGACAACCTATTTCATACTAAACTTTCTAGCCGTTTTTGCAGCGAGTTATGTCTCTTTTAGAGCCGTTCTCTTTTTCTCGGCCTATATCTTTGGAATTTGGTTCTATTCGCATAAACTTAAAAAAGTCCCCTTTATTGGAAACTTTGTTTCCGCCACACTTGCGATAGCCCCATTTTTTGCGGTTTTCGTTTATTACAAGAACTTTGAGACGGTAATTTTTGTGCATGCCATCTTTTTATTCCTTTTAATTTTAGTTCGGGAAATGATAAAAGATTTAGAGAATATGAAGGGTGATTTGGCGCAAAACTATAGAACTATTCCCATCCTATATGGCCCAAAGGTTTCGAAGTTTATGATTGCGGGTTTGATTCTACTGACCCTTATCCCTTCACTTTTATTGATTACAAAGTTTGATGTCGGCTTAATGAACTACTATTTCATGGCATGCATCGCACTCTTGATTTTGTTTCTTGTTTTGCTTTTACAGTCCAAGACCAAGAAGCATTACGTTTGGTTGCATAATATTTTAAAATTTATCATCATTGCTGGTGTCTTTAGTATTTTGTTGATTGATATTGACTTAGTTCTTAATCGAATTTTATAGATGGAAAATATATTAAAAGTAGCTCTTGCACAGATAGCTCCAGTTTGGCTCAACAAAGAAGAGACTCTTAAAAAAATTGAGGCAACCATCCATGAAGCTGTAAAAGAGAAAGCAGAGCTTGTAGTTTTCGGGGAAGCATTATTACCAGGATATCCTTTCTGGCTAGCATTAACTAATGGCGCTGAGTGGGATAAAAAAGTCAACAAAGAATTGCATGCCCATTATGTCCGAAATTCAATTCAAATTGAGACTGGAGAATTAGATTCTGTTTGCAAATTGGCAAAAGAGAATAGTATGGCTATTTATTTGGGAATAATGGAACGTGCTAAAAACAGAGGTGGCCATAGCATTTATGCCTCTTTAGTTTACATAAATCAAGAGGGAGAAATAAAGTCTGTTCACAGAAAATTACAACCGACTTATGATGAACGTTTGACTTGGGCACCAGGTGATGGTAACGGATTGCAAGTGCACTCGCTAAAGCAATTTACTGTTGGCGGACTCAACTGCTGGGAAAATTGGATGCCTTTACCGCGAACAGCACTTTATGGGCAGGGGGAAAACCTACACATTGCCGTTTGGCCAGGAAGTGAACATAACACGAAAGACATTACAAGATTCATAGCACGAGAATCACGTAGCTATGTAATTTCTGTTTCTTCCTTAATGCAGAAATCTGACTTCCCAAAAGATACACCTCACTTGGATGCCATTTTAGCAAAAGCACCCAAAACTTTAGCGGATGGTGGTTCATGCATCGCTGGTCCCGATGGCGAATGGATTATTGAGCCAGTACTTCATAAAGAAGGTTTAATATATCAAAACTTAGACTTTAATCGCGTGTACGAAGAACGTCAAAATTTTGACTCGGTAGGGCATTATTCAAGACCCGACGTTACTAAATTGACCGTAAATAGAGAGCGGCAATCTACGGTGGAGTTTGAGGATTGAACTTAAAACCGTGTTTTGGACTTCTGTTTATTAAAATGTTCGTTTAACAGAACGTAAATGTGGTGTATTAAAAGATTTTGCGCTTTTAGATGTTATTATTCTTCGTAAATATCAAATTCAGCGGAAACAGATTTCATTAATTCCGCATCTTCGAAGTCGCTTTCCGACATTTTTGATAGATGCTCTAAGTATAAGTCAAATTGCCCTTTTAGGAAAATGGAAAGCATTTTACCACCATCTTTGCAACTTGCAGCATGCCATACGTTTGGAGGTACGGTTACTGTGTCTCCGGGTTTCGCAATAACAGTTTGGTCATCAAAAATCAACTCCACTTCACCTTTCAGTATATAGAAGATTTCAGTCATTATTTTATGATGATGTCTTGCTAGGTAAAAACCTGGTTTTAAGGTATCCTCAACAAAACTTAATTCTCCATTCGTGTGTCGCGAAGAAAGCTTAATAAAGCAGTGATCTTGGGAGTAATTGTAATTTTCCCCTTCTCCATTTTTGATTACTTCAAATGTTTTCATGTCTATCAATTATTTTGCGTGATAGGTTTTAGAGACTTCAAGACTGTCCTCAAACCAGTTCCATAGTATGATCTTCCCATCTTTTACTTTAACTCTTAAAGCGTATGTAAATTCTTTGGTTTCTTTGTTTGAATGACTTAGCACACCAATCATTTGTCCGAAGTATGCTGCAGTGTCACCACTTGCAAAACCATCTGTTGGCACCCATTTTTTGGTAACAAAACCCGCTCCAAAGGCTGGAAAAAATTCTTCTAATATCGCTTTTTTACCTTTCCAAGGTCCCATCCACGGTAAGTTCTCATCTCCGGCATTTTGCCACACCATATCTTCGTGCATAAGGGTATTCATGGTTTCCATATCTCCTTTGCCCATGGCGGCCATATAGGCATTGGCAATAGCTAAGGTTTCTTGTGATTGTTGCGCCAATGTATCACTGGCACTCATTTCATTTACCTCGGTCGTTTCTTCATGTGCTGCTTGCGTATTGCTTTTTTTTGCCATATCGCAACCTACAAGTAGTGAGGCTATGGCAAAACATAATATAATTTTTTTCATTTTTCTTGTGATTAATAACTGTTATTGTTGTAATTGTTTCATTGCTGTTCCCCAGTCTTCAAGATGATAAACTTCTATGACTTTTCCATCAACTATGGTATGAACATCGATGGTCATGATGCTGAAAGATTTTGTGCCATCAGTTGGTAAGCCCATAAAGTCTCCATTCGGAGTTCCCGTTGCCAAACTTCTTGCAACATATTTGTTCCCTTCATTGATAACTTCCTGAGGTGTCCATTTCAAATCTGGAATCAATTTCCAAAAGAATCCTAACTGCCCTATTAATTGTGCTTTTGATTTGTTTTCAATTGAACCTTTAGAAACGAAATCATCTGCCAAAATGTTATTTAAAACAACCTCTGGTGATGTTTCGGTATTTACGGTTAACGCTTTTTCATAAAATGCGTTGAATGCTTCTCTATTTGTCATGTTTTATTCTTTAAAAGTTACTACTGCAAATTTAATTTGGTGCTTTGGTAAGCAAATGGTAAGAAAGATTCTAAACACTGTAAAAAAAGGAAAATATCTAAATCATATATTCTGTTAGCTCAACACCCCCTTTAGACTCGGTCAAGCGCTTGGTCTTAAATTTTTCAGGATGCGATTCAATATATTCTATGAATGGTCTTGAACCCGAAAAATTGATGTTGTCCGTATAAATAAGTGCTCCCTTTTTTAATTTAGGTTCCAGCATTTTTATAAGCGGACGGTATAAATCGTTCCAGCCGTCTAACAATATAAAATCTATATCGTCTGGGGCGTCTTGCAATGTTTCTATGGCATTGCCAATTCTTAAATCTATGTAGTCCTCAACATCAGCATCCTTGAAATTCTGAAGTGCTATTCTCGATTTCGAATCCAATAACTCTGTACTGATTACATGTCCACCGGTTTCTTTTGCGGCAGCACCTAAGTATATCGTCGAAATACCAAATGAAGCTCCAAATTCTATGATATTTCTCGCTTTCTCTCTAATCAACAGGTCATAGATATACTCACCCTGTTCTCGTGTGATGGCGATGTAAGCCTCCTTCATATCGTTTGGTCTCAATTCTCTAAAGATTCCTTTTAAGGCACCTTTCATAATTGTTAGCTTTTCTGAGGAGGATTCCTTGTGAAGCTTATGTAGGGTCTTTTTAGTTTTCGTATTGCTAATTGTATGCATTTTCCGCCTTTATTATTTCAAGCGAAATTAGGACAAAACCATACTATTGTTATGATAATAAAATGCAATAAAACTGTAAAAAAGGGAAATCACTTATGGGTTTCTCTAAACTGGTTTGGAGATAACTTTGTATTTTTTTTGAAGTACTTAAAAAAATTAGTTGGATCATCAAACCCTGAGTCATAGGCGATTTCTGTAACAGAAAGTTCGGTATTTACTAATAGATGTTTTATTTGGGTGGTAACAATATTATCAATTAAGGATTTCGCAGATTTTTTAATTGTGCTTTTTACAATATTGTTCAATGTTTTTGGAGTAATGGACATTTGCTCTGCATAGTGCAGTGCGGTTCTGCTTTCAGACCATTGTGCTTCGACTAAATTTTGAAATTTCAGAAACTGATTTAAGTATTTAGTGTTCGAGAAGACGTTTTTATCTTTTGTTTTTTCACGATATAATTTAGAGACTAAGACGTGTAACAAACTTCTTTTAATACTTGAGGTATAGGCATCCTTTTCTAGCCCTGTCTCTAAGTACAATTGACTTAGTATGATTTCTACTTCCGAAAAGAGCGATGCGTTCAATTCGATTTTTGGTGATTCCAATAGTTCGTTAAATAGCTGAAGTGATTTTAGCCCCTCTTTTCTTCCAAGATGTTTGAATATAAAATCTTCAGTAAAAATCAATAACGTTCCTTCAGCTTCATATTTGGTGAATTTATGAGTTACCCCTTTTCTTAAAGAAAACACCGTCCCTTTTCGATATGAATAACTTTTATAATCTATGGTATGCCTTCCTTGTCCTTTGGTAATTATGAATAGAACATAAAAAGAGAGTTTATGATTCTCAGTTTGTTTGTGGTCACTTGGAGTTTTTTTCAAAACATTTTCAAGCGTTACTATATCAAAAAAGGATTTCGAATTAGAGGAGCTTCGGAACGCTACTGTGGGTGTTTCTTCAATAGACTTCAATTTTTATAGCTTTGGTTCAAGTTAGGAATATATTGACATTAATCATATCTAACTTATGTGAATAATCACTTGGCATCTTGTAGGTCCCCAAAAACGTCCATTTTGAGGCACGATTGGAATTCATATGAAAGATATGGTCATCCAGTTCTATTTATAGTTTTTTTTGTGGTTTCTAAAATTCACCTTTTAGGGAACTAATCAACCATCTGACTCCGAACCGTATTGAATATTCATACCTTTGCAAAAAATAATAAAATGGGTAGGTCAGATTCCAATAAAGGAGATAAAAAGAAACCTGAAAAAAAAGCGGGTGCTTTCCGAAATAGAAAAATTGGGAAAGGAAAACCTTCATTCAAAAAAACGGAAAAGAAGCAAGCTTCAAACCCGAATGAGATTCGATTGAATCGGTATTTGGCAAACTCTGGAGTATGTTCTCGCCGTGAAGCTGATATTTATATCGCTGCAGGTAATGTGACCGTGAATGGAAAACCCATTTCTGAAATGGGTTATAAGGTAAAATTGACCGATGACGTTCGATTCGATGGACGTAGACTGAACCCCATAAAAAAAGAGTACGTTCTCTTGAACAAGCCTAAAGACTTTGTAACTAAAGGAAGAGACGAGAGAGGAAGACGCACAGCGGCTAGTCTGGTTGCCGGAGCTTCTAAATCTGAATTAACTGCGGTTGACAAGTTAGATAAAAGCACCACTGGCCTCATACTATTTACAAACGACGGAGAACTCTCTAAAAGATTAGCACGACCAAAAAACGGACTTCGGAAAATCTATCATGTTACCTTGACAAAGGAATTGCGCAGTGCGGATTTAAAACGTATCAAAGAAGGTTTGTCCGTTGAAGACCATATAGTTCGAGTTCAAGATATTAGCTTTATTGATAATACTCCTAAGAATCAAGTGGGTATTGAGATTTATAGCTCAAGAAACAACATCGTAAAACGTTTGTTCGAAGAACTTGATTACGAGGTAACAAAACTAGATAGAGTGGTTTACAGTGCACTTACCAAAAAAGACCTTCCCAGAGGTCACTGGCGCTATTTGACAGAGCAAGAGGTGATTAATTTGGGAATGGTTCAGTAGTCTTTCTGCTATACCAGTCCTGTTATTGCCGCAATAAAACCAATAACAAGAATTAGGAAAAACAAGCCTAAACTGATGGCATAAATGATTAGGACCTCGGATTTGGTTGAGGTTTTACTACTAAAATAATTATGCACAAAGGGAATTCCTAAAACAGTCCCGAACAGCAACAATAGGGTAAAAGGGATAGCTCCAATAAGGCTAGCGGGCTTATTCGTTCGCTTGACCATGGTTGCCCTTGCCGCATAGTGGCAAACTATTGGATAGGCAATTAGTATACCTCCAAAATTTATGAATTCGCGAGAGGCATAAATTAGATATACATATTCGCTCCAAGTACTATTTTTCAAAGGACTTTCAATAATTGAGGCTACTAGATTGAAAAGAATGAAAATCCATAGAAAAGCATAAGCAATATCAAACCATTTTCGAGCTAGACCAATTTCTGTTTCTTGAACTGAATATACTGCACTCCGTAACCAGACCAACCATAGAAGGATAAATACACTCAAAACAAGCGATAGAATACCTAAAAGAATATTTGCGAATTGACTTGTTTCGGGGTTGGAAATTGTGCGAAAAGCAATAGTGATAACGGTATGAGCCAAAAACAAAACCAAAGGTCCGAGCACCAAATAAATGGCCAGCTTTTTTGGAGAAAGATTGAAAATGTAATCCGTTAGTTTTTGCATTGCTTATTCTTGTGAAATCAACTTCCCAAAAGCATCATATTTTTTATCACCCAATTGATAGGTTTTTTGAACTCCTGTGCCATTAATGAAATATCCGTTGCTATCAGTTTTTACGATGACTTTTCCGGTTTTATCAATGAGTAAATAGCCATCGCCTTTGGAAACTAAGGCAATTCCATTTTCAAAAGAATTTGCCCTGTTATAGACTAGAGGTAATATAATTTCTCCCGTTTTGTCAACAAACCCATACTGACCTTCGTCATTCTTTATAATGGCTAGACCTTCTGAAAATGCCTCTGCATCAGCATATGTACAGGGCACAATTACTTTCCCAGAAACATCCATAAAACCATACTTTTCATTTGACCTAACCATTGTTAGACCTTCTGATTGTGTGACTATTTCATCAACACCGTCAACTTTTTTAATATTGCCTTCGGAGTCTAAGGTATACACTTCTTTGTCGTTACTGAGTGCGTGAGCATATTCATTATTTACATACCATACGTTTGAGAATTCAAGGTCAGAAAGTTTTTTGAGGTTGATATCATGGGCAATAAAGCCATGTTCTAAATTTTGCTGTATAAATACATGTCCGTTGCTAGTCTCATATACATTTACCGCTGCCATCTTGTCAAGACTTTTATTTGTGATATTCAAATAGTAATAGGTTTCATCTTCCATAAAAAAGCGGTTGCCAATACGTTCTAAGGGCTTTTCATCAATTCTAAAAATTTCTTTTGCATCTTCATCCATGAAGATGAGCTGCTCTTTGGTTTGGTTGAGCAGAATATTTTTGAAACTACCACTATTTATAGCTTTGAAAGGAACAGTTTGAAACCCCTCTTCAGTTTGAAAATAGAGCACAACGGTATCAATGTTTCCATTGAAATAGAACTTTCGGTGACTAACTCCGTCAGTATCTTTGGTTTTATCAATTTTTGAAGCCTTCTTAATTAAGTACTTTTTTAGTTGTTCAACATCCGCAAATTTGTCTTGCTTTAACCTGCTTTGAACTTCCTCTAAAACGGAAAGCATTTCTTTCATGACATCACTAGAAGAATCATCAGATGTAGGTGAGAAGGAACTGCTATTTTGACTCAAGGGTTTGCCGTCTTTGTTTAAGGCTCTAAGGTAAACTCCGTCTGCATACGCATCGCTAATAGTAATATACAGGTGGTTTTTTTCAATCTTTTTGACTTTTACAACACCTTGCTTGTAATTTAGTTTTTTGGTTTTCTTCGTTAATTGTAAGGAGTCATATGCCTTGGTATAGCGAATATTGTAATCAATTTCAACAGAATCAATGACCTTGATGTCGGCCCATTCTTCATCCCAAAAAAAACTGATTTTGTTATTTTTAATTCCTTTTATAGCAGAAGTACCATCTTTAAAGTGGATTTTCTTCGGAGTAAACCATTCTTCAATTCCTTCCGTAAGAAAGACTTTACTCCAGTAATCATCACCGATTTTCTGAAATTTTAGAAATGATTTATTTTCTTTAAAAGTTTGTGTAAAACCGATATCTTCAAATTGTTGGGTAGCTGATTTTACAATTGAAGTATCAATACGGAAAGGTTCTGTAAGGCGTTCTTCTTCTTTGGTTATTGTTTTTGGTTCCTCAGCTGGAGCTTCAAAAAAGCCCATAAATGTTTTTAACCCTTCAATACCTTCGTCGAGTTCTTTTTCAAGTTCATCTAAGCTTGAGTCTTCTATTCTTTCTAGAAAAGCTTGCATTTCAGGGTTTACTTCTTGAGCAGATATGGTACTTATTGCAGCTAGCGAAATTACAATAAGAGATAGAATACGTTTCTTCATTTTTTGGTTGGTTTATAAAAACTTTACAAAGGTATCTTTACTACAAACGCAGCTACCTACATATTATTTCTGTAAAATTAGGCCGATAGTTTCTAGTGTTTCTCACGGAATACCGTGAAATAGATTAATTGTTGGAATACCCTTTTCCAAAGCGATAGCTCAAAATAAAGCCTGGTGTATTCCCAATAGGAGAATCTTTTAACGCTAAGTTATAGTAGAATATAAATCGAAAGTTGTCAATTAGATATAATCCTGCAGTTAGATTTACGGAAGAACTGGTACGATATCCCGCTCCCAGCTCGAATTTGTTTCTATAACTTACGGAAACATTAGCATCAACTTGAAGCGGAGCGCCTTTTTCACTTTTGATAAGCACACTAGGTTTTAACATGAAATCTTCAAAACGGTTGTTGAAAAAACGATAACCAAAGTACCCATAAATCGGACTATTCAATTCCAAATTATCATCGTTTGCCAATCGGTCGCCTAAGACATTTGGCATGGAAACACCAGCATAAAAACGCGCATGATTGAACAAAAATCCGACGCCAACGGTGGGTATGGTTGCATTGATATTTTGTGCAAATCTGGGGTCATCGGTGATGCCTAGATCTAATAAATTGTCTTGGTACTGCTGCAGTCCGGCGGTTATTCCGAAAGACAATGTTCCGGGTTGATAGATTTGCCAATAGGGTCTGTTGTCTTTAAAATCGAAGAAGATTTTATAGGAATAGGCAGCGAAGGCACTTGTTGAAGTTGTAACACCGATTTCATCGCGAATGAATCCTGCACCGAGTCCGACTTTACCATCGTTAAGCGGCGTATGAAAACTCATGCTGAAGTTTTTCGGACTACCCTCGAACTCCTTAAGGATTCCGGTATAACTTATGGTAGCCTCTGTATCAGGCAATAATCCGGCATAAGCGGAATTAATAATAAACGGATTAAAATTATACTCCGGAAAAGCAGCGGTTTGCTGGCCAAAAATTGAATTGAATGATAAGAACGACAGCAAAACACCTAGTGCAAGCGTGCCAATTTTTTGGTTTGGTTTCATTGGTTTATCGCTTTATTACTACGTATCCTTTTGTTTTTTGGAGAATGGTCTCACCTTCAATTTGAATATCGAAGAAATAGGTTCCAGAAGGAAGTGTTCCTGCGCCCATTTTGGTCTTCATATTTGCTTCACCACGGAATACTTCCGAGCCATTGTCATAATTTTCGATTCTAAATACAGTATCTCCCCATCGATTATATATGGTTACAACATTTGCAGGGTAATACTCAATATTTTCTATATGCCAGTATTCATTGATTCCATCACCGTCAGGAGAGAAACCATATTTGGTATTATCCTCCGGAATCAATGTCGTAAAGGATTGCTCCTCACATTGAACTGCATCACCAGCAGTATTGTATGCTATTACAGTTACAAATATTTCGCGACCAAATGGATACTCTTCGTTATGGTTGTAGCTAGTTGAAGTGCCTAGTTCTAAATCGTTTACAATATCAGTACCTCCTGAAGTTGTACCAATAGATATGCGATAGCCGTCGGTTTTTTCGATTTCATCCCAGATAATGGTGCTTTCCAAATCCACTTCAGTTTCTCCGTTAAATGGACTCGAAATAGTACTACACTCAGGAATAACAACTTCAGTTTCAAAGCTTCCAGAAGTACATCCCGCAGCATCACCTGAGCTGTTATATGGCGTAATGGTTACGTAGATTAGAGTTTCGGAAGGTAGATCATCGGATAAAGTATAGCTGGTCAAAGAGGCTACATCTTCGTCGTTTACAATGTCAGTTCCATTCGGAGAAGTTCCAACGGAAATGCGATACCCATCCGCATCAAAGCTCGGGTTCCATGAAATATCTGTTGCTATAGGAATATCGTTTCGACTATTTAGTAAGTCAACAAGATTGGTACAAGGTGGAATAGGTCTGATAGTGAAACTTTCAGTCACGCATGGCCCTATAGCATCACCAACTTCATTAAAAGGGATAATCGTAACAGTAACAATTTCGCCTTGATCAAAGTCATTTTGAAATATATGACTGGTTCCAGTAACAATTAAATCGGTCTCGTCATTAGAGGTGGTGATTTCTGCTCTGATGGTTAACTTATACCCGTCTGCATCCACAATTTCATTCCATGTTAGCTCATTAACATCAGCAACAATATCTTCGTCTCTTGGTGACAAAAGATTTGTACATACTGGGACTGATTTGATGGTGAAACTTTCGGAAGTACAGTTCATTGCTTCTCCAACTTCATTGTAAGGGGTAATTGTAACTGTTACGGTTTCACCTTGTTCAAAATTGAAATCAGGATTATGGCTTGTACCTGAGGTAATATCAAAAGTCCCATTATTACCCGTGCTATTGCTCGCATCAACAGTTACTAGATAACCATTAGCATCAGCTATTGCCCTCCACTCTAAATTAGTATCGACTGCGACATCGACTTCTTGGTTTTCTGGATCTGTCAAATCAGTACATAAAGGAATTGGCTTAATAGTAAAACTTTCTGACATACAATTTGTATTCTGGCCAACTTCGTTATAAGTTATAATGGTAACATCAACTGTTTCACCTTGTTCAAAATTGAAATCAGGATTATGTGTTGTTCCTGAAGTGATATCAAAAGTTCCATTGTTGGCGGTACTGTTACTTGCATTAATAGTGACTAGATATCCATCGGCTTCGGCTATCGCTCTCCATTCGATATTGGTGTCTACGGCAATATCAATATCGTCGTTTTCTGGAGCTGTTAAATTAGTACAAGCAGGAAGTGGTTTTATAGTAAAGCTTTTAGTTTCGCAGTCTATCGCATCACCACTTTCGTTCAATGGAATTATAGTCACCGTAACAAGTTCGCCTGGCGTAAAATCATTTTGAAAATCATAAGTTTCACCTGTAACCAAAGTATTTGAAATATTATTTGCAGTACTGTTTTCAGCAGAGACACTTACTCTGTATTGCGAAGCATCGCTTACGGCGTTCCATGAAATTCTAGAAATATCTTTGGCGACATTAACTTCTTTGTCTTCAGGTGAAAACAGGTCAGTACAAGAAGGAACTGGTTTAATACTAATGGTTTCTGCAGTACATCCAATTGGAGCACCTTGATCATTGTATGGTACGATGGTAACATCAACCGTTTCACCTTGTTCGAAATCATTGGTAAAAGTGTATGTTGTGCCCGTTGGAATGTCACGATCAATTACATTGTTTATGGTACTATTACTTGCTGTAACGGTAAGCTCATATCTGTTCGCACCTGTACTAGCATTCCACTCAATGGTAGGTCTCAGTGCTACATCGGTTAGGGGACTAGACAAAGTTGTGCATGCTGGTACTGGTGGAGGAATAATCGTAAAGCTCTCAGAAACGCATGGTCCTGTTGCGGCACCAACGGTGTTATAAGGTATAATAGACACCGTAACTGTTTCCCCGCGCTCAAAATCATTGGCGAACGGGTGTGTAGTGCCTGAAGTAATATCAAAAGTTCCATTGTTGGCGGTGCTACTATTTGCGGTTATTGTCAATGTATAACCAGTTGCATTTGTGCTAGCATTCCATGTAATACTGCCGAGGTCGAAAGGTACGTCCGGATCATTGTTGCTTGGACTATTTAAGGTCGTACATAATGGTGGGCCATCGGTCGTGAAACGAACTTCGCTACATGGTCCTATGGCAATTCCGTTATCATTATAAGGTGTAACAGTAACGTAAATAGGTGTGCTTTGAGGTAAGTCAGTAGTTAAATCGTAGGTAGTTACATTATTCACATCGCTATTGAAAATATCTGTACCGCCACTAGTTGTTCCTACAGTTAAATTATAGCCCGTGGCCGACGTTATTGCGTTCCATGATAAATCGATTCCTGGTGATATACCCGTAGCCAAATTTGCCGGATTGGTAAGTTCTGTGCATGAAGGTGGACTTGTAGAATCTCCAGTTCGGAAGGTCTCCTCGATACAACCCGTTGCATCACCCACATCATTATAAGGTATGATAGTAACATAGTACAATCTATTTTCCTCTAAATCATCAAGAAAATCATAGGTAGTTGCTGAGCCAACATCAATGTTATTTGCAACTTCTATTCCGTCTGACGTAGTACCAACAACGACTAGATAACCTGTGGCGTTTGCAATTGCATTCCAACTTAAGTTAGTATCAATAGGTACGTCGGTCGGTGTACTTGGATTGGTTAAAGTTGTACAAACTGGAGGGACTGGAATTACTTCGGTGTGGAAACTTTCTGAAGTACAAGTGGCATCACCTTGATCATTATATGGCGTTATGGTGACAAAAATATCACTATCCTCAGGTAAATCTGTTGGTAAATCGTAAGTAACGACATTGCCAATATCTCCGGCATCAAGAATATCATTAGCCCCTGTTGAACTACCTAAAATTAATTTATAACCATCTGCATTCGAGATAGGGTCCCAACTTAAATCAGTTGTAACTGAAACATTTGGGGCATTATTTAAAGGTTCAGTAAGATTTGTACAAAATGGTATTGTAGCTGGGTCATTTGAAATAGTAAACCTTTCTTCTATACAAACTCCTGAATCTCCTTCATCATTAAATGGAGTAATAGTTACGTAGACCTCATCACCTGTATTAAAATCAGCTGCGAATTCATATGAAGTTTCATCGTTGATGGTTATGTTGTCTTCGATATCATTTCCACCTGGGGAAGTTCCAACGGTCAGATAGTAACCTCTTGCATATTGGGCATGCTCCCAAGTAATATTAGTATTTACCGGAACATCAGTATCATCATGACGTGGCGAGGTAAGTTGGGTGCATTCAGGAATAGGACAATCACGTACATCTAGACTAAAAGTCCATCCAAAATTGTCTATCATAGATTGCCTTTCCTCTAAAGCATCACAATAAGGAAGTCCTTCAGCACCAAGAGTAATTCCACTTGTCAAAGTTTGTTCTGACCATGCAATTAAGGTGTTGTCATAGTTTTCTCTAATCAATGCGGTGTTGTCAAGCATGTCTCGCATATCGGTAACACCACTTACATCCCAAGCTCCTAAATCTTGATTTAGGGCAGTGGCATTATAAAAAGCAGAACGCATACTAACATTTCCTAAGTTCCATAAATCCATAGTTTGATTGTAGGCAGAGGCGCCATAAAACATGTTGTTCATGTTACTTACACCTGAAACTCTCCAATTATTGACACTCTGATTGAATGCCGTGGCTCCACTGAACATTTCGAACATGGTATCTACTCCTCTTACGTTCCATGCATCAATATCGCTATTAAACGCAGTTGCACCTTTGAACATTTTCTCCATTGTAATTACCGAGGCCACATTCCATGAATTCATAGTTTGGTCATAGGCTACAGCATTTTCAAACATCGATTTCATTGTGGTCACGAAAGAAACATCCCAAGAGTCGATAGTTCTATTAAATGCAGAAGCACCCTTGAACATTTCTTCCATGTTCAGTACTTCTCCGGTATCCCAATTTTGAATAGGTTGATTAAAGACCGTTGCATCCTCGAACATGGAGTTCATATTCGTCACGGAGCCTACATCCCAATTTCCAATAGCATTATTGAATATGGCTGCACCTTCGAACATTGAACGCATTAGAGTCACCGATGAAACATCCCAAGAATTGAGGGGTTGGTCAAATATTAGGGCTTGCTTGAACATGGATGACATATTGGCGACGGCGCTAACGTTCCATGCATTCAAGGGTTGATTGAAAGCTTCGGCTGACTCGAACATCGATTGCATATTTACGACCGAATTGACGTTCCAATTCTCTAAAGGTTGATTAAATGCTTTGGCGCCATTGAACATCGATTGCATTGTAGTTACACGAGAAACATCCCAATTGGCTAAGGGCTGGTTGAACAAAAAAGAATTCTTGAACATGGCCGCCATATTGGTTACGTTGTCTACATCCCAACTATTGAGTGGGCGGTTAAAATTTTCAGCGCTTTCGAACATCGATTCCATGTTGGTGACCGAAGAAACATCCCAAACATTTATTGGCTGGTTAAAGGAGGTCGAACGGGAAAACATGGAACTCATATTGGTAACCTTGTTCACATCCCAGCTATCAAGTGGACTATTAAATGCGGCTGCCTGACTGAACATAAAACTCATATTTTCTACGCTGCTGACATCCCAAACATTGATATCCTGATTGAATGCAGTGGTGCCGCTGAACATGTACCACATATTTGTTACGTTACCTACATTCCAGTTATCTAGCGGTTGGTTAAAAAATTCTGTTCTTCTGAACATCAGTCCCATGTTGGTAACATTACTTACGTCCCAATTATTCAATGGTTGATTGAAGTCCATAAACCTTACGAACCCGTCGAACATTCTATACATGTTGGTCACATTGCTGACATCCCAACTGTTTAACGGCTGATTGAAAAGTTCGGCTCTTTCGAACATTTCAGACATATTGGTTACGTTACTTACATCCCAATTATCGATATTACCATTAAACAAGGAGGCTTCCGCAAAGGCTTGTGACATATCAGTTACCTGTGAAAGATTCGGAATATCGGTTGCGTTGTACACCATGTTTTCACATTCATAACAAGCCCTTCTCATTGACTGGTATTCGTGGGTACCCCATTGCTCAATGGAGAGTACTTTTTCGCCATCTCCGAATGTTCCGAAATAGGGCGCGGGAAAATCCCCGATTATGGCAATGGTATATTCACCCGGAATGTTGTAGGTGTGCGTAATATCGTTCGAAACATTGTTGTTGTATTCATTGTCGCCCCAGTCAATTGCATAGTTATAGGTGTAACTGGTATTTCTTTCCATTTCGAACTGACGGGCCCTAATATTACCAACAGGTTCACCTAGCCTCGTGTCGATTTTTATTTTATACGCCGCTGGGCTATTTACCCAAGAGGCTACAGTTGTAAAACTGAATTCCTCACAATCAACTGCCGGACCCTCATCGTTATAGGGTGTTACGGTAATATACACAGTATCACCAGGGTCGAATTCATTTGTAAATTGTAGAATTTGGACGTTACCAACATCGTAATTGTTCGCAGGATTACCATTGATGTTGACATAGTTTCTTACCCCACCCCTCTCTAATTCCAAGGTTACGTAGTATCCGTTAGCATTTGGGGCCGCAGCCCATCGAATGTTCGAATTAGCTGGCACATTCGTATCACTTGCCACTGGGTTCACCATTGTAGTACAAAATACATTGGAACAGTTTACGGCATCGCCAGTAATATTCCAACCGTGATTGTCAATAAGGTCTTGTCTAGCGGAAAGACCATCACAATATTGAAGTGTATTTGCACCTAAACTGATTCCTGCGGTTACCGTTTGTGCAGCCCAGCCAATCAGGGTATCGTCATAATTCTCTTGCGATAGTCCTGAGTTCGATAACATTGTACTCATATTGGTAACATTTGCTATGTTCCACGATGCTAAATTTTGGTCAAAAGCCAGTGCGTTCGAAAATGCTTGAGACATGTTTATAATGGCAGCGGTATTCCAATTATTCAAGGGTTGGTTGAACGCTGGCGTGGATGCAAACATTCTAGAAATACTGGTAACTCCGCCAAAAGTCCAATTGTTAAGCGGTTGATTGAAACGTTGAGCACTATTGAACATTTCTTGGATAGTGGTAACACTAGAAACATCCCAAGCACTGATATCCTGATTAAAATTCGATTCTTCGAACATTTCACTCATATCGGTAACCTTGCTAACATCCCAGTTGTTCAATGGTTGGTCAAACACCGTATAACTAGTAGCCCACCCAGAAAACATTTCACTCATGTCGGTAACATTGCTCACATCCCAATTGTTGATCGGTTGATTGAACATAGAGCTTGCGAACATTCCTTGCATATCCGTAACACTACTAACATCCCATTGATCAAGCGGTTGGTTGAATGGTTGTAAGGATCCCGAACCACCAAACATTTCACTCATATCGGTAACACTACTAACATCCCAATTGTTCAAAGGTTGATTAAAGCGATAGCTGTTACCGAACATGCTAGCCATATTCGTTACATTACTGACATTCCAACCATCTAATGGCTGGTTAAAACCACCACTGCTAAACATTTGTGACATATCGGTAACGTTGTCAACTACCCAATTATTGATAGGTTGGTTAAAGGTAGAACTTGCAAACATTCTTGACATGTTAGTTACATTGTTAACGGACCAGTTATTTAGGGGCTGATTAAATGCACCTGCGCTGTAGAACAGGCCTACCATATTGGTTACATTGGCTACGTTCCAATTATTGATATTTTGATTGAAGTTGTCTGCATTGTAGAACATGTTTTCCATTGTGGTTACAGCAGCCGTGTTCCAACTATCTAAAGGTTCATTGAAAAGTTGAGCATCGTGAAAGGCGAATGACATATCAGTCACAGCTGCGGTATTCCAATTATCAAGGGGTCTATTGAAGATTCTTGCTGTGTGAAATATTCCAGAGATATCAGTGACGGTGCTTACATCCCAATTATTAACTATTCCGTTGAACAAAACCCCTCCTTTGAACATATTTTTTAGACTGGTCACTTGTGAGAGATCCGGCGAATTTATGGCGTCGAAATTTAGATTTTCACAACCGTAGAAAGCATTTTCCATGCTTTGCCATTGTATGGTGCCCCAATCAAGTATTTCTATGATTTTGAGTTTATCACCTACATTGTTGAAATAGATAGCAGGAAAATCACCACTAATCATAAGCGTATAAGTGCCTTGTGTAGCGTAGGTGTGCGTAATGTCTCCGGTTACTCCAGTATCGGTTTGGCCATCGCCCCAGTTGACAGAATAGTTGTAATTGGTATAAGCGGGGTTGGTGGGTATTGTAATTTCATTATCCGCAGAGGATCCACTGCTGGTGTTTGTGGTATTCCATATGGAATTAAAGGACTGAGAAAAGATGCTCGTGCTGACTAATATCAGCAGTAGGGAGAATAGGTTTTTGGTCATGGCAATTTGGGTCTGTTTTGCAAACGATGACTGACAACTAATATTTTACGAGGATAAACGCAAATCATAAATATGTTGTCAAAGCACAAATTTCAGTGGAAATCGCCACGAAAAACTACCCCAAAGCAGTGAAAAGCATTCACTGGAAACCGCTATAAACCGTTAGAATGAGGTGCCAAAAAACCAAGATAAACTAGAAAAGCACTAGAAAATTAGATTTATTTTTTTGCGAATCTCATCCAAACATAAATTACCTAAACTTCCATTATGCGAATGTGAAATATCTCTTTTTGGAGTAAAAGTGCCGTCTTGAATTTCTTGCCCCATTTTTTTATAGGCATCACGGAAAGGTATTCCATTTTGAACGAGTTCATTCAAAGTATCTACACTGAAGAGATAATCGTATTTAGGGTCTTTTAAAATAGTTTCGTTAACACGGATTTCCTTCAAACTAAAGGTGAGAATCTCCAAACAAGCCCTCATATCTTGAATCGCCGGGACAATGATTTCCTTTACCAATTGCAAATCTCGATGGTAACCACTAGGAAGATTATTAATCATTAAAGTCAACTGATTAGGAACGGCTTGTAGCTTGTTGCATTTTCCCCGAACCAATTCAAAAACATCAGGATTCTTTTTATGCGGCATAATACTAGAACCTGTAGTCAATTCATCAGGGAAGGAAATAAAATCGAAATTCTGACTCATGTACAAGCAGATATCCATAGCCATTTTTGATAGCGTAGCGGCAATGTTTGCCATTCCGAAAGCTGTTACTTTTTCTACTTTTCCACGTCCCATTTGCGCTGCTACAACATTAAATTTCATCGTTTCAAAACCCATTTCTTTGGTCGTAAAACTCCTGTCTATGGGAAAAGAACTTCCATAACCTGCAGCACTTCCTAACGGATTTTGGTCCGCCACTTTGTAAGCGGCATCAATAAAATACAAATCATCAATTAAGCTTTCGGCATATGCCGAAAACCATAAACCGAAAGAGGAAGGCATAGCAACTTGCAAATGCGTATATCCCGGAAGTAGAACTTCTTTATGCTGTTCGGCCAAATCGATAAGCAAATCAAAAAGAGCTTTTGTTCGTGATTTGATTTCTGAAAGCTCATCCTTCAGGTACAAATGCATCGCTACCAAAACTTGGTCGTTTCGAGAACGCGCCGTGTGGATTTTCTTTCCAGTATCACCCAACTTCTCAGTCAATAGAAATTCGATTTTGGAATGCATATCTTCAAAAGAATCTTCAATTATAAACTCTCCTTTTTCAATAGATTCTCCGATTTTATCAAGTTCATTGACTAAATCTGTGGTTTCCGCTTCTGTCAACAAATCAATTTTGCCTAACATTTTGGCATGTGCTTTTGAAGCAATCACGTCATATTTTGCAAGGTGCAAATCCAATTCACGGTCATTGCCTACAGTGAAATGGTCTATTTTTTTATCGGTACTGAAGCCTTTATCCCAGAGTCTCATATTGTCAAATTAAAATTCAAAAATCAAGTTCAAATACAAAAGTTTTGAGTTTGTATTTGATACTTGTGTTTGTGTTTATTTTTTAAGAAATCCTTCTAATATTTTAATATACAAATCAATTCCTTCCTCAATTTCATGCACATAAATATATTCATCTGCGGAGTGAGAACGCGTACTATCTCCCGGACCTAATTTTAGCGATTGACAGGTCAATGCTGCTTGGTCAGAGAGGGTAGGCGAGCCGTAGGTTTGTCGCCCTAAAGCAATTCCGGATTGCACTAAAGCGTGATTTTTATCTATTTTGGAGGAATTCAATTTCAATCCGCGTTCCTTTAATTCACAAGGTGCTTCTGACTTCAATAAATCTGCAATTTCTTTATTTGAGTATGCGTCATTGACCCGAACATCAACAACCAATTCTACTTGCGCGGGAACCACATTGTGTTGGCTACCTGCATTGATTTGAGTAACGGTCATTTTGACATCACCTAACGCTTCGGATGTCTTTTTAAATTTGTAATTCTTGAACCATTTCAATACCTCAATAGTGTTATAAATGGAATTATTATCGTTCGGATGTGCTGCATGAGAAGGAGTTCCTTTAACTACAGCATCGAATACAATCAATCCTTTTTCGGCAATTGCTAAATCCATCAAAGTGGGTTCGCCAACTATCGCCACATCAATTTCGGGAAGCTGTGGAAGTAAACCGCGTAAACTATTCTCACCAGCACTTTCTTCCTCCATAGAAGCAACCATCAAAACATTGTGGTTGAGGTTTTCCTGCTCGTAAAAATGGGAGAATGTGGCTAGTAGGGAAACCAAACATCCACCAGCGTCATTACTGCCTAATCCGTATAACTTTCCATCTTCAACATGTGGATGAAAAGGGTCTTTTGTGTAGGCTTTATTTGGTTTTACAGTATCATGGTGGGAGTTTAATAGTAAAGTTGGTTTGCTATCATCCCAGAATTTGTTCTTTGCAAAAACGTTGTTATGAATCCGTTCAAAAGGAATATCAAATTCCTTGAACCAATTTTGAATAGCATCTGCGGTTTTGTCTTCTTCGGATGAAAAAGATTGTATTGAAATCAGTTGTTTCAATAAATCTAAGGCTTTTTCTGTCAATACTTCTTGTGTCATGTTCTGAATTGTATTCTTTTATGTCATCCTGAGCGCAGTCGAAGGGCTGCGTCATTTTATAAGGTAATAGTTGTAAAAAGTTCATTTTCTGAGTGCAGCATGGAAGGATGTCCGATACATACTTTACTCACGTTTTGGTTTAAGGCGTGGAAGCAATTTTCCAATTTGGGAAGCATGCCATCTGCGATAATTCCGTTATTTAGGAGCTGTTGATATTTTGATACGTCGATATGTTTTACAACGGAATCGTCATCTACTACATCCATCAAAACACCCTTTTTTTCAAAACAATAGTAGAGCGTAGTTTCGTAAATATCACTTAGTCCGATAGCCAGCTCGGAGGCAATGGTGTCAGCATTCGTATTTAATAGTTGTCCGTTACCATCGTGTGTCATCGCGCAAAAAACGGGAATTAAATCAGCATCCAATAGTTTCGAAATCATTAGACTGTTCACACCATCTACATCGCCCGCAAAACCATAATCGATTTCTTTTATAGGTCGTTTATGCGCCTGAATGGCATCACCGTCTGCTCCGCTTAATCCAATAGCATTGCAATTGTTGGCTTGTAATTGGGCTACAATATTTTTGCTGGTTAATCCGGCATACACCATGGTAATAACTTCAAGGGTTTCGGCATCTGTTATTCGTCGACCACCTACCATTTTGGATTCGATGCCGAGTTTGGTGGCGAGTTGTGTTGCTAATTTTCCGCCTCCATGGACTAATATTTTGTACCCGTCAAGGTTGGCGAAAAGTTTTAGAAACTTTGCCAGCTCATTGCTGTTTTCGATGACGTTTCCGCCAATTTTTATTATTGATAGTTTCATTTTTTAATTTCATTCCTGCGAAGGCAGGAATCTGTTTACTGTTTTTTGATTTTTTGCTTGTGGTATTTTGATTAAGGCTTGCGTTTTCAGACCCCTCCGCTTTTCCATAGTAAAGCGGAAAACCACCTCCCTTTTTCTAAAGGGAGGAGTCTTTACATTTTAGTTTATTTCATCTAATATCTTTTTAAGCACTACCTGCGCCGCAAATGTTCGATTATTGGCCTGTTCAATTACCAGTGATTGCTCTCCATCTAAAACGGCATCTTCAACTACGACGTTTCTTCGGACAGGAAGACAGTGCATAAACTTTGCATTTCCTAATTTTTTAGAGGTCATCATCCAATTGGAATCTTGATGTAAAACTTTTCCATAGTCCGAATAGCTACTCCAATTTTTAACATAAACAAAGTCCGCATTTTCCATTGCCTTTTCTTGGTCATATTCAATAGCAGCATCCTTGGTAATTTCATGATTTAATTCATAGCCTTCGGGATGCGTTATAACAAAATCCGCATCTTGCAACTGCATCATTTCCACAAAAGAATTGGCAACGGCGTGCGGTAAAGCTTTGGGATGTGGTGCCCAAGAAAGCACAACTTTTGGCGTTGCCTTGGTACTTCGTTCATCTAAGGTAATGGCATCTGCTAGTGCCTGCAGCGGATGCGCAATAGAACTTTCCATATTTACTACTGGAATAGATGCATATTTTTTGAATCCATTTAAAACAACTTCGGCTTCGTCTTTTTCTTTGTCTGTTAGCGAAGCAAAAGCACGAATAGCAACAATATCGCAGAATTGCGAAACCACTTTTGCGGCTTCTTTGATGTGTTCTGATTTACCTTGGTTCATCACCGCGCCATCTTCAAATTCAAGTTGCCAACCTTCACTGCCAAAATTCATTACCATAACATCCATACCCAAATTTATGGCTGCTTTTTGGGTGCTCAAACGTGTTCGTAAGCTATTATTGAAAAACAATAAACAAATCGTTTTTCCTTCTCCCAAAGATTTATGAGCTGTGGGATTCTCCTTTAGTTTTCTTGCTTCCGATACCCAATCTGGAAGGGAGTCAATGTCTTTTATGGATAAATAGTGTTTCATAATTTTCGCTATTCGCTATTCGCTATTCGCTATTCGCTATTCGCTATTCGCTATTCGCTATTCGCTATTCGCTATTCGCTAAGTGCTAATTCTAATTCTAATTTTTCAAAGAATATATCTAAATCTTCTTTTGTAATATTTAAGGCTGGTAAAATCCTTAGTACATATTTATCTTTTGCACCACCCGTAAATAAATGTTGGTCGTAAATCAGTTTTTTGCGGAGTTCTGCTACTTCGAAATCGAATTCAAGCCCCAACATTAATCCGCGTCCTTTGGTTCGTTTTACCTGGGGAATTGCCGCTGCTTTTTGATTAAAATATTCCCCTAGTTTTTTTGCGTTTTTAATAAGGTTTTCTTTTTCCAAGATTTCTAGAACAGCTATCGTCGCGACACAGGCAAGATGGTTTCCGCCAAAAGTGGTTCCTAGTAATCCGTAGGAAGCTTTGATGTCTTCATGAATCAATATGCCGCCTACAGGAAAGCCATTGCCCATACCTTTTGCTATGGAAATGATATCGGGTTGTATTCCATGATGTTGAAATCCGAAGAACTTACCACTTCTCCCAAATCCGGATTGTACTTCGTCGGCTATCAAGACTACCTTGTTTTCTTTACAGCGTTGGGCGATTTCTTGATAAAATGCTGTGGAGGGTTGATCCAATCCACCAACGCCTTGAATCGCTTCAATGATGACTCCACAAACATCTCCTTTTTCGATTTCTGTTTTGAAGACAGAAATATCATTTAAGGGAAGAATAGTAACCTTTTGCTGCTTGTTCAACGGAGCATTTATTTTCTCATTATCTGTTGCAGCAACCGCAGCGGAAGTCCTTCCATGAAAACCATTTTTAAAGGCAATAACTCTGGTTTTTCCAGTTTGGAAAGATGCCATTTTTAAAGCATTTTCGTTGGCTTCTGCTCCTGAATTACATAAGAACAGATTGTAATCTTCACAATCAGAAAGTTTACCCAGTTTAGTGGCCAGTTCACCTTGTAACGGATTCTGAACCGCGTTGCTATAGAAGCCAATTTTATCCAACTGGTCTTTCAATCGTTTCACGTAATGCGGGTGCGAATGTCCAACGGAAATCACCGCATGACCTCCATAAAAATCTAGATAATCTTGTCCCTTATCATCCGTGACTACAATTCCTTTGGCCGAAACTGGAGTTACATTGTAAAGTGGATATACATCGAATAGGTTCATATTTCAAAATTCAAATTCAAACACAAATTTCAAATTCAATACTTTTCTATGAGAAAACTCTTTTGTATTTGATTTTGACATTTGTATTTATGTTTTACTTCGTTTTAAACTCCGTTATCTTATCAAAAGAGGCCACAATTCCTCGAATCAATGACGAACTTAGTCCTTGATGCTCCATTTCGTTCAGGCCTTTAATTGTGCAGCCCATAGGAGTTGTAACTCTATCAATTTCTTCCTCAGGATGATTGCCTGATTCAATCAACAAACTTGCCGCTCCATTGCAGGTGTGCATGGCCAATTCTTGAGCCTCTTTGGCGTCGAAGCCTAATTGAATTGCTCCTTGTGTTGTGGCGCGGATTAAACGCATCCAAAAGGCAATGCCACTGGCGCATATGACTGTAGCTGCTTGCATCTGTTCTTCGGGAATTTCTAAGGAATGCCCCATTCTATTAAAAATAGCTTTAGCCAAATCAATTCGTTTCTTGCCCATTTCGTTGGCACAAACACAGGTCATAGATTTTCCAACGGAAATAGCGGTATTAGGCATACTCCGAACAATATAATTGTTAGAGCCGATAATGCTTTCCATCTTCGCAATACTAAAACCAGTTATAGTCGAAATCACAACATGTTTCTCGGTCAACAAATCTTTAATGTCTTCTAAGATTTGACCGAAATGTGCAGGTTGTACAGCAAAAATCAAGATGTCAGAGTTTTGAACCGCTTCCCGGTTATCAGAAGTGACCTTCACGTTTCCATAGCTTTCAAAGTCTTTGATGCTTTCTACATTCCTTTTGGTCATGTACATGCTTGTTGCACCGTTGCTATGCAATACACCTTTTGCGATGGACAATCCTAAGTTTCCTGTTCCTATGATGGCTATTTTCATTTTCTTTGGCTTTTCGCAAAACGCTATTCGCTTTACGCTTTTCTAAATTGATTTAATAAACTCCCGCTTTCAATTGCAATCCTTCGCTTTCTTCGAAACCAAACATTAAGTTCATGTTTTGGACTGCTTGGCCCGATGCTCCTTTTAAAAGGTTATCGATGGCTGAAGTGACTAGCAAAGCGTCCTCATGTTTATGCAAATGAATATGACATTGATTTGTATTGACTACTTGTTTTAAGTGGATGGGCTCTGATGCAATTTGAGTGAATTCAGCGTCGGCATAAAAACCCTTAAAAAGCTTGATAGCTTCTTCCGAATCTCCTTTGAATTTGGTGTAGGCCGTTGCCAGAATACCTCTGGTAAAATTCCCTCTGTTGGGAAGGAAGAACAACTCACCAACATCAGTTTGTAATGCATTCAAACTTTCATTGATTTCTCCTAAATGCTGATGTGTAAAAGGTTTGTACCAACTTACATTGTTGTTTCTCCAACTAAAATGAGTTGTCCCAGACGGACTCACACCCGCCCCTGTACTTCCAGTAACAGCATTTACATGCACATCTTTGCTAAGTAATCCCGCTTTGGCTAATGGGAGTAAACCTAACTGAATGGCAGTCGCAAAACAGCCTGGGTTGGCAATGTATTTTGCTTCCCTGATTTTTGATTTATTGAGTTCTGGCAATCCGTAGACAAAGTTTTTCCCATTTAAAGTAGCATCTTTTTGCAACCTGAAATCATTACTCAAATCAATAATTTTAGTTGTTTCCGAAAATTGATGTTCTCCTAAAAACTTAGTGGAATTCCCATGTCCCAAACAGAGAAAAACAACATCTACATCAGAGTTTACATCTCCTGAGAAGTGCAATTCTGTTGTGCCCAACAAATCCGCATGGGCTGAAGAAACTGCTTTTCCTGCTCTGGTTGTGCTGAATACAAAATCAATTTCTACTTGTGAATGATTCAAGAGAATTCGAATTAATTCGCCTCCTGTGTATCCTGAACCTCCTATTATTCCTGCTCGTATCATTGTCTTTTGTTTCATTCCGACGTAGGTCGGAATCTATTTAATTCTATCTTATATTTTCAATTAGGCATTCTGCAAAAACACCTCCCTCAATCCCTCCTTGTTAGGAGGGAAACTGTTGCTAATTCATTTATAAATTATCATTCACATGATTATATATCTTCCCTGGATTCGAAAGTATTTTAATGAAGCCTTTCGCGTCATCTGCTGTCCATCCTTTGTTCATTTCACCATAGCTTCCGAATGATGCGTTCATCAAATCGTGCTTTGAGGAGATTCCGTTTAATCGGAATTGGAAAGGATATAATCCCACGAAAACATCACCTGAAACGGTTTTTTGCGAATCGGTTAAAAATGCCTCTATGTTTCGCATTACGGGGTCTAAATAGTTGCCTTCGTGTAACAACATTCCGTAGAAATTACCTTGTTGCTCTTTCTGAAATTGTTGCCATTTTGACAGCGTATGTTTTTCTAACAAATGGTGTGCTTTGATAATGATGAGTGCAGCCGCAGCCTCAAAACCGACCCTGCCTTTGATGCCGATTATCGTATCGCCGACGTGAATATCTCTTCCGATGGCATATTTGGATGCCATGGTTTCAAGCTTTTCAATATTCGCAACCGGATTGTCTTTTTGACCATCAATGGCAACCAATTCCCCTTGCTCAAAAGTGAGTTTTACCTCTGATGGTTCTTTTTCTTGTAATTGGCTTGGATAAGCAGAATCAGGTAGTGATTTTTCAGAAGTCAATGTTTCATCACCGCCAACAGATGTTCCCCAAAGGCCTTTGTTGATGGAGTATTTTGCTTTTTCCCAAGGGTAATTGACTCCGTTTTCTTTGAGATAGGAAATCTCTTCTTCCCGCGCCAATTTGTTATCTCGAATCGGCGTTATGATTTCAATTTCAGGAGCGATGATTTGAAAAATCATATCAAATCGCACTTGGTCATTACCTGCACCTGTGCTTCCGTGGGCGATATATTTGGCGCCTACTTTCTTGGCATAGTTCACGATTTCAATCGCTTGCACAATTCGTTCTGCGCTGACGGAAAGCGGATACGTATTGTTCTTCAGAACATTTCCGAAGATGAGATATTTCACTACTTTTTCGTAGAAGGTCTGAACCGCGTCGATTGAAGTATAGGAAGTTGCTCCCAGTTGGAGCGCTTTTCCTTCAATGGACTTAATTTCTTCGGATGAAAATCCACCGGTATTTACACTTACGGCATGTACTTCATATCCTTTTTCTTTACTTAGGTATTTGGCGCAGTAACTGGTGTCTAATCCTCCGCTATATGCTAAAACTAACTTCATACTCTTTTATTTTCGTTCCCGCCCTTCGTCTTCGCTCAGGATAAACTCTGGTGGGAATCTTTTACTTTAATTCTACTTTTTCTAAGAACATAGAGAAGAGAGAATAGAAAAGAGAGTCTATATTCTCTTCTCTTTTTTCTCTATTCTATTCCTATTTTCTTTTTTTAAGGAACAAACTCTCCTTAATACTTTTCAATCTTTTAAATGCTTTACCATTCACTGTCTTTTTCTTTGATTTGGTAGCTGGGTCAAACAACATTCCTGTACAAAGGCACATTTTTTGGTCTGTTCTAGTGAGTACGTCAAAGTTTTTGCAAGTCTGACAGCCTTTCCAAAATTCTGGATCGTCTGTAAGTTCAGAGAAAGTCACAGGTTTGTAGCCTAACTCATAATTGATTTTCATTACGGGAAGTCCTGTGGTAATTCCAAATATCTTAGCCTCTGGAAATTTCTCCTGTGACAGTTTGAAAATGCTTGCTTTAATTTTTTTTGCGAGTCCCTGAGACCTGTAATCTGGGTGTACAATTAATCCTGAATTGGCGACGTACTTTTCATGCCCCCATACTTCGATATAACAGAAGCCTGAGAAGGTATCTCCATCTAAAGCAATAACAGCATTGCCATTCTCTAGCTTTTTTCGAATGTATTCAGGCGTACGCTTGGCAATACCGGTGCCTCGAACTTTTGCCGAGTCGGCTATGGTGTCGCAAATGATTTGCGCGTACTTAAAATGTGATGTGGTAGCAACAACAATGTTCATTGCTATGATGTTTTAAAGGATAAAAAAGAAAATGTGATTTGTTTGTGCGGAACTGGACTCACCTAGTTCCATGAAATGTGTAGTACCCTTACGGGCGACGACGACGGGGAGCGAACGGACGTACGGGAGCAGTGATGCTCGTAGAAGTTAATATGTTGTTTTGTGCGTTCATTACAGGATAAATGTACAAAAACTCTTGAACTGACCTAACTCATGTGTAATTTTTTACAAAAAATTCAAGTTTTGTTACGATATGCAACCAATTCATAAATTAAGAAGGTCAAAACTGCCAGATATTCAATGGCCAATAACCATAAGTTCTCTTTAAAGTCAGTTAGGGAATAGGCGAAATAGCTCAAAACAATGGCTGCGGACCAGATGATGGCAAAGCGATATTTTGAGAAGCCTGTTAAAACCAAAAGGAAAATAACATACCACGGATGTACTGTTGCCGACATGAAATAATAGAGTGTCAAGACCCAAAGCATGGAAGTTAGCAGAACAGATAATTTCTGATTTTTTCTCAGGAATGTAAAAAGTAGAACGATAACAATGGTTAGTATCGGAGTTATTTTTCCATACGTTTTAATCAACTCCCATGGTTTGGCATCGAACTGAATCCCGATTTTTTTGACCACATTCCATAGGCTAGCATTGAATTCGAAGTTCGAAAACCAGAGCCCGATAGTCTGCGAATAGTTATTGATAAATTCCGAAGAATAAAAAGGTGCAAAGAGCAGGAGGGAAGTCGCTCCAATAATCGTGTAAAATCCAATTGCTTTTTTGAATTTGAAATGTTTTAAGAATAGGGGAAGAAATAATAGCGGCACCAATTTTACCGAAATGGAACATGCATAAACCACTGCCGCCCATTGCCATTTACGAACCGAAAGTAAATAAAGTGCCCAAACAAAAAAGAAAAGCATGATGCCTTCAAAATGAAGGTTTCCTGTTAATTCAATGATGACCAAAGGGTTTAGGAAATACCATAAAATGAGATGAGGCGATTGGTTGATGTTCTTTAGGAGTTTTCGCCCAAAATATAAAACTCCGATATCTGCTAGAATAATAGCAATGCGCATGACTATGGTTGAACCTAGAATGGTTTTTCCGCCGAGTAAAGCGGCCAAAGCGAATAGCAATTGGTTTAAGGGGGGATAATTACTAAAATGCCTCGCACTTAAACTTCCCATGCCATTATGGAGTTCTTGGGCATTGGCAATAACCAAATCAGATTGTTCAATCAAGGTGTTTGGAACATGCAAATACGGATTTATAAAATGACGGACCAATTCCCCATCCCAAATAAAGCGATAGAAATCTTGTGATAGGTTGGGTTCGGCAATTATGAAGACTAGTCGAAATAGAATTCCTATGACAAGTAGAAATTTAAAATTCCATTTTTCAAATTGAACAAGTTTGAAACACAAAAAGAAAAGCGCCGCAAAAAGACCAAGTAGTTTTATAAAATCTGTTCGCTCTAAATGGTAGGCAAACGTGTAATAGAATCCCAAACTTAAAATTGCCAAAAGGATGGATACCCTATGGAGATTCCAATATTTAAGTATTTGGTTGGGCATTATTACTTGGCTGTTTCGGTGGAACTAAAATAGGTTTTTTAGTGGATATAAGCAGTAAGGTCATTTAATGGTCAATTCGTTGCAATAAAGTAGTGAAAAAGCTAAATTCAAAGCTACTTATTCAAACTTCTATGAAACGTTTAAAGAAAATAATCGGCTACAGCTTGCTTCTCATTCTTGTATATGTGGGATATGTTATGGTTTCAACAGGATATTTTAGAGCCATAGAAAACACCTTTGATGGAGAAGTTATAAAAGAAATACCTGTTGAAGGTGCTGAAGATATTATAGTGATTCCTGAATGGGGTTATGCATTAGTTTCAGCTTCCCCTCGAAAAAAAGATTTGGAAGTACAGCAAAAGACTGGCGGGCTGTACTTGGTGGATTTAAATTCCAAAGAGTATAAACTCAAAATGTTGACTACGGATTTAAACACGCCTTTTGCACCACATGGAATTTCAATCTACAAGACAGATAGCACATATAAGGTAATGACTATAAATCACACTTTAGAAGGGCATTCATTTGAAGTGTTCAAATTACGTGATAGTGTTTTGACCTTTGAAAGAACGATAACGAATCCTGCTTTGGTGAGTCCGAATGATGTGGTTATGTTGGATGAGAATCGCTTTTACTTTACAAACGACCATAAATATGAGGACGGAGTAGGAATGTTATTAGAGGATTACGGCGGTTTGGGCTTATCTAATGTGATGTATTTTGATGGTGAAACCTATACTGAAGTAGCCAAGGGAATCGGCTATGCCAATGGAATAAACTATGATGCTAAACGAAAATTACTCTTTGTTGCCGAGCCAAGAAATTTTAAAGTGAAGGTGTATGCCACCAATGAAGATGGCTCACTGAATTTTATTGAAGATATTGATTGTGGAACGGGAGTTGACAATATTGAATTTGATTCCTACGGAAATTTATGGATAGGTGCGCATCCAAATTTACTAGCCTTTTCATCTTATGCCGGCGGAGGGAACGAAATCGCACCTTCCGAAATCATCAAAATTGCATATCGTGGTAAAGGTGATTATACTATTGAAATGGTGTATTTGAATGATGGTACTGAAATGTCGGCATCTACTGTTGCTGCTCCTTATAAAGATATCATCCTAACGGGAAATGTTATGGATGACCATTTTTTGATTTTGAAGCCGAATGAGTAATTTGAATTAGGCCCTTGCGGTAAGCGACTTCGTAAACACATACCCAAAGCCAATAAAAAGCATAAAGTGAAACGGAAAGAGTCCGAAATCATTTAGGGGTATTGCGCTGTACATTCCGAAGAGAAAATAGCCCATTAAGGCAAATTCTAGAATCATATTTGGTGAAAGTTTCTTAGCCAAATATTTGTTGCCTTTCCATGTTTCCTTAAGGCTATTGATGTTGAATTTCGGAGTACGTACAAACTCACTGCGTTTTCCCATATGGCCTTCTAGAACGGCAATGGAGTTATGCAAAGAGAATCCGAGGGCAACCGAGAAAAAAGTAAAGAAAATTTTGATGTAATCCACAAAATTGTCAAAGCTGCTACCTTGAATACTTTTATAGGTAAACCAATAACAAACAAACAGTATAATAGTACTCAAGACAAAGAAACTAAGTGTTGTAAACACCCAATCCAAATGCGGATAAATGGCCTTGATATACATGGCAGGGATGCTTAATAAGGCTACCATAAATACACATAAGAACATTGAACTGTTCAACAGGTGCATTACGCCATGAAACTTTGTTTTGAAGTTGATGTTTTTAGCTGTGACAACACTCCAAACGGTTTTTCTAAAGTTTTCTGCACCACCTTTATTCCAACGAAATTGCTGTGAGCGCGCAGCACTAATGACAACAGGAAGCTCTGCAGGAGTTTCCACATCTTCCAAATACTTAAATTTCCAATCTTTCAATTGTGCGCGGTAGCTTAAATCAAGGTCTTCCGTAAGGGTATCACCTTCCCAGTTTCCAGCATCTAGAATACATTGTTTACGCCATATTCCAGCAGTACCATTAAAATTGATGAAATGTCCTTTTGAGTTTCTACCAACTTGCTCTAGCGTAAAATGCGCATCCAAGGCAAAAGCTTGAATTTTGGTAAGTGTGGAATAATCTCTATTGATATGTCCCCAACGTGTCTGTACAACTCCGATTTCAGGGTCTTTGAAGTAAATAACGGTCTTTTTCAACCAATCACTATCCGGAAGAAAATCTGCATCAAAAATCGCTACAAATTCTCCTTTTGCAATTTCTAAACCTTCTTTCAATGCACCAGCCTTGAAACCTTGACGATTTGTACGGCGTATGTGGGTAATATCAAGTCCGGTTGCTTTAAGAGCTTCTACATGTTTAGCAGTATCAATAACCGTATCATCGGTTGAATCATCTAAAACCTGAATCTCTAACTTGCTCGTTGGATATTCTATTTTGGCGATGTTTTCCAACAAACGGTCCATCACATACTCCTCATTATATACGGGAAGTTGAATGGTCACATACGGAATCTCTTTTGGGTCTAATAGATTAAATTTTGGAGCAATTTTATTTTGGCGTTTATTACTTAGGTAATTGACCAAAAGGTTCAACTGCGCAAGGCTATAGAAGAAAATCAACAACAGTGCAATACTGTAGATTGCTAAGATGATGTAAGCGATTATTAAGCCCATATTATTTTAAACTATATTTAAAAATCCAACCAAGGATTTTTATGCCTGCAAATATACTACCTTTTACGGTACCTGACACTTTTGAAATGCCAATTCTCTTTTTGTAACGCACTGGTACTTCGGTATATGCCAGTTTCTTTTTAAGCGCCTTTAGCTGCATTTCAACTGTCCAGCCATAGGTCTTGTCTTCCATCTCAAGTGTTAACAACTTGTCATATTTTATGGCTCTAAACGGCCCCAAGTCAGTAAATGTTGCCCGAAAAAACAGTTTCATTAAAAAGGTAGCGAGCCAATTTCCAAATATTTGTTGTGGGGTCATGCTACCTTCTTCTCTTAGTCTCTTCACTCTAGAACCTATTACAAAATCATAACCATCATTTAAAATGGGACTTACGATTTTGGTGAGTTCTTCTGGGTAATCAGAATAGTCTCCGTCGATAAATACGATGATATCAGGTGGATTGGATTGTTCGGCGATATAATCCATACCCTTTAAACAGGCATATCCATATCCTTTTCGATTTTCGGTTAGTACAGTAGCCCCTACCGCCTCAGCATTTTGTACCGTTTCATCGGTGGAGTTGTTATTGACAACAATAATCTCATCAACCGAGTCAGGAATTTCTTTTATCACTTCTGCAATGGAATCCGCCTCGTTGAAAGCAGGAATGATAACTTTAATTTTTGTCATTACTTTAAATCGGAAAGCTTGTTTTCGCGCCTAAAACTACTGAAACTGAACCATTCTTTAATTTTCTTCCCATTTTTATATTTTTCCGCTGAGGTCAATTTGGTATTGTTATACATCAGGCAATAGCCGTTTTTAATGCCGTTGCTCAGCTGGCATTTGTGATTAATTTTTTCGTTTTCGTCATAAAAAAGCCACCAATTTGCCCTTTTCCCATTAATATAATGTCCTTCCGATTGCTTCTTTCCTTTCGGACTGTAAAAGTACCAATATTTAATACGTTGATTGTTTTGGTAGTAGCCTTGTTCTGAAATTTTCCCATTGGGATGATAGAATCGCCAGTATCCTGTTTTGATTCCATTATAAATCCAACCCTCAGCCTTTGTTTTGCCTGTTTCATAGTATTCTTTGTGATACATGCTGTTTTCCTCGGATGGATTTCCGAAGGATAAAAAGAATGTCAGAAGTATGAATACCTTGGCAAACACGGGATTATTTTTTAGAATATGTCGGAAGTTTGTATTTAAACTAACACCTTATTAAGGGGTTCCATATTTTGTTCTGAGTTTAACGCAGTGACTTGGGCTTTCAAACCCTCCGTCTTCGCCACTGGTGAATCCACCTCCCCTCATCTGAGGGGAGGTGCTTTTTTGTTCCATCAAAATTTTAGTCTTTCGTCTTTTTTCTAAAAGCGCAGCGGTCTAATTTCTTATTTTTTATTCACCAACTCCATCAAATCAACATCATTCCCTAACAATACTTCTGTCGGATTGATGCGCCCTTCCTCTGGTCCGTTTTCTAATTTTAGAACACCGCGTGGGCAAACAGCAGAACAAACACCACAGCCTACACAACTTGAGCGGACAATATTTTCACCTTTTTGAGCATATGCGCGAACGTCGATACCTTGTTCACAATAGGTAGAGCAATTTCCACAAGAAATACATTGACCACCATTTGTTGTAATTCTAAAGCGAGATTTAAAGCGCTGAACGAATCCTAAATAAGCGGCTAACGGACAACCAAAACGGCACCACATTCGATTACCGAAAATAGGGTAGAAGCCAGTTCCGATGACACCTGCAAAGATTGAACCTATGTACACGCTGTATGTATTTTGAATACTGGAAGTTTTGATTCCGAGTACCGTACTTGTCTCTGCAAAGAAACTATAAAGTGTCATTCCTGTCATCACAATTGCGAAGACCAAAACACCATGAATCAACCATCTTTCGACTTTCCAAGAAAATAAAGATTTGCTAGAATGTTGTCTATAAGGGTCTCCTAACGTTTCCGCCAACCCACCACATCCACAAACCCAGGAACAGTACCATCTTTTTCCAAAGAAGTATACCATTATAGGAACGATGACCACGGTTAAAACAACTCCCCATACCAAAATGAAGAGTCCGATACCTCCACTATCTAGAAGAGACTTCAAATTCCATTGAAAAAAGAAATCATAATCTAGCGGGAAAGCATTTTTGAAATCATAATATGGCATTTGTAAGCGCACCATGATTTCCGGAATCAGAAATGCAAAGACGATTTGAAAGAACAACACCGACGTGGTTCGCACCATTTGATACATGTTATGGCGGTATTTAATGTACATACGAACCGCCATTACGACCATAATCACACAGTACATAAAACCATATACAAACCAATGCCCGGCAGGATTACCACTTAAACTCTCACTAATTGGGTCGACGAGATATGTCCAGTTTACTGCATATTCAGAACCGAAGTACAATACCATATAAAAAGAAATCAGGAAGAAGAACACTAGCCATGCAATCCAGCCTTGACCGGTAGAACTTTGATGGTAAACTCCATCATTTTTAATTCCTTTTTTACCCAAAGTAACTACTTGAGGTACGATGAACATGAGCGCTCCAATGATTCCTAAACCGAAGGTTAAAAACCACATGATCCCTTTGTTATTGGCGATATATCCTGTTCCAGACCTCTTGCCAATTATGGAAGCCATCTCACTAGACTTTGTATATATTTTCTTCTTGTATTCTTTATTCTTTACATGGGTTGCATTTGCATCGTCAAGCGCTTTGGAGATATTGGAGGATAAATCAATCATCCCTGAAAACTCTTTTCCAACAACATTTTGCTGTATGTCTTCTATAAAGAGTTCACTCTTTATTCGCTTCTCAGTCGCAATCTCATCAAAAGTACTCTGGTCTAATTGGAAGGACCCTATAAAGGGTAAGGCGGCGAAAATACCTAGCCCGACTAAAAAAATGGCGATGCCTATGTTTTGTATTGCTTTCATTAAAAATGTTTTATTGTCATTCCGGCTAAGGCCGGAATCTTTTTATCTGTATTTCATGAGTTGATTTCGACTGCTCTCGACTGGAAATCCTATTTTAAGCGTTGCTAAATATTCGTTTCCAACTTTTTTTCTTGGGGGAAATACTTGTTCCAAATTCTGAATTGAATTTTGAAACAATTTTGCCTTCGTATTGTGCATAGAATTCAGGGTCGAAATTGGCATCTTTTAAATATTCCATCACATGATTGACATCGCGTTTCTCGGTAAGCCAGCGGTCGAAAATTTCGTGTCTCATGCGAATACCAAAAGTATTGACGCCTAAAAATTGTTTTGTTTCTTTATCGAAAGCTACCGTAACACAAATTTTCTCTTTGTCGTCGCGCCAGTGAAAATGTTGCTCGTTTTCTTTCCTATTACGTTCACTAAAAACCCATCCGTAGGTCTGATATTCAAGGTCTAGGAATTTGGCTGAATTGAACCAATGTCCGGGTTTGTATTCAATCTTATTTCCGCAAATGGTTTGTGCAACAGTTTCACCCATCATTCTGCCAGTATACCAAACGGCTTCAATTGGCCTTCTTTGACCAATGCCTTCATGTTGCTCGGCGCAATCACCAATGGCATAAATATCTTTGATATTGGTTTCTAAATGACGGTTGACTTTAATGCCGCGACCTAATTCAATACCCGAATCTTTTAGAAAATTGATATTAGGCGAGACGCCTGCTGTAAGTCCGACTACAGAACATTCAATAGTTTCGCCTTTGTCCGTTGTGACGGCTTTTGCTCTTCCGTTTTCATCTGCCAGTATCTCAACAAGGTTGGTAGCTAACTTCAAATCAATATGATGCTCAAGAATATGTTCGTTAATCATTGCAGATTCACCCGCGGGTAAAACCCCGTTCCAAAAACTGGTCTCACGAACCAAAAATGTAACCGGAATTTTTCTACTACGGAGCATTTCGGCCATTTCAATTCCTATTAACCCTCCACCGACAATAACAGCGCGTTTACACGTTTTGTTGTCGGGTGTATTTGCTTCCAGCTGGTCTAAATCTTGTTTAGAATACAAGCCTTGCACTCCAGGTAAATCTTGACCTGGCCATCCAAATTTGTTAGGTTTTGATCCTGTGGCGAGAATTAGTTTATCATAAGCAAGAGAATCTCCATCGGCCAAAACCAACTTCTTGTTCTGGTGGTCTACGGTATTGACATATCCTTTAACTAGTTCAATTCTATTCTTTTTCCAGAACCAATTTTCATAGGGTTGCGTATGTTTGAATTTCATGTGCCCCATATACACATACATGAGTGCGGTGCGCGAAAAGAAATAATCGGTTTCAGCGGAAACTACGGTAATTCTTTTATCAGAGAGTTTTCTAATATGTCGGGCGGCTGTTACTCCAGCAATTCCGTTACCTATTATAACAATATGTTCCATATGTATATTTTGGGAATGAAAATTAGGTCGCTGTAAAATCTAAGAACTTAATCACATTGCTTAATTTAGAAAGAATTTAAATATTAACCTATTATGTAAGGTTTGTATGTGGTTCTCGAACTTGTAAGCCTCTGATTTTGAAAATCTTAAAAAAAACATAAAAGTAGATTATTTTTGTAGGGATGTTAAAATGCTTTCGACAGAGGTTTCAGTTTTGAATGACAATATCAATTTATTATGAAGAAAAATATAAGTTTAGTAATCGTTTTATTTCTTACAATTTCTTTTGCGTTCTCACAGAACACTTCAGAATTCTTTTCAAAGTCTGATGCCTTTTTTAAAGCAAATGTCAAAAATGGAAAAGTTGCGTACAAGGCAATCAAGGATAATCCCGCAGCTTTGAATGAGCTATTAGAAATGGCAAAAGTGATTTCAGTTTCGAAAGACAATGCAGCCGAGTACCAATCTTTTTGGATCAATGGCTACAATCTTTTAGTAATTGACGAAATTGTAAAGAACTACCCGATAAAATCACCTATAGATAAGCCCGGATTTTTCGATGGGAACAAAAACGAAATCGGTGGCACAAAAATCACCCTTAATGATATCGAGAATAAATTGCTTCGAAAAGTTTTCCCGAAAGAACCACGCTTTCATTTTGTGTTGGTATGCGGCGGACTAGGCTGTCCACCTATTATCGGTGAGGCATACACACCTTCAAAACTTGAGACACAGTTAGAAACTCAGACAAAGTTGGCGATTAATGACTCGAATTTCATCCGTGTTAAAAAGAATAAAGTACAGGTGTCTCAAATTTTTGAATGGTACCCTGGTGATTTCAAACAAGACGGAATGAAGCTTGTCGATTTTATCAATAAATACAAATCTGAAAAGCTTCCAGAGAAAGCAAAAGTATCCTACTACCTATATGACTGGACGTTGAACGAGGCGCAGTAATCACAAATACATTTTGAATGTTTCATCGTATCTCATGCTAATTAAAGAGGTAGGGGTGAAGATTCTATTTAAAAATAACAACAATAATTAAGATATTTCCGCAGAGGTGGAAGTTAAAATAAACAGCTTACCTATGAAAACAATAAAAAATTATATCGCAATAGCAGGAATTATTTTTGCATCATCTGTTGGTTTTGCACAAGATGAAATGAAAGACAAAGAAATGGATGAGCCGGCGCAAGAGCAAAGTAACATTCAACAATACACTCCGTCAAAGCTTATTGGAAAAGGCCAAGTAGATTTAAAATGGTTTAATAATTTATATACTCAAAACGAAAGTACTTTTTCGGAGGGCAAGGAACCAAGAGAATCTTTCTTTACCTCTACTTTAGAATTTTATACTGGCGTTGGTCAGAATAAAAGATGGAATATTGGGGGGATCTTAGAATTCAGATCAAACGTTATTGGAGGAAGAGATGCTTTAGATGTTTTTAAGTTTGATGGAGAAACAGGTAGCGCAAGATCTGGTTTAACTTCAATTGCTCCATCTGTCAAATTCGTACCATTTGCATCTTTAAGTAATTTTAGTATTCAAAGCTCATTTTTTATTCCGCTTGTAGATAATGAAACCGAGGACGGTGTTCGTGGCCCTAGATTAGATGGTAATGGCAATGTTATTACAGATGCAAATGGTAATCCGATAATTGAGCAACTGGTAAGACCTGTTTTTCTTGACCAAAACGGATTTATATGGCAAAACCGTTTCTTCTATGATTATACTTTTCCTGGGAATAAATGGCAGTTGTTTACAGAGTTAAATGCAGAATTTAGTTTTGGTGCTGCCTCTGAGGGAGATGACAATGGAAATACGGTGGAAGGAAGTTTTGCAAATAATAGTTTGAATTTAACGCCTGGATTGTTCTTGAGTTATTTCCCAAGTTCTAAGTTTACTGTACTAGCATTGGCACAACATTCTTCTAGAGTAGATTTAGGAAACAATTTTGGACAGAACTTTACTGCTGTTGGCGGGGGAGCGAAATATCAACTGACAAAAGCCTTAAATCTTGAATTGTTATACACCAATTTTGTTAGGGGCAATAATACAGGCTTAGGTCAAACCTTTAATCTTGGGCTAAGAGGTATATTCTAAGTCCCCTCTCTAACCCTCCCCAGAGGGAAGGGAACTGATTTTTATGCATGAAGGAATTCTTAGATTAGTAATAGTTCAACCTCCATTCGGAGGGGGCTAGGGGGAGGACTTTTATTCCTAGTTTTAAAAAAAATCCCCCGAAAACCCTTATTTTTGCAGGCTAAGTGCAAATAAATGAGGGTTTTAGGTTTTTTATTGCTTTCCTTGCTGCAGTTTTCATGTGCTAGTCAGGTCGTTCCAAAAATAAATGGAGTGAGTTTTGTTGCTTCCCGAGAAGAGGCAAAGCAAGAACATGTTGATGAGGTACTATCGATAAATGCAAATCATGCGGCGGTAATGCCCTTCGGATTTATTCGAGATATCAATTCCCCTGAAATCATTCATAATACCGACCGACAATGGTTTGGAGAAACTAAAATTGGGGCTAAACAATATATCGAACTCCTACAGAAAAACGGAGTCCAAGTAATGGTCAAACCCCAAATTTGGATTTGGCGTGGAGAGTTCACAGGAACACTTCAAATGAAATCTGAAGAAGAATGGAAAACTTTGGAAAAATCATACGATAATTTCATTTTAACCTACGCAGAACTAGCCGAAGAAACTAAAGCAGATATTTTATGTATTGGCACAGAATTGGAGCAATTCGTGAAAAATAGACCAACGTATTGGAAGAACCTGGTTCGAAAAATCAGGAAGGTGTACAGAGGAAAATTGACCTATGCCGCTAACTGGGACGAGTACACAAGAACAACCTTTTGGGAAGATCTTGATTATATAGGTATAGACGCATACTTTCCATTGTCAGAGGAAAAAACACCATCTATAGAACAGTTAAAAAAAGGGTGGAAGCCTTGGAAGACAAAGATTGCGAATCTTTCAAAAACTAAAAACAAGCCTGTTCTTTTTACCGAATTTGGGTACCGAAGTATGGACTATACAGCCAAAAAACCATGGGAAGTAGAGCGTCATGAAGAAGGTGTTAATTTGGAAGGTCAGGTCAACGCTAAAAAAGCCCTATTTGAAGAGTTCTGGAAGGAAGATTGGTTTGCTGGTGGATATGTTTGGAAGTGGTTTATCAATCACAAAGAATCTGGCGGTACTGAAAATAATCGCTTTACTCCTCAAAATAAACCCGCTCAAAAAGTTATTACTGAATATTATAAAACCAATTGATATGTTTCGATTTTGTCCCCCCATTATCGCACTTTTAATTCTGAGTTGTTCTACAGATGCCGAAAATATTTTAGCACCTACCTTAGATTCAACTCTGTCAAGTAAACAGATAATTTTAGATAATGTTATCGCCTGCGCTGCTAGTAATGCAGATGATGATTTGATAAGTGTATTTTTTTATCCAAGGCCGAATACTACTAATTTTAGATATTTCGAGACCCAAGATGAGAATGTTGATAAGAATGATTTTGAAAATTATGTTCCTGTAGAGTTTCCGATTCGAGATGTTTTTAATGGGTTTTTGAAGAAATTCGAAGTGTCTTCAACCAATGAAAAATGGGTTATTGTTGCTTTTGATGAAGATGGCAAAACCAATCTATCAAATCCAATACGATTAAAACAAAATAAGAGGCCTACCCAATATATTTCACAAAATGTCTCCATTGACGCCTCTACGAATATGCCGAATTTTATATGGGAAGACGGCAGGTATACTGATACCAAAATTTATTTTCACGTAGTGTCCGATATTACCAATAAGTTATTGTCAGGCACCTATACTTTTGAAAAAAACTTTCAGTACTACAATCTTGATAATGTGGTTTTGAATGTAACGCAAGGTATACCCCCAACCTTAATGTCGGGTGCTTCTTACAATTTTACTTTATTGGGTGTTAGTGAAGACAATTGGGTGAATCTATTTTCTGAAAAAACTTTCGCAGTTCAATAGGGTAAAAACCTCTAGCCTTGTTGTGTATGAAAAGCTGTGATTTTTTTGTTACGGCTATACTGTATCTTTGACTTCGCTAACATAAAATTTTCAAATTGAGGTTGTTTCTTTCCATTCTGGTCTTTTTGGCAATGACCCTTGGCTATGCTCAGGATGGTAAAGTCGCGGATGTAAAAATTCAAGGCGCAAAAAGAACAAAGACTTCCTTCATAAAGAAGATTATCAAGCTGCAATCAGGAATGGCATTAGATTCGACGATTATCCTTGAAGATATGGAACGCTTGAAACGATTGCCTGCTATTTCACATGCTTATTTTCAAGTTTTTTCTGCGGATGATGGGCGTCACAATGTGTTTTATAATATTGAGGAGAATTTTACTTTGATACCTTTTGCAAACTTATTTACTTCATCAAATGATGATTTTGCCTTCCGAATTGGACTACAAGAATTCAATCTTTTAGGAAGGAATATTACTGTTGGAGGATTTTACCAATATGATAATTTTAATTCCTACGGATTAAGCGTAAAAGCGCCCAATCTCTTTAGTAAAAACCTAGGCTTGGCTATAAATTATCATGATTTTACCACCCGAGAACCTGTATTCTTTGATAATACGACAGCCGATTATCGCTACAATAACAGAGGTTTTGAGGTTTTAGGGTTGTACGAATTAAATTTTAAAAATAGGTTTGAACTTGGGTTTAGTTTGTTCACAGAAGATTATTCGTATCTATCAGGCGCTACTAATGACCAAGTACCTCAAGCATTAAATGTTGATAAACACTTATTCAAACTCATTTACGAGTTTAATGATTTGAAATACTTTTATCAATACCTAGAAGGATTTCGAAGTCAATTAAATTTTCAATATGTTGGAAGTTCAGATACTAGCTTACCGGAGTTTTTAATAGGGTTTAATGACTTTGCTTATTTTCATCGAATAGGTCAAAAGGGTAATTGGGCGAGTCGTTTGCGACTAGGTTTGGCTAGCAATGTTGATACCCCATTTGCACCTTTTACTGTAGATAATAATCTGAATATTCGTGGTGTTGGTAATACTATTGATAGAGGTACTGGAGCCATCGTTTTCAATACGGAATATCGACACACTTTGGTTGATAAAAATTGGTTTGTTCTACAAGGCAATGTTTTTTTAGATGGAGGTTCTTGGCGTAACCCTGGCGGCGGTTTTGGTGATTTTGCTGAGAGTCAAAATATAAGAGTGTATCCCGGGGTGGGAGTGCGATTTATTCACAAAAAGATTTTTAATGCCATCTTTCGTATTGATTACGGATATGGTATTACTGAGGATGCTTCACGAGGGGTTGTGTTTGGTATTGGGCAGTATTTTTAGGTTATAAGATTGTTAAGTAAATCGTTAACTATTTTTCTAGAGCAGCTTCTCCATTTCAAAAAACGTATCTAATTTTACAGCGGTGTACATTTCTAGGCATCATTTTTGAATTACAATTAAAGATTAATGGTTTATATGGTTTTTCGATTTTTTAAAAATATCGTTTTCTTATCGCTTTTTATGCTAGTTGGTTTTACTGGAAACTCTCAAGATTCCCTAGTTACAGCCACTGCTGAAAAAGGAGATGGTATTCTTTCCTTATTGAGAAAACAAGGAATGAATCCGTATGAGGTGTATGACGATTTTATTGCCATGAATTTAGACAACCTTAGAGATAGTGTTCATTTATACGCTGGTCGTGATTATTTAATTCCTGCTATTAAGGTGAGTCCTGTTGCTGTTGTAGATTCTATTGAGAAGAAATCCAAAGAAATTAAGAAAATAGAAAGCACAGAGTTTTCGATTTTTGGAGAGAAACATTCAACTGTACTTTCGAAAAGTGAACGGTTAAAGGGAGCCGTTTATTATTTGGTTTCAGGTCATGGAGGTCCAGATCCTGGTGCAATGGCTAATTATGCTGGCAAGTCGCTCGCAGAAGATGAGTATGCGTATGATATTACCTTGAGATTGGCTAAGGAGTTATTGTCACATGGCGCTGAAGTGTATGTTATTATTCGTGATCCCAACGATGGTATTCGTGAAGAGCGTATTTTAGAAATTGATCATGATGAAGTCGCATATGGAGATAAAGTAATTCCTCTAAATCAGGTTGCAAGACTGCGTCAAAGAGTTGAAATTGTAAACAAACTTCATAGCAAGAATAAGGGAAAATTTCAGCGTTTAATCGTAACACATGTTGATAGTCGAAGTAAAGGTCAGAACATTGATGTGTTTTTTTATCACCATGAGAAGAGTAAAAATGGTAAAAAGTTGGCGGAGAGTATTCACAAAACTTTTGAAAAAAAATATAAAAAATACCAGCCCAACCGCACCTATACAGGAACTTTTCAAGATCGTACCTCATTATATTTAGTAAAGAAAACGCATCCTGCAATGACATTTATAGAAATCGGAAATATTCGCAACAAGAAAGATCAGAAACGAATTCTTGTTCCTGATAATCGTCAAGCTTTGGCGAAATGGATTTCTGAAGGAGTTATTCTAGATTTTGAAGGCGGAGAGATTGGGCGTATTCGATAGTCAACGCTTGTTTTTGGTCTTCGGAATATTGCCTACTAATACACTATTCTTCTTTATCAGTTCCGATAGCTTGTCAGCCTCTTCTTCGAAATACTCGAATTCTTCAGGAAGTACTAACCAACTTTTGATGCCATAACTTTTGATTGCATTCAACCCGCGAATTTTATGTTTTAATTTTTGATGATGTTCTATTTTTGATGCAATCCAAATTCCATTGTCTTCCAACAGCTTATCTTTTTTGCGAAGGGCAAAAATGATTTTTTCACCAATATAATAGGAGTCTACCCCGAACATTTTTTTATGCCTTAAGGGCAAAGGAAATAATAGTTCCAGAAAGAATTCATAGGGCATTATGAGACAATTTTTCGTTTATAATAGTCGTACAATTGTTCTGGCCCCGCACCTAGATAGTTTTTCAAATGAATCATTCCAAAGTGGTATTGTAAAGCAACTTCACCCCGTTCCTCATACCTTCTTGCAGATGTTTTTACATGACGCGGCAAGACGGTAAAATTTGTCATGGTATAAATTCTATTGATGAATTCGTTGTCTTCAAAAACAATATAGTCTTCATTGAAACCTTTGGCCTCGGAAAATAGCTTTTTAGTAATAAAAAGTGATTGGTCGCCTCCACGGCAAAGTTTGATGTTGATTCGGGTAAACCAAGCAAAAAAAGCAAGGAATCTACTTTTACTGTCAAACTTCATTTGAAAACAACCCACGTCGTTTTGCAACAAAACGGCATCGATTATACTCTGGTCAAAATTCTTTGGAGGAAGTGTGTCTACGTGTAAGAAGTAAAGTATTTCTCCCGTGGCGTTTTGAGCACCAAAATTCATTTGTTTTGCCCGTCCTTTCTTGGAATGGAGAACACTTACCTGCTCATTGAAGGCAATATTCGCCGTATTGTCCGAACTGCCCCCGTCGACCACAATAATTTCCTTAATATTCTCAGAAGAACTATTCGACTTCAGATACCTCAATATCTTGGCAATAGAAGTCGCTTCGTTTAATACGGGAATTATTATACTTATTCGGGGATTATTGGGCTTCATTCAAGTTCCAGTCGTATTTAAGATAGTCGATATCTGTATCTACATCGATATTAACTTCTGTATATGGTTTTATATAGTCTGTTAACGAACCATTTTCTGTAAAGTCCTTTTTGTACCACTTAAAAATATTTGACAGTAGCATTTTCTCTGTAGAAATGATATTTCTACTGCTGTCATTGACAAAGTCGACAGTTGCTTTTTGCAATTGGGCTTCCATTTGAGTAGCGGTAAAGGCTTTATTCAATAATTTCGGACATGAAAAGGAAGCACAGTTAATGGCAAAATGAATACGAGGTTCGTTCATTTTGCGAAGAATCTTATGTTCAATATCTCCCAAGGATAATACACCTTCTCCAGTTTTAACCCAATCTTTTCCCCAGGGGTTTTTAATGTCTTTGATGCTTTTAGTGGGATAATTATCTAAAATCAATTTCACCGTTGCCGCATTATAAAGATTGATATAATACGCTAATTTTTCATTTTTCGACCAGTCCTTTTTAGGGCTGTTTTTTGCTAAATGGTCAAGGTATTCTTCTAAAGCGGAAATGTCGTTTAAGAAGCTCTTGTAATCAACATCACCTTTGTCATTTACGTAAGTTGTAAGAAGCTTGTTCCATTGTTCATGATTTGGTAATGAAATCATGTTTTCTATTACTTTCGTCTTTTCTTTGAGGAGCTCATTTGATTCTATAGGTTCTTCTTTTTCAATTACAACCTCTTCTGTAGGTTGTTCTCTTTGAATTATTTCTTCTGAAGATATAACACTAGCCTCCTCCGTAATTGTATCCGAAGTCATGGCTTGAATAGTTTCGGTTTTCTCTTCGGACGAAGCTGTTTCGTTTTGAACGGCTTCGGCAGTGTTTCCACAAGACAACCAAAATGAACCTAAAAGAACAAATAGTAATTTAACCATTGTGTGTTTTGTCAGAATATTAGCAGCATCCACCACCATTATAGTGCCATGTGCTTTCGCTTATATGAATTTGATCATTTGCTTTTGCCAAGGCCGCGGCTGTTTTATCACAAACTGCCAAAGGTTGATTTTGCATCAAAACATGACCGGCTTTATCATCAAAGTATTCTTCATCACCATAATATATTGCCGTTTTTCCTGTGAACATACAAGGTCCATCTTCTGGCATCGGGTCTTTAATAGCTGCAATTTCTATGGATTCTATAAAAATCAATTCGTCCGTAGGGTAATGGTTTGGAGATAAAACGCGATACGATTTTCTAGCGCGAATTTCTATAGTTCCAAAGCCGGCATCCGTCAATACTTTCACATAATCTTTGATAGGAATGCTTCCACTCAAGCACAATGCTCTTAAACGATCATCATTTCGCAATTCATCATTCATAGGTTGTTCGCAAGTAGGGTCGCTCATAACCAATCTTCCGTGAGGTTTCAAAACGCGATACATTTCAGCAACGGCTTTTTTTAAATCGTCTATTTTGAAAATATTGAACAGACAATTTTGTGCGGCTACATCAATACTCTCATCTTCCACAGGAAGATTCAAGGCATCACCTTTAACCAGGTTTACATATTCACTTTTGAACCAGTCATTTTCTTCCTCAGCGATTTTGAAATTCTTTGCTGAAGCTTCCAACATTTCATCAACAACGTCAACACCGGTAACTCCACCTTTTTGTCTTGAAAAATATGAGAATTGTAATAATTCCATTCCTCCACCAACACCAACATATAGGACTTTCGGGTTATTGATTAAATCTTGAGCAGAAACCGTACTTCCACAGCCATAATTCATTTCTTGCATTATCGTCGGAATCGAAAGTCCGGGGAACTGCCAAATCGGATTCGTTGTACAGCAAAGACCAACATCGGGGGTTAAAGCTGCCTCTTTATATAAATCGTTCGTTGCTTCTAAATAACTCATATATTTTCTAAATTTCTTTAATTAACTCTCTAAATAACTTCACCATTTTCGGTTCCGTTTTTTCTGCTATTTCTATAATCTCCTGAATATTAACGGCTTGTAAATTATCAGGGTCACATTCATCCGTTAAAACAGACACTGCTATAATGGGTAGTCGTAAATGATTGGCAACAATTACTTCTGGTACAGTACTCATTCCAACCGCATCTGCTCCGATAGTTTTTATCATGCGATATTCAGCCCTAGTTTCTAGCTGCGGACCAACCACTGATGCATAAACTCCTTCTCTAAGTGAGATACCTTCTTTCTCAGCAATGTTCATTAGTTTTTTTCGCATTTCGAGATCATAAGGAGCTGCCATGTCCACGAAACGATCACCAAATTCGGCAACGTTTTTAAATGCAAGGGGAGAGCCCCCTTGTAAATTGATATGATCTTCGATTAACATCATATCTCCTTTTTTGAAATCGAGATTAATAGCGCCGGCTGCATTCGAGATAAAGAGTTTTTGAATACCCAACTCGTGCATTACCCGTATTGGATAGGTAACATCCATGAGATCATACCCTTCATAGAGATGAAAGCGACCTTGCATTACGACTACTTTTTTACCTTCAAAGGTTCCATATATGAGCTTTCCCGTATGAAACTCAACTGTTGCCAAAGGAAAAAACGGAATATGGTTATAATGCGCCACTAACGGGTTTTCTATTTCGTCAGCTAGTTTGCCTAAACCAGTACCCAGAACAATACCAATTTCAGGAGCTTCAAAACCTTTGCCTTTTAAGTATTCGGTAGATTCTTGTAGTTGTTTTTTCGTAAGTATCATATGTCTTTTAAATAAGTTTGAAATACCTCAATATCTTTTATATCCTCATAAAGGTCGATATCATTTTTGGGTGCTAATAGTTTTAAATTTTCTTTTTTTAAGTCATTCAAAGTGTCTTGCAAAACAGTTTCTGTTCCCCAAGTTTTGTTTTGAAAGACTTCTGGCTTGAAAGTGTTCATTCCTAACAAAAAATAACCTCCATCTTCTGCCGGTCCAAGAACAAAATCTTTTGTTTTTAACATACTAAATGCATTCTCTAGATCGGACTTACTTAAGTCATACATATCACTTCCGATAACAATAATACGTTCAAAACCGGAAGCAAATCCTTCTTGAAAAGCATTGGCCATTCGAACACCCAAATCATTGCCATTTTGAAGCCTTTTATCGAAAAGAGAATTATCCCAAATGTCATTATCCCAAATTTCTTCAGAATACCAAACTTGTTTAGCGGCGTTTACATCTTGCGTTAATTTTGCAGTATGATTCAATAAAAATTTATAAATCTCCAAAGCACTTTCATTTCCCACTGTCGCTGCCAAGCGTGTTTTACATTTTCCAAGCTCGGGGTTTCTTGTAAAGATCAATAATAGGTTCTTTGATGCCACATTGTTATAGTTAACCGTAGCGATTTCTTTCTTTTTTTCTTGGGGAAGGATAATACTCATTGTGAATTTTGAAAATTGTGGGGAATACGAATTTTAAGCAAGCTCAGTCAAGCTTATACACTTTAATCCCTTTTTTGAGGAGCTTGCCCCATTGTTTATCAAAAGCATGAACACTATCTGTTTCAATAGAGTCATTATTATAGACTGTTTTTCCTTTGTTCTTCCATTCGAAAATACCTCCATAAAGATTTTTTACATTGGTATACCCTGCTTTCTGAAGCTTTTCACCAATGTCTTCAGAGCGAACTCCTATGGAGCAGTATACAATTATCGGAGTGTTTTTGTCGCTAATTTGCGAGGTCACTATTTCTTCCTTGTAATTTTCATAGCCCACCCAAACAGCATTTTTTAGATGGCTAACTTCAAATTCCTCTTTTTTACGTGTATCTAAAAGAACTGTGTTCTCTAAAGAGTTCAGCTCCTCTACCTGCACATAAGGAACAGTTTCAGAATTGAGTTGCCTTAAAGTGCGGTCCAAATTCTTTTGGGCGAAAATCGAAGTGGCTAAGACCAGAAATAGAACAAATGAAAAAAGAAATCGCATACTATTTTTAATAATTAGACAAAGATACTATTTTAGGAAAGGCTTTAAAATGAGCCTCACATCATTTAAATATTCAAAAAATGAATTTACCAACCAGATTACTCGTTTTCATTCTTTGTTTTACGACATTGATTTCTTGTAAAAACAAAGATCAAAAACCCGAAGTAGCAGCAACCGTTAAGACGGATTATTATACCGAACCTTACCGACCACAGTTTCATTTTACTCCGGAAGAAAAATGGATGAATGACCCGAATGGTATGGTCTATCACCAAGGTATTTATCATTTGTTCTATCAATATTATCCTGAGGACATTGTCTGGGGACCCATGCATTGGGGTCATGCAACCAGTAAAGATTTAGTGCATTGGGAGCATAAGCCCATTGCCCTGTTTCCTGATAGACATGGGCTGATTTTTTCTGGAAGTGCAGTAGTAGATTTTGCAAATACTTCGGGTTTTGGTACAGAAGATAACCCTCCTCTCGTTGCGATTTTTACCTATCACCTTATGGAAGGTGAAAAGGCAGGTAGAAAAGATTTTCAAACACAAGGAATTGCCTATAGCCTAGATAATGGCGATACTTGGACGAAATATGAAGGAAACCCAGTCATAGGAAATGATGGAATTAAAGATTTTCGTGACCCAAAAGTTTTTTGGGATGAAGTAAACCATACTTGGATAATGAGTTTGGTTGCGGGAGACCATCTACAACTTTGGAATTCTGACAATTTGAAAGAATGGACGAAACTGAGCGAATTCGGCAAGGACCAGGGCGCTCACGGAGGTGTTTGGGAATGTCCAGATCTTTTCCCTTTAAAAGTTGAAGGCAGCGAAGAAGAAAAATGGGTTTTGTTAATTAGTATGAATCCCGGGGCGCCAAATGGAGGTAGTGGCACCCAATATTTTGTGGGTGAGTTTGATGGCGAAAAATTTACTACCGACCAAACCGAAGTCAAATGGATAGATTGGGGAACTGACAATTATGCTGGGGTGACCTATGATAATGCACCAAAAAAGGAACGAATTTTCATAGGATGGATGAGTAATTGGAGCTACGCAAGAGATACACCAACCGAAAAATGGAGAAGCGCAATGACAGTACCCAGAACTTTATCATTACGCAAAATTAATGGAGATTATAGTCTGTTTAATTACCCAATTAAAAATCTTGAATTGATAATCGATGAGACAGATAAAAAGGAAATAACTGTTGCTGGAGATTCGAAAGAAATCCTACCCTCTGAGAATTTGAATCAATCTGAAATGAAATTTCAAACGACTACAAAAGACTTTCAATTGAAATTGAGCAATAGTTTAGGTGAAGAAGTGCTTTTAACCATGTTTGGTGAAGAGAAACAATTTTTTCTTGATCGAACAAATTCTGGAAAAGTTGATTTTCAAGATGATTTTGCTAGTGTTCAAATCATGCCTGTGTCTGATTTACCTGAAGGAGAATACGAGGTTCGGGTGTTAATAGACCATTCTTCAATTGAAGTCTTTATCAATAAGGGGCAATATGTAATGACCGCACAATTATTTCCCAGTGAGAATTATTCAGATTTAACTATTGAGAATTTAGGAGATGCTGCTTTTGCTTTAGAGGGTTTTCAGGTGAATGCTGTGAAGAGAATTTGGTAGCCCCTTAATGGACGAGACTCTTGAGGTGAAAGAAATTTTACTTCTTTAATGCTTTTTTTCTTAAATCAAGTAGCAGAACATTATGAAATTAAAAACTTTAGTCATCTTATTTGGTGCTTTATTATTTGCCAACTTTTTAGGAGATAAAACCTTTGCTATTAATCTCTATGAGAATTATTACGTAATAAATTGGATGCAATTAATATTGGCTATTGTTACCTTTAGTAATGGCGGTACTTATTTTGATGAGATTAAAAAATGGAGTTAAAAAAGTATAGCTAGACTTTGCAAATCGAGTAGAAAGTAAAAGGAGTAAACAAAAAACCCTGCAAATGCAGGGTTTTATTGTGGTGCCTCCAGGAATCGAACCAGGGACACATGGATTTTCAGTCCATTGCTCTACCAACTGAGCTAAGGCACCATACCCCAAAAGGGGCTGCAAATATAATTTCAAATTTAGGATATACAAACAAAAAGATGAAAAAAGGTTTAGGTTTCTTGAACTATTTGCAATCTTTGCGGTATGAACCTAATTATAGATGCAGGTAACACCTCAGTGAAGCTCGCTGTATTTGATAAAATGAACTTGCTTTTTGATGATAGTATAGAAAGCGAAAAGTTTATCGGAAAGGTAAAAGAGATATTCAATTCTTACCCCAATATTAGTTGGGCAATTGTTTCTGCCGTTAGTAATTTGAATCAAAAAGCTATCGCAGCGCTTTCTGTCTTTTGCCAAGTCCATGTATTAGATCATAGCTCTAAAGTTCCTTTTAAGAATTCATATGCCACTCCCAATACTTTAGGTGTTGATCGCATTGCTTTGGCCACAGCAGCATTTTATTTTAATCCGAAAGGAAACACCCTTGTAATTGATGCAGGAACATGTGTTACCTATGATATGATAAATGACTACGGAGAGTATTTAGGAGGGAGTATTTCACCCGGAATGCATATGCGGTATGAGGCCCTTCATAATCAAACGGCCAAGCTTCCACTTCTCGAATTAGATGACCCTTTGGACTTGATTGGAAATTCCACGAATTCTAGCATTCATAGTGGAGTCGTAAATGGAATTCTAGAAGAAATTGATGGTGTTATTGATAGGTATCAATCTCGTTTTGAAGATTTAACAGTTATTTTAACAGGCGGTGACGCCCAATTTTTGTCAAAACGATTAAAAAATACCATATTTGCGGATTCCAAATTTCTCCTCAAGGGATTAAACAATTTGTTGGAATACAACAAGCGATAAATGATCAAAAAAATTGGATTTGCAATAGTGTGCTTCGCCGCTATAGGATTAAATGCTCAAGACGGTTCTGTTTCCCCATATTCCTTTTTTGGTATCGGTGATTTTAGAACAACTGCAACAGTTGAAAATCAAATGATGGGCGGTATTGGTATGTATGCAGATAGCATTCATGTTAATCTACAAAACCCCGCTGCTTATGGAAAACTTCGTCTTACCGTTTATTCAGGTGGACTTTCTCATCAAAGATTGACACTTAATAGCACTTCTGCGGAAGAGCAGAATCAGGTTACAAATCTTGATTATTTGGCACTCGGTTTTAATGTAGGGAAAGGCTTCGGATTAGGTTTTGGTATTAAACCCTTCACCTCTGTAGGCTATAATATTGTTTCAGAATCTGTTAACGTAAATCAAGCTGCTGTTACGAATCAATATACTGGTTTTGGCGGCTTAAATAAGGTGTATTTATCCTTAGGTTATGAGTTTACTAAAGCTTTAAGCATCGGGGTTACTGCTAATTTTAATTTTGGTACGCTTGAAAACGGAAGAACGCAAACCGTTGAAAATGTGCAATTCGGGGCATTTGATAATCGAACATCTCGTATCAACGGATTAGATTTCAATTATGCCGTGAATTATACTCCCAAAATAAAGGATAAATATACTTTGTATACTTCAGTTCGTGTGAATACCCAGGCGAATCTTACGTCTCGGAATACAAAAGAAATAGGATCATTTTCTACATCTAGTAATCAGGCTATTGAACAGGTTGATGTAAATCTACAGGCTCAGGGACTAAAAGATACCGAGTTAAAGATACCTACAAGAACTACTTTGGGTTTAGGCTTTGGAGAAAGTAAAAAATGGTTTTTAGGTGCGGAATATAGTTTTCAAGGTCTGAGTTCATTTACCAATGATTTTGTGGAAGTGGATAATTTGAGATATCAAGATGCCAGCACAATTGCCCTTGGCGGCTATTTTATTCCAAATTACACCTCATTTAATAACTATTTCAAAAGAGTTACTTATCGTGCAGGAGTGCGCATGAACAATACGGGTATGGTGATTAACAATACAGAGATTCAAAACTTTGGCATAACTTTTGGAGTTGGTCTACCACTATCCACAGCAGCAGGTGGTTTTTCAAATGTTAACCTCGGTTTTGAGTTTGGAAAAAGAGGAACTACTGAAATGATGTTGATAGAAGAAAATTATTTCAAAATAAATATAGGACTCTCATTAAACGATAGATGGTTCCAGAAAAGAAAGATTAACTAACTAAAATTTAGTACATTAACCACTTCAAAAACAGAAAGATTATGAAAACGAAACTCTACTTTACAGCAATTATGCTTCTAGGGTCAATGGCGATTAGCAATGCCCAAGCTCAAAATACAGAGTGTATGACCAACCTCTCTATTTATGTTGAGCACGCAAAAGTTAAAAACTATGACGCGGCTTATACACCATGGAAAATGGTTTATGAAACGTGTCCTGGAGTAAATCTTGCAAATTTTACAGTTGGTGAAAGAATTTTGAAAGATAAAATCAAAAAGGCCTCAGGAGCTGACAAAGATGGTTTTATTGCTGACCTAGAGCAGCTATACAAAAATAGAATGGTTCATTTTCCAAAGAAAACGAAAATGGCTGACATGATGATTAAAGAAGTATTGTTAAAGTATGATAACAAAATGCTGTCTGACGATCAGATTTACACTATGCTCGGGAAAGCTTACACGGAAGATAGATCTAATTTCAAAAACCCTAAAGCGTTGTACCTGTACTTTTCTAGTTTGGTAGACTTACACAAAGCTGGTAGTAAAGATTTACAGGAAGTTTTTGACGTGTATGATGATGTTACCGTGAAAATAGAAGAGGAAAACGGCAAACTTACAGATCGTATTAGCAAATTACTTCCAAAGGAGGAAGCAGGTACTTTGACTGCTAAAGAGAAAAAGAGACTGAGTGCTGATACGAAGAACTCGAAGTCTTTTGGGCAAATTGCAGGTAGCATTGATGCGAAGTTAGGTCCGTTAGCAGATTGTACCAATTTGATTCCGTTGTATCAAAAAACTTTTGATGCAAATAAGGATAATGTAGTTTGGGTAAAAAGAGCTGTTGGTCTAATGTTCAACAAAGAGTGTACTGATGACCCAATGTTTAAAAAGCTATTTGAAGCGCAGTTGGCTTTAGATCCTTCTGCTGATGCTTATGTATATGGTGGTACTTTAAAAAGTAAGGCTGGTGATAAAAAAGGCGCTGTCGCAGATTTTGATAAAGCATTAGGTTTAGAGACAGACGCTAAGAAAAGATCTAAAATAGCCTATAAGGTGGCAACAATTTACAGAAGAGGAAGCAAAGGTACTGCTAGAAAGTATGCTCAGAAGGCTATTGATGCAGATCCTTCAAATGGTAAAGCATATTTGTTAATTGCTAATTTGTACGCAACTAGTGCTAACCAATGTGGTACAACTACATTTGAAAAACGTGCCATTTACTGGAAGGCAGCTGATATGGCTCGTAAAGCTGGTAGAGTTGATCCTTCTTTAAGTTCTAGAGCGAATAAATCAGCAGCTAGCTATTCTGCTAAAGCTCCTACCAAAGAAATGATCTTTACTGAAGGTATGGCTGGTAAAACAGTAAGCTTCAGTTGTTGGGTGGGTGGTAGCGTAAAGGTACCTAGTCTATAAAATGATTAAACCCATATTTGATACTATTAAAAGCATTGCCGTGATTTTCATGGCAATGCTTTTTTTTGGCTCATGTTCTGATAATTATAAGAGGGTAGGAGATGAAGCTAAGAAAAATGTTTTTCCTGTGGGTATTGCTGAGAACTTTGTACTTACCTATACTGAGACGAAAGATATTATAGTGGGTGATACTACAGAATCTTCAAGAGTGATTACCGTTTTGACCAGTCCCAAACAAGAAGATTTTACAAATTTAGAATTTCCGTATCGTACTTTTCCTGACGGATTGTTATTGGATTTTTTTGACGATGAAGATCAAAAGAGTATCGTTAAAGCTGATTACGGAATTATTTATTCTGCCACGAATTTGATAGATTTACGTGGTAATGTAGTTTTAGAAAGTCACGATGGGAAAAAATTGGAAACTCCCCAGCTTTATCTAGATCAAGATAATGAATGGATTTTTACACATGAGAAATTTACGTATACCAATCCTGAAGATGGAACCATAATGGACGGCGAAGGTATGGATTTTAGCAAAGACCGTAATTTTCTTTATGCACATAAAACCAACGGTTTGATGTTGATTCCTGAAGAAAAAGAACAACCACTAGAAAAAGAAACACTAGATGATTAAGATTTTAAGGTATACTGAATATTTGTACTTATTTGTAGCTATTTTTTCGGTCTATAAGATTACACAAGTTTGGAATGTTGATCGTAACTATGCTTATTTGTTCATTTTCTTTGCAGTAGCTTCCATAGGAATGTTTTTATTTCGTAGGAAATATCGAAAAAGATTCGAGCAAAGAAATCGTGAAAACCAAGAGTAATTTTGGACACCTCTATTGTTGTAATAATCCTATCCCTATTATTTTCTGCCTTCTTTTCTGGAATGGAGATTGCCTTCATTTCTGCCAATAAAATCCACATTGAAATAGAAAAGAAGCAAGAAGGTTTTTTGGCAAAAGTACTTACCTTAATTACTGAAAAACCTTCAAAGTTCATCGCTACCATGCTCATTGGCAATAATATAGCACTAGTAGTGTATGGCCTTTTTATGGGAGAGCTTTTGATGCAGTGGTTTCTTAGCATATCTCCCGCATCGTCTAGCTTTATTAAACTATTGTTGACGGATTTTAGCTTGCTGACGCAAACCATCATATCTACTTTAATTATTTTAATTACTGCTGAATTCCTACCTAAAGTGCTGTTTCAAATTTATTCAAACACCTTGTTGAAAGTATTGGCACTACCTGCCTATTTCTTTTATATTATATTCGGATTCTTATCCTGGTTTGTAATCAAGATATCCGATTTTATTTTGAAAGTCTTCTTCAAAACAGATGGAGATGATGTGCAGTTAGCATTCAGTAAAATAGAGCTAGGTGATTATATTACTGAACAGATGGAAACTGTTGAAGAAGAAGATGATGTAGATTCAGAGATTCAGATATTTCAAAATGCACTTGAATTTTCTGCTGTGAAAGCTCGGGAAGTTATGGTGCCTCGAACTGAAATAGCGGCTGTAGAATTGCATGAAACACCTAAAAATCTAACTAAATTATTCACCGAAACGGGGTATTCTAAAATACTAATCTTTAAAGATACTGTAGATAATATCATTGGGTACGTGCACTCTTTTGAGCTTTTTAAAAAGCCAAAGACTATAAAAAGTATTTTAAGACCCGTTGAGCTAGTGCCTGAAACGATGCTTATTCATGATATTCTGAATGTGCTAACTAAAAAGCACAAGAGTATTGCCGTTGTACTTGACGAATATGGAGGTACTTCTGGTATCATGACGGTTGAAGATATTGTCGAAGAGCTCTTTGGTGAAATTGAAGATGAGCATGATTCAACTGACCTTATTGAAGAAGTTATTTCAGAAACAACATTTAAACTCTCGGCTCGGCTTGATGTAGATTATTTAAATGAAAATTACAAACTAGAACTGCCTGAAGGTGATGAATATGAAACACTCGGTGGTTTGATTGTAAATGAAACAGGTGAAATTCCTGAACAAGATGTAGAGATTGATATTGAAAACTTCCGTTTTACCATTCTAGAAGTTTCTAATACTAAAATAGATTTGGTGAGACTTGAAGTTCTAGAAAAGGAATAATTTCAATTGCTTTTACCTTCTATTTATAAGCTTCTCCGCCTTAATAAGTATTTTTCTATATTTTCCTTCAGATAAATAGCAATATCAGTGGATTACCTCATATAGATAGCTGCAATAAATTTGAACAGATGAAAAGAAAATGGTAATTTCGCAAACTGATTTTAAATACTCCATATAATGGCAATTTTAGAGAATATAAGAAAGAGAACGACCATTTTGATATTGATCATTGGTTTGGCCTTATTCGCATTTGTAGTATCAGGTATTTTTGTAAACGGTGATATCGGCAGCGGTACGAGCAAAGTTGGTTCTGCTGTTGCAGAAATCAATGGTGATGAAATTTCTGTTGATGCGTTTAGACAAAAAATTGAAGCTGCTTCAAGAAGATCTTCAAATAGCTCTTCAATGCAATTGGTGAATCAAGTATATGATCAAGAAGTTCGTAATTCAATCTTAGGGCAACAGTTTGAAGATTTAGGTATTGATATTGAACAAGATCAAATCATGAACTATATCAAAACAATTCCTGGCTATGCTCAGAGCCCTCAGTTTCAAGATGAAAGCGGCATATTCGATGAAAATAAATTTCGTGATTTTATTGCCGATATGAAGGTGAATAACCCAGCGCAGTATGATCTATGGTTGCAAGATGAAAAGAATATTATTCAAAGTGCGAAAGAGCAGGCCTATTTCAATTTGATAAAAGCGGGTGTAGGAGCTACTTTAAAAGAAGGAGAACTAGATTATAAACTGGCGAATAACAAGGTTGATTTGAATTATGTAAGAGTACCATACTCTTCTATTCCAGATAGTACGATCGCAGTAACCAAAAGTGAAATAGCCGCCTATATCAATGCTCATAAGGAAGATTACAAACAAGAAGAATCGAGAGACCTTCAGTTTGTATACTTTGAAGAAACTCCATCTGAAGCGGACGAGACAGGAGTAAAAGATGGACTAGCTAAATTAATGGGCAATACTATTGAGTTTAATGAAACTACCAAGCAGAATGACACCATATTAGGTTTTAGTAGCACTACGGATGTTAACGCCTTTTTAGATCGTAACTCTGATATTAAATTTGATACTATTTTTAAAGCGAAAAAAGCTTTGCCTGGTTTGTATGCAGATACTTTGATGACTTTGAAAGTTGGAGAAACTTATGGGCCTTATCGTGATGGGGGTTTTTTCAAAATTTCCAAGATGATGGCGCGAAAAGCAAATGGTTCAGTAAAAGCGAGTCATATTTTAGTGACTTATGAAGGTGCAGAGAGAGCTAATCCTGAGATAAAGAGAACTAAAGAAGAAGCTGAAGAGAAAGCAAAACGATTATTGAGAGATGCTAGAAAACCTGGTGCTGCTTTTGTTGAATTAGCACGTGATAATTCAGATGGTCCTTCTGCTCCCAATGGAGGTGACTTAGGGTATTTTCAAGAAGGTACTATGGTGCCTAAATTCAATGACTTTGCATTTGGGAATAGAGTTGGGTCTATTGGTTTGGTAGAAACTGATTTTGGTTTTCATGTAATACGAGTTGATGATAAAGAAGATCTTGTTCAAATAGCCACTCTAGGGCGAGAAATTGTAGCATCAGAAGAGACTATCAATAACTTATTTACCAATGCTACTAAATTTGAAATGGCCACAACTTCAGGAGATAAAGTTTTCACTGATTTGGCGAAAGAAAGCGAATATTTGGTAAGACCTGTCAATAAAATTAAAGCTTTAGACGAAAATCTACCAGGACTTACAAACCAACGTAATATCGTACAATGGGCCTTTAATGAAGATACTGAAATTGGCGATATCAAACGTTTCAATATAAACAATGGCTATGCAGTTGTGCAATTGACAGCATCTTACAAAGAGGGTGTAATGTCAGTAGAAGATGCTTCTGCTAGTATTCTTCCGAAAATAAGAAAAGAACGAAAAGCGGCACAAATCATTGGTCAACACCAAGGAAAATCTATTGCTGACTTGGCAAAAGATGCAGGTGTTGCTACTTCAAATGCAAGTGCGTTAACAGTAAAGTCTCCAACTATTCCTGGTGCAGGAAGAGAAGCCGCTGTTGTGGGTGCTGCCTTTGCTATGAATGAAGGTGATACTTCAGGATTGATTGAAGGAGAAACAGGTGTATTTATGTTTACAGTAACTAAGAAAGAGGAGGCAGCAGCACTAGATAATTATAGTACATATGCTAATACCTTAAAATCTTCAAGTGCAGGAAAAGTGAATACTGCAGTTTTTAATGCTTTGAAAGAGGCTGCTGAAATTGAAGATAATAGATCTGCTTTTTACTAGTAGTACTTCTAAATAAAAATATCAAAGCCTTCCATTTGGAAGGCTTTTTTTATAAGATCATATCTTTAAAAGGAATTACAGTATGATATCCTTTGCCCTGAAAGTACTCAGGAGTTTTTTCTTCGCCTGAGGCTAATATAAAATCACCACCCCATGCTCCGAGACTTTTTATACTCCCTGAATAATCAGCGAACCTTTCAGACTTTACTGTTGGAAGTTTGAGGCTTTTAGCAATTAGGTTTTCGTGTTTGGAAAGTAAATTCTCAAATTCTGATAGACTAGAGGTCATTAATAATTGCCTACTTATTTCGGAAATTTCTTGTATTAAATGAGGCTTATCAAAACTTTGATTTCGATATTGGGCTATACCTTCACGACTATTTTGTTTTTTATTCAGATGAATAAAGTATAAACGGTCTTTAAAAGTTGGATTAAAAACTACTTCTTCAACTAATGGTTTTGAATTAACTAATTGGTACAAAATGGGTGAATTATGTTGAGCGCAAGCAATGTCATAACCACTTCCCGAAAATGCATTCCATAAGAGTTGATACGCATCGACGTTGGCCCATTGGGCAATATTATTTATTAAGGTAGAGGAAGAGCCTAAGCCCCAACTGCGTTCAAAATCTAAAAAAGATTCAATAGAATACCCTTGAGAACCATACAAAAATTCATGATTTAGTTTTGTTGCTTGTCTGAGTATTTTTTGAAGTGTTCTTGCAGTATCTAAGTCAGATGATGATCTAATTTCAAGACTGTAAGCATCTAGTTCGGTTTCAAACCAAATTGAACCGTCAACTGCTATGCTTTTCCAAATGATATATGAACTTTCGTATTCGCTTACTCGTAATGATTGCCCATAAGTTGTAGGTAATGCAAGACCGATAGCTCCATCTAGAATAACATATTCTCCAGATATTAGAAGTTTTCCGTTGCTGTAGAACTCCTTAATCATTCTCTTTTCTAAGATTTTCGAATGCCTCTACCACCGAACTATGCGTAGCTGTGTTTTTTTTAAAATATTTGGTCAACGTACTTTTCTCTTGATCGGTTGCTCCTAACTGATTTAAGATATTTAATAAGTGCATTTTCATATGCCCTTCTTGAATTCCTGTAGTTACCAGAGAACGTACAGCTGCAAAATTTTGTGCCAATCCGGCCACGGCGACAATTTGCATCAATTCTTTGGCAGAAGGCTTTTGTAGAATTTCTAAGGCCAGTTTTACTAACGGATGTAGACTTGTTAATCCACCAACCGTTCCTAGGGCCAATGGTATTTCTATCCAAAACTTAAAAACTCCATCTTCCATACTGGCATCCGTTAGGCTAGTGTATTTTCCATCTTTGGAGGCATAAGCATGAACTCCAGCTTCAACAGCTCTAAAGTCATTCCCAGTAGCCAAAATAACAGCATCAATACCATTCATAATACCTTTGTTATGGGTAACAGCTCGGTGTGGTTCTGCTTTGGCAATAGCAATGGCCTGTATCATCTTCTTTGCAAATTCTGTGGCATTGTTTTCATCGTCTGTCAATTCATCAACAGGGCAACTTACTTCTGCTCGAACCAAGCAATTAGGAACATAATTGCTGAGAATGCTCATTACCACTTCAATGTTCTTTTCTGTTTCATTAAAGTCAGAAAACGATTGGGCTTCCTGCTCCAAAGTTTTTGCAAATTGTTCTAAACATGAATTGATGAAGTTGGCACCCATTGCATCCAAAGTCTCGAATGTACAATGCAATTGGTAATAGTTGGCGAGTTCTGAGGTTTTGTCGCGGAGTTCAATTTTTGAAATACCACCGCCTCGTTTTTCCATGTTCTTGGTTATATCCGAAGACTCAGAACGCAGTTTGGGTTCTATATAATTAAAGAAGGTTTTTAATTTAGTCGTATCCCCTAAAAACATAAAATGGACTTGCCCAATCTTTTCTGTTCCTAGAATTGTAGTCTTGAATCCGCCACGATCAAGCCAAAATTTGGCAGCTTTGCTTGCAGCGGCAACCACAGAGCTTTCTTCAATTGCCATTGGTATCGCATATAGCTTATTATTGATCAGAAAGTTTGGGGCTATTCCTAAAGGAAGGTAATAGTTGGTAATTGTATTTTCTATGAATTCGTCGTGCAATTTTTGCAAATCACTGTCCGAATTCCAGTATCGTTTTAAAAGGTATTTAGCTGATTCAGAATCATGGGTGTAATTAGATACAATCCATTCGATTTTTTCTTCTTTAGTGAGTTTTGAAAACCCTTGAACAGGTTTCGTCATACAATTGGTTATTTGTTAGGTAAAGATACATATAAACAGGGGGGAGTTCAAAAACAAGTAGTACACCCATACGATCTAAAACTTGCTGATTTTTTCAATGAAATAACTGATTTTAGTATAATTATTAGTAAACTTGACAGATTTAACGCATTCTTATCTATTTATGAGAAAATATAACATTTTGGTCTTTCTTTTGGTGGGATTTCTAACCATTACCAACGCCCAAACAAAAAAAATTACCGTTGAAGAAATTTATCAAGGCGCATTCGTTGTTGAAAGAATGCAGGCCCTTCGTTCTTTGAATAATGGAAGACAGTATACGATATTAAATAAGGATAGAACTGATGGGAGTACGCGCATTGATAAATACGACTACAAGACTTTAGAAAGAGTACAAACCATTGTTTCTTCTTCAGATTTGATGGGTGTTGAGAACTTTTCGGCTTACGAGTTTACCAAAGATGAATCTAAATTACTTTTGGCAACTGAGGTAGAATCTATTTTTAGAAGATCTACACTAGGTGTTTTTTATGTCTATGATTTAGCTTCTAAAAGTTTGACCAAAATTTCAGATACAAAAATTCAAGAACCATCCATTTCTCCAGATGGAAAGCAAGTAGCTTATGTAGCTGAAAACAATATTTTTCTTTTCGATATTGCGACCAAAACTACCAAACAGATTACTTCTGACGGCAAAAAGAATAGTATTATAAATGGAGTTACAGACTGGGTTTATGAAGAGGAATTTGCTTTTGTAAAAGCTTATGAATGGAATGCTGATGGAAGTAAAATTGCATTCCTTCGTTTTGATGAATCAAATGTTCCCGAGTTTTCTATGGATGTATACGGTAGCGAACTATATCAGAAGCCTTACGTTTTTAAATATCCTAAGGCTGGGGAAGAAAATGCAAAAGTTTCTTTACATATGTTAGATGTGAAGTCTGGTGATATTTCAAAAGTAGAACTAGGGGAGGCTTATTACATACCGAGAATCAAGTGGATGAACAATCCAAATAAACTAAGCGTACAAACTATAAATCGACATCAAAATCATTTAAAATTACACGCGGTCAATGCCACTAATAATTCTGTAGATGTTTTACTAGAAGAAACCGATAAGGCATATGTCGATGTTACCGATGACCTTACCTTTCTAGCCGACGATAGTTTTATTTGGACTAGTGAGGAAGATGGATGGAATCATATCTATTTATACAGTGAGGAAGGCCCGTTAATGAATCAAATCACAAAAGGTGATTGGGAAGTCACGAGTTACTATGGTTACGATCAGAATGAAGATCGTATTTATTATCAATCTACAGAGAATGGATCTATCAACCGAGGAATTTATAGTATTTCAAGTTCTGGGAAAGATAAAAAAGAACTTGCTATAGAAGCTGGAACCAATTCCGCGGATTTCAGTTCAGATTTCACCTATTTTATAAATACATATTCTAATACTAGTACTCCCAATAGGTATACCTTGCACAAGTCACTAAGTGGAAAAAAAGTAAAAGATATTCTTAATAATAATGGTCTAACTTCAAAGCTGCAGGAGTATGAAATGAGTACAAAGGAGTTTTCAACCATTGCTATTAATGGAAACGACTTGAATATGTACATGATCAAACCTAAGAATTTTGATTCATCAAAAAAGTATCCATTATTTATGTATCAATATAGTGGCCCAGGGTCTCAAAACGTATCGAATAGGTGGAACGGAGCCAATGACTATTGGCATCAAATGTTAGTATCAGAAGGTTACATTATAGCCTGTGTAGATGGAAGAGGTACAGGTTTAAAAGGGCGAGATTTCAAAAAAGTCACTCAAAAAGAATTGGGGAAATTTGAAGTTGAAGACCAAATTGCTGCGGCTAAAAAATTAAGTGAACTGCCCTATATTGATGAAGAAAGAACAGGTATTTGGGGTTGGAGCTATGGCGGCTTTATGTCTACCAATTGTTTACTAAAAGGTAATGACGTTTTTGAAACTGCTATCGCTGTTGCACCAGTTACTTCATGGCGTTTTTATGATACTATTTATACGGAACGTTATATGCAGACACCGCAGGAGAATGCCAGTGGATACGATGAAAATTCACCTTTTAACTACCCTGAACTTTTAAAAGGTAAGTATTTATTGATTCATGGTTCGGGTGATGATAACGTACATGTGCAAAATAGTATGCGCATGATTGAGGCTTTAATTCAAGCGAACAAGCAATTTGATTGGGCTATCTACCCCGATAGAAACCATGGTATTTATGGCGGAAATACCCGAATACAATTGTACAATAAAATGACCAACTTTATAAAATCAAATTTATAATATAACTCACCAACATGACAGCAGATAATTCAGATTTCAATGACCAAAAGCAGATCTTAGGACATCCTCAAGGTTTGTTTTATTTATTCTTTGCAGAGTTATGGGAACGGTTTAGTTTCTATGGTATGCGAGCCTTGTTGACCCTTTACATGGTTAACGTAATTTTTGAAAAATTAGCGGAAAGGGATTATGCAACTGCGGCCGTATACGCTTCTTATGGTTCTCTTGTTTATGCATCAACAGTTATTGGGGGGAAGATTTCCGATCAAATTTTGGGAATGCGAAATTCCATTTTCCTCGGGGGTATACTTATGGCAATAGGGCATTTTGTTTTAGCGATTGAAAATGATATGGCATTTTTTCTTGCACTTTCCTTAATTATTGTTGGAAACGGATTCTTCAAACCTAACATTTCGACTTTTGTGGGAACTTTATATGAAAAAGGGGACCCAAAGAAAGATTCAGGATTTACAATTTTCTATATGGGAATTAATATTGGTGGCTGGGTTGCTCCACTTCTGTGCGGATGGTTAGCAGCAAAATATGGTTGGCACTATGGATTTGGATTAGCCGGAATAGGAATGTTAACGGGCCTAATTGTTTTCTGGAGAGGAATTCAAAAGAATGTTTTTGGAAATAGAGGACTTCCTCCAACGGATGAAGTTATGGATAAAAAAATTCTGGGAATCAAACAGGGCATTCTTGTTCCGGTCTTAGCTGTTTTGGCTGCACCTTTAATTGCTTTTTTACTGTCATCATATAAATCGATTGCCACAGATGGTTTTTTTGCAGACCAAAATATTGTAAATATAATTTTCAAAGGAATCGGTATTGCAGTGCTTGCTTATTTGGCCTATGAGATGTTCAAGGCAACTCTAGATGAACGTAAAAAACTATTTGTTGCGGTTTTAATTACTTTTTTCATGACAATATTTTGGGGCTTTCATGAGCTTTCCGGGAGTGTAATTACCTTGTTTGCTGCAAGAAATGTTGATTTAGATGGTATTATGAGTGCTGCTCAGACCAATTCTTTAAATTCAATGTGGATAATTATTTTAGCCATACCTATTTCAATGATGTGGACTTGGTTAAGCAAGAAAAAGTCAAATCCACGTACGCCTTATAAATTTGGTTTAGGTTTACTATTTGCAGGTATTAGTTTTTATGTTCTAGCAATCAGTGGAGCAAGTGCCAGCGAAAATGGTTTAGTTCCTTTTGCTTATCTATTACTTATGTATTTCTTACTTTCTGTTGGAGAACTTTTTATGTCACCAGTTGGCTTATCAAAAATAACCGATCTTTCACCAAAACGCATAGTTGCTTTTATGATGGGGGTTTGGTTTTTGTCATCCGCTTTTGCATTTCAAATAGTAGGTTTTATTGGAAAGCAATTGGCTATTGAAAGCACAGACAAAAATGTGGGTGGTTTAGAAACCTTAACTGTCTATACAGATGGCTTTATGTTAATTGCCAAATATTCTTTGGTGGCCGGTCTTGTAGTGCTTGTGGCATCGCCCTTAATTAAAAGACTTATGGGTAACGTACATTAATTAAAATTCACTCAAAATAATATGCTCCTTTTTCACCCGTATAGTGAAAAGGGAGTTTTTTTTTGGCACAAGTTTTTTCCCAATGTTCTATATAGCTTTTATAATTGCTGCCATCAGCAATAATTTGTTTCGGTTGTACAGAATCGATTAATCGTTCTAAGTTGATTTTTGGAGATTGTGTAAGCAGAATATAATCTTGATTTCCTGAAGGATAAATCCCCAAACTATCAATTATAAGAATTTTATTATGCTTCCACATATAACTATTTTGAATACTTGAGAAATGAATATAACGTATGCGCTTCGCAACCCTGTAATTTTTGACTATACCTGAGGCACTGGTGCTATCTGAAGTGTTAATGTGAAGTTGATACCCCAATTGATGTAATAAAATAGAACTCTTGGTGCGATGGGCTAGAAGCAAGGCTTGAGTACTTTTGGTTTGATACGACTTATAAAATGTCCAAAGTTGAAAACTCATGATACATCCTAGAAATAGGGCTGCACGTTTAAAATTTATCCGTGAAGATAATATCAGTATACCGATAATAATTCCATAAGAAAGTAGTAATTGAATAGCATCAAATGAGATGTTTTTGAAAATGAACGCTTCTTGTTGTGCTACCCATTCTATCACTGAATTCATTATCCCAATAAGACGATTATAGAGTTCCACAAATTCACTAGGTAGCCAATCAAAAAGGCCTAGAATTATAGTTAAAATTCCAAGACCTAAAATTAATCCGAGAGCTGGGACGATTAGCAGATTTGATACAAAGAATAACCCTGGAAATTGATGAAAGTAAAATAGACTGATAGGTAAAACTCCCAATTGAGCGGCAACACTGACTGAAAGTAATTGCCATATTTTACGAATGATTTTGTTCTTAGGAAACCAGAGGCGTTGTAGCATGGGGTATATCCAAGCAATTGCAATAACTGCTGCGTAGCTCATTTGAAATCCAACTTGAAAAAGCAACATTGGATTTATGATCAATAAAATAGTAAACATCGAAAGTGCAAGAATATTAAACGTATTGCTAGGACGATTTAAATAGAGAGCGTAAGCAACAAAGGAGAACATCGTTACGGCGCGGACAATTGAAGCTGAGAAACCTGCCAATAAGGCAAAGACCCATAGTAATAGAACACTAATAAGAAGTTTGATTGTTTTTCCTTTAGGAAGAAGCTCTAAAGGTTTCAATAAAAATTGCAAAAGCAACAACAGAATGCCAACATGCAAACCTGAAACCGCAAGAATATGAACGGCCCCAGCGTTTTTATAATTGTTATAGGTTTCTTCTGATATATCATTCCGCTGCCCTAATAAAAGTGCTTGGATAATACTTAATTCTTCTTCTTCGAAATCGGCTTCACGTAGTTTCGAAATAATTGTACTGCGTGCTGAAGCTGCTAGACCGTATTTTGTTTTAGAAGAATTTTCAAAGACCAAATGATTTGTTGTGTTCGACTGTAGTTGATGGTAAATACCTAAATCTTTCAGATATGATTTATAATTAAACTGATATTGATTCAGAGGGGGTTTTATTTCGTTGGGCTTCCCAAAGACTAAAAGTGCATCGTCGACTTCAAGTTTTCGTGTGCTAGAATCACGATATTGATTTAGAATGAGTTTTCCAGAAACAATTTGATCATCCTTAGAAATAATAGTTGCGATATAGCGATCAGAAAAGGAATTTGCTTTTAAAACCTCGCGAATTTTCAATTTCCAGAGGCTTTCGCTATCAATGTGCTGATGAGCATAATGGTTTTTTTGATTTTTCGGATTCCATAAGGAAACAGATAAAGTACCAACACACAAAGTGGTTAAAAGTGCAGTAACACCAAAGGAAATGGAGTTTCTATGGGTTCCCTTAAATAGAAGAGACCCTAAAATAGTTATGAAGCCGATACTTATATAAAGTGGTAAAGGAACGTTTAATTCAAAATAGTGCCCAATTAAAATACCCGCTACAAGACATAGGGTCAGTTTGATAGGAACAAATTTCAAAAGAGACATTTAATGTAATTTCTTACATTAAATGTAATCAAAAATAAAATTATAATACTCGAGTTGCTTTAACGAAGGCATTGTTCCAAAAACCTTCTCTAAGGGAAGATACTATTACTCCTCTTGAAGAAGAAGCATGAATGAATTTGATTTCGTCACCTTCAACAGCAACTACCATTCCTACATGATTTATTCTTCGCGCTCGCTTTTTCGTCTTGAAGAACAGCAAATCACCTTTTTCTACTTTTCCGATGCGAACGCGTTTACCTTTCTCAGCCATATGATAAGAAACTCTAGGCAGTTGCACATCGTGTTCTCCAAAAGAAACATAGAGCAGACCCGAGCAGTCCATTCCTTTTTTGGTGGTGCCGCCATATTTATAGCGTGTCCCTGAAAAGGTTAGTGCTGTATTTATGATGTGATCTGCAGGGGATAAAGATGTAGCCTTTTCTTTAGACTTTCTAGGCTCTCGAGTACGAGAATCTTCTTTTGAAGGTGCAACACTCACCGTTCGTTCTCTGGGAGTTTTACTGTATGTAGTTTTCTTTTTAAAAGCACCACAACTTGATATGACTAGTATCAAAAAAAGACATCCAAATTTGTGTAGTCGCAACGCATTCCTATTGCTCATGCCTTCAAAATTAAATAAATATTTTAGAAATGTGTGTTCTTGTATCGCTTTAAAAAAGCTTTGCTTCTAAATAGGTGAACGAGGCTTTAAGGAATTCTATTGCTCTAAATAGATTTTTCTTATGGGGTATTCTTAGTTATCAATTCAGCAACTCTATCACTTGCACCTTGACCTCCAAGAATTTGCTCCAATTCTTGATACGATGAAAGCTGTTGGTCACGGAAGTCACCATCTAATATTTTATGTAATTCAAATTTCAAATTTTCAGTAGTCAGATCGTTCTGAATTAGCTCCTTTACAACCTCTTTTTTCATAATCAGATTGACTAAAGAAATATAATCGAGCGTGACGATGCGTTTTGCAATTTGATAAGAGATCCAATTTGCTTTGTAGCAAACAACTTGCGGGACTTTAAAAATTGCAGCTTCCAAGGTAGCTGTGCCACTAGTTACCAATGCTGCCTGGGCGATACTTAATATATCATAGGTTTTGTTCGCCACAAAACTAACATTTGGAATCTTTAAAAATGGGTTATAAAAGTCGTTCTCTAAACTAGGTGCGCCAGCAATTACAAATTCATAATCGGAGAAATCTTTGATTACTGATAACATTAAGGAAAGCATTTTTTGTACCTCTTGTTTTCGACTCCCAGGAAGCAATGCGATTATTGGTTTTTCAGGATTCAAATCGTTTGCTATACGAAAATCTTGTTCATTGATTTCAGGTCTGTTAGCAATAGCATCTAGCAAGGGATGACCGACGAAATGAACAGGAAATTTATGTTTCGCATAAAACTCCTTTTCAAAAGGAAGAATTACGTGCATAGCGTCTACATCACGTTTTATTTTTTCAACACGACTTTCACGAGAAGCCCATATTTGCGGAGAAATATAATAGTTAGTTCTAAAATTATGCGCTTTGGCCCATTTAGCGATACGGAGATTAAATCCCGAATAATCAATAAAAATTATCGCATGAGGACTGAAATTATAAATATCCTTTTTACAAAACCTAATATTCTTAGAAATAGTAAAAATATTTAGAAGTACCTCAAGAAATCCCATGAAGGCCATCTCTCGGTAGTGCTTGACCAAAGTACCGCCAGCTGCCTGCATTAAATCACCACCCCAACAGCGAATCTCTGCTTTTGGGTCTTTGGCTTTCAGTGCTTTTATGAGATTTGAACCGTGTAAATCTCCAGAAGCTTCTCCTGCTATGATATAGTACTTCATTATTAAGTCCGTATTCAAGTGTCAGTCTAAGCACAGTCGAAAACCTCCGCAGTTATTAGCCCTTCGACTGCCCTCAGGGCGACATCTAGATTTAAAATATTTTATAGTATAGAATTACTAAGGCTGTCAAAATAGTTGCAATCAGAACACCTTTGGCCCTATTGTCTCTTCGAATTCGAAGAAATAAGAAAAAGGCAACAAGATTTAAAATAGCCCCAAGCGCCAATAGGCTTCCGATGTGGCCTTGCTGTATGGCTGCTTGAAAAGTTTCCGTAATACTTAAATCTGAAAATAAGAGAATGTATAAAAGTGTACCGATGGTGTTCGCAATAATACCCACCACGAATCCGATTAATAGTTCTTTTTTATGCATTTAAATTCCAATTATTTATGTTCTGAATAGCGTGATGTGCAGTTAAGTCGAATTGTGTAGGTACTACCGAAATATAACCATTTGCCAAAGCCCATTCGTCAGTATCTTCACCCTTGTCTAAAAGTTCAAACTCTCCTGTTAACCAATAGTAATCCTTTCCCATTGGATTGGTTCGTTTGTCGAATTTCTCTTTCCAGTTGGCTCTAGCTTGTCGGCAAATTTTGATTCCCTTAAAATCTTTTGCTTCTAATTTAGGAATGTTGACGTTTAGAACTACGCCTGGAGGAATTCCATTCGCAAGCGCTTCTCGAACAAGTTTTTTAATCGATTCACCAGCCGGTTCAAAATCGGCATTCCAAGAATAGTCACATAAAGAGAAACCTATAGCAGGTACACCCTCAATACCAGCTTCAATGGCTGCACTCATAGTGCCCGAATAGATTACATTGATTGAAGAATTTGAACCATGATTGATCCCGCTTACACAGATATCAGGCTTTCTTTCAAGCAGCTCCTGAAGTGCCATTTTTACACAATCTGCGGGAGTCCCACTGCAGCTATATTCTTCATTTGCTCCATTTTCCAGATCAATTTTCATTTTTTTGGAGTACAAGGCTATGTCTAAAGTAATAGCATGCCCTTTGCCTGATTGCGGACTATCTGGCGCAACGACAACTACATCGCCTATTTCTTTCATATAACGGACTAGGGCTCTTAAACCCGGAGCAGTAATTCCGTCATCATTGGTTACAAGAATTAAAGGTTTCGACAAAACGTATAATTTAAGTTGTAAAAGTACGTTTAAAAATAGATATGTTTTATGCTGTTGAAAACAAAAAATACAGCTTAACTCCATACTGGCACGGTTTTTTCAGTATCTTAGAGATTCGAATGAGGTTTGCAATAAATGCAGGTTTCCTACTTTGAGGAATTACATTTCACATCGATTAAATTATACGATAAATAATATTTTATGAAGAAGAATTTCGCTTATGGCTTATTTGCATTGCTAATCGCGGTTGCTTCGTGCAGCTTTACAAATAAGACTTTTGAAAATGATGACAAAGACAAGTTGTTAATTGATTTGATTACTTACGTTCTTTCAAAAGGGCATTACGAACCTAAAGATATCAATGATGATTTTTCGGTAAACGTCTTTGAGGATTTTATTGACGTTATTGATCCTACCAAACGTTATTTTTTAGACTCTGATATTAGAGAATTTGAACAACAAAAGTTTCAAATTGATGATCAGATAAAAAATACAGACATTACATTCTTCAATGCTGTTCATGATCGTTTGGTGCAGCGTATGTCTGAAGCCGAAGAGATTTATAAAGAAGTTTTATCGGAACCCTTTGATTATTCTAAAGATGAAACTATAGATATATCTTACGATGAAATGGCTTTTGCAACTTCAAGAGATGAATTAAAAGAGCGATGGAGAAAGCAATTGAAGTACGCAACTTTGAATACATATGATTCTAAAATTTCTCATACTCATGAGGATGCGGAAACAGCAAAAGAGCATGGTCATGCTGAAAATGAGAAACCAATGACGGCAGAAGAAGCTGAAATATCTTCACGAGAATCTACTAGAAAGACCTTAGCAGAGTTTTTTGATTTTGTAGATGACCTTCAACGAAAAGATTGGTTTATTCAGTATATCAATACAATTGTTGATGAGTTTGATCCTCATACCTATTATTTTGCTCCAGACGACAAAGACAAGTTTGATGCAAATATGTCGGGTAAGTTTGAAGGTATTGGAGCACGTTTGCAAAAAAAACCTGAAGGCGCGAAAATTACTGATATCATATCTGGTGGACCAGTATGGAGAGACTCGCGCTTAGAGGTGGGAGACTTAATTCTTAAAGTAGGTCAAGATGGTGAAGAGCCAGTAGATATTGTTGGAATGCGCTTAGACGATGCCATTAAAATGATTAAAGGACCTGAAGGAACGGTAGTTGATTTAACAGTTCGAAGAATTGATGGTTCGCAAGAGGTAATTTCTTTGACTAGAGATGTTGTTGAATTGGAAGAGTCCTTTGCAAAATCAGCAAACATTAAAAAAGAAAATCAAAAATTCGGGCTGATACATTTACCGAAGTTTTATGTTGATTTTGACGACTACAGCGAACGTAATGCAGCTACTGATGTTGCCAAGGAGGTAGAACGTTTAAAACAAGAAGGTATGGAAGGCCTTATTTTAGACCTTCGTGATAATGGTGGAGGTTCTTTGAAGACCGTAGTAGAAATGGGTGGATTGTTCATTAAAGACGGGCCTATTGTTCAGGTGCAGTCATCAGGAAAAGAAAAAGATGTTTATGATGATAAAGATGAACGCGTGCAATGGGATGGGCCTTTAGTAATATTGGTAAATGAATTGTCAGCCTCTGCTTCTGAGATTTTGGCAGCAGCTATGCAAGACTACAAAAGAGCAGTTGTTATTGGAAGTAAACAAACATTCGGTAAAGGAACTGTTCAAAATGTTTTTGATTTAAACAATATTGTTAGAAGTAGTGAAAATGGAGATCTAGGTGCTTTGAAATTAACGACTCAAAAATTCTATAGAATTAATGGTGGCTCTACGCAATTAGAAGGAGTAAAGAGTGATGTAGTTGTTCCAGACAAGTACAGCTATATTGATATTGGGGAGAGAGATCAATCCAATCCATTGAAATGGGATAAAATTACTCCTGCAGAATACGAGCCATGGAGTGGTTATATTGATTACGAGGAAACTATTGCAAATAGTACAAAGAGAATGGCTGCAAATCCCCAGATAGCATTGATTGATGAAAATGCGAAATGGATCAAGTCTCAACAGGATGAAAGGGTGATATCGTTGAACTATACTACCTATAAATCTGAAAGCGAAAAAGACAAAGAGAAGGCTGATTACTTCAAAAAAATGAATGATTATGATTCTAAACTTACTTTTGAATCTCTAAAGTATGAGCAAGAGTTGTTTACTAAAGATTCTGTTCTGCGTGAAAAGAGAAATCGTTGGCATAAGAATTTAGCAAAAGATGTTTATGTTGAGGAAGCGGTAAACGTATTGCAAGATCTTAAAATTAATAACATTAAAAATACGAAACTGGCTAGCGTAAAAGGATAGTTGATTTTGGAACTAATAATATGAAACCCGCCTCGAGCGGGTTTTTTTAGTTATTATTATGATTTCAGTTTTCAACCTGAACCTTTTCATTAGAATTTCAAGTAAATTTAAGCCATGATAAAAAGTGTAAAAAACAGAACAATATATACGGTTCTTCTACTGCTATGTGTGGTAGGGTTTTGGTTTTTTGAGAACTTCTATACTCCAGATACCTATTCCTCACCTGAAGGTCAAAAAGGTTTAATTGAAATGCCGATTCATGTGATGCCAAGTTCCACTACTGGGGCTATAGTACAACATGATTATTTTATGTTGTCCTATAACGAACCTTATGAACAGGCAGAATGGATCGGGTATGTTTTGGAAAAGAAACACTTAACAAATGATGATCGCAAAAGGCCTTATTTTATTGAAGACCCAAAGGTGAAAACTAAATCGGCAGATTGGCGAAATTACAAAAGATCGGGTTATGATAGAGGTCATCTTTGCCCAGCAGGAGATAGACGTTTTTCTGAATATGCTTACAACGAAACCTTCTATACAAGTAATATTAGTCCACAAGATCGAGATTTTAATGCTGGCGTCTGGAATCGACTAGAAATGAAAATAAGACAGTGGGTTAAAAAGGACGGAACACATTTCGTTTTTACTGGCGGAATTTTAGAACAAGATTTGGAAGAAATAGGAGAAGAAGACGTAGATGTTCCACGTTATTTTTATAAAATAGTTGCTAAAGGAAACCCGAAAAGTATGAAAGCAATTGCCTTTTTAATGGCAAACAAACCCAGCTCAAAACCAATTGAGCAATTTACGGTTACGATCGACGAAATAGAGAAACGGACGGGGATAGATTTTTTCAAGGAGCTACCAGAAGAAGCAGAACTTAGATTAGAGAGTACAGTTGTTACCAAAGATTGGAAATTTTGATAAAACTCGAAACACTAACCTCTCCTTAAATTCCTTCCTTAAGACGGTTAGAATCTAACTTCAAGAATATAAATAACAGGATGGTAAAAAATAGGAGTCCTGAACCGCCATAACTAAAGAAGGGTAGAGGAATACCGATGGTGGGAAGTATTCCGATTACCATACCAATATTTATAAAATAGTGTATAAAAAGGATTGAGATCACCCCATAACCGTACATGCGACTAAACGGATTCTTTTGTCGTTCAGCTAGATAAACAAGTCGTAAAAGCATTAAAGTGAATAATAGAACTACTGTGGTGGTGCCTACAAACCCCCATTCTTCGCCCACGGTACTAAAAATGTAATCGGTTTCCTGTTCGGGTACAAAATCCCCTTTGGTTCGGGTGCCTTCCAAAAAACCCTTTCCAAAGAAACCTCCTGACTCAATAGCTTTTTCAGATTGGTAGGTATTGTACCCAATAGTTTTTCTAATTTTTTCCAACTTTACGGGATCTTTTTCTAATCGAAGCCACAAACTGAACCGGTCTCGGTGGCGTTGCTCAAATACATTATTGAAAACAAAATTTACAGAAAGAGAAAACAATACTGCAATTACAGCAATGGAAACCATTGGAAAAATGGGTACTTTAAATGTTTTCCTTTTTAGTAATAAAAAGAGAATGACAAATAAGGCTAGAAAGATAGTAACCCAGATAGTGCCAAACATTAGCGTGGTTATAAAAACCAAAACAGCTAGGACAGCGAAGCCCATATAGTAAAGCGGTAAACCCTCTCTGAAGATAACGAATACCATTGCAAAAAATACCAAGGCACTACCAGGATCTGGCTGCGGAACAATCAATATTACAGGAATCAATAGCACTAAAAACGAATACAATTGGTCTTTTCGCCGTCTGATGTCGGTTTGTATATCACTAAGGTATTTGGCTAGAGCTAGTGCTGTCGCAACTTTTGCCAACTCCGAAGGCTGTAAGTTGAAAAAACCGAGATCGTACCATGAGGTAGCGCCGGCAATGGTCTTTCCGAAAGGATAAAGACCTAGAAGCAAAACCATTGCTATTATGTATAGAACGCTTGAAAACCGTTCATAGAAACTAGCCTCAAGAGCCAGAACCAGAATAATTGTACCAAAGGTTACTCCAATAAAAAAAAGCTGTTTCCCGTGGAGAGTGCTAAAGTCAAAAATCGAAAGATTGTCATCGGTAAATGTACTGGAATAGATATTTACCCACCCTATCGTTAGAAGTGCTAGATAGATAAAAACGGTAAGCCAATCAATACGCTTAAGGACACTTTTGCCAGCCATGCGAGTTTATTTAGAAGGGGTTTCTTCCGTTTTTGGTTTTATGGCATGTAAACTTCTCCAATTATATTCATTGATTTTGAAAGGTTCACCACTATAAGGCTTAGCATATTCAGATTCTAAGGTTGTTGATAACATCACCCTTTCAAGATCTTTTCGGGTGATTTCTCTTTTGATATATTTTTCAATTAACAAGGATGCGATATGGCCGGCATATCGACCTCCGTAATATCCATTTTCAATGAATACTGCAATAGCAATCTTTGGATTATCGACCGGAGCAAATGCGACAAAAACAGAATGGTCTGTTAGTTGCGTCTTCACACTGTCGATAATGGTGAAATTTTCAACAGTTCCCGTTTTTCCGGCAATTTCGATATCAGGTATTTGTACGTATTCTGCGGTACCTTTTTTGTAGACATCCGCCATTCCTCTTATAACAGGGTCAAAGTGTTTTTTGTCAATAGTAGTATACTTTGGTTTGGTAAAGTCGGGAATACTAATATCTTTTCTGGCAACTTTTTTAATTACATGAGGTGTAAAGTAGTGACCGCGATTAGCTATAGCCGCAGTCATGTTGGCCAATTGAATTGGCGTCACGGAAACTTCACCCTGACCAATAGAGTTTGAAATAATATAAGATGATGACCAACGATTATCTCCGTACCATTTGTCATAATACTCTTTGGTAGGAATTCTACCTTTTCTACCAGTATGAAGGTCTGAACCTAAGTAATCCCCTAGACCAAAACTTTTGATATGTTTAGACCATACATCTTGGGCCTCATCGGTAGTGGTATATTTTTCATATATTTTTCGAAAGGTATTTGCAAAATATGCGTTGCAGGATTTATAAATGCCCACATTCATATTTCGCGTGCCACCACCGCAATGACAACCTCGAAGTGTTCTTCCTACATAGAAACCATTATAGCATTTGAAACTTGTACTCGGCACGATTACCCCTTCCTGTAATGCAACTAAAGCATTAAGAGTCTTGAATGGAGATCCTGGAGAAGCCTCAGCCAAAATCGATCGATCGAAAGTTGGCTTGGAAATAGTATCATAGTGAAGTTTGCTGTAGTTTTTAGAACGTTTTCTTCCTACTAGTAATGAGGGGTTATAGGTTGGGCCTGAAATCATGGTTAAGATCTCACCCGAACTAGGCTCTATTGCTACTATTCCTCCGCGTTTTCCATGCATCAAAAGTTCTCCATATTCTTGGAGTTCTTTGTCTATAGTAATATGAATTTCTTTTCCTTGAACAGGTTGTACGTCCAAAGCACCATCTTTGTATTTGCCAATATCCCTATTAAACCTATCTTTTTGAATATATTGTACCCCTTTACTACCTCTTAGCGTATCTTCATATACTTTTTCTATTCCAGTTCTACCTGTTAATTCTCCTTGGACATAGTTCGGGTCTTTAGCTAAATCACGTTCATTCACTTCACTGATATACCCTAGAACATTTGCCGCGGCGTTTGTATCGTAATAGCGTAAAGATCGTTTCTGGATATAAAAACCAGGATATCTGCGCATTTTTTCCTGTAATCTTGCGTAATCTTGTTTTGAAAGTTGGGGCACTAAAACCGAAGGAAGTCTTGGGGAATATATTCGTGCTCTTCTTAGTTCCTTTTTGAATTTTTCTTTTTCAATATCCAGCAATTGACAGAATTCAAGTGTATCAAGTGCTTTTACCTCTCTGGGTATAACCATGACATCATAAGCGGGGTCGTTTCCTACTAATAGCTTACCATACCGATCATAAATATAACCTCGCTCAGGATAATCATAAATCGCCTTAATAGCTGGGTCTTCCATTAATTGATCCGCAGAAAAACTAAATATCTGCAAATAGGAAAGTCTCCCTATAAAAGTGAGTCCTATGATGACAATAATCGATGAAAGTAGAAGTTTTTTCATCTGTTCGTTTTAGTCTTTTTTTTAAAGGTCAGATGTAATCCTAGATGATCAAAAACATCATTTCCACTTATGTTAATTTTTTTAATCATGTCGATTTCATTCTTTTCTTACGCTAAAAAGAGAACCAAATAATAAACAGAGTACTAAGGTTGCTGCACTAATTGAGACAACTTTTTTCAAAATTAACAGCAAATTAGAAAAACTGAAAATCTCTAGAGTAAAGAAAACCAAGTGGTGTACTACTATTAATAACGCTAAAAATGTGAATTGTTGTACCCTGGTTGCATTACCCAATTTGAAACTTTGAAACTCATAGTTCACACCAAAAACAAAACGCATAATTGCAGGTCTCAGATAAGCTATTGTTATAGTTGATGCAGCATTAATTGCCATGGTATCTGAAAAGAAATCAATGGAAAGACCTAACAAAAAACTAAGCCCTATAAAGGCAGCTCTATTTTGTTTTATCGGATACCAGTACAAGAATAAAATGTATACCATCGGATTGATAAACCCAAAAAAATTCAGCCTATTGAATACAAGAACCTGCACTAAAACAAGCAGTGCAAACCGAATAACATTTATGAAATAAGAATTGCTAATCATTACTTTCAGTTTCTTCTTGTAATTCTATAATTTCTGCTCTATCCGCATTACTTATGATATAGACATTCTTGATATTTGTCATATCATTGAAAAGTGAAACTTCAACGTTCCAAAAACTTTTTGATTCGTTTAAATCAAATTTTTTAATAGTGCCAATTGGAACATTTTCAGGAAAAATGCTACTCATACCACCAGTTACAATTGTATCGCCAATTACCAAGGGTACCAGACGTGGAATATCTACTAATTGTACTGTATTGTAGGTTCTAGCATCCCAAGTTAAGGAGCCGAAATTGTCAGTGTTTTTTAGTTTTGCATTGATATTCGAATTTTCGTTTAGAATGCTTTGTACAGTAGCATGTTTATTTGATACGTTTTCTATTATTCCTAGAATACCTTCCGTGGTAATAACGCCCATATCAGGTTTAACGCTATCCTTTCTTCCTTTGTTGATGGTTATATAATTACGTTGATTGGCGTAGCTGTTTTTTATGACTTGGCCTGAGGTAACGGCATAGGTCATTAGAACAGAATCCAACTTAACTGAAATAGAATCTTTTCTATTAAATAGTTGATGGCGAAGCCACTTATTTTCTTCAACTAACTTTTTGTTTTCCTTTTCTAAATCAAAATAGGATGTAACGCCATAGGAGGTTTCATAAATATTTCCTGCGACCCAGCTTGAAGAATTAAAAAAACTTGATTGATGATACGAGTGTGATTGAATCGTAAAACCCAAGGAGACGATCATCAAAAAGATATAAAGAATGAAATTCTTATATCGTAAGATAAAGTTGATAATCTGCTGCATGCATTTTTAATTTTATGCGATGTTATCTAAAAGATAAAATCTATAAAAACGTAGGTGATAGTCAATCAGGGTTTTGGTTTGAAACTCCTATTTGATTAAAATACTCTTGTAGCGTTCTAAGTTTTTAAGGGCGATACCGGTACCTCTAACTACCGCTCTTAAGGGATCCTCAGCGATATACACAGGTAAATCAGTTTTTTGCGACAATCTTCTGTCCAAGCCCCGCAACATTGAGCCTCCACCGGCTAAATAAATTCCGGTATTATAAATGTCAGCCGCTAATTCCGGTGGTGTTTGTGATAAAGTTTCCATAACTGCATCCTCTACACGTAAGATGGACTTATCCAATGCTTTGGCTATTTCACGATATGAAATCTGTACTTGCTTTGGTTTTCCTGTTAACAAATCACGCCCTTGTACTGATTTCTCATCTGGGGGTGTTTGTAAATCTTCAGTAGCTGAACCAATTTCGATTTTGATATTCTCAGCTGTACTTTCCCCAACATATAAATTATGTTGCGTACGCATGTAGTAAATGATATCATTGGTGAAAACATCACCCGCAATCTTAACAGATTTGTCGCAAACAATTCCTCCTAAAGCAATAACAGCGATTTCCGTGGTACCACCACCGATATCTACAATCATGTTTCCTTTTGGTTGCATGATATCCAATCCGATACCAATTGCCGCTGCCATTGGTTCATGAATCAAGTAAACTTCTTTACCGTTTACACGTTCAGCGGATTCCTTTACCGCTCGCATTTCTACTTCGGTGATTCCCGAAGGGATACAAATTACCATTCGTAAAGCTGGCGGGAACCATTTTTTCTTTAAAGCGGGAATATTCTTGATAAACATATTGATCATCTTTTCAGATGCATCAAAATCTGCGATTACACCATCTTTGAGAGGTCGAATCGTTTTTATGTTTTCATGAGTTTTACCTTGCATCATGTTGGCCTCTTTGCCAACTGCAATTATTTTACCAGAAATGCGGTCTCTGGCAACAATCGACGGACTGTCGACAACGACTTTGTCCATATGGATGATAAGGGTGTTCGCCGTTCCTAAATCGATGGCGATTTCCTCGGTCAAGAAATCAAAAAATCCCATTATTAATTCGTTTGGTTATGTTACATGTATGCGTGGGGTGCATTTCATCGACAAAAGTAGTAAAATTAATGCTTGAAATGACGTGTGCCTGTCATTACCATGGCAATACCATTTTCATTACAATAATCAATACTTAATTGGTCTTTTATCGATCCGCCCGGTTGTATAACGCATGAAATACCACTTTTATGCGCAATTTCTACACAATCTGGAAAAGGGAAGAAAGCATCACTTGCCATAACCGCTCCTTCGAGGTCGAAATTAAAAGACTTTGCCTTGTGAATCGCTTGATTTAAGGCATCTACACGAGATGTTTGTCCTGTGCCACTAGCACATAATTGCTTGTTTTTTGCCAGAACAATGGTGTTAGATTTGGTGTGCTTACATAGTTTGGAAGCAAAAATAAGATCTTCAATTTCTTCGGCAGAAGGTTCTTTGGCAGTTGCCTTATTTAGGTCCGCTACAGTATCGGTTTTATGATCTTTTTCTTGAAGTAGCATACCATTCAAACAAGTTCGAACAATCATTTCTGGCATTTCAACATCATTTTGTATCAAAATGATGCGATTTTTTTTGCCTTTCAGAATTTCTAAAGCGTCATCTGCATAGCTTGGTGCGATTACCACTTCGCAGAATAACTTGTGGATTTCTTCTGCAGTGGCTTTATCAATTTCTTTGTTGCTAATTAGTACTCCGCCAAAAGCTGAAACAGGGTCTCCGGCAAGTGCATCTAAATAGGCTTGGTGTAAGTTGTCTCTTTGCGCTAAGCCACATGCATTGTTGTGTTTTAAAATGGCGAAGGTGGGCGCATCATTCTTAAATTCTAGCATCAGATTTACAGCTGCGTCAACATCAAGGAGGTTATTGTAAGAAAGCTCTTTTCCATGGAGTTTTGAGAACATCGCATCGAAGTCGCCGAAGAAGAATCCTTTTTGATGAGGGTTTTCTCCGTAACGTAAAACCTTCCCATTTGTTTCGCTCACTTTTAAAGCAGCTAAATCATGGTTCTTGTTGAAATAGTTAAAAATCGCTGTATCATAATGTGAGGAAACATTGAACGATTTTGCAGCAAAACGTTTGCGGTCCTCAAGAGTCGTACTTCCATTTCCTTCGGAAATTAATTCTAAAACCTCACCATAATCCTCCATGGAAGAAACACAAAGTACATCCTTATAATTTTTTGCCGCTGCACGGATTAATGAAATTCCACCGATATCAATCTTTTCTATGATATCTTGCTCGGAGGCTCCACTAGCAACCGTTTTCTCAAAGGGATATAAGTCCACAATCACAATGTCCAATTGGGGAATTTCAAACTCCTCAAGCTGCGCGACATCACCTTCGTGATCTTGACGGTTCAAAATACCTCCAAAAACCTTTGGGTGCAACGTCTTTACGCGCCCACCTAAAATGGAAGGATAGCTTGTTACGTCTTCCACTGGTACCACACCTATACCTAAATCTTTTATAAATTTTTCGGTTCCACCTGTAGAGTAAATGGTGATTCCGAGATCGTCAAACTTTCGAACTATAGGTTCTAATCCGTCTTTGTGAAATACCGAAATTAAGGCTGAAGTGGCTTTTTTGCTGCTCATTTTTTACGTGCTAGTGGTTACGTTAATAAGCAAGCAAAAATAACTTTTTTGGAAGAAAAAAATCCGTCAGGTTATCAACAAAAAGACTAAAGTTTTGAACCGTTTAGGCTATAATTTCTGCTACTTTTCCATTTACGAATTCCAAAAACCGTTCATCGGCTTCTGTAAAGGGGTCAGGTGTATTAGAATCAATATCAATTTGGCCCACATTTTCACCATTCACAAATAGGGGAATTACAATTTCAGACTTAACCGTTAGACTGCATGCAATGTAATTGTCTTGAGCTTGAACATCGGGTACGACGAAGTTTTCATTAGAGACGGCAACCTGACCGCAAATGCCTTTTCCAAAGGGAATTATCGTATGGTCTGTAGGTTCTCCAACATAAGGTCCTAATTTTAGTTCTGGTTTATCTCCATTCTTAAAATAAAAACCTACCCAATCGTAATAGTCAATAGTTGCATTTAGAAGTTGACATACTTTTAGTAAACGTTCTTCAACGCTGTCTTCCTTTTGAGCTATAATTTTGCTTACTTCCGGTTTTAACTTTTCAAACATAAGTGCAATTAATTCACTTCAAAAGTCGAATTTTTTATAAAAAATTACAATACGATTCTACTTAAAAATTCGTTAAGATAGAAACGGTTTTTAAAAAGCCAAGTAACTATTTCGTAATTTTGCACTAATGCAGGAAGTATTACATAAAATAACGTCGATTACCATGGCACTTTTGCTTTTGCTTTCAACAGTTTCGTGGAAGGTTGAAAAGCACTATTGCATGGGGCGTTTGATGGATGTTGCCTTGTTCACAGATGTCGACACTTGTGGAATGGATATGTCTATGTCAGAGACTGAGGAGAATCTGGCTGAAACTGAAAATTCTTGCTGTGATGATGAGGTGGTCTTTGTGGAAGGTCAAGATGATTTGAAAATTTCTTTTAATGATTTAGATATTAAGCAACAATCTTTTCTGGTTGCTTTTACCATTACGTATTTACTTTCTTTACAAGATGTAAAGGAGCAACCCGTTCCACACGAACAATATCCTCCACCCATTCTCGTCAAGGACATTCAGTTGCTTGACGAAGTATTCTTAATTTGATTTATTGTCATTCCCGTGAAGTCGGGAATCTATGCGGTTTAAACCCCAAAAGATGCTATAAACATTGGTATTGAAGGAGTTAATCGAACAATTTCCCCCTAGAGGAAATGACAATAAATCAAATACAATTCATGAAACATACATATAAAATCACAGGAATGACTTGCAACGGTTGCGCGGCTTCAGTTGCAGATGAGCTTTCAAAAATTGACGGGGTACAAAAAATCGAAGTTAGTTTAGAAAGAGCGGAGGCTGAAATCACTATGTCTTCACATATTCCCTTGAATATGTTCCAATCTGCCTTACCAAAGAAGTATACTATTACTGAAGAAGGAAATTTTAGTCCGGAAATGACAATGAATTCATCAGAAGAGAAGACAAAGTTTCAACAATTGAAACCCTTGTTTTTAATTTTTCTTTATCTCTTTGGCGCGGGCTTTTTGTTAAACTATCAAGATTGGAATCTAGGTGAGTTTATGCTCGACTTTATGGGACTTTTCTATATCGTTTTTAGCTTTTTCAAGCTTCTCGATTTAAAAGGATTTCCTGAAAGTTTTCGCATGTACGACCCCTTGGCAAAAGTGTTTCTGGCCTACGGTTGGGCATATCCATTTATTGAATTGGCCTTAGGACTTCTTTTCTTAATGCGATTTCAAATTACTGCTGCCCTTATCATTACAATTGTGATTTTAGGAATAACAACCATTGGGGTTACGAGAACACTGCTCGATAAAAAGAGCATTCGTTGTGCTTGTTTAGGCACTGCCTTACAACTACCCATGACAGAAGCGACTTTTATAGAAAACTTCATCATGTTGGTGATGGCAATCTCCATGTTGGTTATTCAGTTTATATAGACAAAAAATGAAACTATACATATATATATTAATAGGCTTGTTGCCCATATTTTCGCTGTCGCAAGACAAGGTCGAAGGTATGGTTATGGAAGGCAATGCCGAGAATAAACACATCGGACTCCCCGGAGCTAATGTGTATTGGATGGACTCCCAAATCGGGACAATTACCAATGACGAGGGATTATTCAGTATTCCTTTTTCAAAGGAATATAATAAGTTGATAATTAGTTACGTCGGATTTCAATCGGACACTTTAACTATCAATGAACCAAAAATGGTACATCACACCTTAAAACCCTCAAACGAATTAGATGAGGTTGTGGTGGAAAAAAAGCGGGACCCTGTTCAAAAAGCATATTTCAGTGCGCAGAATGTGATTACCGTAAATAGTGCAGAACTCCTGAAGGCTGCTTGTTGTAATTTATCAGAGAGTTTTGAAACGAATCCTGCGATTGACGTCAATTTTTCTGATGCCCTTACGGGAACAAAGCAAATTCAAATGTTGGGACTTACGAGTCCGTATTTACTGATTACTCAGGAGAACATTCCCATGGTGCGAGGAGCGTCGCAGGCATTTGGATTGACATTTACCCCGGGTACTTGGGTGGAAAGTATTCAAATTACCAAAGGGGCGGGAAGCGTTGTGAATGGTTATGAGAGTATTTCTGGTCAAATCAATGCTGAATTGGTCAAACCTTTAACGGATAAAGCGCTGTTTGTGAATGGCTATTTCAATCGGAATGGGCGCATGGAATTAAATACCCATGTCAATCATAAACTTAACGATAAATGGAGCACAGGTATTTATATTCACGGAAATGCCAGAACCCAAGAAGTAGATAATAATGATGATGGGTTTCTAGACGTACCACTGGCTAATCAAATTAATGTCATGAATCGATGGCAATATCAAAATCCGGAAACGGGTTGGGTTAGTTTTTTAAATTTTAGGTTCTTAAATGATGAGAAACAAGTGGGGCAGGTTGATTTTAATCCCGAAGCGTCAGATGCTATAAGAGGCTTTGGTAACTCGAGTATGTTGAGTGGAGATGAAGCCTGGGGAAGTGAGATTGCGACACGCCGTTTTGATACTTCTTTGAAGTTGGGCTATGTTTTTCCTGAACTGCCTTTTCAGAGCTTTGGTTTTCAGGCATCCTATAGCAATCATGACCAAGAATCGTATTTCGGTTTGAATCGCTATGATATCAATCATGAGAGTGTGTATTCGAATTTGATTTTTAATTCCATCCTTGGAAATACACAAAGCAAATTCAAAACAGGAATCACATTTGCCCATGATGGTTATGAAGAATTGGTTAACACTACCGATTTTTCTAGGGATGACACTTCGATTGGAGCTTTTTTCGAGTACAGTTATGACAATCTAGAAAAGCTAAGTCTCACCGCTGGACTGCGCGTTGATAGCCATAATCGTTTAGGAAATTTTATCACTCCTCGTTTGCATGTGCGATATACTCCTTGGGAAAAGGGAAGTCTTAGAGGTTCCTTCGGAAGGGGTAGGAGAGCGGCTAATATTTTTGCTGAAAATCAACAATTGTTTGGTTCTGCAAGACAGATTCAAATTCTTGACTCAGAAGGAAGCATTTATGGTTTAGATGCTGAAGATGCTTGGAATTATGGTGTGAGTTTTCTACAAGGTTTTACCTTTCTAAATAGGCCTGGAAATGTAACCATCGACTTTTACAAAACGGATTTTAAGAATCAAGTAGTCGTAGATTGGGAAAATCCGAGAGCCATATCTTTTTATAATTTAGACGGGAAGAGTTCTGCAAGTAGTTTCCAATTAGAGGTCAATCATGAGATTTTACCGAAGCTTGAACTACGAACTGCATATAAGTTCTATGATGTAAATACGGATTACCGTTCTGGTAATTTACAGAAGCCTTTATTAGCTCAACATCGTTTCTTTGTCAATATCGGCTATGAAACGACGCTTACTGAGAAAGGTGGCCAATGGAAATTCGACTATACTTTACATACCTTGGGAAAACAGCGTTTGCCAAATACTGATGTTAACCCCGTTGAGTTTCGCTTAGGGGAATTTGCAGATGGTTATACTTTGATGAATGCACAGGTTACAAAGGTGTTTTCAGAGCATTTTGAAATTTATGTTGGTGGCGAAAATTTGACTAATTTTAGACAAGATAATCCAGTATTAAGTGCTGAAAACCCGTTTGGCGCAAATTTTGATACTAGTATTGTGTATGCGCCAATTATGGGACGAATGGTCTATGGCGGGTTTCGATATAAACTATAAACTATTGTCTGGTCGAGCGCAGTCGAGACCTAAAACTAAAACTAATTAAGATGAAAAATGTACTATTAATAATAGCAATGACTTTCTTGTCTGCAACCACATTTGCTCAAGAGAAAAACAAGAAAATGACCATGGAGGTTGATGGTGTATGCGGAATGTGTAAAGTCCGTATTGAGAAGGCAGCTTTAGGTGTTAAAGGTGTTAAATATGCCTTATGGGATATTCCTTCTCATCAATTGTCATTAATAATTGATGAGCGCAAGACTGACCCCATGAAAATAAAGACCGCCTTGGTTGCAGTAGGTCATGATACAAAGGAGTTAAAAGCAACTGAGGAAGCTTACAACAAGGTGATGCCTTGTTGTAAGTATCGCGATGATGAGGTGGTAAAAAGTCATGAGAACTAATTTAAATCCTCTTTTTGTAAGGAAAACCTAATTTACTTTACTAAATCCGTATCCTTTGAAAAAGAAATGATACGGATTTTTTTTATCTGTTTTTTACTGCTTAGCTGTCAGCAACTGTTCGCACAAACCTGCTGTTCGGGAGGTGTGCCTTTATCGAATAATTTAGGATTACCCAATGAAGGTAAGGGGGCTTTTACACTTGGCTTGAACTACGACTATAACAACCTGAATACTCTAAATGCAGGTTCTGATAAATTGGATGATGACTCCAGACTGCGTATCACCAATTCAATTTTACTCAACGCAGGTTATGCTTTTTCGGATAGGTTTTCTTTAGAAGCTCTTTTTACCTGGGTCAATCAAACCCGAACCATTTCACAATTCGGAAATGAAAATTTATCTGAGACCCAAGGAATAGGGGATGCTGTTTTTTTGGTAAAATATGCGATTCCAGATGTGTTGGGTGCACAGTCAGTTTTGAATTTAGGAATCGGAACAAAGGCACCTTTGGGAAAATCAGATTTAACAACAGATGAAGGGTTTCAATTAACTTCTGATTTACAACCAGGAAGCGGTGCTTGGGATATTTTAGGTTGGCTATCCTACTCCAGGAGATTGAATTTTAGACCATCGGCTACTCTTTCAGGAAGTCTTACCTATAGGGCTACTGGAGAGAATACATCGTATTTAAATAATACTTCAGTTTATGAATTTGGGAATGTTGTGCAAACCAATATTGGTTATACAGATCAGTTTTTGTTGTTTAACACCATATTTAATCCCGCATTGATTCTAAAGTATCGCAAGGCCACTTCAGATAAAGTAGAGCGATCTAATTTGCCCAATACCGGTGGTGAATGGGTTTTCTTGCGTCCCGAGCTGGCAGTGAAAATCACACCTAGTATATCTTTTAGCTCAAGATTAGAAATTCCTATCTACAGTTATGTTGACGGTACGCAATTGACACCGACGCTTCGGTTTACATCTGGAATTGTCGTAATCCTGAAAAAAAGTAAAGTATTGAACACCATAAATTAAATGCTATGAAAAAGAAATTATTTTTATTCGCCCTTACAACGGTATTGTTTTCATGCAGTAAATCAAGTACCAATAGTATAATCACTAACCCTGATATTAGTCAGCCTGGTAATGTTTCTGCTCAATGGAGCATCCCGGTTGCCGAAGTTTTAGATGGAGGGCCTGGTAAGGATGGAATTCCAGCACTAGTAAACCCAACTTTTGTTTCCGCTTCGGAAGTGACTTTTTTGAATGATCAAGATTTGGTGCTCTTGTTCAAAAACGGCAATATGGTAAGAGCGTATCCACATGATATTCTTGATTGGCATGAAATTATTAACGACAATATTGGCGATGTTTCTATGGCTGTTACTTTTTGCCCACTTACGGGTACTGGTATTGGCTGGGGAAGAATAATTAACAATGTGGAGACAACATTTGGTGTATCAGGATTGCTTTATAATACCAATCTAATTCCTTATGATAGACTTACGGATAGCAATTGGTCGCAAATATTGAATGAGTCTGTAAATGGAGAACTTAACGGGCAAAAAGCAGAATTGTATCAATTGTTGGAAACCAATTGGGCCACTGTTAAACAAATGTATCCTGATATTGGAGTAGTAAGTACATCCACAGGTTTTTCAAGAACATATGGTACCTCGCCTTATGGAGATTACAATACAAATAATGAACGTTTCTTTTTTCCGGTAGACAAAGATTCTAGATTACCTTTAAAGGAAAAAGTATTGGCAATATTAGATGAGGGTGATGCCAAAGTATATCAATTTTCTGATTTTCTAAATGAAAATATTATTCAAGATTCCTTTAAGGGAAAAGACTACATGATGGTTGGAAATACAAATTTCATGTTTGCCTATGAACTTACTGCTGATTTGAAAAATCTTGATTTTACTTATGTTTTTGGGCGGAATGGTGATGACATAGTTTTGGAAGATAATGAAGGCAATAGTTGGAATGTATTTGGAGAAGCTGTTTCAGGACCGAGACAAGGAGAAAAAATGGCAGTCTCTAATGCTATGATGGGGCAGTGGTTTTCAATTCCAGCTTTTTACAATACTGAAATTTATAGTGGCAGTTAATTTTCCATTGAAGTACCTAAAACAAAATACCTCGATTGAATTTTCAATCGAGGTATTTTAGTTATGAGCATATCCACAAACAAACTAATACTTTGCCTGTGGCGACTCGCCACTACATCATGCCTGGCATTCCGCCACCTCCGCCCATTGGCGGCATTGCAGGAGCATCTTCTTTAATGTCCGTTAAAGCACATTCAGTAGTTAAAATCATTCCTGCAACTGAAGCAGCGTTCTCTAAAGCTACGCGCGTTACTTTTTTAGGATCGATAATTCCTGCTTTCATCATCTCAACATACTTCTCAGATTTTGCATCGTAACCATAGTCTCCTTTACCTTCCATGATTTTTGCAACTACAACAGATCCTTCACCGCCAGCATTTGAAACAATAGTTCTCAAAGGAGATTCAATTGCTCTAGCTACAATTTGTAATCCTGTTTCTTCATCCGCATTTTCAACTGATACTTTAGAAAGAACAGATTTGGCTCTTACCAAAGCAACACCACCACCAGCAACAATACCTTCTTCAACTGCAGCTCTTGTAGCGTGAAGCGCATCATCAACACGGTCTTTTTTCTCTTTCATTTCAACCTCAGAGGCAGCACCCACGTAAAGTACAGCAACACCGCCAGCTAATTTTGCTAGTCTTTCTTGAAGTTTTTCACGATCATAATCAGAAGTAGTAGTTTCTATTTGAGATTTGATTTGATTAACTCTAGCTTTAATATGTTTTTGAACACCACCACCATTTACAATAGTCGTATTGTCTTTATCAATTGTAATCTTCTCACAAGTACCCAACATATCTAAAGATGCATTGTCTAAAGAAAATCCTCTTTCTTCAGAAATAACAGTACCTCCAGTCAAGATGGCAATATCTTCTAACATTGCTTTTCTTCTGTCTCCAAAACCAGGTGCTTTTACTGCAGCGATTTTTAAAGAACCTCTCAACTTGTTCACAACTAAAGTTGCCAAAGCTTCTCCATCAACATCTTCAGCGATAATCAATAATGGTTTGCCGGATTGAGCAACAGGCTCTAATACAGGAAGCAAGTCTTTCATTGCAGAAATCTTCTTGTCAAACAACAAGATGTATGGGGCTTCTAAATCTGCAGTCATCTTTTCAGAATCAGTTACGAAATACGGAGAAAGATAACCTCTGTCAAATTGCATTCCTTCAACAACGTCAACGTACGTATCAGTTCCTTTTGCTTCTTCTACGGTGATGACACCTTCTTTACCAACTTTTCCGAAAGCCTTAGCGATTAAATCACCAATAGTTTCATCATTGTTGGCAGAAATGGAAGCGACTTGTTTGATTTTATCAGATGAGTCACCTACTTTTTTGGATTGCTTGGCAAGATTTTCAACGATAGCTTCCACAGCTTTGTCGATTCCTCTTTTTAAGTCCATAGGGTTTGCCCCAGCAGCGACGTTTTTTAATCCTTCTTTTACGATTGATTGCGCTAAAACAGTTGCTGTAGTTGTACCGTCACCCGCAAGGTCATTGGTTTTAGAAGCAACTTCTTTTACCATTTGCGCGCCCATGTTTTCTAATGGATCCGCCAACTCGATTTCTTTTGCCACTGTAACCCCATCTTTGGTTACTTGTGGTGCTCCAAAAGATTTGCTAATAATTACGTTTCTTCCTTTTGGTCCTAAGGTTACTTTTACTGCATTGGCCAAGGCATCAACTCCTCTTCTTAGGCCATCGCGCGCATCAATGTCAAATTTTATATCTTTTGCCATAATGAATTATAATTTTATTTTTCATTCTCACGAAGGTGAGAATCCTTTTGATTAGACTAAATAGTTGTTTTGTAGAGATTCCTGACTACAAGGAAATTAAATGATAGCAAGTATATCGCTTTCACGCATCATCAAATAATCTGTACCTTCTAATTTCAATTCAGTACCAGCATATTTTCCGTAAAGAACAGTATTACCAACTTTAACGGTAACAGCCTCATCTTTGGTGCCAGGACCAACAGCTACTACTTTTCCTTTTTGTGGTTTTTCTTTTGCAGTATCTGGAATGTATATACCAGATGCAGTTTTGGTCTCAGCGGCCATAGGCTCAATAAGAACTCTATCTGCCAATGGTTTAATGCTAACTTTAGCCATAGTCTTTAGTTTTAAAATTGATTTAATAGTTCGTTTCTACAAGTCAGAAATTATGCCATTCGATAGAAACTGACATTTTGTAAAACAAAAATGCCAGCTTGTCATAAAAGCTGGCATTTAATTATTTCTTTGCAACCTATAGCGTATCAACGGGTGTTGCGCCTTCTGTTGAAGGTGTAATTTCTTCAGGTAAACCTTCTGGAATTTCATCTGGTAAAGTTTCTTCTATACCATCTCCATTTAGTAATTTGGATTCTACTTGTCCAAAACTTCCTTTGAGGGCAACGTTAGATGCTAAGATTAACACAACCAGTGTGATTGCCAATGTCCAAGTACTTTTATCTAAAAAGTCTCCAGTTTTTTTAACCCCTCCAACTACTTGACTTCCGCCACCGCCAAAAGAAGAGGATAATCCGCCACCTTTTGGATTCTGTACCATTACTACTAGCATTAATAGCAAACAAACAATAATGATAAGAATTAAGAATATTGTAAACGTATTCATTTTTAGATATTTTCCTTTTGTATTTTTTCTACCGCTTTAATTCGGTCTGCAAAGAAACCACTTTTTTCTGGATATTTCAAACTTAAAATACGGTAGGCTTGTATGGCTTTTTTGTACTTTTTTTGCTCCAAATATACCTTCGCTAAAGTCTCTGTCATAAGCTCGTTAGCATCAAATTTGGAACCTTTTTTAAGGTCTATTTTTGGGGAATTATTTTCGTTTGGAACTATCTTAGGACTCTCAGCGATGAACTTATCAATTAGATCGAATTTTTTTTCCTTTAAAACATTACGCTCAAGCTCAAAATTTTTACTTTCAATTTCTTCGGATGTGTTTTCTCTTTGAATGGTTTTCTTAGAAGTGAGCTGTAACCACTCACCGAAGGAATATTTTTCTTTTTGAGTAAAGGAAAGAGGTTTTCCTATTTCTAATTCTTTTGCTGCTTCTCGTTTGGCTTTCTTTATTTCAGCATCAACTTTGGGATCTTTAGACCTAAACAATTCAGGGTCTAAAATATGCTCTGCATCTTCAGTAGTTTGTGGCAAAGGCTTATCAACAGTTTTTTCAATAATAGAATTATTCTGAGGAGTTTCAGATAAGACTTCTTCTGACACTATTTCTGTGTCAATAAGCGCTGTGCTTTTACCCGAAATAGAATCAGCAATAGAATTTTGTAAGAACTCTTTAGATGTAATAAAATCGAAAAGAATATCTCTATCTGTTGTATAAGCAGCAGTGGTTTTAAGAGCATTGTTGTATTTAAAACTATTCAAGTTTTTCAGACCCTTTAAATGAACAGCTCTTGCCGCTTGAAAATAGGGAAACTCAGCAAGAACATCCTCTAAGTGCTTTGTTTGCTCTGGAGAGATATCCTTATTTGGGTTTTGCAATAGATATGTAAAGTCTTTTACATTCATGTTAATCTACCAGTCTGCAAGTGAAGCATTAAAAATATCTTGTGTAATTCTCTCAAAAATAACCTCATGTGCTTCTGTTTTTACCGAAGATAATTGTGCGCTCGCATCATAATCATAAAAAAATGAGAAACGCTGTTCAAAATCTGAATCTTCCTTGGTATTGTTTGTAAAGCGGACATTAATGGCAATGGATAGTCTATTTTGAGCAGCGGTTTGCTGTGCCGTTGCGCTCATTGGAGATATACGATATTCTACAATTTCGCCCTCATATAGTAAGTCGCCACTTCCGTTGTTGACTAAATCTAAGCTGGTTTGATTTTGTATTCGGTCTTGAAGCTCCAGTGTGAAATCTCTGTCCATTCCAGGTTCGAAAATAGATCCGGGACTTTGAGAGGCATAATTTTGAAAGTAGTTTACTTGAAATGTTTTTGCTGTGCCAACATCTCCTCCAGTAAAATTATAAACACCACATGAGTTAAGACCTGTAGTTGCAAGTAAGACAAGTAGTAATTTTTTAAATCCGAGCACTTAATAATAGGTTTAGGGTTTAAAGAAAATGGAAGATAGAAAAAAGAACAAAGACTTTTATTTAAGCTTAACAATAGTTTAGTAAAATAGACTTTTCAATGAGATCTAGTTGAGATTCTTTTTATAAATCGTACTGCTTTATTTTTCGGTACAATGTTCGTTCTGATATACCCAATTCTGCCGCTGCGGCTTTTCGTTTTCCACGGTTTCTTTCCAAAGATTTTTTGATCAACTCAATCTCCTTCTCCTGTAAAGATAGCGTTTCTTCTTCCTGTATTTCTTCAGCAAAATGATACTTATCTTCTTGAATAGGCTGATGGGCAATAGGTTCCTCATGTATTTCTGGAAGTTGTAATACTTCTAAGGGCTTACTCTCTTGTTGTGGAATTTCCTCTTCCTCACTTCTATAAATCTTACGAATTAAGCTTTCATTTTCTTCCTGAACTTTTTCAGAATCATTATTCTTTAAAAGTTCAAGAGTTAATTTTTTTAGATCATTCAGATCTCCTTTCATATCAAAAAGAACCTTGTAAAGAATTTCACGTTCATTGCTGAAATCACCTTCCTTTTTTTCATTTCCTCCAATTACAGCAGGCAAGTTTGAGCTGCTGGCACTTGGTAAATATCCATTTAAGGTGAAAGCTGAAATACTTCGTTTTTCTTCTAGAACAGATACTTGTTCTGCAATATTTCTTAGTTGCCTGATATTTCCTGGCCAACGATATTTCAGGAGTAGTTCTCGAGCATCATCCTCTAAACGAATGGTGGGCATTTTGTATTTCGTTCCAAAATCGGAAGCAAATTTTCGGAATAATAAATGAATATCATCTTGGCGTTCACGAAGTGGTGGTATATTAATTTCAACCGTACTCAATCTATAATAAAGGTCTTCACGAAACTTCTCTTTTTTAATCGCCTCGAACATTTTAATATTTGTGGCAGCAACAATACGTACATCTGTTTTTTGCACTTGCGAAGAACCTACTTTTAAAAATTCTCCATTTTCTAAAACACGCAAAAGACGTACTTGTGTTGTTAATGGAAGTTCACCAACTTCATCTAAGAAAATTGTACCTCCATCTGCTACTTCGAAGTAACCACTTCTGGTCGAAGTTGCTCCTGTAAAAGCACCTTTTTCATGTCCAAAAAGCTCACTGTCGATAGTGCCTTCGGGAATAGCGCCACAGTTAACCGCGATATATTTTGCATGTTTTCTATGGGATAAAGAGTGTATGATTTTAGGAAGAGATTCCTTACCCACACCACTTTCACCTGTCACCAAAACTGAAATATCTGTTGGAGCCACTTGAATCGCTTTTTCAATAGCGCGATTCAGTTTAGGATCATTGCCAATGATTTCGAAACGTTGTTTTATTGATTGAATACCTTCCATATATGGTTATTCCCTCCTATGAGGAAATCTATATTTTAGTTCTTACTATATCCTAAAGGCTCTCCTATTAATGTGGCCGATGTACAATCTTCAATTTTTACATCTACAAAATCTCCAACCTTGTATGTCCCTTTAGGGAAAACCACAACCGTATTTTGAGAATTTCTCCCCATCCAATGGGCATCTGATTTTTTTGAAGTTCCTTCAATGAGAACATTTTCAATGTTTCCTAAATGTTCTTCTGTTCTGTATTTACAATGTTCTCTTTGTAAAGCAATAATTTCTGCAAGTCTTCTTTGTTTGACTTCCATTGGAACATCATCTTCCAGTTTTCTAGCGGCCATTGTTCCTGGTCTTTCGGAATAGAGATACATATATCCGAAATCATATTTTACATATTCCAAAGCCGCCAAGGTGGCTTGATGGTCTTCTTCAGTTTCCGTTGGGAATCCTGAAATCATATCTTGCGAAATGGCGCAATCAGGAAGTATCTCACGAATATTATCGATTAATTCAAAATATTCCTCAATCGTATGTAAACGATTCATTTCTTTAAGAATACGATTGCTGCCACTTTGAACGGGCAAATGAATGTGATTACAAATGTTATCATATTTAGCCATGGTACGAATGACATCTAGAGTCATGTCTTGCGGATTCGAAGTTGAAAATCGAATGCGCATTTTAGGTTGAGCTTCTGCAACCATAGCTAAAAGAGTTGAAAAATCAACCGCTGTTGCTTTTTGCATTTCAGAAGCTTTGCCAAAATCTTTTTTCAATCCGCCACCATACCATAGATAGCTATCTACATTTTGACCGAGAAGGGTGATTTCCTTATATCCTTTTTTAAATAAATCATTCACTTCTTCTAGAATCGATTGTGGATCTCGACTACGCTCACGACCTCTTGTAAATGGCACAACACAAAAGGTGCACATGTTATCGCAACCTCTAGTAATCGAAACCAAAGCACTTACACCATTGGTTTGCAAACGAACGGGAGCAATATCTCCATAAGTTTCTTCCTTTGATAAAATGACATTTACAGCGTCTCTGCCAGCATCAACTTCCTTAATAAGGTTGGGCAGATCTTTATAGGCATCTGGCCCAACAACCATGTCAACTATTTTCTCCTCTTCAAGTAATTGACTTTTCAAGCGTTCAGCCATACATCCTAAAACACCTACTTTTAGATGTGGTCGGTGTTTTTTGATGGCGTTGAATTTTTCTAAACGTTTTCGCACCGTCAATTCTGCTTTTTCTCTAATAGAACAGGTATTTACCAAAACCAGATCAGCATCCTCTAAGTTCTTGGTGGTATTAAATCCCTCATTGGCCAAAATGGAAGCAACAATTTCACTATCAGAAAAATTCATAGCGCAGCCATAGCTTTCTATGTAAAGCTTCCGTTTGTTGTCGGAGTTTTGTTCTATGGATAAAGAAGTACCCTGAATCGTTTCGTCAATTGTTTTTTCCATCTAAAAAGAAGTCCTTGTGAATAAGTGGATGGCAAAGATAGGGCTAAATACGAATTTATGACAAATTGGCAGTGTGAAAAAGGTGAGTTTTTTACGCAACTTTGTTTAACCTATTGCATCTCTTGTTTGAAAACATGAAATTAACAAATAGGTGTTTGAGCTAATAAAATAGGGTTTTTAGAGTATTTTGAAAAAAGATGTGGAAAAGTATAATTTAAACAAAAAACAAAGATGAAAAGAATTTTAGCCTTAATTATCTTGACAATAGCTTGTCAATCGTGTGATTTCGATAATCAAGTATCCTCTCTTGATATGACGCAAACCTATCTGATAGCGACTCCCTTAAAGAGCGACATTGTTACTTTCAAGGAAGAAGCAGTTGCAATTTCTGAACCCGTTCCGATTATTGAATCTGGAAAAATTTATGCCTACAAGAACTATGTTTTTGTAAATGACGTGTATCGTGGTTTCCATATTTTAGATAATACCAATCCTTCTGCGCCAGTGAATATTGGTTTTATCAAATTAGAAGGAAATAACGATATATCAATAAAAGATGATCGTTTGTTCGCCGATAGCTATGGCGATTTGGTTGTTATGGATATTTCGGATATTCAAAATATCAAATTTGCCAAACGCATGGAAAATGCCATCTACCAAGAGTTCTGGTGCACCGTAGGTTTTGACGTTGAATGGCCAACTGCAGATGCCTTTGATTATAGTGATTTTGATGCGTCGAGAGATGCATTGACCGGTTGGGAAGTAAAAGAAGTGCAAATGTCCACCGCTGATTTTGAGAGTAAGTATGGTTCCACAAGAACTGATGTGTTTTTGGCAAACGACTCGGCTGCGGAATCTAGTGGCCCTACAACTTCTACCACTGGTCAAGGTGGTTCTTTTGCACGATTTAGAATAGTCTCGGATTACCTTTACGCGGTCGAACCTTGGAGTATCAATGTTTTTGACATTTCAGATTTGGATAATCCCAAAGTATTGGAAGAAGTTTATGCTCAAGGAAACATAGAAACTATATTCAATCAAGGTGATATTCTTTTTTTAGGAGGGACACAAGGCATGTATATTTATGATATTTCGTCGCCCGATAAACCAACCTATGTTTCAGAATTTACCCATGGTAGAGCCTGTGACCCCGTTGTTGTAAGTGGTGATTATGCTTTTGTTACTTTAAGGAGTAGCAATTTTTGTGGTGATGGCACAGAAAGTGGACTCTATATTGTAGATGTTTCTGATTTAACCAATCCGACATTAAAGAAAACCTATCCGATGACTGAACCTTATGGTTTGGGCATCAAAGAGGAAAAACTTTTTATATGTGATGGTCCGGACGGACTGAAAGTTTATGATAAAACAGATATTAATAATCTAGTGCAATTAAATCATTTCGAGAGTATCAATACCTATGATGTCATACCATTGTCAAACTCCTTATTAATGATAGGAGATAAGGTTCTTTATCAATATGAATATCTCGATAATGAAATACGCTTGTTAAGCGCTTTTGATTTGAACTAGAAGCTACCGTTTTATTGTGATCCAAAAGTTACTTCAGTGATATCATCGGTATCTTATCTGAAGTAACTTTTTCATTTATGGATTTGATGTTTTTTTCCATTAGACTGTTCAATGCACCGATTTCAGCATCCAATTCCTTTTTGATTTCCTCAAAGAATTCTTTTGATTGATCTGTTGGTGGATAATCTCCTCTTTGAGAATCTGCCAACAAAAATGCCAATCGATTATTGATTCGAATACCATAATTCAAAGGGTCTTGTCTACTTTGGTTTTTGGTCATGTGAATGTTATTTTCAACAACTTCCATTTTTGTTTGAAAGTCATTTATCAAATCTTGCAACTCTTTATTGTCTTTAGTTTTATTTGTTAAATATTCTAGATCTTTTTTTACAGAACGAATATTAGCGATCGCCTGATTGGCTCTACTTACTTGATCTCTAACTTTTAGCAGAAAGTCAAATTGATTTTCGAAATCATCAGAACTATTAGAGAGTCTTGGGTCTTTTACAATCTCAAATTCTTGTTCTTGTGATTTACCATTATAGGTCAGCCGGACCTTATATTTTCCAGGAACTGCCTTCGGGCCAATATTAGGAGAAGAGTACAATACCATGCCTTCAAATGATGTAAAGCCCGGATATCTCATATTCCAAATAAAACGGTTTCCACCTTTTTTTAAATCTAATTTTTTGGGTTTACTCGGGTCAGTTTTAACCTCTTTGGCCGACGTGGAGAAGCGTTGAATTAGTTTTCCGTCTGACTCCAAAATATCGAGGTGAACCGTATCGCTCTCTTTTTTATTAGCAACGTAGTAATTTATAATAGCTCCATTTGGGTGATTGGTACCTTCCAATAATTCATTGGCTTTGCCCCAACCTGATTGTTGCATGCGGAATGCCTTATCTGGTTTGTATAAAAACGCTTCTCTGTTTTTGATATCTGTGGAGAGTTGATGCAGTGGTGTAAGGTCGTCAATCATCCAAAAACTGCGTCCATGAGTAGCGGCTATCAAATCATTGTCGCGTACTTCGAGATCACGAATAGCAGTAATTGGGAGGTTCAATTGCATAGACTGCCAGCTGGCACCATCATCGAATGAAACATACATGCCCCATTCAGTTCCGGCATATAAAAGCCCTTCACGTACTTTGTCGGTTCGCACAACACGTGTGTAATGATTGGTCTTGATTCCCTTAGTTATCAATGTCCATGTCTTACCATAATCACTTGTTTTGTATAGATAAGGGGTATAATCACCGAATTTATAAGAGGTTGCAGCTACGTAGGCTGTTCCTTTTTTAAATGGGCTGGGGTCAATACTATTAATCATATTAAGTTTTGGTGACATACTTGTAGGTGGGGTTATGTTTTCCCAATTTGCCCCATTGTCTTTACTGATTTGAATCAGTCCGTCATCGGTACCCACCCAGATAATACCCTCTTCATTAGGTGATTCATTGATTACGAAAATATTTGAATAAAATTCCGCACCGGTGTTATCTTGGGTAATAGGTCCACCAGACGATCTTATAGTTTCTGGAAGAGCTCTTGTCAAGTCAGGAGATATAGTTTGCCAACTTTGACCTTCATTAGTTGTCATATGAAGAAAGTTAGACCCTGCATACAATTTGTTCGAATCATGAATACTAAATTTTACAGGAAAATTCCAATTGAATCGGTATTTCATGACTTCAGCTCCTGAACCTGCTGGATTATCTGGCCAGACATTTACAGATCGTGTTTGATTGACAGCGTGATCCTCACGCATCATATAACCCTTAAATGTGCCGCCATAAACAATATCATTGTTTTTTGGATCGGGAGCTAAATGTGCACTTTCACCACCAGCGGTTCTTTCCCAATCACTTTCGGTAATAGCATTACCTGCGGTTCGATGATAAATGCGAATCGTACTGTTATCTTGCTGGGCTCCATAAATTCTATATGGAAATGCGTTATCGGTAGTTACCCTATAAAATTGAGAAGTTGGTTGATTGAAATAAGTGGTCCAATTATTTCCCCCATCGTTTGAGATTTGTGCACCACCATCATCAGCGATTACCATTCTATTATTATTGTTTGGATCGATCCATAGATCATGATGATCTCCATGGGGGGCATTTTTTAAAGTGAAACTTTTGCCACCATCTGTTGATACGCCATAACTAACATTCATTACATACACCTTATCAATATTTTGTGGGTCAGCAGTAATCCGACTGTAGTACCATGCTCTTTGGCGAAGAGCACGATTTTCATTTACTTTTCTCCATGTTTTTCCAGCATCATCTGACCGATACACCCCTCCTTCTTCAGCCTCAATGATAGTCCATACTCGATTTGAATCAACCGGCGAAACTGCAATTCCAACTATTCCCCAAGGCCCCTTTGGTAGTCCAGACAACTTAGAAATATCATTCCAAGTATCTCCGCCATCCGTACTTTTGAATAGTTTGCTATCGGGTCCACCACTATCCATGCGGTAGCCGTTTCTTTTCATTTGCCAGGTAGCTGCATATAGCACCCTTGAATTATTAGGGTCTATAATCAAATCACCTGCTCCGGCTTCATCACTAACATATAGTATTTTACTCCAGGTAGCACCTCCATCAACAGAACGGTAGACACCTCTCTCTTTATTCGGTTTCCAAAGGTTTCCAATAGCAGCAACGTAAACTATGTTTGGATTTTTAGGATGTATTCGAATTCTTGAAATATGTTCAGAGCCTTTTAACCCGATAAATTCCCAGGTTTCCCCAGCATCCAAACTTTTCCAAACTCCATTTCCTGAAGAGACATTTCCACGAAGTGTCTGCTCTCCTTCACCCACATAAATCACATTTGGGTCAGATTCTGAAACAGCAACCGCACCAATAGAACCTCCGAAATAGCCATCAGAAATGCATTGCCATGTGCTTCCTGCATCGGTTGTCTTCCAAACACCACCACCAGCTGTGCCCATATAATAAAGGTTGTTATTGTTTAATACTCCCGAAACAGTACCTGCGCGACCTCCTCTAAATGGCCCCACCAGTCGCCATTCCATTCCATTAAATAAGGAGGAATCATAAGAAACGATATTTTCTTTTTTATTTCTTCTTTGAGCTTGAGAGTGTTCGAAAGGAAAAATCAAAATCAAAAGCAGTAGTGCTGAAAAAGTTTTCATGAGTAAAGGTTTTAGTGAAGACATCTATTTTTAAATAGAAATAATCATTCTTTAGTTTAGTTAGTCATCAGAAGATGTTATTAAAAGTAACTAAAATTATTGATGATTTCTTCAGGCATTAAGGCTGATTTCATAGATACTGGCACCCACATTATCAATCTATTTTCTTGTACATATATATAAGGTATAGTAGCAAATTAAAAAATTCGACTACTTTTGTTGGCTCAAAAACGGATGAATGGCTAAGAATTTAGTAATAGTAGAGTCGCCCGCAAAGGCTAAAACGATAGAGAAGTTTTTAGGAAAAGACTTTAAGGTTGAGTCTAGTTTCGGCCATATTGCCGACTTGCCTTCTAAAGAATTAGGAGTTGATGTCGAAAATGATTTCAAACCGAAATATATTGTTGATGATGATAAGAAGGCACTTGTCAAAAAACTTAAAGATCTTGCTAAAAAAGCTGAAGTCATATGGTTAGCCAGTGATGAAGATCGAGAGGGAGAAGCTATTTCGTGGCATTTATCTGAGACTTTAGGCTTAGATAAGGATAAAACGAGGCGAATTGTCTTTAACTCAATTACGAAATCTGCCATTCAGAAAGCGATTGAAAACCCTCGAGAAATAAATTACAACTTGGTAAATGCACAGCAGGCGAGACGTGTTTTAGATCGGCTTGTTGGGTATCAGTTATCTCCTGTTTTATGGAAAAAAATCAAACCAGGTCTGTCCGCAGGTCGTGTGCAGTCTGTTGCGGTTCGTTTGATTGTAGAAAGAGAACGTGATATTGAAGCGTTTACAGCGGAAGCTTCTTATAAGATATCTGCACAGTTTAAAACTACAGAAGGAAATGTATTTACTGCAAAACTGAATAAGACATTCTCATCAAAAGAAACAGCAGAAGCTTTCTTGAAACAAAATATGGGTGCTGGTTTTTCCGTCGGAAGTTTAGATAAAAAACCCGCCAAGAAAACTCCATCTGCTCCATTTACTACATCTACTCTACAGCAAGAAGCATCGCGTAAATTGTATTTTTCGGTAGGTAGAACTATGCAAGTAGCCCAAAGATTGTATGAAGCGGGTTTGATTACTTACATGAGAACTGATAGTGTGAATTTATCAGGCGAAGCAATCAACGCAGCTAAAGAAACGATTATCAATACTTATGGCGAGTCATATAGTAATGTTCGTAATTTCAAAGGAAAGTCTAAAGGAGCGCAAGAGGCGCACGAAGCTATTCGACCAACGACAATGGCGAATCAGTCACCTTCTCTTGAACGTGATCAACAGAAGTTATACGAGCTAATTTGGAAGCGGACCATAGCATCTCAAATGAGTGATGCTCAACTTGAGCGGACTAACGTAAAAATAAAGACAAGCTCACATTCTGAGCAATTCAGCGCAAATGGAGAGGTTATCAAGTTCGATGGTTTTCTAAAAGTTTATATGGAGGGATTAGATGAAGAAGATGCTACAGAAGAGCAGGAAGGAATGTTGCCCGCAATGAATGTCGGAGATACTTTGCATAATAACTTTATAAAAGCAACAGAACGTTTTTCAAGACCACCATATCGCTTTACGGAAGCATCATTGGTAAAGAAATTAGAAGAATTAGGTATTGGTAGACCTTCAACATATGCACCTACAATTTCTACAATAGTAAATAGGAAATATGTTGAAAAAGGTACTGTAGAAGGTACAGAACGTAAATATATTCAATTGGTTTTAGAAGCTGATTCTTTAAATGAAAAGCACCTTTCAGAAATGGTAGGTTCAGATAAAGGAAAGCTTGTTCCAACCGATATAGGAATGATTGTAAATGACTTTTTGGTAAGTAATTTTTCGGCTGTTCTTGACTATAATTTCACAGCAAAAGTAGAGGAAGATTTTGATGAAATTGCAGAAGGACAAGAAGATTGGCAGAAAGTGATGAAAGCTTTTTACAAAGATTTTCACCCTATAGTTAAAGATGTTGAAGAGAATGCCGATCGAGCAAGTGGAGAACGAATTTTGGGTGAAGATCCAAAGTCAGGAAAACGGGTTGCCGTGCGTTTAGGAAGGTTTGGTCCAATGGTTCAAATAGGAACAGTTGACGATGAAGAAAAACCCACTTTTGCAAGTCTTTTGCCCGATCAATCTTTGAATACCATAACTTTTGAAGAAGCCATGGACTTGTTTAAACTTCCAAGAAAATTGGGTGTTTACAAAGGTGAAGAAGTGCTGGCAAATGTAGGTCGCTTTGGACCATATGTGAAATTTGGCGATAAATTTATTTCGATGGATAAGGGTGAAAATGCCATGGAAATCGAAATGGATAGAGCTATTGAATTAATTCTTGCAAAAGAGAAGGCAGATGCTCCAATAGCCGCTTACGAAGGAAAAGATGTCACCAAAGGAACTGGTCGTTTTGGTCCTTTTATTAAGTGGGATGGCATGTTTATCAATGTCAATAAAAAGTATGATTTTGACCATCTCACTCAGGCTAATATTGAAGAGTTAATCGAAATCAAAAAGCAAAAAGAAATTGACAAACTTATTCAAGAGTGGCCCGAAGAAGGCATTCGAATTGAGAAAGCGAGATGGGGGCGTCATAACATTATAAAAGGCAAAATCAAAGTCGAAATTGCCAAGACAGTTGATGCTACAAAAGTCTCTTTAGAAGAAGCAAAGAAGCTTATCGAAAAGAAAATGCCAAAGAAAAAGGCGAAAGCTAAGCCTAAAACAAAGGCTAAGAAGAAGTAAATTTCTTCCTTCAATAATATTCAACCCCTTCTTTTAATAACAAAGGAAGGGGTTTTATGTTTTTACAACATATAATACATTAGAAAAACACAATCTAATATTGTTTTTATGGTACTACTCTAGCTAACTTTGATATCAGTAATAGGTATGAATACCTTTTAACCGTTAATGACGCAACCTAATGGCATTTGATTTCTTAGTTCCCATAGAAGATAAAGTATTGGCACACACTGAATTATTGCCGCCACAGTCTTTAGGAAAGAATATACATAAACACACCGTACGTGATGGTCTCCCAGTTTTAGCAATTGCTTCAATAGCTTTAATTGGTGTCAAAGAGTCACGTAATGCTTATGAAAAGAAACCTGAAAAACTTGATGTATCTGCTATTAGAATTCAGTTTTACAAATTACTTATGGGTAATTGGAATTCAAATATTGTCGACATGGGCGACATCGAGGAAGGTGATACGGTAGATGACACCTATTTTGTGGTAAAAGAGATAGTTGCTGGGTTGCTTGAAGAAAATATCATTCCTATTATAATAGGTGCGACTCAAGATATTACATATCCTTCTTATAGAGCTTTTGATGGTATAAAAGACATGATCAATTTAGTTGCTGTAGATAGTCGCTTTGATTTTGGAATGGAAGATGAATTGATATCTTCTAATTCATACATGAGCAAGATCATAACAGATAAACCAAATAACCTTTTTAACTTTTCCAATATTGGTTATCAAAGTTATTTCAATGCCCAAGAGGAAATTGATTTGATGGAACGCTTGTTTTTTGACGCATATCGTCTTGGAGATTTGATAAATGATATTACTTTGGCTGAACCTGTTTTGCGCAATGCGAATATGGTAAGTCTCGACATGAGATCAGTTCGATCTGCAGATATTGGTTATTCAAACAATTTTTCTCCCAACGGATTTACTGGAAGGGAGATTTGTGCCATCTCTCGTTATGCTGGTATCAGTGATAATGTAGGTGTCTTTGGAATTTATGAGATGGAGAATACAAATCAATCTAGTCAGCTAATAGCTCAAATTATTTGGTACTTCATTGAAGGCTTCAATTTTAGAATAAAAGAGTCTCCTTACACCAATTCAGAGGCCTTTACCAAATACACAGTACCAACTGAAACTGAGCAGTTAATCTATTATAAGAGTCATTTCACCGAAAGATGGTGGGTTGAAGTACCATCTCTTTTTAGTTCAAATACTAAACTCGAATCATCTTCGTTATTACCCTGCACTGAAAAGGACTATTTGGACGCTTGCGATCAGAACATTCCTGAAAGGTGGTTTAAAGCGTATAAGAAAGGCTTTAATTGATCAATTTTTTTTTACTGTATAATTAGGTTTGATACAATAATTTTATCAAATCGTAGTTTTAGAGTGTAGAATAAATAAGTGATTTACAGTTTATAACCATAATCGAAATTTAACCTAAAGTATGAAGAAGCTATTGTTAGTATCTATAGCGTTTGTTTTTTTACTCACAAGTTGTGGGTCTAAATCAAAAGGAGAGCTAGTCGGAGTCCAAGGAAAGAAGTGGTATCCGGAGAAACCTTACGGAATGGAATTGATTCCTCGAGGTTCTTTTATCATGGGTAAGTCTGAAGAAGACCAAGCCAAAGTTCTCAACGCCCCTACAAAGACCGTAACCGTACGTTCCTTCTACATGGATGATACGGAAATCACCAACAGCGAATACAGACAGTTTGTTGAATGGGTACAAGATTCTATCGCTAGAACCAAACTGGCCATCTTGGCTGATGAGTTAGGTTTGACTGCAGAAGATGGTGGAATTGGTGAGTATGCATTCAAACAAGGTGATACCACAAAAGCTTCTGTTTATGACAAGTACATGTTAGACAATTATTCTGGTATGGGTGAAACGGGTTATGAAGGATATTCTCTAAATAAGGACGAAGATCTTATTTGGGATACTTCTGAATATCCAGATGAATACTATACCGAAGTAATGGATTCATTGTACATTCCTGAAGAGGAGTCTTACAATGGTCAACGTACTATCGATGTAACAAAATTAAAATACAAATATAGCTGGATGGATATCGAAGCTGCTGCGAGATCAAAAACTGGTAGAAGAAAAGACTTTATCCGTCATGAAGAACTTGAAATTTATCCTGACACAACCGTTTGGATTCGTGATTTCGAATACTCCTACAACGAGCCAATGCACAACGACTATTTCTGGCATGATGCATATAGCGATTATCCAGTTGTTGGAATCTCTTGGAAGCAAGCACAAGCTTTCTGTAACTGGAGAACGAAATTCAAGAACGATGACAATAAAAGTAGAGGTAGACAATTTGTAAACAAATTCAGACTACCTACCGAGGCCGAATGGGAGTATGCAGCAAGAGGTGGAATCGAAGGTGGAACATACCCATGGGGTGGTCCATATGTTATAAGTGACACAGGTTGCTTTATGGCAAACTTCAAACCACAACGTGGAGACTATGCAGCAGATGCAGCTTTATATACTGTAGAAGCCAAGTCTTATGAACCAAACGATTTCAACTTATATAATATGGCAGGTAATGTATCAGAGTGGACAAACTCTAGTTACGATCCAAGTTCATATGAGTATGTATCAACAATGAACCCTAATGGTGGCGATGGCGCAAATGCTAGAAAAGTGATCAGAGGTGGTTCTTGGAAAGATGTTGCATACTTCTTACAAGTAAGTACTAGAGATTATGAATATTCAGATTCGGCACGTAGTTATATCGGCTTTAGAACCGTACAAGATTACATGGGTGAAGAAGATTCAACACAATAAAATTAATAATGGAAAACCAGTAGGAAAAAATACGGTCTATTAGGTATTTCAAAAATAAAAAGTAACATCTACTTTTAAATCAGTAGAAAAAAGACGACGGCAGTCTTAGAAAATTGAAAAAGTTGCGTTACAAAAAGCTTAAATACAAATTATCAAATACACAAAATCCAAATAAATTTCCGAATAGTTCGGAAGAAACTTTAACCAAATCTTTTTTTAAATCTTAAATTAAACTATTAATTATGGCACAGTCAAAATCAACAAAGAAACTTTTCAACATGGCCTATGGCCTTGGAGCATCGATCGTAATTATCGGAGCATTATTTAAAATCCTACACTGGGAGTTCGGTCCACTTAATGGTGGAATACTTCTCGCTATAGGTCTTATTACTGAAGCACTTATTTTTGCAATTAGTGCATTCGAACCAGTAGATGATGAGTACGATTGGTCTTTAGTATACCCAGAATTAGCTGGCGGTATGTCTTCAGGAAGAGACAATGAGCTTTCTGAAATTAAAGAAACAGAAGCTTCATTATCTGCAAAGTTAGATAACTTATTACAAGAAGCTGGTGTTGATGCGCAGCTTATGGAGAGCTTAGGAGATAGTATTAGAAACTTCGAAGGTGCTGCCAAAGGTATTGCTCCTACAGTAGATGCAATGGAGTCTACACGCAAGTATTCTGATGAGATGGTACAAGCTGCCGCTCAAATGGAATCTTTAAATAGCCTTTACAAAGTACAATTAGAAAGTGCTAGCAAACAAGCTACTGCTAACGAAGAGCAATTGCAAAATGCCGCTGCTTTGAAGGAGCAAATGGAATCTTTAGCTACCAACCTTTCTTCATTGAATGGAGTATACGGTGGAATGTTAACCGCAATGACCAGAAACTAATAAGTTTTAGTTATAACGACCCCAAATCAAATAATAATTAAAAACTAATTAGAAAACATGGCAGGAGGAAAACAATCACCACGTCAGAAGATGGTAAACTTAATGTACCTCATCTTCATTGCGATGCTGGCCCTAAATATGAGTAAAGAAGTTCTAGCTGCATTCGGTATTATGACCGAAAAGATGGAAGCTTCTAATGCAAAAACCACAGAAAGTAACCTAGCTTTCTTAGATGGTTTGGCAACAAAAGCAGGTGAAGATACGGCCAAGTATGGCCCTCTTTACGACAATGCTAAGAAAATCAAATCAATGTCACAAGAATACTACGACTATTTGCAAGGTCTAAAAGACCAAGCGATTGAAGGTATTGAAGACCCTACAGACTATCAAGTAATGGATAAGTCAGATTTTCTTGACAGTAAATTTTGGCAAGGTGATAACCTTACACCGGAAGGAGAAGATTTCTTAAATAGAATCAATACTTACCGCGATGGAGTTATCAAACTGGTAAAAGACAAGGAAGTACAATCAAATATTAAATCACGTTTCCAAACTGGAGATGAGAACGGTAAGGTAGAAAACCGTAGTGGTGAAAAAATAGATTGGCTTAACTATAACTACGAAAGGTTTCCTTTAGTAGCATCATTGACAAAACTTACCGCTATGCAAGCTGATATTAGAGCAACTGAAGAAGATGCTTTAAAAACAATGTTGGCTGGTGAGTTGACAGAGCAAGTTTCATTAAAGAACTTTGCTACTTCACTTTTTGCTAGTAAGTCTGCTTACTATACTGGTGAAAAATACGATGGTAAAATCATCATTAGCAAAACTGATAATTCATCAACACCTGTTAGAGCTGAATTGACTCTTGATGGAAGAAAACTTTCTGAAGGTAAAGATTATAAGATCGAAGCTGGTGGAGTTAAAATGCTTATTGGTTCTGGTGCTGCCGGAGACCATGAAGTAGCTGGAAAATTATTTTTCAAGCAAGATGGTGAAGAGATTGAAGTTCCTGTAAAGAACTCATTCGCAACCATTTCAAAACCAAATGCTGCGTTGATAGCTGCTGACAAGATGAATGTAGTTTATCGTGGTGTAGCTAACCCAATGAGTATCTCTATTCCTGGTATCCCTAACAATAAGGTTAGTGCTTCGGCAACTGGTCTTAAAAAGAGTAGTGGTAGCAAGTATGTTATGAATCCTGGTAAAGGTAGAACAGTTACTATTACTGCTTCTGGTACTTTGCCTGACGGCCAAAGAGTATCTTCTAGATCTGAGTTCAGAATTAAAGATATACCAAGACCTTCTGGTTCAATTAGAGGTGAAACAGGTAGCGCTAAAATGCCAAGAGCTAACTTAGAGAAATCAACAGTTGGTGCTGTTTTAGAAGACTTCGATTTTGATTTAAATCTTAAAGTTAGTGGATTTAAATTCAAAGTACCGGGTCAACCTACGGTAGTTGTTAAAGGTGGTAGATTAGATTCAAGAGCCAAGTCTGCTTTGAAAAGAGCTAAGCGTGGTGATGCAGTTCAAATCTTTGATATCAATGCTTACATCAGTAACAACAAAGGTTACAAATTGAAGAAAGTATCTCCGGTAGTTGTGGAGATCACAAACTAATACTAATAGAAAACCGAGCGGCGTAAGTTGCTCGGTAATTTTAAATTGATTCAAACATGAATTGGAAGAATGTTTTACTAATCGGAGCTGTGACCTTACTACCTGCTTCAATGATGGCTCAAGCGAACATTTTGAACGCAAAGAAGCCTCAAGAAATAGGGATGAAGACTGAAGCTCAAAAAGCACTAGACAATGATGCTCCTTTAGAGTATGGTTATGTAGACGACAGAGATATTCTCTGGTCTAAAACCGTATGGGAGGTTATTGATTTAGATGAACGTGTAAATTTCCCAATGTACTATCCTACTGACACGGTTGATATCGGTGCAGATAGAAGATCCTTATATGATGTTCTGCTTAAGAATATCAAAAATGGAAAATTAGAGGAAGTATATGTAGATTCTTATTTTACTGAAAAAAGAATTTTCAGTGATTTAGAAGCTACCTTAAAGAAAAGGGATACAACTGATTACGGATACGAGCAAATAAATGCAGGTGAAGAACTTTCAGATGAATATATCAATGAAAGAGAACTTTCAGCAGCAGATATTGAAGAATACCGTATCAAAGGAATCTGGTATTTTGACAAGCGTCAAGGAGAATTGAAGTATCGTTTATTAGGTATCGCTCCTGTTGCACCAGATGTTAACTTTATAGATGACGAATCTATGGATCTTCAAGATGCCAAGGTAGAACTTTTCTGGGTGTGGTACCCAGGTGCCAGGCAGATATTGCATGATGCCAAGGTTTTTAACCAACGTAATTCTGCGCAACCCATATCTTTTGATATGTTGTTGAACGCAAGAAGGTTCAATGGTGTAATTTATAGAGAAGACAATGTTCACGGTGACCGTAAGGTTAACGATTACGTCTCCGAAAATGCTTTGTTCCAATTACTAGAGGCTAAAAGAATTAAAGAGGTCATTAGAGATAGGGAACAAGATATGTGGAGCTACTAAACTTTAGTAGAAACAATTTTTGAATTCCAATTCAATAGTATATAAAATCCCCAACGGTAACGTTGGGGATTTTTTTGTTCGATTTTATTCCCATCCCCTTCGTAACTTTACCTCATGTTAGACTATCTAGTTGTTGGACTTGGATTAGCTGGGGTGTCATTCTGTGAGCAGCTTGAAAAAAGTGGTAAGACCTATAAAGTAATTAGCGATACCTCTCAGATTTCTTCCCTTGTTGCTGGCGGTTTATACAATCCTGTAATTCTGAAGCGTTTTACTATGGCTTGGAATGCGAAAGAGCAATTAGAAATAGCTAGCCCCTTTTATAAATCTTTAGAGAAAAAACTTAAAGTGAAGCTGGATTATAAGCTGCCAGTGTTAAGAATATTCGCCTCCATCGAGGAGCAGAATATGTGGTTTGAGGCATCTGATAAAATAGGATTGCAAGATTTTTTATCCCCCGTAATCCAAGAAAACAAAAATCCAAATCTTGATGCTCCACTGGGGTTTGGCGAAGTATTGAATACGGGTAGAATAGATACAGCTCAATTACTTTCCTCGTATGAGAAGTATTTACTTTCTAAAGATTCGTTCCTGCCAGAAACTTTTGATCATGGTGCTTTAAAAATTAATTCAGATTCTATTGTATATAAATCAATAAACGCGAAACGAATTGTTTTTTCGGAAGGATTTGGAATGAAGAAAAATGCATTCTTCAATTACCTGCCTATGACAAGTACAAAAGGAGAATACCTTACAATTAAAGCTCCAGATTTAAATGAGTCGAATGCTATTAAATCATCCATCTTTTTAATTCCTTGGGGAAAAGATTTATACCGAGTAGGAGCAACTTATAAATGGAAAGATACCACCAACCTGCCAACGGAAACGTCAAGAACTGAATTACTTCAAAAGTTGGATAAATTTTTGAAGTGTGATTATGAAGTGGTAGGTCAGCTGGCAGGTATTCGCCCGACCGTAACTGATAGAAGACCTTTAGTTGGAAGGCATCCTGAATATGATAATTTGTATGTCTTAAATGGATTTGGTTCTCGAGGAGTTATGATTGCTCCATATGCTTCCGAACAGCTATTTAATTCGATTGAAAAAAGAGAAAATATTCATCATGAAATGAATATATCCCGCTTTGTGGAAAAACATTTTAAGAGCTTGGCTTAATAGCGTTTGGGTCAAATTTAAAAAATAAGTTAATCCAAATATTTCGAGAGAGACGAATAATTATTGGCATAAAACCAACCATAGTAATAACTATAGCAATAAAGGTGGTAATTAAATCCGCTCCGAATACTAGTCTTGCAATGACAAATGCGGCGACTGCAAAAGCAATTCCTACCGCATAACTAACATACATTGCTCCATAGAAAAAAGAGGGTTCAATCTTATACTTGGTGCTACAATTGGCGCAACGCTCATGCATCTTAAAAAGATGCCCTGGGCGATACGGGTTTTTATCCACATACATACTTTCTTGATGACATTTCGGGCAACTTCCTGTTAAAATGCTGTATAGTTTGTTTCCTTTTTTTAACATTTGCAGAATCTTTGTGTAAAGGTACAGAATTGCCTTTCTTGGAAATGTAACAAGCATTACAAAATTCGATGTTTTAATTGTTAAAACTGATTGGAAGAATACGCAAGATAAAAGGCAAAAGGTTTGCTTATAATAGTAAGCCCAAACTATAACTATCATTTAACAGGCTCAATAGCTACATCATATGCTCAACATACATAACCTTTCAGTTTCTTTTGGAGGCGAATATTTATTTGAAGAAATATCTTTTCGTCTGAATGGTGGAGATCGCGCAGGGCTTATAGGTAAAAACGGAGCTGGAAAATCAACTTTGCTAAAGTTGCTTGTTGGTGACATGCCTTACGATACTGGCACAATTGCAAAAGAAAAAGATGTTAAAATAGGTTTCTTAAGACAAGATATTGATTTCGAACAGGGGCGAACGGTTTTAGAGGAATCTTATCAAGCTTTTGTAGAAATCAAGGCATTAGAGCTGCAGTTAGAAGATATTAATCAGCAACTCGTGGAGCGAACTGATTATGAGAGTGAGGGTTATAACCAGCTAATAATCGATCTAAATGAAGTTACAGAGCATTATGAGGTTTTAGGAGGATATAATTATCAAGGGGAAACAGAAAAAATTCTTCAGGGTCTTGGGTTTAAAAGGGAAGACTTCGATAAGAAAACGGATACTTTTTCAGGAGGTTGGCGAATGCGTATTGAATTAGCAAAACTCCTATTGCAGAGTAACGATGTGTTGCTATTAGATGAGCCTACAAACCACTTAGATATCGAATCTATAATTTGGCTAGAGAATTTTCTAAAAAACTATTCAGGAGCAGTGGTGATTGTATCGCATGATAAGATGTTCTTAGACAATGTAACGAATCGTACAATTGAGATTTCATTAGGACGTATTTACGATTACAATAAGCCCTATTCAAAATATTTGGTTCTAAGATCCGAAATGAAACAACAGCAGTTAAATGCTCAGAAGAATCAAGAAAAAGAGATTCAACAAGCAGAACGTTTGATTGAAAAGTTTCGCGCTAAGTCGACAAAGGCTTCGATGGCGCAGTCGTTGATTAAGAAGTTAGATAAGATTGAACGTATTGAGGTTGATGAAGATGATAATAGTGTGATGAATGTAAGATTTCCTATTTCAATAACTCCAGGTAAGGTTGTTACAGAAATTGAAAATCTTTCTAAAAGTTATGGTGACAATCACGTGCTTCAAGATATTGATCTTTTAATTGAACGTGACAGCAAAACTGCTTTTGTAGGCCAGAACGGACAAGGGAAATCAACTTTGGCAAAGATTATGGTCGGAGAGCTTGAGCATGATGGGAAACTCAAGCTAGGTCACAATGTGCAAATAGGATATTTTGCCCAAAATCAAGCGGAATACTTAGATGGAAGCAAAACAGTACATGATACAATGCTCGACGCAGCAAATGAAAAAAATAGAAGTAAGGTAAGAGACATTTTAGGTTCGTTTTTGTTTCGAGGAGATGAGGTAGATAAATATGTAAAGGTTCTTTCGGGTGGTGAACGTAACCGTTTAGCCTTAGCGAAAATGTTACTGCAGCCTTTTAATGTGTTGGTAATGGATGAACCTACCAATCACCTAGACATAAAATCAAAGAACGTTTTAAAACAATCATTACAGAATTTTGAAGGTACACTAATATTAGTATCTCATGATCGAGATTTTCTTCAAGGACTCACCAATAAGGTATATGAATTCAAAGACCGCAAGATAAAGGAGTACTTGGGTGATATAGACTATTATCTAGAACAGCGAAAAGCAGCTGATTTTAGGGCTATTGAGAAAAAACAAGAAACTGCCAAAAAGAAAGAAAAGCCCAAACAAGGACAACAGAGCTTTCAAGATCAGAAAAAAGTTAAATCACTTAAAAATAAGTTGAGTACTGTCGAAGGTAATATTGCTGTACTCGAAAAGGAAATAGCTGCAATAGATCATGATTTATTGATGGACTATGATTCTACCATTACCAAACCTAACTTTTTTGAAGAGTATCAAAAAAAGAAAACTGATCTGGACAAACTCATGATACGCTGGGAACAACTAACCAATGATCTTGAAAATGCTTCCTAAAGCACAAAATATAAAGTAGTCTTATTCTTACAACACTTTTTGAGCGTTTCACAACAAAAAGCATATTTTGACATGTAATTGGTCGATATCTTTTGTACTATAACTTATAATTCACGTTTATTTGTAGGGTAATTCTTATAAATATAATTACAATCCTATTAGAATGAAGAAAATCATTTACATATTGTTTTTAATCTCCTGTAGCCTTGTTTTTGCGAAAATTCCGAAAACGGAAAAAATGGCGCTTTTAGATCTATATACTAGTACGAGGGGAAAAAGCTGGACAAATTCTTGGGATTTATCAAAAGATGTTTCCACTTGGAAAGGTGTCGAAGTTAAAGGTAATACCGTGGTTTCATTGAATTTAATGAATAATAATTTGATAGGGATTTTGCCCGAATCAATAGGAGAGTTGAAAAACCTCAAAGTTTTAAACCTAGCTTTTAATACTATTCATGGAAAAATTCCAGATAGTATGGTTCAATTAAAGGATTTAGTGGTTTTACGACTTGGGAAAAACAAAGTGTCCGGAAAAATTCCGGAGAAAATCGGAAACCTAAAGAAACTTGTTGTTTTAGACCTTTTTTCAAATAAAGTCTCTGGAGTTTTACCTAAGAGCCTTGGTAACCTCAAGATGTTAAAAGTCATTTCAATTTCGGACAACAACATAACTGGTCGAATTCCAGAAGAAATAGGAAATCTAAAAGAATTGGAACGCTTTGAAATTGCAGATAACAATATCTACGGAGATGTTCCTGAACAAATGGGTGCACTCTCAAATTTGAAAATGCTGGTTTTGTCTGAAAATAGACTTTCCGGAGAATTTCCTTCACTCGTATTTTCATTGCCTAATCTTAAAGTATTGCAATTACAGCGAAATAGTTTCGATCAGGCACATTTAAAAAATAGCATCCCAGTAAATACAGACCTTGCTTTGTTCGATTTTGACAATGGCACAGATAAATTTGAAAAAAAGGATTACCGAGATATCTATACTAGAAAAGACATTAGAACGGTTGACACCAAATTTGAAGAAGATAAAGACAATAATTAAGAGCGATGCACTTTAAGAGTTCACATATTAGACAATTTTGGTTCATACTGATTATTTCGGTCGGCTTAAACGGTTTTGTAAACGCCCAAATATCGCAGCAAGAAAAAGCAGCTTTACTTGATTTTCATCAGCGTATGGCGGGAGAGAATTGGAAGAATGCATGGAATCTTGAAGAAGATGTATTGAGTTGGGAAGGTGTGAAGGTTAAAGATGGTAAAGTCGTTGAAATCAACTTGTTTAATAATGGCCTTGTTGGAGTTTTACCAGAAAGCATTGGTCAATTAAAAAACCTCACGCACTTGAACCTTGCTTTTAATAGCATTACAGGTGAACTACCAAAGCAATTGATACAGTTGTCTTCTTTGAAAGTGTTGAAGTTAGAAATGAATAGAATAAAGGGCGAATTATCAGAATCAATAGGACAGTTAGAGAATTTAGAGGAGCTTACTGCATTTAACAACTTCTTGACTGGTAATATCCCTGAGAGTCTAGGAAGTTTAAAAAACTTAAAAGTCTTGAATTTATCCAGCAACAATTTGAAAGGGCAGATACCGAATTCTTTAGGGAGCCTTAGTAAATTAGAAAGTCTCGGACTTTTCGAAAACGCACTAGAAGGTAATATTCCTTCAGAGATGGGTAAACTTTCAAACCTTAAAGAACTGGTGTTGGCCAATAATCGATTGGGCGGGGCAATTCCCATTGAATTTGGCCAATTAGCCAGTCTTAAAATCTTGCAGATTCAGAATAATAGATTTGAATCTTTCAATAGTCTTAGGTTAATGAATACAAAAGAATTATTAGCATTTGATCATGATGCTGGAGCAGATTTTAACTTTGATTTTGACAATCCGAATAAAGATAAAACTCGAATGGTAGACACAAAATTCGAGGATGATGACATTGACAATAAGTAAGGAGGATTAGTAGTTCTTTTTTCTAGTTAGTAGTTTGGTTTTAGGGGGTGCGAGAGCGCCCCCTAATTGGTTTTAGACCTTTTTTATAAAATATTACATAAAATTATCAGAAAACAAGAAATTATACGTTAGGTACATACTAAGTATATGATATGTCCCCCTGAGTATACTTGAAATTTTTGAAAAAATCACACCTTTTGAATGGGAGACTTGTATGTCATTGATAATTGGTAGCTGTATGAAACGAATCCTATTTTACATTAACCTCCTTTTTTTTGTAGCTCTCTTTAATTCGCTAAGCGCACAAATTTCTAATAGTGAGCATCAGGCATTGATCGATATCTACAATTCAACTTCTGGAGATGAGTGGACGAATTCATGGGATTTAAACATATCACCTAAAAACTGGCATGGCGTAACCATTGAGGATAATCGTGTGATTGAACTCAATTTACATAAAAACAACCTTCAAGGTATAATCCCCCAAAGCATTGACGATTTAAAGCATATTGAAGTACTTAACCTAGCCTTTAATAAGATAACAGGCGAAGTACCTCTAGAAGTAGTTAAGCTTGAAGAGTTGAGAGTCTTGAAGCTTGAGATGAACAGACTAAAAGGTTCAATACCTAAAGGGATAGGTCAACTAGCTAATCTAGAAGAATTGATTTTGTTTAATAATATGCTTGAAGGACCGGTGCCACAAAGTATTGGTGATGCCAAAAAATTGAAAGTTCTGAATCTGTCGAGTAATTTCTTAAAAGGTATTTTGCCTTCGACTTTAGAAAATTTAACTGAGCTAAAAAGCCTTGAGCTATTTGGTAATAAGCTAAGTGGAACAATAGAGGTTGACTTGGGTAAACTGAAGAATCTCACGCACCTAGTATTAGCATATAACAACTTTGAAGGCGGAACACCCACGGGCTTAGAAAACCTTATGGGCTTGGAATTTGTTCAACTGCAAGGAAATAAATTTAATTCTTATCAAAGTTTGGAGGAATTAGATATGGAAGGCCTGGCAACTTTCGATAGTGATGACATAAATCTAAATTCAAAATACAATCCAGCACGTTTGAACTCCAAAGGGGATAAACCTCGTGATGCTAAAGAAACTAGAATGGCTGACACGAAATTTGAAAAAGAGAATTAAGCATTGGTTTACCACATAAAATAAAAAAGGAAGCATTATATAGCTTCCTTTTTTATTTTATTAAAATCTAATTTGTTGTTAGTTTAGCTTCGAATAAAGTCTGAAAACTAAAACAATGTTCGAACATTTTTTTCAATGCCCTTATTGCTGGGAAGATATTTCGATGCTTTTAGATCCATCCATAAATCAACAAACCTATGTTGAAGATTGTGAGGTGTGTTGTAACCCAATACAGATAAGCTCGAAATTTGAGGCTAGTGACCTCGTAGCTTTTGATGCTATTGACATTGAGCAGTAAAACATATAAAATTTCGTCTAAACTATGAATTTCTATATCTGAAAAAGAATTAGTCCATAATCTTAATCTTCCCACCAAAAACTTTATCTCGATTAACATCCTTAGGGTTTCCGTAAATATAAATTGAACCCCCAGCTCGCACTTTTGCTTTTACTTTTTCTGAGGCTTTAACATCGGCACGACCGCCGGCATTAACAACTACTGTTGTTTCAGAAGTATTCAATTTTTTATTGTAGATTTTCCCTCCAGTGTTCACCATCACCTCTTGAACTTTGGCTTCTCCTGTTAAGGTGACTTCAGCTCCCGAAATTGATTTTGTATATAAATCAGCAATATCGATTTTAAGGTCAATATGACCTCCTTCTTGCGCTTTTATCTCAACACGTTCTCCTTTCACGGTTTCATCAGATTTGATTCTAGCATTTTCGTTAGCATCAATCAAAGCAAGTGTCTCTGTATAGTAAAGAGTAGCCTGTGCTTCATCTCCATCCATAAAATTATCGAACTCCATCCGAATTTTTAAGAGTCCATTTTTGTTCGAAATACTAACTTCATCTTGATCATCACCTGTAATCACAATCTTATTTTCATCACTCTTAATAAGTTTCACTACAATGCGATCATAGGCTTTAACCTGAGTAAATTTTTCTAATTGTTTTACGTTTTCTTTCTGACCGAAAGCACTAATGGTAAAAAGCAAAAGGACCAGAGTAGTTATTGTATTTTTCATCATTTTCATTTTTGTTTCGATTTTACTTCATTGAGTATATCACGAAGCATACCAAATTTAAGATAAATCTAAATATGGTAATAGTTAATTAATAGCCTCAGCTCCAAATATTTTTTAATATTTTTAGACGAACTGAAATATTCAAATGAAATTTAATCAAGGTATTATTTGTAAAATTGTTTTTGTTGGCTTACTACTTTTAGTAACATCATGCAAATCCAAACAAAGCGTTGTTGAGAACTCAGATTTGGCCGAAGCTACGAAGTCAAAAGTTGGGGCAAGAGAACAAGAGATAAATAGTTATACGGAAACTATTCCAGAAGCTGAGGTTACTTTTGAGATGCTTACAATTCCTGAAGGAACATTTTTAATGGGTAGCCCTAAAGAAGAAGCGGATAGAAAAGCTGATGAAGGACCTCAAAGAGCAGTGGCTATTGATGCTTTTTATATGGGAAAATATGAAGTTACCTGGGATATGTTCGAACTCTTCTTCAAACAGAATCAGCAAATTTTCATGAAGCTAGATGATGACAGAGTAATGAAGATTGGTGCAATAACAAGACCTAGTCCACCCTATGAAGACCCTTCTTATGGAATGGGAAAAGAGGGATTTCCAGCGGTTAGTATGTCTGCATATTCAGCATTAGTATTTTGTAAATGGTTAAGTACAGTTACTGGAAAGTTTTATCGTTTACCGACTGAAGCGGAATGGGAATATGCAGCAAGAGGGGGAAGTTCCTCTGCCTATAGTTTTGGAGATTCAATTAATGATATTGATGACTATGCTGTATATTACAAAAATGCGGAGGGTGTTTATGCCAAAGTTGGCACCAAAAAACCAAATGCTTGGGGCTTATATGACATGCATGGCAATGTTGCTGAATGGACACTAGATGAGTACAAGTCTGACGCCTATCAAACTTCAGGTTCTGCAAACCCTTGGGTGACACCTACAGTTATTCATCCAAGAGTATATAGAGGAGGTTCTTGGGATGATGATGCTAAAGCACTTCGTTCGGCGGCAAGGGGAATTTCGAGCAAGAAATTACAAAAAAGAGATCCGCAAATACCAAAAAGTTTTTGGTGGTTTACAGATTCAAATTTTGTCGGATTTCGATTGGTAAGTCCTAAGATACAGCCAGCTCCAGAGGAGCAAAAAAAGTTCTGGCAAATCGTTTTAGATGAATAATTTAGAGGAATATGAAAAATATATTGTTGCTTTTTTTTCTTGGGATTTTAATTGTTTCAAATGCACAAAGTTCTTATACATTATCCGCTGATAGTAAATTAACAATTGACGGAACTTCGACTGTTCACAGTTGGACAGTTACTGCAAATACTTTGATGGGAGATCTTACAGTGAAAGATGAGGTTCTCAATGTTATTAATTTTGAAGTTGCGGTTTCAGATATCATGAGTGAGCGTGGTCCAACAATGGACAATAAAATGCATGCTGCCCTGAAAAAAGAGACGCATCCAAAAGTTGTTTTTGTGCTAGAACAAGTTGAAAATGATTCTGTTTTGGTTGGACATTTAACTATAGCCGGAACTAAGAAAAATATAGAAATTAGTACGACCTGTAATTTCAATGAAGACAGCATAAAAATAATAGGAGAGAAAAAAATAATTCTTCAAGATTTCGGAATTGAACCTCCAACAGCTATGTTCGGACAGATTATCGTGGGAGATGAAGTAACTGTAAACTTTGATTTGGTTTTTACAAAAGAGTAAACACTTCAATAAGATTAATTTTTGATAGTTTTTAGGGTAACAGAAACTATATTTTTTATTAAGTTTGCACCCACATTTGAAAAAATGGTGGCATAGCTCAGCTGGATAGAGCACCTGCCTTCTAAGCAGGCGGTCCTAGGTTCGAATCCTAGTGCCATCACTTCACTCAAGAAACCACGCCTATTTTGGCGTGGTTCTGTATTTTACGGAAAGATCGAACTCGTTCGAAATCTTGGAATAAAATACAGGACTAGGGCGACAGCCGGTGGTTTCTTATTTGCATTATTGATTCGTCTAGGAAAACCGTTAGGTAACCCTAGTGTAATCACACATACCTATTTCGAAATGGTTTTTTTGAGAGGTTAATTCTTGTTTTTCTTCCACTCTTGGAATTGTACTTTTAACTTTTCGTCAACCAAGGGATAAAGTCCGATAACAGATTTGCCACCTTCAACCTTTTCCATGACGAACTCTTCATATAGAGTCATTTGTATACATTCCTCAGCAACTTCATCAGCTATTTTAGAAGGAATAACCATAACCCCATCATCATCGCCAACAACAATATCTCCCGGGAAAACGGCAACATCCCCACATCCAATAGGGTCGTTTATTGCAATTGCCTGATGCAAAGTCAAATTGGTGGGCGCAGATGGTCTATTGTGATAAGATGGAAAATCCAAATCAGCTATTTCTGCCGAATCACGAAAACCACCATCGGTCACTAAACCGGCAACGCCTCGTACCATCAATCTGGTTGCTAAAATAGAACCGGCTGAAGCTGCTCTAGCATCTTTTCTACTGTCAATAACCAAGACTGATCCTTCAGGACATTCTTCAACCGCTACTCTTTGTAAGTGCTTAGGGTCTTTAAAAACGGTAATCAGATTCAAATCTTCTCGAGCCGGAATATATCTCAATGTATATGCTTTACCTACCATTGTGGGTTTGCCCAATTTTAGGGGTTTCACATTTTGAATAAATTGATTCTTCAAACCCTTTTTAAAAAGACAGGTAGCAATGGTTGCTGTACTTACTCTTTTTAATTTCTCTATTGTTGATTTTGGAGCTTCGGTCATATATTCTTGCACTAAAGGATTAAAGTTATTCTGTTTGTTGCCAAGTATTTCTTAGAAAAGTCAAGTCCTTTTTCATTTGAGCAAAAACTTCCTTTTTATCAATCGTGATTTTAGAATCACCATGTTCGGCTCCGCCTAAATCATATTCTAAGTGGAGTGATACTGGAACGTTAATTTTATATTTTTTAAGTAAGGAAAAGTAGCGTTTGAAATCTACCATGCCTTCTCCCAACGGGACGTTTATCGGTTTCCATTTTCCATCTTTTTGCCCCCATTTAAAATCTTTTATTACTATAGATTTAATGTAAGGCTTAATTTGTCGTAGGCCTAGTTCCCAGCTGCTCCCACCTTCTACGACAGCGTGTCTGATATCATATTGACAACCCATGTATTCATTATTTGTAGCTGAAAGAATTGCCGGTAAATCCCATATTGGTGCGCCCACATGATTACCTGCGTGGTTTTGATAGCAACCAATCAATCCTAAATCTTTATTGACCATTTCTAGTTCTTTGGCCTGTTGCCCAAATAGTGCTTGACTTTCTGCTATCGTTTTATCTTCAGGGTATTTCAGCCAACCAGTACGGTAATGCGAGAAACCTAAACTACTTGCAGTTTCTAAAAACGTCTTTTGTCTATTGTCGGTAATATCCCAAACGTTGGTGGTCATCATCTTCGGATTTAGACCATATTTTTTCATTGCAGCTACCGCTTTGGGCAAATCATCGGTAATCCTTTCTGGCAATACATGTCCTTTTGGTCTGACGGTTAAATCTAGACCATTGAATCCCATTTCAGCCGCCGCCGCCGCCATTTCGTTATAATCAAGAAATTGCAAATGTTTAGAGAATAAATTTACTTGGATGTTATCTTTCGGTTTTTCTGTCGCATTGGCTAGTATATTACTAAAGCCCATAAGAGGTAAGCTTCCCATTGCAGCAGCGGATAATTTGGTAAAATTTCTTCTTGATATGTTTTTGCTACTTTCTTTCATAATCCGATATTGATTTAGATTCTTTAGTAGTATTTGTGTTAAAAATTTGTAAGTCTTACAAATATACCTATTTTTGGTAAACCAAACTGGTTAACCAATTTTATAAAATAAATCGTTTCATGAGCTTTAAAATATTTAAATCAAATTATACCCAAATGATAATGCTGCTTGGTGTGCTTTTGGCATCCAATGGTTGTGCCGATAAAACCAAAAGTGACAAAGAGACGAAGAATACTGTGATGGCCAATGGTGTCAAGGCAAATGATATCATTCCATTTTTCCAACATTGGAATTTAATCTTAGGGGATGGCACTAACGCAGGCCAGGCAACAGACTATGAAAACAAGGATTTCTTCTACACGTCTTCAGATGACAAAGGAGATTGGGTTGTGTTTAAATCCCCCAATGCGGGGAACACCCATGGTACATCGAACAATACGAGAACCGAATTGGCCCAATTAAAGAAGTGGTCACCAATTACCCCAGCTACAATGAATGCTACTCTTAAGGTAATGAATGTCTCCACTACTGGCGATGCTCGCGTTGCTTCCACATATTCCGTAGTGATTGGTCAAATTCATAGTGCAGATGGGCACGAGAACGAACCACTTAAGATATTTTATAAAAAATTTCCGGGTCACACTAAAGGTTCTGTCTTTTGGAACTATGAAATCAATACCGCAGGTGATGATAATTCAGGTAGATGGGATTATTCCTATCCTATTTGGGGTTATGATTTTTCTGTTGTTGGTACAGATGAAAATACGTTTCCAAAAGAACCAGAAGATGGGATTGCCTTAGGTGAAGAATTCAGTTATGAAGTAGAAATTAAAGAAGGTATGATGCATCTCAAATTCACCAGTGAGGGGCATGAAACCAAAATCTTTTCGAAAAACCTTATTTCTTCTGAATATGCAAGGCGTTTAGACATGCCAGAGCAGGTCAAGAAATTATTTGCACCTATTGGACAGGATGGTGTTGAGCGCAAAAATGCTTTTGAAGGTGAGGGACTGTTTTTTAAACTCGGTTGTTACAACCAAACGAATGGTAAAGACCCTAAGATAAATCAAGTCTGGTGTTCTGGAGCAGAAACCCATGGTGGTGATTTACAAAAACAATATGCCGATGGTAATTATGCAGAAGTATGGTTTAAATCAGCAGCCATCTCCATTAGTGATGATGCCATATCCAATGCAGGTTATTTTGAGGCCAATGATGGCTTAAGTACAAAAACGGTTTATCCAAGTGAGGTGATTCCGGTTATGGATAAATTTAAAATGTTAATGGGAGATGGAACTAATGTGGATAATCTCATTGATTTTGAACATAAAGACTTTTTCTACACGGTAATTGATGGCACAAGACGGTGGGTGGTTTATAAAACGCCAAATTCAGGAATCACTTCAAAAAACTCAAGCAATACTAGAACAGAATTACATGAGAAAAGAGATTGGACTCCCGAGGAAGGTGGTAAGCTAACAGGTACTTGTAAGGTCATGCAGGTCTCCGTTTCTGGTGATGCTCGAGTTGCCGCTTCCTATTCAACTGTAGTTGGCCAAATTCATAGCGGTGAAGGGCACGAAAATGAACCGTTGAAGATATTTTATAAGAAATTCCCGGGGCATGAAAAAGGTTCTGTCTTTTGGAATTATGAAATCAATACAGCAGGAGATGATAATTCGGGTAGATGGGACTATTCAACGGCTGTTTGGGGGAATGATATGTCCGTCATCGGCAAAAGTAAAGATGACCACCCAGCTGAACCTGCAAATGGTATAACATTAGGAGAAGAATTCAGTTATGAGGTGAATGTATATAAAGGTATCATGTATTTGACCTTTACAAGTGATAATCATGAAACCAAGACATTTACTAAAAATCTAATTTCATCAGAATACCAAAAAAAGTCAGACCTACCTGAGCAAGTGAAACAGCTGTTTGGTCCCATTGGACAAGATGGTACCGAACGTGCCATTGCTTACAGCGGAGAATTGAATTATTTTAAGCAAGGGGCCTATAATCAAACCAATGGAAAAAGTCCTGAAACAAATATGGTCTGGTGTGCAGGTGCTGAAATTTACGGAGGTGATATTGCGAAGCAATACAAAAATGGATGTTTTACAGAGGTTTGGTTTAGGGAAACAACGATAGGGCCTGGCACGCCACCTAAATAAAAGACAACAGCTGATTTAAAAAAATAACGAAACAGTAAATTAAAAATATATGCAACGATTTAGTGAGAAATATATCACCACAAAAGAAATGGAATGGGAAGAACTTGGTGGCGGAGTATCAAGAAAATTCTTAGGTTATGATAACCAAATCATGATGGTAAAAGTAAAATTTGAGAAAGGAGCTTTAGGTGCACCACACCAACATTTTCATACGCAAGCGACCTACTGTGTTTCGGGTAAATTTGAATTTGAAATTGATGGCATAAAAAAAATAGTTGAAGCCGGAGATGGCGTTTATATAGAGCCTAATTTGTTGCATAGTGCAGTGTGTTTGGAAGAAGGGATGCTCATTGACACCTTTAGCCCTGTACGAGAAGATTTCTTAAGCGGAGGCAAAGTATCCTATTTTGGAGATAAATAGAAGGTAGAAGCAGAAGATTTTAATGCTAAATAATTTACAATGGATTTAAAAGGAAAAGTTGCCATCGTAACTGGTGGAACAAGAGATATAGGAAGAGCTATTAGTATTAGATTGGCCAAAGAAGGTGCTAAAGTGGTCGCCAATTACTTCAATAACGAAGATAATGCGAAAGCTACGCTGACAGAGATTGAGGCCAATGGCGGAACAGCAATTATTGTCAAAGGTGATATGACTAAGAAAGTCGATGTTGATAACATGATTGCCAAAACAACCGAAGCTTTCGGAGACACTATTGATATTGTAGTTAATAATGCCGGTGGTTTGGTCGCAAGAAAAACCATAGCCGAAATGGATGAAACTTTTTTCAATAAGGTCATGTTCTTAAATCTCAACTCTACCTTTTTAGTATCTCAAGCCGCTTTACCGCATATGAGTTCAGGCGGATCTATTGTAAATATTGCATCACAAGCAGGTAGAGATGGTGGCGGTGGTGGTTCTTTGGCTTATGCGACCTCAAAGGGAGCAGTGATGACATTTACTAGAGGATTAGCAAAAGAAGTAGGTCCCAAGGGTATTCGAGTAAATTCGCTTTGTCCGGGTATGATTGCCACAAAATTTCACGACGATTTTACCAAAGATGAGATTCGTAAAAAAGTGGAAGGAATGACACCACTACGCCGACAAGGTTCAGCAGATGAAATCGCCAATACGGTAGCTTGTTTGGCTTCCTCCGAAACTTCATTTATGACAGGAACAAATGTAGATATCAACGGGGGACTTGCTTTTTCTTAACAAGTAAATTTTACTATTTCCTATATAATCATCTGTAAATTAGAATTTTAAATCTCCTATTACAGAAATCATAAAATTTGAATATAATTTTTATTTAACAAACTAATAACATATATTTGGTCAACCAAATTGGTTAACCAGTATGGAAAACCAAAATGGATAACCAATTTTTCACTTTATTACTATACAAATTAACCTAATCAAAAAATAGCTACATGAAACTATAAAATTATTCTTCGAAAAAGATGAGTAAAGGTCCTTCACCTTGAATTGAGCTTCTCTGAAATTGTAAAGAAACCTCAAGATATGTTCAGGCATAACTTATTGGATTTTTCAAATCTGATTATCCTCAATAATAGGGTAGTCTTAAGTTGTTTAGAACAATATAGATGAAATCGTAAAAAAAGCATCGGTGATAACCGATTGGCATTACTAACTTAATTTTATTACAAATGAATTTAAAACTTAAACTAACTCTGATCGTTGCATTTTTTGTCAGTTTGGCAATGTTTGCGCAAGATGGCTATATGTTGTCGGGTACTACTGCTGACGAGGCGAATATTCCTATTCCTGGAGTAAATGTGATTATTTTAAACACAACAAGAGGAACATCGTCAGATTTTGACGGAAATTTTGAAATTAAAGTAGATAACGGAGATGTGCTTCAATTCTCTTATCTCGGCTACGTAACGCAAACAGTAACCGTAAATGGACAAAATAACCTTTCAATAGTAATGACTGAAGACGCGAGTCAATTAGATGAGGTCGTAGTAGTCGGTTATGGTACTAGAAAAAAGGTACACATGACAGGCTCAGTAGCCAGCGTTGTAAATGATGATTTAGATCAGATAGCGGTTTCTAGGGTAGATGATGCCTTAGTTGGGCAAATTGCAGGTGTGAATATTGCTGCAACTGAAGGTGAAGCCGGTTCTGCTCCTACCATACGAATTAGAGGGGTTGGCTCTTTAAATGGAGATTCAGCACCTTTAATTGTGCTAGACGGGTTACCAGTTGATAGTGATTTCCTTGGAAATTTAGATATGAATGAAGTAGAGAGTTTTGATGTTCTCAAAGATGCTGCTTCTGCAGCTATCTATGGTTCCCGAGGGGCAAATGGAGTAATCTTAATTACTACCAAACAAGGAAAAAAAGGCAAAACAAAATTTAGTTTTAACACTTTTACAGGTTTTAAAGACGCTAGACAAAGTGATGCTTATTACTTTACAGTTGCTGAAACAGTTAGTGCTGAGTTGGCGGCTAATGGAGCACTTTCTAATAGAACGGCTTACAAGCAAATCCTTACTGAAGCCACTGGCATCGATAGAGATTGGCAAGACGTAATTTTTGATGGGGGAGTTATTCAGAATCACTCCTTTAGCGCAAGAGGAGGAAGTGAAAACACCAAGTTCAGTGCTTCTTTGGGCTATGTTCATGATGAGGGTGTACTACTTACTGATGATTATAAGCGATATAACGCTAGGCTTAAAATGGACACTAAATTAAATAAGCTTCAATTTGGTCTTAATCTAGCGCCTTCATACTCAAGACGTAGAAGGTTCGATGGTTCAACGCATGACATCTTAAGACAAACTCCTTGGCTACCGCTATATCATGATGCAAATTCAATAAATTTTGTTGATTTCGATACCTATCCTAATGTTCAAATTGGCGATTATGCGCTACAACGTCATTTCGATAATTATGATTTGTTTGGTGATGGTTCTGTAGAACAAGATATCAGTAATACATCAAATACGAATCCAGCTGCGAAGGTTTTAGAAAGAGATAGAAATGATTATAAATTTAAATTAGCTGGTGGTTTATATGCTCAATATGAGATTTTAGATGGCTTAAATTTTAGACTAGGTCTTTCTGGTGATTATCAAAATACATTCAGAGATAGATGGCAAGGTGTGGAGTCAAATAGAAATGGAGCATCGGCAGCAAGTTATGCTGTTTCTAATGAAAATAGATTGCATATTCTTACTGAGGGTTATTTAACTTATGACAAGGTTATAGGTGATAACGATATTAATGTTATACTTGGAGCATCCGCAGAATCTTGGGAGTTTCAGGGTGATGGTTCAACAGGTTCAGGGTATACCTCTGATTTGATTCGTACTTTGAGTGCCGCTACCGTATTAAATAATATTGGCTCATATAACTTAGAGGAGAGGTTTCAGTCATACTTTGCTCGTGTCAACTATGCTTTCAAAGATAAGTACCTAGCCTCTTTGAGTTACAGAAGAGACGGTAGCTCTATCTTTGGAACTGACAATAAATTTGGGGACTTCCCCGCAGCTTCTGTTGGTTGGAGGGTTTCTGAAGAAGATTTTCTTAAAGACAATAGCTTTTTGAGTGATTTTAAATTAAGAGCTAGTTATGGTTTTACGGGTAATAAAGATATTAATACTGGTATTCCAGAAACCGATTTATACCCTTCTTTGGGGCTTCTAGGAACCGAGGTATACAATGGTCAGGCCGCTTTTATCGCTTTAAATATTGAAAATCCATCAATACAATGGGAGCGCCTAGAAGAATTTAACCCTGGTGTAGATTTTGGTTTTTTCAACAATAGAATTACAGGTTCAATCGATTATTATGAAAGAACCAGTGATCAACTACTACTGAATAACCCAGTGGCTTCGACTACAGGTTTTTCAAGTGCACTTGTCAATCTTGGCGAGGTAAAAAATTCAGGTTGGGAGTTTGAATTTCGAACCAAAAACGTTGTAACAGAAAAATTTAGCTGGAAGTCCACGATTTTAGCTTCAATGAATACCAATGAATTAATTGATTTTGCTGATGCTAATGGTCAAATTCAAAATGTAGACTCTAAAAGAGCTGCTGAGTGGATCAATTTGGTGGGTAATCCAATCTCCTCTTATTATGGTTGGGTTGTTGACAGTGATATTCCGCAAGAATTCATTAATGCTCCTTTTCACCCAGCTGGTGGCGAAGCTCAAGATGTATACGTTAAGGATTTAAATGGAGATGGTTTAATAGACGATGATGATAAGGCCATAATTGGTAATCCTTATCCAGACTTAATTTGGAGTTTTGGTAATGATTTTAAATACAACAATCTCGATTTAAGCTTCTTGTTCCAAGGAAGCCATGGTGCAGAGATTCGAAATATGGGAGATCAGTATTTATTTAATCAATTTAATAGTGGTCAAGATTTCGATCCAGCAACTACGCCTAATCAGGGCTTTATCAAGCAAAAAATCTTCACCAATGATATCATACAAGACGCAAGTTATGTAGCCCTTCGTAATGTAACGATAGGTTATAATTTTTCTAGTAAAGTATTAGACAAAATAGGCTTGTCATCTGCCAGAATCTATGGAACAGGACAAAACTTATTATACCTTACCGCTGATGGCTACACTGGTTTTAATCCAGAGTCAATAAATAATACCAGCGCGACTACATACGGCTACCAAAGAGCTGGCTCTCCGATTTTTAGTACAGTTTCTTTTGGTCTTAATATCGAGTTTTAGGATTTCTAATGAATAATTTTAAAAAACAAAAAATGAAACAATTTAGATATATAAGTTTTGCAATTATCGCGCTTGGTTTATTCCAATCATGCGATAAGGAATTTTTGGAGCCAGCTCCCCAAACTGCTATAAGTATTGATTCTTATTTTGCAGATGATGAGCAGATAGAAACTGCGGTATTAGGTATTTATGACGCTATGCAGGGTATAAATTCAACTAGTCCAAATGATAATCGCGGTATTCAGCAAGAATTTTACGTGACTGAAATGCGAAGCGATAATACCAGGACTAAAAATCAGGAAGGTGAAGCTGCTCAATTTGAAAGCTTTACTATAACTCCAAACAACGGTATTGTATCGAACTACTATTCAAGTACGTACAATACAATATTTAGAGCAAATCTAGTTTTAGATAATTTAGCTAATGCTTCAGATGGTGCAAGTGCCATATTCGAAGGAGAGGCAAAATTTGCTAGAGCGTACAGTTACTTTAACCTGGTTCGTTTATTCGGCGATGTGCCTTTAGTTGATAGGGTAATTGGCCCTTTAGAAAAGGAAACATCTTTTGTTCGGGTTGCATCTGAGACGATTTATGAGTTGATAGTAAGTGATTTGCAAACGGCAATTGCTAATCTTGGTTCGGCAGATTATACTAAAGCTTCAAAAGGAGCTGCTCAAGCCTTATTGGCTAAAGTTTATTTAACATTAGGCAACTACACTGCTGCTCAAGGACTCTGTGAAGACCTACTTGGCCAATACGCTTTAGAAACAAATTTTAATGACGTGTTTTATAATGAAGGTAATGGAGAAATTATTTTTGCGATTGGTTTTAATGCAGGATTAGAATCAGACAGTCAAGATTTTTCAGCAGAATTCATGAACGGTGTAGGACGAACTGTTGGAGTGAATTATGTTACTTTGGATGCAGCCACCTTTCTAGATGCGAATGGAGGAAACAGAACCTTAGGTTCTTATCGTATTGACCCTTTTCAGCCAACACAAAGGCAAGTTGTGAAATACTTACCTAATGGAGAAGATGGAGGAGCTGATGGAAAAACTTTTGCTTCAGATGCTACCCTTTCTGGAAATGATTGGATAGTATTAAGATATGCAGATGTGTTATTAATGCATGTAGAAGCAATTTTGGCGGGTGGTGAAACAACAAGTGATTTAGCTGCTCTAAATTCGTTTCAAGAAGTTAGAAATCGTGCTGGGTTAACCACTGCAGTGAGTTCCATTTCTAAGCAAGATTTATTAAACGAAAGACGCGCCGAACTGGCATTTGAAAATCAACGTTTCTTTGATTTAGTTAGATTCGGAGTGGCTCAAGAGGTATTGTCTGCTCATGCTACCGCCACTGCAAATACATTTAGTGGTACAGATTTGTTATTACCAATACCCCAGCGTGAAATTAATTTGAGTCAAGGCTTAATGAGTCAAAACCCTGGATATTAAAATAAAAATAATTGAATTATGAAAATAGTATTCTTTACAAAAACACAATATGTAAGCAGAGTCTTATTGATGACGTTTATTATAGTATTTGGTTCATGTGATTATGAATTTGAATTACCTGAAGCCAACTCAATTGCTGATTTAACTGCACCAACGGCCAATTTTTCTTATGCCTCAACGTCAGGTGATGATGACGCTTGGAAAACGATACAGTTTTCTAACCTTTCTGCAAGTGCAACAGAGTACGCATGGGATTTTGGTTCAGGTGGTACATCCTCTGAAAAAGAACCCGCATTTACTTTTGCAGATGAAGGTACTTATCCTGTTACTTTAACAGCAAGTGATGCAAATGGTCAATCTGGTACAACCACCCTAGACGTAATTGTTGTGCAAGGGCCATTTCAACCAATTATTATCGAACCAGGCTTTGAGGATTTCATGTTAGATGGTGGAACGGGAGATGGTCGTGACTCCTGGAGAAATAATGATTTAGGAGGAGTAATACAAATCACAGGTAGTCCAGTGACATTTGGAGAACAAGGTGCTAAATTACCTACTCCAGCTGGTGACCGTATAGGATATCAGGAAATTGTTGTAGAAGCTGATCAGAATTATGATCTAAGCTTTTGGTATACGATGTTGAGTGGTTCTTCTGACGCTAGATTAGTTGTGTCTGTATTAGGAGTTACAGAAAACGGAGGTACTTTTTCGACTTTAGAAGATGTAGCTGACCATACAATTGCTTCGGTTACAGTAACAGATGATTCAGAACCTGATGTTTATGTGCAGCAGCGTTTAGCTTTCAATTCTGGAGATAATACTATGGTTGCAATATTTTTTACAAACGGCAATGTTGAAGCTCGATTAGATGACTTTACAATTGATATAGGTATTGCTGGTGCTGTACCACCTTCAGTTGGCTTTACCGCTGTTCAGAGTGAAACTGACTTTTTAGAATATTCGTTTGATAATTCATCGACAGGGGCTGATACTTTCGAATGGGATTTTGGAGATGGAAATATTTCTACTGAAGAATCTCCAACCCACGTTTACGCAAACGCTGCCGAATATACAGTTACACTTGTTGCTACCAATGATTCGAACTTATCGAATTCTTTAGCTCAAACAATTAATATTCTAGCTCCAGTTACAGCAGAATTTAGTTCACAGGTTGATTCAAACGATTACAGAACATTCTCCTTTACTGATGCTTCAGTAGGAGCAGAAACGCTTTTATGGGAATTTGGAGATGGATTCCAGTTTACCGGTATGAATCCTACTCACACTTACGATGCAGATGGTATTTACACGGTTACCTTAACTGCGACAAGTATTACGGGTAATTTTGCAGTGGCAACCGAAGAACTTGTAGTATCTCAAGGATTTGTGGTACAAGTGCTTAACGGAAACTTCGATCTTTATGGCACAACAGCTGGATGTGATGGAGAAAGTACTGGAGACAATGCTGACCCTTGGGATATGACAACCAACTCAACAATTAAAGATTGTGACGGTAATAATATCCCTAGCCCTTATGCCGATCTTTGGGATAACGCTGCATTAGATAGTTGGCTTGAGGCCGAATATGGTGATAATAGTGAACAAGCTGGTTCTACCAGTGATGGAAACAATGACACAAGAGGAGCGAAATTAGATGAGACAGGTCGTCGCTTATACCAAGTAGTAACGGTTCAACAAGGAGAGACTTATACGTTCTCTATTGATGCAAGAACTACCGCTGCAGGAATAACTTCTGAAGTATTCATTTTGAATACAGAGATTCAAGACGAGACTGGAATTAATGCTAATCTTGGCGCAGACCCTGATGTTGATGCGTACTTTGCAATACCAAATATTTTCGACACGAGTGGAGATGCATATGCAACGAACACTTTCCAATTTACTGCATCAACAAATCAAATAGTTATTTATGTCAGAAATATAGAGGTAATAGATAATACAGCTGAAGCCTTTTTTGATAACATAACAATCACTCAGTAATTCTGAAGGTAATATTGTTTAAGCTAAAAACCACCTAAATGTAAAATTTGGGTGGTTAATTGAACCTAGGTCAAAAAAGATAGTTGTAAAATTCATTCTTTGTTAAGTGAACGTTTTCTCTAAAAAAAACATAGCAATTTTTTTAATGTCATTTCTAGTTATAGGCGTGAAGTCTCAGGAAAAGACGAGTAATACTCTAGCTACAAATATCAAAGTCGGTAAAAAGAAGCGAAAGGTCAAACGAAAACTAAAACTACCAAAGATTGATCTAAATCATTGGAAGGTCACAATTCCTGAAGGTAAGGGAAAAGGAGGCGCTATAAGTGTCTCAACTCCAAAAATTCTGGATTATGGAAGTAATGAAGTATTAAAACCCTTTATGTATAATGATTCAGTTTCTGGAGCATTGGTTTTTCATGCTTATCCAACAGATGCAACCACAGCGAATACCAAGTATTCTAGATCAGAACTAAGGGAACAGATGGAACCTGGAAATGATAAGATTAATTGGACATTTGCACAAGGTGGTATTTTGAAAGCAAAGATGGCAATGGGTGAAGTTTCAAGGGCTGATGATGGAAAATATCATAAGGTAATTATTGCTCAAATTCATGGTAGATTAACAAATGAACAACGTGAATTGATAGGGCAAAAAGATAATAATGCGCCACCCATTTTAAAGATTTATTGGCAAAATGGAAAAATTCGAGTAAAAACCAAGGTTTTAAAATATGCAGGTGTTGATCAAATAGGAATTCTACATAAAGAAGCGTGGACAGATGATAAAGGAAAAAACTTTGAACAAGAAGTAGGCTTTAGAAAATTTACGATTGAGATAAAGGTTACAAATGGTAAAATGGTGGTGTCATTAAATAAGAATGAATTTTTTGTTTATGATAGCTCAAGTATAAAGAGATGGGGGATTTTTGAAAACTATTTTAAGGCTGGAAATTATTTGCAAACAACAGATCCAGAGGCCTTTGCTAGAGTTAAAATTTATGATTTATTCGTTGAACATTAAAAAATGAACTTGTATTAGTAAAATTATTAATTAGCATTTTAAAAATATTTTAAAGAGTTGTTTGAGTTAGTTTTTAAGACATTTAGCCGGTCTGAATGACCGGCGAAGATGTCATTAAAAATATTATGAAAAGTGATTTATAACGATAATTTAATTTCTGTTGACCTAAGCGCTTTGTTAAAGATAGTTTTTGTGTTATTTTAACAGACCAATCTGGTTAACCAATTATAATTAATATTGATTCATATATGAAGATTGAAATACTAACACGACCTGAAAATCAAGAGATTCAAAATGAAATCATATCCAAAATTAGGGATCTGATGAATTATAAAAATCTAGAACCAGGTGATAAACTGCCGTCTGAGCGAATGCTTTCTGAGAAATTTGGTGTTAGTAGAAGTAATGTTAGAGAGGCAATTCACAAATTGGAATTTTATGGTTTATTAGTATCTAAACCTCAAAGTGGCACTTTTGTCGCAGATATCGGCCAAGTTGCTATGAACGGTATGATGGAAGATATTTTGAGATTGGAAGAACCTGATTTCAAATCTTTAGTGGAGACTAGAATATTACTTGAATTGAAGACTGTACGACTAGCGGCTCAAAGAAGAACTGAAGAAGATCTGGTACAGATGAAGAAGGCTTTAGAAGCTTATAGTGAAAAGGTTAAAAATGGAGAAGATGCGATGCAAGAAGATTTGTTATTTCACTTGGCTATCGCAAAAGCAAGCGGGAATAGTACGATGAATACCTTTATGTTAATTATTACACCAGAAATCATCACCAAGTTTGAGGAACATCATGTATGTGATAAAGGTTTGGCATTTATGGGAGTACAAGAACACCAAGATATTTTTGACGCTATAAAGGCGCAAGACCCCCAGTTGGCAAAGGCGAAAATGAAGGTACATTTTAAAGCACTATATCAATATTGTTATAACATTTAGAATAATTGCGAAAAGATAAAATTTCACGCATTTGCCTTTCTTATTAAAATACATGAAGGGAAGTAATACATAAAACATATTTATAAATTCATTAGTAATTGAACAATCGTTAGAATTGCTCCCGGAATTACTTAGCTAATCATTAAGTATAACATAAAGACAAGCATAGTGCTTGCTAGTTTACTATTGTCTATTAAAAAATAGAGCGTTTAAATAATCAAACTAGAAGGAAATGAAATTAAAAGGTTTAAGATGGTGGGTTATTGCATTAATTGCCCTTGCTACGGTTATAAACTACATCGACCGTCAGTCAATAGGCGTGCTTTGGCCAGATATTGCAGAAGACTTATTTCCAGATAGTAGTACTGATGAACGAAAAGGAATTTTTGCCACAATCTCGGTTATATTTATGTTCTCATATGCTTTTGGACAAGCTATTTTTGGAAAGATTCTTGACTGGGTAGGTACACGACTTGGTTTTGCATTGTCCATTTCAGTATGGTCTATTGCAACGGTACTCCATGCTTTTGCTAAGGGAGTATTAAGTTTTGGGATTTTTCGTTCCATTTTAGGAATTGCAGAGGCAGGTAATTGGCCAGGTGCTGCTAAGGCAAATGCAGAATGGTTTCCTATTAAGGAACGCGCTTTTGCGCAGGGCCTATTTAATTCAGGAGCAGCGGTCGGCGGCATTGTCGCACTGCCGGCTATAGCCTTTTTGACTATATATTTTAGTTGGCAAATGATTTTTATTTTAGTGGGTCTAGTGGGCTTGCTATGGTTAATTCCCTGGATGATTCTAGTAAAAGCTCCACCAAAAACACACCCTTGGTTATCAGAAGAGGAGCGTTTGTATATCTTAAGTGGCCAGCAAAATCAAGATATAGATGAAGATGGCATTCATGATGAAGGCTACAATCCAAACACTGGAAAACTGTTATCTCACAAACAAAGTTGGGGAGTTATAATTGCCTCCGCAGCTATCGACCCTATTTGGTGGTTATTTGTAGTGTGGATTCCTATCTACCTTAATGAAGTTTATGGTATGGACGTGAAATCAATTGGTCTTTATGGTTGGGTTCCCTATGTTGGAGCAATGTTAGGAGCGTGGTTTGGTGGATTATTTGCACAGAATAGATTAAAAGCTGGTTGGAGTGTAGATAGAACAAGAAAGATGGTAATTACGATCGGATGTCTTATAATGCTTCCTAGTTTGTTGGCCATGGCTAATCCAGGAGGGCCTACCTCAGCCGTTCTAATTATGGCAGTGATATTATTTGGTTTTCAAACTGCAATTGGAAATGTTCAGACTTTACCGAGTGATTTTTTTGGCGGAAAAACGGTTGGAACTTTATCAGGAATTGCCGGAATGGCCGCTAAATTAACCGCTGCAGGATTAATTTATTTGGTGCCATGGCTTACTTCTGGAGGTAATTATACACCAGCATTTATCATAGGAGCGACAATGGCAATAATTGCTCTGGTGAGTATTTGGGTATTGTGTCCGAAGATTGAGCCACTAAAAGGATAGATAGTTTAAACAAAAAATAGAATAAAATTAAAATAACATGAGTAATAAAGGAAAAATAGCAGTAGTAACAGGAGCGACCGGAGGTATAGGTTTCGAAGTTGCCAAAAGATTGGGTAAAGATGGTTATACCGTAGTTTTAAATGGTATAGAAGATGAAGTAGGCGCTAAGAGAGTTGAAGAGCTTGCTGCTGACGGAATTACCTCTGAATATCGTGGTTTCGATGTTACAAACGAAGCTGCGGTAACTTCAAATATTCAGGCAATAGGAGAAAAATACGGTAAAATTGATGTTCTTGTAAATAATGCTGGAGGACTAGGAGGAAGATCAAGATTTGAAGAGATGACTACTGAATTTTACAGAAAGGTAATGGCCTTGAACTTAGATTCTGTGTTTTTTGCTTCTAGAGCAGCCATTCCTTTCCTGAAAAAAGGAGAGCATCCGTCAATCATCAACTATACCTCAAATGCGGGTTGGACAGCTGGTGGACCTGGAGCAGGAATTTATGGTACATCAAAGGCTGGTGTGCACGCAATTACAAGAGCACTGGCAAAAGACTTGGCGGAATATGGTATTCGCTCCAATGCAGTTTCACCAGGAACTATAGATACCCCTTTTCATGCCCAAATTAAAGCAACGAAACCAGAAGTTTTTGCCTCTTGGGCAAATAATATTATGCTTGGTAGATTAGGTCAACCGGAAGATGTAGCAGGCGTGATTTCATTTTTAGCGAGCAAAGATGCGTCATTCATTACAGCCGAAACTATTCAAATCGGTGGTGGTCAAGCTCTAGGGATTTAAGTAAAATCTCCCTTCAATATTTATCTTAAAATTTATTCCCTCATTGCTGAAATAAACCTGCCAACTGGCAGGTTCAGCATTGGAGAGGGAATCACAATAAATTAACTTAGAATGAAAAAAGTAGTAACCTTCGGAGAAATTATGCTCCGTTTAGCACCTCCTGGATACTTGAGATTTTCTCAAGCCAATAGTTTTGATGTTGTATATGGTGGCGGAGAATCCAATGTAGCCGTTTCTTTGGCAAATTATGGTGTTCCTGTAGATTTTGTAACGCGCTTACCAAAAAATGATATTGGTGCCTGTGCTTTGATGGAAATGCGTAAACGTGGCGTTGGAATAGACAAAATTGTTTATGGAGGTGATCGCTTAGGAATTTACTTTTTAGAAACCGGGGCGGTAAGTCGAGGTTCTAAAGTGGTTTACGATAGAGCTCATTCTGCAATCGCGGAAATTGAATCAGGAATGATTGATTGGGATACTGTTTTTGATGGTGTCGAATGGTTTCATTGGACAGGTATTACACCGGCAATATCACAAGGTGCTGCTGATGTTTGTCTGGAAGCTGTAAAAGCTGCTAGTGCCAAAGGAATTACTATTTCAACAGATTTGAACTATAGAGCAAAGTTGTGGAATTTTGGTGGTGACAGAGAGGCTATTATGACTGAGCTTACTTCCTACTGTGATATTATATTAGGCAATGAAGAAGATGCGGAAAAACACTTCGGCATTCATCCTGAAGGGTTAGATGTTCATAAAGATGGTCATGATGTCAAAGCGGAAGCTTTTTTATCTGTATGCAAACAGATGATGAAAAAATTTCCGAAGGCGAAAAAAGTTATAACCACTTTAAGAGGTTCTATATCAGCATCACATAATACTTGGGCTGGTGTCTTATGGGATGGTACTAAAATGTACGAAACACGACAATATCAAATTACTGATATCGTAGACCGCGTAGGTGGCGGCGATTCTTTTATGGGAGGATTGATTTATGGTTTACTAAAATACCCTGAAGATGATCAAAACGCACTTGATTTTGCAGTAGCCGCTTCCTGTTTAAAGCATACTATCAAAGGCGATGCGAATTTGGTGACAGTGGCAGAAGTTGAAAAATTAATGGGCGGTGATGCCTCTGGAAGAGTAGCACGTTAATATAAATTATGAGAATGATCTCACAAGAAGATATACTAAAAAGCATGGAAGAATGCGGGCTAATACCTGTATTTAACCATACCGACGCAAAAGTTGCACTGAAGGTACTTGATGCCTGCTATGAAGGTGGTGTTAGGGTTTTTGAATTTACCAATAGGGGCGATAATGCACATGAAGTTTTTGATATTCTGATCAGACATTCAGAGAAATACAATGATTTGATATTAGGTATTGGTACCATCTTCTCGGCGGATGATGCCAAAAAATTTATTGATATAGGCGCAAAGTTTATCGTGTCACCGGCAATGATTCCTGAAATGGCAAATTTTTGTAAATCGCAAAATGTTCTTTGGGTACCAGGCTGTGGTACAGTGACAGAAATTCATCAGGCGGTTCAGTTAGGAGCCAAAATGGTAAAAGCCTTTCCTGGTAACGTACTAGGCCCCGGATTTGTAAAGTCAGTTAAAGCTGTTTTTCCACAACTTCCAATTATGCCAACGGGTGGAGTAGCTCCATCGGAAGAAAATCTTAAACCTTGGTTCGACGCCGGTGTGACCTGTGTTGGTATGGGTTCAAAATTGATTAGCAAGGAGATAATTTCAACTGAGAATTTTGATACGCTAGAAGCTAATTTAAGAACCGCTCTCGAACTTATTAAAAAGCTTAGAGCTTAGCAATGGAAAAGCCGGTAAAAATATCTTTGCTGAAAAAATTATTAGCTTTGATATTAGCCTTTGGACCCGGAATTTTTGCCATCGGATATACCATTGGTACTGGCAGTGTCACTTCAATGATTGTTGCGGGTAGTACTTATGGTATGCAACTGTTATGGGTTTTAATACTGAGTTGTGTTTTTTCAGGTTTACTAATCTATGCCTATGGAAATTATGCATTAGTTACAGGAGAAACAGCACTTTACGCATTTAAAAAACATCTGAAGTGGGGTAAGCTAATAGCTATTCTCATAATTCTTGGTATTTCGTTCGGACAATGGAATTCCCTCATGGGAATATTGGGTATTTCTTCCAACATTATTTTTGAAATCTTTTTAATCTATTTTCCTGATTTAGCTGGCTTCCAATATGAGTCTGTCCTAACAATTGCCATTGTGGTAATTGTCGTTTTTTATGGATTTCTAATGGTGGGAAAATATGCTTTTTTCGAGAAAATACTGGTCATCTTCGTATCCATAATGGGGCTTTCATTTTTGATCTCTCTTTTTATGGTCTATCCTTTACCCATTGAGGTTGCAAAAGGTTTGATACCGTCTATTCCAGAAGTAGAAGGAGGTAAAATGATGGTTGCTGCGTTTGTGGGTACTACCATGGCTGCAGCGACATTTTTATCGCGACCACTTTTCGTAAAAGGTAAAGGTTGGACAATCAAGAATCTTGGCCAACAAAAAAAGGATTCAATCATAGCCGCATCTTTGGTTTTTCTGATTAGCGCATCAATTATGGCAGTTGCTTGTGGAGCATTATTTCATCAGGGCCAACCTGTCACTAAAGTTTTGGATATGGTCAATACACTCGAACCAGTGGCTGGAAAGTTTGCATTGACCTTATTCTTTTTTGGAACATTGAGTGCTGGATTATCTTCTATTTTTCCATGTTTATTGATTGCGCCGATTCTCTTAGCGGATTATCAATCGGGGAAGTTAGATACTAGTTCTAAACAGTTTAAAACTATAACGGCTATTGCTTGTTTGTTTGCCTTGATTGTTCCCGTATTTGGTGCCAATCCAATTGAGATGCAAATTGTATCACAAGTGTTCAACGTATTTGTATTGCCTTTAGTTATTTTAGGAATTATCCTTTTAGTCAATAATAAAAAACTAATGAACAAATACAAAGCAGGTATTTGGCTGAATTTCGGTTTGTTCGCTGCACTCTTCTTTTCTTGTGTGATTTCCTATAATGGGGTGGTAGCTTTGTTAGATTATTTTTAAAAGAGGATTGTGATTCTAAGAGTTCATGAAACGAGCTCGGCTCCTTCTTTGTTTTTCTGGTTAATTGAATTTTATCGACCAACTGCACGAATACTTGACCAAAACCACGATTTCATCGAATTTCACAACATTTATTGTAGTATTTAGATTACAATATATAAATTAGTTCTCATAACATTAAAAGCTATAATCATGAACGATTTCTATTTTGAAACAGGAGTTTTAGATGCAGTTCTTTCGGTTACGGTATTCGCCTTAAAAGCTACACTTGTAGTGGTGGCGTTTGGTACCGGACTGGCAGTCTTCGGAGTTTTGTAAAAACATTTTAAATTGAATTTATAGTATTAAGTAAATTCATTAGTATAGGTAAAAAGCCTCCCAGTTCGGGGGGCTTTTTACATTCAATTCACTACTACTAGCATAAATACAAAGACTTTGTGTTGAATAAAAAGTATATTTAATTAAACAAAAATTAAGAATTATTTAACAATAGTTGCATGTGCAACTATTTGTTTTTTATCTAGCTTCGCCAGGTGAAAAATGAGTTTAATTTAGTGGATTTTGAAAAGTCTATTGGTCCATGGCTAGGAAAGACGGTTAAGATTGTGGACTACTATCTACAAGAAGCTTTTCAAAATGCTGGTCTCGATTTGACCAAGGAGCAAATGATAGTTCTAAAGAAGCTGCATGAAAAAGACGGACTCAACCAAAATGAACTTGCTTTTTTAACCTATCGCGATAAATCTTCCCTTGCAAGGTTATTAGCAAAGATGGAATCAAAAAAATATGTCATTAGAAAGCAAAGCGCTGAGGATAAGAGAAGTAATGAGGTTTTTTTAACAAAAGAAGGTCGAGAAATGTTTAAGAAAACTCGGCCTGTAATTAAGTCGATTATGGATGTTATGGAGAAGGACGTTTCAGAAGAAGAAAAGCAACAAATTATAGGAATTTTAAAGAAAGTGCAATTTAGTTTTACTGCAAAAGCAGCATCATTATAACCAACATTATGAGAAAAATAATATTATCAATTCTAGGTCTTCTACTAATAGTAGGAGGGATTTTTGGTGCCAAAATGATAGTTGATAGCAAGAAGAGTTTCAAGCCTAGGGCACAGAAGGTTGTGAAAACTGTTTTCACCGAAGTTGTTGAAAATGGTACGGTGCCGATTGTAGTTCCGGCAAACGGAAATCTGGCGGCAAAAAATCGAGTTGAACTCTTTTCAGAAGTACAAGGGGTTTTTAGAAAAGGGAGCCAGCTTTTTAAAACAGGAGAGAAGTATAGAAAAGGAGAAACAATAATTCGAATTGACGCAGCTGAATATGCCGCAAGCGTGCAATCTGCGAAGAGTAATTTGTACAATCAGCTGACTTCCATTATGCCAGATTTGAGATTGGACTACCCCGAATTCTTTCCGAAGTGGCAGACCTATCTTGATGGTTTTGATATGGCAAAAGTAACTCCGCCCTTACCAGATATGAGTTCTGAAAAAGAGAAGTTCTTTATTAGTGGTCGCGGAATCCTTACGAGTTTTTACAATGTCAAAAATTTGGAACAACGACTTTCTAAGTATCGTATTGTTGCACCGTTTAGTGGCGTTCTCACGGAGACATTGGTAACAGAGGGCACTCTTGTACGTTCTGGGCAAAAATTAGGAGAGTTTATAAATACGGATGTTTATGAATTAGAAGTAGCCGTAAGTAAAACTTTTAGTGATTTGCTTAAAGTAGGTGAAAATGTAGCCCTGACAACTCTAGACAAATCAAAAAAATATACTGGAAAAGTTTCAAGAATCAACGGGAGAGTAGACCAAGCTTCCCAAACCATCAAAGCTTTTATTGAAGTAAGGAATAGTGAATTAAGAGAAGGTATGTACTTAGAGGCCAATTTAGATGCCAAACAAGAAATTGATGCTATCGAAGTCGACCGTAATTTGTTGCTCGAAGGGAATCAGATTTTTGTAGTACGAGACACCATTCTTGATTTAATAGATGTAAACCCGGTTTATTTCTCTGATAAAAAGGTAATCCTAAAAGATGTGCCGAATGGTACCGTGATTATGTCAAAACCTTTGTTAGGAGCTTACACGGGAATGGCAGTTAAGGTATATGAAGAGAAGAAAACTAATACGGAGGGGTAATGAGAAAGATAATAGAATATTTTATCCGATATCATGTTGCCGTTAATGTAATCATTATCGCCTTTGCCATTTTTGGTATTGTTGGCGCAACGTCATTGAAATCATCTTTCTTCCCACTTACTGATTCTAAGAATATTCTAATCAGCATTGTTTATCCTGGTGCCTCTCCGCAGGAAGTAGAGGAAGGCATCGTACTCAAAATTGAAGATAATTTAAAAGGATTACAAGGTGTTGATCGTGTTACTTCAACATCCCGAGAGAATAGTGGAAGTATCAATGTTGAAATTGAGAAGGGCAGGGATATCGATTTCATGCTTCTCGAAGTGAAAAACGCTGTAGATCGCGTACCTACATTCCCTACGGGTATGGAGCCCTTGGTGGTATCTAAACTGGAAGTAGTTCGTCAAACTATAAGTTTTGCTATAAGTGGCGAGAACATCCCTTTAGTAACCTTAAAACAAATTGGCAGACAAATTGAAAATGACATTCGGGCAATTGAAGGAATATCTCAAATAGAAATTAGCGGATATCCCGAGGAGGAAATAGAAATAGCGGTTAACGAAAATAATCTTTTGGCATACGAAATGTCTTTTGCCGAAGTTGCCCAGGCGGTTGGTAATGCGAATATTTTGGTTACTGGTGGAAACATCAAGACAAGTGCCGAAGAATATTTAATTCGAGCCAATAATCGTTCCTATTATGGCGATGAACTTTCGAACATTATCATTCGAACAAATGCTGCTGGTCAGACGGTTCGCTTAAGAGATGTAGCCACCATTCGTGATCGTTTTTCAGAAACGCCCAATGCCTCATATTTCAATGGGGATATCGCTGTAAATACAACTATCACCAGTACAAATACAGAGGATTTGATTGGCGCTGCGGATAAAGTAAAGGTATATCTAGAGGATTTCAATCAGAAATATGACAATGTGCATGTCAATGTTGTTAGTGACCTTTCGGAAACCTTAAATGGTAGAACGGAACTCTTGATAACCAACGCATGGCAGGGAATGATGCTGGTTTTAATCTTTTTATCACTTTTCTTGAATACAAGACTGGCATTTTGGGTTGCTTTTGGACTACCTGTAGCCTTTTTAGGAATGTTTGTTTTCGCCGGATATTTTGATGTAACCATAAACGTACTTTCACTTTTCGGAATGATTATCGTTATTGGAATTTTGGTCGATGACGGAATTGTTATAGCTGAAAATATATACCAGCATTATGAAAAGGGAAAGTCCCCTTACAGAGCTGCTGTGGAGGGTACATTGGAAGTTTTGCCTCCGATTATCTCGGCAATTATTACGACCATTTTGGCATTCTCCATCTTCTTGTTTTTAGATAGCCGTATTGGTGATTTCTTTGGTGAAGTAGCGGTTGTAGTAATGTTAACTTTAATAGTTTCCTTAGTTGAGGCCCTAATTATATTACCCGCTCACTTAGCGCATTCAAAAGCTTTACAACCTGTTGATGATTCTAAGAAAGAAGGCGTTGCAAAGGCCTTTTCGAAGCTTAGGGTTATCAACAAATGGGGGGATAGTTTCATGGCTTGGATGCGAGATAACCTTTATAGCCCGGTGTTTAAATTTGCATTGAAGTATAAGCTGTTGGCATTCGGAGTGTTTGCGATGGCTTTGCTTTTGTCATTAGGCTCCGTTGGTGGTGGCATAATACGGACATCCTTTTTCCCACGAATTGCAAGTGATCGTGCACAGATTACACTTTCAATGCCCAATGGAACGAATGAGAAAGTCACAGATTCTATCATCAGCCTGATTGAAGAGAAAGCGGAAATAGTCAATCAAGAATTGACAGAAAAATATTTGAAAGGAACCGATAAAGTCCTTTTTGAAAATGTGATCAAAAGGTTAGGTCCTGGTTCTTCTGCTGCAACACTCACCATTAACATGCTTCCTGGTGAAGAAAGGCCCAATGAAATTCGTGCTGATGTAGTAACGAGCAGATTAGAGGAATTAGTGGGCCCTGTAATTGGCGTTGAAAGCTTGGTTTATGGTTCTGGTGGAAACTTTGGTGGCTCCCCAGTATCCGTATCCCTTTTAGGGAATGATATTGCCCAATTGAAAGCTGCAAAGGGGGAATTGAAGACTGCCTTATTGAACAATTCACTATTAAAAGATGTTGAGGACAACGATCCAGCAGGTATTAAGGAAATCCGTCTAAAACTAAAAGAGAATGCCTATTTGTTGGGGCTTGACCTAAGAACCATTATGACACAAGTAAGGGCAGGATTCTTCGGTTCTCAAGCGCAGCGTTTTCAAAGGGGTCAAGATGAAATTCGGGTTTGGGTTCGCTATGATCGTGAAAACCGCTCGTCTATAACCGATTTAGATGAAATGCGAATCGTTACCCCAAGTGGGTCAAGAATACCTCTAAAAGAAATTGCGGAATACACGATAGAAAGAGGAGATGTGGCTATCAATCGTTTGGAGGGTAGAAGGGAAATTCAAATCTCTGCGGATATGAAGAATCCGAAGGATAGCCCTACCGACGTCATGACGGAAATTGAAAACGTGATTATGCCCGAAATACAATCTAAATACCCTACGGTAACAGCTTCCTATGAAGGCCAAAATAGGGAATTGGGAAAACTTACGGGATCTTTAAAAGTTGTAGGACTATCGGTTTTGGCACTCATATATATGACCATTGCCTTTACTTTTAGAAGCTTTAGTCAACCCTTGATGTTGATTTTATTAATTCCGTTTAGTATGACGGCGGTTATTTGGGGGCACTGGATACATGACTTTCCTTTAAACATTTTATCCCTTTTAGGTATTATCGCATTAATAGGAATTATGGTCAATGATGGTCTAGTGCTTATCGGCAAGTTCAATACGAATTTACGAGAGGGAATGACATTCGATGATGCCATCTATCAAGCGGGTCGTTCAAGATTCAGGGCTATCTTTCTAACATCGATTACTACCATCGCTGGTTTGACACCTTTGATATTCGAAACCAGTCGACAAGCGCAGTTCCTAATACCAATGGCTATTTCAATTGCTTATGGTATCGGGTTTGCCACGGTTTTGACATTGATAATGTTACCCTTGTTTTTATCTTTTAGCAACAAATTAAAAGCGAAAACAGGCTTACTCACTACCGGAACGAACGTTTCCAAAGAAGAAGTGGAACGCGCTATCATAGAGCAAAAAGAAGGAATACACTTAGAGCAAGAGATGGTTCAATCTATAGGAGAAACCAGCAAAGAAATTCAAGAAACCACAACAGTTGAACAAAAAATCTACAAGAATTAGAAGGTATATCATGATGAAAAGAACATACTTAAGTGCGATTATCTTTTTAGTCGCTATGACCACCGTTTTTTCTCAAGAAAAAGTGCTTTCAAAGGAAGATGCTGTTAATCTAGCATTAGAAAATAATTTTGGAATAAAGGTAGCCAAGAATCAAGTCGAGATTGCCGGAAATAATAAGAGTATCTTAAACTCTGGATATCTTCCTACTTTGACAAATTCAACAACCGCCAATTACAATCGTGATGATTCGGTTATCGAATTTCCAGGCGTTTTTAGTGATGATGGCACTCCAAGGCCAGATGTAGAGATTTATAAGGCAGAGGCCCAAAGGTACAATTCAACCTTGAACGCAAATTATACGCTTTTTGATGGGATGGGTCGCTTCTATAATTACAAGCGGTTAAAGGAACAATATCAGCTCAGTGAATTGCAGGCTCGTGAAACTATTGAAAATACAATGCTTCAATTGTTTAGTGTATACTTTGAAGTAGCTCGCCTTTCGGAGAATGAAAATGTCTTAGGGCAAGCACTAGAAATATCAACCCGTCGAATCAAAAGGGCCGAGTACGCCTTTGAATATGGTCAGAGTACAAAGCTTGATATTTTGAATGCACAGGTCGATGTCACAAACGATAGTATTAACTTATTGAATACACGACAACAACTTGCAAATACAAAACGCGATTTGAACGTTGTTTTAAATCAAAACTTAAATGAGAAATTTCAGGTTGATACGCTGGTGAGTTTCATTCCTCGGTTAAAATTGGATGAATTTGTTTCTCAATCCAATTTGAATAATGTAGCCCTGTTACAGACAGAAAAGAATTTAGCCATAAATGCATATGACATCAAAGTAAATAAAGCAGGATACCTCCCCACAATTGGCCTTAATGGTGCCTACGGATGGAATTTAAACCAAAGTGCTGCATCTGCATTCTTTCCAGGTACAAATAACACCACATGGAATTTTGGACTAGGCGCAAGCTTATCATGGAATTTATTCGATGGTGGCGGTACCACGGTAAGAGTTAAAAACGCAAAAATTGCCTACGAAAATCAAGAGCTTTTGAAACAACAGGTAGAGTTGGAAGTTAATCGAGACATACAAAATGCCTTAGCGATTTATGAAAATCGCTTGAACATTTTCAATATCCAAGAACAGAATGTATTGACAAATCAAAATAATTTTGAACGTTCAAAAGAGCAGTTTCAATTGGGTAGGATTACTTCGATTGAATTCCGTCAAGCACAGATCAATTTGTTGAACGCCCAAACCAACAAAAATTTAGCGAAATACGATGCTAAATTGGCGGAGTTACAGTTATTGCAATTAACGGGGCAACTGCTGAATATAGAATTTTGATTTAAAATTATTTCAGCTGAAGATTATATAGAACAGAAATGTATAAAGACAAAGAAATAAAAGAACTATTGGAATTGGTGGATGGGCACAAATCGCTGACCTTTCAATCTCAATTGTATTTACAAGAGGAGCTGAACGCCAGAGGCCTTAGTAAAGAAGTCGCTGTTTTAGATAGTACGATTGCGAAGACATCTTCCAATATCAAAAACTTTCATTTCTTAAAAGATTTAGGCTTTAAAGTAGAAGATGTTGGAAACTCATTTAAAGTAAAAAGAACGACGAATGCTATCTTAACTGATATGGCAGCAATTGTTTTAGGTCTTTTGCTTTCAATGTATGGATTTGTTAAACTTTTGTCGATAACAGTATTGGCCCCTGAAAACGAAGCTGATTTTTCAATTAATAGCGTGATCACACTCATTGTTTATGGGGTGATGATATTAATCGGAGTAAAATTTCTGAACGGGGTGAAGCGCTTTTTGGATTTTTTAGGTTTTGAACTTTCGAAGTCCGATACCGAAATCATTTTGAAAAAAAGATTTGACCTTAAACTAGAAGAACGCAGTGTAGAAGCATCCTCCTTTCAATTGGAACGACGAAAAGATAGAATGATATTAAAGGTGAATGATGACAGTTTACTAGATTCAAATGCAAATGATATTATTCAAAAAATGACTATTGAATCGCTATATAAGAGACTAAGAAGCTAAAATTTGCAGTTCAATTTTTTCAACCCTCTTTTTTAGATTTCTTCCAAAATAGATAATATCCGTTTACCAACAGAATGGCTACGTTCGTAATAATCACCGGAATGCTGGGAAGCATAATTCCATAGGCAACAAAAAAGGCACATCCTACAGAGTTGATGATTCTTAATTTGCGAATATCCTTGTAAAAAAATGATAGTAAAACAAATAGACTAGCGAGGTAACCTAAAATTTCGGTTGGGTTTATATCCATAGCTGTAAAACTAAGCCAATTACCGAACTCCTCGAATAATTAGGTAAATAAAAAAGCTCCAAGTTTCCTTGAAGCTTTGTTAGTAGCGGGGACTGCCCCGAGACTTCGAGGGAACCAGCTTTCTTTTAATCCGAAAACAAAAAAAGCTCCAAGTTTCCTTGAAGCTTTATTAGTAGCGGGGACTGGACTCGAACCAGCGACCTTCGGGTTATGAGCCCGACGAGCTACCTACTGCTCTACCCCGCGATATGGGTTTTTATCTCACTGGTTTTGCAACTTCAGGTCATTAGGCTGACGAGATAAAGGTGCGCTACTATTTGTAACGGGCGACAAATATACAACGGTTTCTTTGTTTAATCAAGACTTGTTGCAGGAATATTTTTCTTTGTCAAAACCGAACAAATAGTTAAAATCCATACCTTCGGACTTTAACCTTTTCTATGGATGCAATCAACGATTTTATTTCCGGAGCCTTGCCTTATACCGAATGGCCCATGTTCATTTTACTTATTCTTGGAGGACTTTTTCTAGTATTTTATTCGAAATTTCTACCCTATCGTTTCTTTGGTCATGCTATTGCAATTACCGCAGGAAAGTATGACGATAAGAACGCAAAAGGAGATGTAAGTTCCTTTCAAGCCCTTTCTGCTGCTGTAGCGGCAACAGTCGGTTTAGGGAATATTTCGGGAGTCGCAATTGCTATTCATGATGGCGGGCCGGGAGTCATTTTTTGGATATGGGTTACGGCATTAATTGGTATGTGTATCAAATTTTATTCCTGCAGTCTATCTGTAATGTTTCGTGGTACTGACTCTGAGGGCAATTTGCAAGGAGGCCCAATGTATTATATAACGAAGGGTTTAGGTGAAAAGGCTAAACCTCTAGCAATTTTCTTTGCCGTTTGCGGACTCTTCGGATTTCTTGGGGTATTCACAGCAAATCAATTCACAGAAACTTTTATGAGTGTTGTTGAGCCATCAACTAATTTGTTTGAGATGAGTGATATGAATTGGAAATTAACTATAGGTATAGTACTTGCAGTAATTACTTCCCTCGTGATTTTTGGGGGATTAAAAAACATCGCTAAAGTCGCTTCTGCAATAGTACCCTTTATGGTCGCTGTCTATTTATTTGCAGTAATTGCAGTCATGGCTATGAATTCAGAACAGATACTTCCCTCTATAAAACTGATTTTTAGCGAAGCATTTAACTTTAACACCATAGTTACAGGAGGTTTTTGGGGGTTAGTGATTATAGGAGTTCGTAGAGCTATGTTTTCCAATGAAGCAGGTTTAGGTAGTGCTCCTATGTACCATGGGCAATCAAAAACTGACAACCCGATTAAGGAAGGTTTGGTGGCGAGTTTAGGGCCATTTATAGATACGATTTTGGTATGTACGTTTACGGCTATTGTAATTATTTTGAGTGGTGCTTATTTGGAAGATTCAAGCGGAATAGTAATGACCTTATCAGCGTTTGAAACGACACTGTTCGGCTATGGTGATGACTTGTTAATGATTATTGTAACGGCTTTTGCCTTGTCTACACTCTTTACGTATTCGTACTACGGAGTAAAAAGTTTGTCCTTTCTGACGAATGCAAAAATTGGAAAACTCTATAATGTCTATTTTGTGGCAATGATCATTTTTGCGGCTGTAGCATCGCTTGATTTGGTTAAGAATCTGATTGATTTATCATACGCTTTAATGGTAATTCCGAATATGATTGCCGTACTTTTGTTGGCTCCTAAGGTAAATGAGAAAGCGAGGGAGTATTTTAAACAATTGAAAGATGGCAGAGCATAGAGCAGGATTCGTAAATATCATCGGAAACCCCAATGTGGGTAAATCTACTTTGATGAATGCTTTTGTGGGAGAGAAATTGTCGATTATTACATCCAAGGCTCAAACTACAAGGCACCGTATTTTAGGTATTGTAAATGGGGATGATTTTCAAGTAATATTATCTGACACCCCGGGAATCATAAAGCCAGCTTACGAATTGCAGTCTTCTATGATGAATTTCGTAAAATCCGCCTTTGAAGATGCTGATGTGTTGTTATACATGGTTGAAATAGGGGAGAAGGCTTTAAAAGATGAAGCTTTCTTTGAGAAAATAAAGAATAGTAAAATTCCTGTTTTGCTCTTGTTGAACAAAGTGGATACGGCAACTCAAGAATTATTGGAAGAACAGGCACAATACTGGCAAGAAATGCTTCCTACAGTGGAGTTGCATCCAATTTCTGCATTGTCTAATTTTAATGTAAAAGGGGTTTTTGAACGTATTATTGAATTGCTTCCTGAAGCACCTCCTTATTATCCAAAAGACCAATTGACAGATAAGCCTGAGCGGTTTTTTGTAAATGAAACGATTCGCGAGAAAATTCTAATCCATTATAAAAAAGAAATTCCGTATTCTGTAGAAATAGATACGGAGGAGTTTTTTGAGGATGAAGACATTATAAGAATGCGTTCTGTAATAATGGTAGAGCGTGATTCTCAAAAGGGAATTATCATTGGCCATAAAGGAAGTGCTTTAAAGCGAGTAGGAGTGGAGTCACGAAAAGACCTAGAAAAATTCTTCGGAAAACAAGTCCATTTGGAGCTTTATGTAAAAGTGAATAAAAATTGGCGGAGCGATGCAAGACAATTGAAACGCTTTGGATATAACAATTAGGTTTGATACAGCCCCTTTTTTAGTTCTTCCCTTTCGTAAAACCTAGTTCTTCAATAATTTAGCAGTACTTTTGCACCTCCAAAAAAATAAAAGGTATGAGCGCTATAGTAGCCATCGTGGGAAGGCCAAATGTAGGGAAATCCACTTTTTTCAATAGATTAATAGAACGACGAGAAGCTATCGTTGATGCTGTTAGTGGTGTTACGCGTGATCGTCACTATGGAAAAAGCGACTGGAACGGAAAGGAGTTTTCAGTGATTGATACTGGCGGATATGTTTTAGGTAGTGATGATATCTTTGAACAAGAAATTGATAAGCAAGTAGAATTAGCGATTGAAGAAGCCGATGCTATTGTTTTTATGGTCAATGTTGAAGATGGAGTAACAGGAATGGATGAAGATGTTGCCTTGTTATTACGTCGAATTAATAAACCCGTTTTCTTAGCTGTAAATAAAGTAGATAATGCCAAACGAGCTGAAGATGCGGTTGAATTCTATTCTTTAGGATTGGGGGAGTATTTTACACTTTCAAGTATCAATGGAAGCGGTACAGGTGATTTGTTAGATGCATTGGTTGAGGTGCTTCCTGAAACTGAAAAAGATGAAAGTGAACTTCCAAGATTTGCGGTTGTCGGAAGACCTAATGCAGGAAAATCATCTTTTATTAATGCGCTTATAGGAGAAGATAGATACATCGTAACAGATATTGCTGGTACTACCCGTGATAGTATCGATACCAAATACAATCGCTTCGGATTTGAATTTAATTTAGTTGATACAGCTGGAATTCGAAGAAAAGCAAAAGTCAAGGAAGACTTGGAATTTTACTCGGTAATGCGATCAGTGCGTGCGATAGAACATGCCGATGTGTGTCTACTTCTAGTAGACGCTACGAGAGGCTTTGACGGACAGGTAGCAAACATTTTTTGGTTGGCCCAGCGTAATAATAAGGGCATCGTTATTCTTGTTAACAAATGGGATTTGGTTGAGAATAAAGAAACCAATACCATGAAGCATTTCGAGAAAAAAATTAAAGAAGCTATTGAGCCTTTCGTTGATGTGCCTATTCTGTTTATTTCTGTATTGACCAAGCAGCGTATTTTTAAAGCTATAGAAACTGCTGTACAAGTTTATGAAAATAGAAGTAGAAGAATACCAACAAGCAAGTTCAATGACACGATGCTTCCTGTCATTGAGCACTATCCGCCACCAGCATATAAAGGCAAGTTTGTGAAAATCAAATTCTGTATGCAGATACCCTCTCACTATCCACAATTTGCGTTCTACTGTAACCTGCCGCAATACGTTCGTGAACCTTACAGGCGTTATTTAGAGAATAAGCTTCGAGAAGAGTTTGATTTTACGGGAGTTCCGATATCAATTTTTATGCGGAAGAAATAGTTACGCTAATTAATAGTAACATTATAAAACCCTGTTTCTGTATTTACGAAGGCTTCAGTACCATTTATTTGGATATTTTCTAATATCGGAATGCTACCGCAACAAGGCCCTTCTGATATGATGAACGACGCACTTAGTGAAAATGAATCAGATTCCTCTACAGTGATTAAGTATGTATAATTACCTCCTAAATCCCAATCTAGATCAACAAAAAAAAGTACGGGCCCTTCGTTAGGAATAAAACCAGATTGAAGGGATAATTCTCTATTTTCTAAATCAGTACCCTGAACGCTTATATTCTCAATTGTAGTCATGTTTTCATTGAAAATATTCTCTCCATTCCGAGTAATTACAAAACCCAACATAGGAAAACCAATACAATCAACTAAGGCTGGGTCTATGTTACAGGGGCTTTCATTCTTATTCTGGCAACTAAATATAAATAAGAGAGATATTGCGAAGAATTTTAATGAAAATCGTCTGAAAATCATTTAAGCTTTTTTAGTAAGATGAAATAAAATGAGAAAGTTGCTTTCTCAAACAGTAAAATACATTTACCACCCCCCAGAAGCACCGCCGCCTCCAAAGCCACCGCCACCGAATCCACCGCCAAAACCTCCGGAGCCTCCACCGAAACCACCACCACTACCAAATCCTCCACCAGAACCACCACTGCGGCCCATATTGCTGAGAATGATGATGTCCCAAAGGTCTAGACCAGTTGAGCGTTTTCCTCCATTGCGTCCGCCACCTCTTCGATTGCGACTTGATAAGATAATTAGAATGACGAAAAAGATGATAAAAGGTAAAAAGCTATCTAATGGAAATCCTTCTCCGTTTTCGAAAGTCCGTTCTTCTTTGAATTCACCGCTTAATACTTGAAAAATAACATCGGCACCTTTATCGAGACCACCATAGTAGTCATTTTGTTTGAACTGCGGAACGATTATATTTTCTATAATCCTTTTAGACATGGCATCAGTTAAAGAGCCTTCAACACCATAACCTGTATTAATAGCGATTCTGCGATCGTCTCGTGCTAGTAGAATTAAAATGCCATTATCCTTATCTGCTTGGCCAATTCCCCATTTTTGCCCCCATTGAGCACCGAGATAATTAATATTTTCTCCTTCTGTGGAACTGATAATAGCAACTACAATTTGTGTAGAAGTGCTATCGGAGTAACGTATTAGCTTCTGCTCTAGAGCCTTTTCTTGACTAGCTGGTAGGAGGTCAATGTAGTCATATATACTAGTTTGTAGTTCGGGTTTTTCGGGAATCTGAAACTGGGCGAATACAAATCCACAACAGAATAAAAGAAAAACGACAAGACTATCCTTTAGAAACTTCATCGCTCAATTCGTTTAGGTCACCGTGATTCCATGGAAAATGACTTTCCAATTGTTTTCCGGTACTTAGTACACCGTCAATGATTCCCTGTTTAAAGTTTCCGTTTTTAAATTGGACTTGAATGGCATCACGTGTAGCATCCCAAAAATTGTCTGGAACTACTTTATCGATGCCTTTATCCCCATAAATGACAAATTTTCGATCGTTGACAGCAACATAAATCAGCACACCATTTTCATCTTTAGTATTATCCATCTTAAGTAAATGGAATACCTCTTTGGCGCGATCAAAATGATTTAGTCGCGTATGCGATTCAATGTGAACTCGAATTTCCCCTGAAGTGTTTTTTTCGGCCTCAAGAATAGCTTGAACAATTTCTTGTTCTTCATCATTTGATAAAAGCTTTTCTACGCGAGACATGCAGACTGACTATTCAAAATCAAAATCGACATCAGGCGCGTTTTCAGCTCCAGGATTCGAGCTAAAAAGAGCCAGAGGATCAAAATTGGCAATTGCAGCAATAATATTTGTTGGTATTTTTTCAATTTTTATATTGTATTCCCCGGCTTCAACATTAAACTTATTTCGCTCAACGTTAATTCTATTCTCAGTACCTTCTAGTTGCGCTTGAAGTTCTAAAAAGTTTTGATTCGCCTTTAATTCAGGATAACGCTCAACAACAACCATTAATTTTCCTAAAGCACCACTCAGACCACTTTGTGCTTGCTGAAAAGCTTGTAGCTTTTCTGGAGTTAAATTATTCGCGTCTATATTAGTTGCCGTTGCTTTTGCCCTTGCCTCAATAACATCTTTAAGCGTACCTCTTTCAAAATCAGCAGCCCCTTGAACAGTTTTAACAAGATTGCCAATTAAATCATTTCTTCTTTGGTATGAACTTTCAACATTCGCCCATTGATAAGTGGCTTGTCCTTTCATTTCAACAAGTTCATTGTTTGTGTTTACATACCAGCTTCCTAAAAGAAAAGCTAAAATGGCAAGAACTATTAATACGATTAATCCTTTTTTCATTTTCTAGTGTTTTAAGGTTAGTGTCAATTAATGTGGAAATGTTACAGCTTATAAGTTTACAGCTGTTCTTTGATTTTCTTGAGTTCTGTTTTAATGCGCTCAAGTTTAGCAATGATTTCAAAGTTATCAAGTGTCTTTTGCTTGCTTTCTTTTAAATGAATTTTAGCGCCTTCCAAAGTAAATCCACGTTCCTTTACGAGATGATAAATCAGTTGCAGATTTTTAATGTCTTCAGGAGTAAACTTTCGATTTCCCTTAGCATTTTTTTTTGGTTTTAGAGCGTCGAACTCTTTTTCCCAAAAACGAATAAGCGATGTATTTACATCGAATGCTTTGGCGACTTCGCCAATGCCATAATATCGTTTTTCAGGAAGCTCTATATGCATTAATCAAGAGATTGATTTTCTTGGGTGGCGTATTTCAACATGTTTTCGAATTCCTTAGCAGATAAACTACCATAGTAGAAATTGATAGGGTTGATACGTTCTTTATCTTTAAAAACTTCGTAGTGCAAATGTGGTGCTTCAGAACGACCGGTGCTTCCGACGAAACCAATAAGATCGCCACGTTTTACTTTTTGTCCACGTTTTACGTTGTATTTGCTCAAATGTGCATATAGACTAAGATAGCCATAGCCATGATCAATACGAATATGTTTTCCATATCCAGAAGAATTATTATCCGCCCGGGTAACTTTACCATCACCAGAAGCGTAAATTGGTGTTCCTTTGGGTGCGGTAAAATCCATACCCCTATGCATTTTTCGCGCTTTTGTAAAAGGGTCTGAACGCCATCCGAATCCTGAAGCCATTCTAGTCAATTCTTCATTGTTGACTGGTTGAATTGCTGGTATTGCGGCTAGTAGTTTTTCTTTCTCCTTGGCTAAAAGGGCAATTTCTTCTAACGATTTAGATTGTATTGCCATTTGCTTTTTGATAATGTCTAAACGCTTTGTCGTAGCAATCACCATCTCAGAATTATTGAAACCCTCTAGAGATTTATAACGATTAATTCCTCCAAAACCTGCTCGCCGTTGCTCTTCCGGAATCGGATTAGCTTCAAAGTACAATCGGTAAATATTATTATCACGGTCTTCAATATTGGCAAGAACTTGTTCAATCTGTCCCATCTTCTTATTCAAAAGTTCAAACTGTAGTTCATAGTTCTTAGCTTCTCTTGCCAAAGAAAGCTCTCGAGGAGTATTCACTATGTTGGTGTTTAAAAGAAGTATTAACGAGAATAAGCCGAATAGGGCAGATCCTAAAAAGAAAAGTCCAATATTACGGTAGCGTCTTGATTTCTTCGGCTCTATCTTTCGGTAGGAGAGCGTATCAGGATCGTAATAGTACTTTACTTTAGACATGAATGTATTTTACCTATTTTTGTGTCGTTTTTACAGAACAAACAAATATAAAAATTGTTTTGTAGAAACCGTTAAAATTTGTAAAACTTACCATTTTATATGACTTCCAAAGAAATTAGGAATCAGTTTCTAGACTTTTTTAAAGAAAAAAGCCACAAAATAGTCCCTTCTGCACCCATGGTCATCAAAGACGATCCAACACTGATGTTCACAAATGCAGGGATGGTTCCTTTTAAAGAGTTCTTTCTAGGAAATACGGCTATTCAACACCCAAGAGTTGCAGATTCTCAAAAATGTCTACGAGTGAGTGGAAAGCATAATGATTTAGAAGAAGTTGGAAAGGACACTTATCACCATACGATGTTTGAGATGTTGGGGAATTGGAGTTTTGGCGATTACTTTAAAAAGGAGGCAATTCAATGGGCTTGGGAATTTCTTACTGAAGTTTGCAAAATAGATAAAGACAGTTTGTACGTTTCTGTTTTTGAAGGAAGTGATGATGCCGATAAGCTAGAAATGGATACTGAGGCTTTTGATCTTTGGAAGGCGATTGTGCCCGAAGATCGAATTATCATGGGTAATAAGAAGGATAATTTCTGGGAAATGGGTGACCAAGGTCCTTGTGGTCCCTGTTCTGAGATTCATGTAGATATCAGATCTGCAGAAGAAAAAGCAAAAGTTTCTGGAGCTTCTTTAGTGAATGAAGATCACCCTTTGGTTGTTGAGATATGGAATCTTGTTTTCATGCAGTACAATCGAAAGGCTGATGGAAAACTAGAATCACTACCTGCTAAGCACGTTGATACGGGAATGGGTTTTGAGCGCTTATGTATGGCTTTACAGGGTGTAGAGTCGAATTATGATACGGACGTTTTTACGCCCATAATTCGTGAGATTGAAACCATTACTAATTCTAAATATGGTAAAGAAGAAGAAACCGATATCGCGATTCGTGTAATTGCCGATCATATTCGTGCCGTTTCCTTTTCGATTGCTGATGGACAGTTGCCAAGTAATACCGGAGCTGGCTATGTAATTCGTAGAATTTTAAGAAGAGCCATTCGTTACGGATTCACATTTTTAGACACGAAACAGCCTTTCATGTATCGTTTGGTAAATGTATTGTCAGAATCTATGGGGAATGCTTTTCCCGAGTTGAAAGCGCAGCGACAGCTTATTGAAAATGTTATCAAAGAGGAGGAGCACTCTTTCTTAAAAACATTAGAGCAAGGTTTAGTTTTGCTTGATTCTATTATTTTAGGTTCAAAGGGAAAAGAAATTGATGGTAAAAAAGCTTTCGAATTATATGATACGTATGGATTTCCGATTGACTTAACTGCTCTGATTCTTGATGAAAAAGGGTACGCTTTAGATGAGAAAGGTTTTGAAATTGCCATGCAAGAACAGAAAAATCGTTCGAAATCAGCATCTGCAACTTCAAAAGAAGACTGGACGATTTTGTCTGATGATATCGAGCAAGAGTTTGTAGGATATGATCTTTTAGAAGCCAACGTAAATTTGGTAAAATATCGAAAGATAACTTCTAAGAAAGATGGGGATCAATTTCAAATGGTGTTTAATTTAACTCCGTTCTATGCAGAAGGTGGCGGTCAAGTAGGTGATAAAGGATATTTGGAAGCGCCTAACGGAGATGTTGTGTACATCGTGGACACGAAAAAGGAGAATAATGAGATTGTTCATTTTGCTAAAAACCTTCCCAAGAAAACAGAAGAAACTTTCAAGGCCGTTGTTGATAAAAAGCAGCGTCAAAGAACAGAAGCAAACCATACCGCAACGCATTTGTTACACCAAGCACTACGTGAGATTTTAGGAACACATGTAGAACAAAAAGGTTCGGCAGTGCACTCCAAATATTTGCGTTTCGATTTTTCTCACTTTTCGAAGTTAACTGTTGATGAACTTCGCGAAGTTGAAAATTTCGTGAATGCTAGAATTGAAGGGCAACTTCCCTTTGAAGAGAATAGAAATGTTCCCATGGAGCAGGCTCTAAAAGAAGGAGCCATGGCATTGTTCGGAGAGAAATATGGTGACGCTGTGAGAACGGTTCGGTTTGGGCAATCCATTGAATTGTGCGGAGGAACACATGTAAAGAACACGGCTGACATTTGGCACTTTAAAATAAAATCAGAGGGCGCTGTTGCAGCTGGAATACGAAGAATTGAAGCAATAACTTCAGATGCGGTTAAGGACTTCTATTTTGAAAATAACAGAGTGCTTTTCGAAATCAAAGATATTTTGAATAACGCACAAGATCCTCTGAAAGCAGTTTCTGCTTTGCAGGATGAAAATGCAAAATTGAAAAAAGAGGTCGAGCAACTCTTAAGAGATAAAGCAAAGAACTTAAAAGGAGAATTGACAAACGAGTTGGAAGAAATCAACGGAATTCAATTCTTAGCTAAAAAAGTGGACCTAGATGCTGCAGGAATCAAGGACCTTTCATTCGAAATGGGTCAAAACAAAGACAATCTCTTTTTACTCTTCGGAACAGAGCAAAATGGAAAAGCTTTGCTTTCTTGTTATATCTCCAAAGAACTGGTTGCTTCGAAAGATTTAAATGCCGGAACCATCGTTCGTGAACTTGGAAAATACATTCAAGGCGGCGGTGGTGGTCAACCGTTTTTTGCTACTGCTGGCGGTAAAAACCCTTCTGGAATTACTGAAGCTTTAGATAAAGCGAAGGAGTACATCATCTAATATATTCAGACCTTAAAAAGTGTTCTGTACAACAATAATCGTGGTTAAATGAGGTTTTATACAAACCAATTTAAACATTTAACCATGAAAAATTATCTTATTTTATTATTCGCTCTAGTAAGTTTTACGGGGCATTCTCAGATTTCTGTCGGAGCAAGGCACCGAGGTAAACCTGCCGACTTAAAAAAGGAGACCTTAGAAAGATTTAAATCAACTACTACAATTTTTGTGCTTTCAGATGTAATCAACGCTTCTGAATATGATCAAATACTTAAAGATACTTGGACGGTAACACCTTATGAATTAATCTCTAGGGATGATTTTTCCTTGATTAATATGTACAAGGGAAATTATTCTTTTGCAACCTTAACAGGATTTAAGGTAGTTGAAAAGCAATTCGGTATTGAAACACCAAAGTCACTACATACGTATTTTGACATTAGGATGTACGATGCGGAAGAAATAACCAAAAAACTTGGTAAATTATCACCAAGCCTTTCAGAAAAAAAACTAGAAAAGAAAGCAGAAAAAATATTCAAAGAGAACAAGAAATCAATCGCAAAGTTCTATTTGTTTCCTGATACTGATTTTGTAGTAACAGCCTTTACAAAAAAGAATGAGGAAATCATGAATAGTATTTATACAGAAGATGTGTTTTTCAATTATACTTCTGGTATGCTTAAGAACTACCTTCAAAAAACGAATGCATTACTTGACAAAGAAGAAACATATTGGATGTACAAAAAGGATTTTGATGCTGAAAAAATAGCTAGCTTATCAAGCCAAAAAATATATGTACCTGAGTATATCACTCAAAAAACCAATGCGTGGAATGCCAATATTTCAGATAGGGATGAAGAAGAAGTTGAGAAACTTTTTAAAGGATATGGTTTTGATTATGAATTCATTAACAAGGAAGATTTGGATAAAGCTATTGCATCAAATACCGAATTTTACTACATGCGATACATTCGTATAAATGCTGAGCGATTTCTTCAAGTTGTAAATTCGAGAACTGGGGAAGTCATTTATAGGGACTATTTTCCTGGTCTGCTGTCCTACAATTTGAAAGCTAAAAATTTGGAGTATCTTAGTAAGATAATTGCTAAATCAAAAAAGAAATTAGCCAAATAGTATGGTCGAAAAATGAAATTCCGTTCGGAAATCAATTTCACGAAAGCCCAAAATCAAATTGATTATCAAAGTCAATTGCTGATTTTGGGCTCTTGTTTTGCCAAAAATATTGGTAATAAATTAGCATACTTTAAATTTCAAAGTCTTCATAATCCTTTTGGGATTTTATTTCATCCTGTGGCAATTGAAAAATTGATTTCAAAAGCAGTTAAAAAGGAAAGCTATACAGAAGAAGATATTTTCTTTCTAAACGAACGTTGGCATTGTTTTGATGCACATTCTGATTTAAGTAATCCATCCAAGGAAATACTACTTCATGAATTAAATATAGGTTTAGAGAACACGTATGAACAAATAACCAAATCAACACACGTACTAATAACTTTAGGGACAGCTTGGGTTTATTGCAATAAAAAGACAAACTCAGTTGTTGCCAACTGCCATAAAGTACCGCAAAAGGAATTTACTAAGGAATTACTTTCAGTTGCAGCGGTTCAGAAAAGTATAGAGAATACCATCCAAAGCATTCAATCGGTGAATAAAGATGTGAAGTTTATTTTTACAGTTTCTCCAGTGCGACATCTCAAAGATGGATTTGTTGAAAATCAGAGAAGTAAATCACACCTGATATCGGCAATACATCAAATCATGGAAACTTCGCATTTCGTACCTCGAACTTCGTACTTTGAAAGCTATGAACTTATGATGGATGAACTCCGTGATTACCGTTTCTACGAAGCTGATATGATACATCCCAACGAGCAGGCTATTGACTATATCTGGGAAAAATTTGTTGAAGTCTGGATTTCACCTGAAGCACATCCTACTATGCAAAAAGTAGATACTATACAAAAGGGCTTACAACACCGACCGTTCAACCCAGAATCGGAACAACATCAAGCATTTTTAAAATCCCTAGAAAAGAAAATTACGTATCTTCAAAAGGAGCATTCGTTTATGGAGTTTTAGGCGACCTTGAATGTCATCCTGAGCGCAGTCGAAGGGCTAGGAACTGAAGAGGTTAAATAACAGTAATGGTCTTCGACTGCGCTCAGACTGACAATAGACGCAAAATAAACCTGTGATAAATGAAAAAAATCTTAATAGCAATAATCATCGTCTTGAGCGGAATCCTAATTTTTCGAGCGTGTTCAAATGACCAAGTGGAATATACTATTCTTCAAGAGAATTCGATGCTCATTCAGCAGGAAATTTTCAATGTTTCGAAGCTTATTGTTACTGAAGGCCACTTCGCCGAAGTCTACAATTACAAAGATTCACAAGAGCTATTCGGACCTCTAATTACTGCAGATAAAAAGGCTTTGGTGGTTGTGAATGCTGAGGTTACCGTGGCCTATGATATGCAAAAAATTGATTTTGAATTAGATGAAGAAAACAAAACACTTCGTATAAAAAGTATTCCTGAACCCGAAATCAAGATTAATCCTGATTTTGAATATTACGATGTTACTGCAGATTATCTAAATCAATTTGATGCTTCAGATTACAACAAAATCAAGAAAAATGTAAATGCTTCCTTGATGAAAAAGATTGAAGCTTCAACTTTAAAAAGTAACGCAAAAAATCGCCTAATCAGCGAGCTTCAAAAAATGTATGTGCTCACTAATTCTATGAACTGGAAACTAGTTTATAACAATGAACTAGTAGATGAAAATTTAACTCAATTATTGCTCAAAGATTAGTCTAAACAACAAAACTTGCGTTGACCAATTCCAATCCGTCATCAATTAATTGTCCGACTTTAGGATTGCTCAACTTTACGGTTTCTAAGTGATTTGCAATTTCTTGGGCAAAATCAGTATCTCCATTGTTTTTAGCTAGTTCATACAATTCGATTGATAAGAGCCAATCGGCAGGAAATTCTTTTGTTATTTGTTCAAAAACCTTGTGACGCGAAATGGTGGTATTCGTCCCTTCTCGAAAATCGCGGACTTGGCGGTAATAACTTTCCAACTTTTTTCGTTCGGCTGACATTTCAGGATTTACTTTAGTTGATGAAACCTCATGATTAATTAAATCAAAACTATTTAAATCTGCAGGGCCATTGTAAGCTGAAACAATATGTTCGCCTACTGCTATACTGTATAATCTTTCATCCGATTTAAAGAGGGTTTTCTTTTTATGGGTCACCTTGCAATTACGGAAGGTTATGAGAATGATTTCACCTTTTAGATTTCTTGTTCCGGTAATGATTTCTCCGGATATTTTGATACCTCCTTCGAATTCCAAAGTGATGGTTTGTCCTTCGAAAATATTGTAGGCTTTCAAATCCCTCGGACTCATATCTTCAATGGCCAAATTGATTCCCTTCAATTTTCCCATAGGGGAACCAAATCCATCATAATGAATTTCAGCACTATGACCCACCAATTCTTTTTCACGATAAGACAAAGCTGTTGGGCCAGTAGTTTGGAAAAAGACAGGCCGTCCTTCATAATCCATAACTTCATCAAAATTTCCAGAAACTTGAAGTCCTGTACTTAATTCTATAGTCCCTAATTCTTTAGAGTTGATCAGTTTTTGAATACTACTCAATCCTCCTTTTCGAACTGCCATTTCATTTGCAAATTCTTCCAAGACCTCACTAAGAAAAGCAAAATCAGGAGTTACAAAAAGTTGCGGTTGCGGTTTAGTAATATCGAAAGAAGTATGCGCTGCTTCAATCGAGTAGGGTATTTTTTTGACTTCATCCGTCATGCACCAAGCACTTTCACCAATCGAAGAGAGGAGTCCCGCTCCATATATTTTAGGATTATCAACTGTACCTATCAATCCATATTCAACGGTCCACCAATGTAGGTTTCTGATAAGGGCGATTTCACTTGGCTCGCCCATGTTATTTTGTAGATCTTCAATATGCTTTTCCGCTTTATTAATTTCATCTTGCGGTGTTCCTGTGGCTTCTTTGATTATAGAAAGATGTCGCACAGCCTCATAGAGTTCATAATCTTTAGCACTAGAAATTGCTTTACAACCAATTTCCCCAAAACGACGCAAATATTCCGCGTATTCAGGATTGGCAATAATTGGAGCATGCCCAGCACCCTCATGAATGATATCAGGAGCAGGCGTATATTCAATATGTTCCAATTGTCGAATATCGGAGGCAATCACTAAAACATTGTAAGCTTGAAACTCCATAAAGGCAGAGGGAGGGATAAACCCGTCAACGGCGACTGCGGCCCAACCGATTTCTTCAAGAATACGGTTCATACCATACATATTGGGAATATGGTTTATAGATATACCTGTTTTTTGAAGTCCATCCAAATAAGATTTATGGGCAACCTTACTCAGGTAATCGACATTTTTCCGCATCACATAGCGCCAAACAGCCTGGTCAATGGCGGTGTAATCGCTATAGTCTTGAGGCTTAATAAATTGCTTCAAATGTTCAGGAAGCTTGTCTAAAATGGGATTGCTTTCGTACGACATTCAATTTAATTTTTACCTCACCATGGGAGAGGTTGATATTGCCCTAAGCAATATCCGATGATGACGTAAAGTTACGAAAATCGAAATCGAAAAAGGATATGAAAGATGTTAAGAGAAAGTATAAAAAAAACCGCCTTTAAGGCGGTTTTTTAATTATTTTGATTGTATTATCTCCGGCGGATACTGCGTCATAATTTCAGCAACAAACTCCTTGATGCGCATTTCTTTCTTTTCGATATTCTTGGTATTGTTTAAGGTGCCGTCACCTTTACCCTGCCAAACCAATTCTTTGTTTTTGGAATCAATTAAGTCGATATAAAGTGAACCTTGTGTTCGGGTGCTAACATTGTTACCTCCCCATCCCCAACCGGGACCAAAACCACCGCCCCAGTACCAAGGACTCCAACCCCAACCGAAGCCACCGCCACCCCAGTAGTTATTGTATACATCAACTTGCTCACGTTCTTTGGTAAAAATACTTACTAAAATATCTGGACTTTCAGATTTTACAAAGCCTTTAGCACTCATTTCAGTTTCAATAGCTCGTAAAATTCGTTTTTTATCTAAATCAGAAATTTGGGCCTTATCAATACCTGTTTTATAGAAAGCATAGGATTTATAAGAACCGAAATCTGCGTTTTTGTCATAGTCAGATAAGACGCGTACCGAGGTGCAAGAGCTTAGAAAAAGTAGCACAAAAACAGGAAGCGCGAGAATTTTTAATTTTTTCATTTGTTCAATTTTTAATTGTTCTTTAATAGTCAAATGTAATTTGCCATTGCCGTTCTTAGTTAGTATTAAAGAATCAGTCTGGCTCATTTCATAATCAATTATTTTTGGAATTTGTCAAGTTTAACTTCCTTAAAAATATCAAAAACCATGCCGAATAGACTGTGAATCACTACTGTGAGTTCGTTTTTGCGTCATAACCATATGGGCAATGCCGGCAACCACTTTCGCAGCAATAACCGCGTTTCAAATGATACTGTTTTGTAAAAACACGATATCCTTCTTCTGACCAGTAAAAATCTCCTTCTTCAATAGGAATAATCTCTTTCATAGTTTTTTTGCTAATCACTAATTATGCTATCGCGTTGGTTTTAAAGAAAAAGCGTGCAGCGCAAAGCGATAAGCGTGTAGCGCTTTACGAGCAAAATTAGTAGATTTTTTGTTGATAACGTCTTTCTTCGGCCCTTGAAACGAGCACTTTATGGGCTTTTAGTGGTTTTTTAACGAGCAAATGCAATTGTTGGCAACATAATTGAGTTATGCAATGCAATAACGTTCTAACAATTAACTTTGTTAATAGACGTTTTACTATCAACCTATGATACTAGTCTTTAAACATTTTTTTTACAAGAATTATGTGGGTCTCTCTTTTTGGCCTTTTATTATTCTAAAGAATGATTCTTTAAAAGAAGATAGTGTACTTATCAATCACGAAAAGATTCATTTGAAGCAACAACTAGAATTGTTGATTCTTCCATTTTACGTAATTTATATTTTTGAATGGCTTGTGCGCAGTCTTTGGCATCTTAGTTTTTATCATGGGTATCAGAATATCAGTTTCGAGCAAGAAGCTTATCACAATGAGAATAATCTGAATTACCCCAATGAGCGCAAGGTTTTTAGCTTTATAAAGTATCTTTGATGCTGCAAAGCGTTTAAGGTGCAAGTCAAAAATCAATCCGTACATCTTCCGATTTTAACTGAGAAACAAATTTCTCTTACCATAAAAAGGGAAGACTTAATTCACCCTTTTATTTCCGGTAATAAATATCGAAAACTCAAATACAATATAGAAGCAGCTAAAACCCAAGGTTGCGTTACGCTTTTAACATTTGGAGGCGCTTTTTCCAATCATATCGCCGCTACCGCTTACGCAGGAAAAGTGCATGACCTACAAACTATTGGTGTTATTCGTGGGGAAGAACTATCTCAGAAATGGAAAACAAATCCAACGTTAAAACTAGCTTCTGAACATGGTATGCGATTTAAATTTATTTCTAGGAATGCCTATCGGGATAAAAATTCCGAAGAATTCAGAAAGGAATTAGAATCGGAGTTCGGCAAGTTCTATCTATTGCCTGAAGGCGGATCAAATAAATTAGCGGTAAAGGGTTGTGAAGAAATCGTAACAGCTGAAGATATTGAGTTTGATTTCGTTTGTTCTTCCGTAGGAACAGGAGGCACCCTAGCAGGCATTATTACTGCAACAAAGCAAAATCAAAGGGTTTTAGGCTTCCCTGCATTAAAAGGTGATTTTTTAAAAGAAGATATTCGTAATTTTACTCCCAAGAAGAATTGGGAATTGCAAACGGATTATCACTTTGGAGGGTATGCGAAAGTATCTGCAGAACTAATACATTTTATAAATGATTTTAAAATGCTAACAAAAATTCCTCTAGATCCAATTTATACTGGTAAGATGCTTTACGGAATTTTAGATTTGATCAAAAAGGATTATTTCAAACCTAAAACTAAAATTCTGGCAGTTCATACTGGTGGTTTACAAAGTATTGCTGGAATGAATGCAAATTTGAAAAAGAAAAATCTACCCCAGATTACGATATGATACGAAGACTTTTAGTAGTTGCCCTTTTAGGTTCTTTTTTGATGGGTTGTAAGGTGAAACAGAAAGTTACCTACGGAAAAGGAGGCAGTAAAGCGGTAAATAAAACAGCTCAAAAACCAGCACCAAAAAAGAGAACGGATGATGGCGGACTATACCCTATGCCTGAAGATACAGGTAAGTTCATTCGAATGGAATTTGAGAAACCACAAGATTATATCAATACTTTTGCTGAAGTAGCACAATTGGAAATGAAAGCCTATGGCATTCCTGCTAGTATCACTTTGGCTCAGGGACTTCTAGAAAGTGGTTTTGGAAAAGGCGCTCTAGCAAAAAAAACCAATAACCATTTCGGAATTAAATGTCATACCGGTTGGCAAGGTGATTACGACTTTCATGATGATGACGAGAAAGGCGAATGCTTCCGCAAATACAATCACCCTATGTATTCTTATCGCGATCATAGTATCTTCTTAACCGGCCGTTCGCGCTACGCTTTCCTTTTTGAGTATCGCAATACAGATTATAAAAAGTGGGCTCATGGTCTACGAAAAGCAGGTTATGCTACCGATAAAAAATATCCGCAAAAATTGATAAAACTTATTGAACAGTATGATTTAGCGAAGTTTGATAATGCGGTAGCAAAGGCAGGATATGGTAAAAAAAGAAAAGTAACTACCGAAGAGAAACGAGTGGTTGCTAATAAAAAAAATGAGGTGCATGTGGTAAAAGAAGGTGATACGCTTTATTCAATTTCGCGAAAGTATTCCGTTTCTGTAGATGATTTAAAACGCTGGAATTACATGTACAGTGATACCATATCTGTGGGGCAAAAAATCACTGTAGAGACTCAAAAATTCAATTAGAGAATGATTTACCAAAGAAGTAGTGCCCTCTTTCAAGAGGCGAAGAAATATATTCCAGGCGGTGTAAATTCTCCTGTTCGTGCATTTAAAGCAGTTGGTGGAGACCCAATTTTTGTTAAAGAAGCGAAGGGAGCGTATTTGTATGATGAAGACGGAAATCAGTTAATCGACTATATTGCTTCTTGGGGCCCTTTGATTTTAGGTCATGCGTATGAACCCGTTCTAAATGCAGTTATTGAAAAAGCAAAAAAAGGAACGTCGTTCGGAATGCCTACGGAAATAGAAACAGAGTTAGCGAAGCTTGCGGTTTCCATGGTGCCGAATATTGATAAGATTCGATTTGTAAATAGTGGAACCGAGGCTTGCATGAGTGCTGTGCGTTTAGCTAGAGGATATACAGGAAAAGATAAAATTATAAAGTTTGCGGGCTGCTATCACGGTCATTCTGATTCTTTTTTGATTCAAGCGGGTAGTGGAGCGGTTACTTTTGGGAGTCCGAATAGCCCAGGTGTAACGCAGGGTACGGCAAAGGATACCCTGTTGGCAGATTACAATGATTTAGAAGGAGTAAAAACTCTGGTGAAAGCAAATCAAGGAGAAATAGCTGCTATTATTATTGAACCCGTTGCCGGGAATATGGGTTGCATTATTCCTACGGATGAATTTATGCAGGGATTGCGAAAACTGTGTACGCAAGAAGGGATTTTACTGTTATTTGATGAGGTGATGACCGGATTCCGATTGGGAAAAGGAGGAGCTCAAGAAGCCTTAGGAATTGATGCGGACATTGTCATGTTCGGAAAAGTAATCGGTGGAGGTTTACCGGTAGGTGCTTTTGCCGCTCGATCTGAAATTATGAGTCACTTGGCTCCAGACGGACCTGTTTATCAAGCTGGGACTTTAAGTGGAAATCCTTTGGCGATGAGTGCAGGTTTGGCCATGCTCACGGAATTGAATAATAAACCGGAAGTTTTTAAGAGTCTTGCTGATAAAACTGTTTATTTACATAAAGGCATTGCAGAGGCACTAACAGAAAAAGGGGTTGCACATCAGATCAATAGATTTGGGAGTATGATCTCTGTGCATTTTACGGATGAACCTGTGGTAGATTTCGCATCTTCAGCAAAAGGGAATAATGATACTTTTAAAAAGTATTTCCATGGAATGCTAGATAAAGGGATTTATTTACCGCCTAGTGCCTTTGAAAGTTACTTTTTAAACGATGCTATTAGTTATGCCGATTTGGATGAAACCATTGCTGCTGTAGCTACCATTTTTTAAGACGACCGTATTTTAAGGGTTGTTCTACCTACTAATTTTATAGGTTAAAAGGGTATTTCATCGTGAAATTGTGCGATTCGTCAATTTTATGTAAGTTTTTACGGCTACAACGAGTTAGCATTAAACCAAACCAAAAGACATTCCCCGGTCCTATGAAATTAAATGTTATTGTAATCGACGACTCCGCAGTGCAATTGGCACTTTCCTCAAAACTAATTGAGAAGAGCCCTCACTTGAATCTTGTTGGTGCTTATTCGAATCCGTTTTTAGGATTGAGTGCTGTTAACAGTCAGGCTGTTGATCTTGTACTATTAGATGTTGAAATGCCTGAAATAGACGGGTTCTCCCTTCAGAAGCTATTCAAAGATTCTGTAGAGGTAATTATCAACTCTACAAGATCATCCTTCGAAATAGAAGCCTATTCTAACGGAGCAATTGATTTTATGGCAAAACCATTATCAGCTTCGCGTCTTGATCTTGCAGTTACACGTGTATTGGAATTGAAGCGCCTATTAGCGTTTGAGGCACCGGCAGTAAATACACACGCAAGTTAAAAAATACTACTCTAAAGAAATCGTTCCTAAATGTTTCGGAATAATCACCTTGGTCTCCGGAGAAATTCTTTTTACATCTTTTTGAAACGGAATCAGTTTTTGTTCCACGCCGCTTCGTTGTGAAAATCCATAGGGCAAACGAAAATTATCCCAGTGGGTTGGTATTACTATTTTGGGATAATTGGTTACTGCTAAAAGACGTTCGTTGTAATTGTATAATCCCAATTGGGAACGATTAACTCCCGCCAAAAGAATATCTGGTTTTTGGCCCACCAATTCCCTTTCTACAAAATTCATGGAAGCCATAGTCAGAATGGTATGTTTTTTAAAACGCGCTAAAAACATGAGTGAACCTCCTTCAATAAATTCGGATACCTTAAGCGGAGTTTTAGGTGTTTCTGTATACGTTCTGGAGTCGATATAATGTTTGTCGTTAAGCGCGGAATGTATCGACGGAATCACTTGAAGTGAAAAGTTTTCAAATTGATAATCCTCGCCTCCTCTTACGGGGTAAAGTTGCTCTTCAGGAATGCCATACCCGCGAAGAATGTTACGTGTAGTTTCGGTTCCAATTACTTTTGCCCCAGTTTTTTTGGCGATATAAGGTACATCTGATAAGTGATCGAAATGTGAATGATGTACGAGTATAAAGTCTGCCTTGGTGATCAAGCTATCAATAAGCAAGGTGTCAGAAACAAAAATATCAGAACGTAATACTGTTTTTCGAGTATCTTTTGCACTTACCCCTGGCCCTGTGCCTAACTTTAATCGCGTAATATAAGGGTCGATTAGAACTGTAATAGTTCCATCGGTTATCTCCCAACCGGCGGTGCCAAAATATCTGAGGTGAATGGAATCATTTTGAGCTTCTGCATTGAACGATGTCAGAAAAGCAAATAGAAAAAAACAGCAAAAAAGGCTAGATTTTAAGCGAGAAATTTTCATAATAATTTGGTTTATTAGGTTGTACTTATTTTTTAAGTCGGTTGAAATAATAGCGATTAATCGCATCAGAATTAGCTTCAATAATATCTTCCCTACCGTCATTGTTGAGGTCAATAGTAATGATATCATAGGTGTCTGAAGGTTCATCTTTTAGTGGGTAGGCTACCCATTTCTTTCCGTTTTCTTCGTTGAAATAGATCATATTTGTACTTTCAGAATTCCCAATAATAATGTCCAAATCTGTATCTGAATCCATATCGGCAATTGACACGGCGTAGCTCTCAGCATCCGTATTATCGAAAATTATCGTTTGGATATATGGGTCTTTGACACTTCCTAAATAAATCACATTGGGTGAACCGATGTTTGCCGTTATAATGTCTAGCATTCCATCTTCATTGATATCGCCTACACCAACCGATCGAGTATCATCGCTGCCAGTTCCGAAGGCAATTTTCTCATCAAATCCCAGTTTGCCATCGTTCAGATACACGTAATTGGATTGTCCATCTCGATTGGCTAGAATTAAATCTAAATCAGTATCCCCATCTATATCGACAGCTACTACATCAATTGTGGAATCTTTTGAATTTCCGAAATTCATAGTTTTTGAAAAACCACCTTTACCATCATTGAGACAAATCTCATTCGGGCGGCCTCTATTGGTAATTAGAATATCTATAAAACTATCTTGGTTGAGGTCTGCCAATGTCAAATTACGGGTGGAAGAATACGATTCTCCGAAAGAACCCTTTTTAGTGAAATTACCATTTCCATCATTGAAGAATAAAGCATTGGGTGCCATATCATTTCCGACGGCAACATCGAGATCTCCGTCATTGTCTAAATCAGCTAATTCTGCAGCATAGGTCGTTTCTTTTAAAGAACCTAAGTCTTTCTCCACCGTGAAAATACCACGGCCATTATTTATAAAAATTCGATTTTGACCTGGCCAGTGACGACCATTTGCAACTAGAATATCATGATCACCATCACCATCAATATCTCCGCTGGCTACTGATGCCGTTCGCTCTGAATAGGTGCCCAGAATTAAACGACCATTTGTTTTTATTGCTGTTGTTTGTGCGCAAAGAGACGTACTTCCAATGGAGATTAGAAGCATAAAAAGTTTCGACGTTCTAGATAACATTGATCTTGTTGCTTTGATTGTTGCTACAAGTTAGTAGGTTGAAGGGAATTAAAAGAATTTTTAGGGTTTAAATAAACATGAACATGGTACTTGTAGAATTGTCGCAATTGTTCAGTATAGTTTTTAAAGTCTGAATCCGATTCCTAGGTTGAAAATGGAGGTTTTGTAGTTATCTCGCTCCAAGAGTCCTAAACTATATCTAAGGTTCAGGTCGAGCTTTTCTGTAAGATTGTACCCAATTCCGATGTTCAGCCCCAAATCAAGTTTATCAAAATCGCTAACAAATGGTGAAGCGGTTGATTTTTGCCCTTCGGACGAAAGATCAAAAGGATTTTTTTTAATTAATTCAGTTCTTTTAAAAGCATAAGCTACTTGGGGTCCGCCTTCAAGAAAAAGATTGTCAGTCAACTTAAACTGGATCATTACGGGAAGCAAAATTGAAAATTCATTCAAATTAGATTCGATACTTCCAACAGTAAAATCACCTGAAGCATCTCGCAATGAAATTTCCCCATTAACTATTTGAGTTCCTTGATTGGCAACTAATAATTCAGGTTGTACACTAAATTTTTCTGATAAGCTGAAATTGTAAAAACCACCAATATAATACCCTGTTTTTCCTTGATAATCTATTGCTGTAATACCAGCAATAACGATATCTGGCGTAAATTGAGCATAATTTGCTCCGGCTTTAAATCCAAATGAACTATCAGTTTGGGCTGATATCGTAAACGATAGTAGTGAAATAATAAGAAAACTGATTTTTTTCATTTCTTGCTGTTGGTTTTGTAACGTACTTTAATCAATTAGTCTATCAAAAGTTCTATAAATAAATTTAGTTGATACCGAGTCTTGAAGAATGTCAAACTTTAAATTCGTGAATTCCGCACCTCGGCGGCCAACTCCTTTTTTTTCTTTTACCTCTTCTAATTTGGTCCAATGAGGCATTGATAGCTGCAAAATAGCGCATAAACTATCTCCTTGAATATGGAAATATAAAGATTCTTCTCCACTTTTTTCTTCATATTTTTGAAGCCAATAGGTGAGTTTGGTCTCATCAATACCACCCAATTGTTTTACTAGTTCATCTTTGTAGACCTTAGAATTTGGAGCGTTATTTTCAAATATGAGGTTTTCATTGCTACACTCAGGTCGATCACATGAGCTGAACCAAATTGAAAATAATAGAAAGAAGGTATAGCCAAATTTAGAGTTCATTCTTTAGATGTTTTGTTAGCCATAGTTTCTACTTTTTTTCTTCGCGCAAAATTTTCTCCATTTTACGACCTTTTGCCAATTCATCAATCAGCTTTTCCATTTGTCTGCATTGTTTGTATAACTCAAATTCATCTTCGATTTCTTCAATGCGATACCCACATACGACGCCTTTAATCAAGTGTGTGTTAGGGTGCATTTTAGCTCTTTGAAAAAATGTTCTAAAGCTTGCTTTCTCGTCAATGAATTTTTGAATTTCGGCTTCGTCGAAACCAGTTAACCATTCAATCACTTGATTGAGCTCCGCTTTGGTTCTACCATTCTTTTCCAATCGATTCAGATAAAGCGGATAAATAGACCCGAATATCATATTGGCTACTTTTTCATTTTTTTCGGCTGTTACTTTCATTTTGAAATCATTTTGAATTGATTGGTGCTAAAGCTTATTGCCTGCCTGCCGGCAAGGCAGGTTTAGTTTTAATTTTTCTTGTCCAAAGCTAAATTCATTCTCGATAGCTATCGGGATTAGCGACAGAATAAATATACACAGACCTTTCGGTTTAGCCCAAAAGTCCACATTACGTTTGGGTCGAGTTGTACCTAGGCCTTTTTTATTCCATTACACACAAATTGAAAATTAAGTTTTAATTTGACCTTATACTGTTTTTAAATTGCTCAATATTTATTTTAATTTCATTCAAGTCACATCGAAACATTTTTCCATTGATATCATATCCATAAAAGGCTATGCCATCGGTATTCTCTGTTAAAATCATTGTTGGCCAGTTATGTGCAAACATTACGTCAAGTCCCTTTATTTTAGCTAAATTCCAACTTGGTGATTCCCAGTTTGGAATATTTTGAATTTGGTTCTTATGCATAATGAATTGACTATCAAAGTAAATTGTGTCATAAGATTTAGGAATCTTGGTAAATTCAGAAAACTTTACCTCACTAGGTATACGAAATTCAAAAGCTTTTCTTGTTAACTTTTCTTTCCAGTCAGAATTGTTTTTTAAAGTATCTGGTATTTTTTTTAGTACAATTTCACGTTGTACCGAACCAGTTAAGTTTAAGACTAGGCTATCTCCTTTCACTTGATTGACCTTGAAAGAAAAATTATTTACATTTTCCTCGGATTCTAAATTAAGCTTCACACCAAAGTCAAAATAATTACTACCACGAACATTTTCTAAAGAACTTAAATTGTAATAATAAATTTTTTGGTTTTCGATATCCCACAAACCCTGTCCATCACTTTTAAATTCGAATTGATTATTGTCTGTGGTATGGTTAAGTATCCAAACGCCTTCTATTCGTTTGTTTAAAAAGAATAAATAAGCGCTACCTAATAATAGAAAGAGAATAAGCACTACAATGAACAGCCTTTTCATTTGATTCTTTGATTTTAGCTTACGCAACGGTTGGCTAAGGTTCGTTGCTGTGATTCGTCCGCAGGACAATCCAGCCGAACCTAAACCTGCCTGCCGGCAGGCAGGTTTAGCTTTTTGCGCGTGATTTCCGTTTCGGAAATCGGCAAGCAATGAATTTTATGCATTGTTGAGGCTAGTTATTTTTCCCGGTTATTTCTTTGCCAATTCGTTGATATTCCGATATAACTTTTTCTGGCATTCCTCGTGCACCAATCGATTCTGGTATGTCAAATCCATTGGGCCAAAAGTAGCCTAATATTCCAACAACCTTTTCATCACTTTTGGCTAATATGTAATAATTGTTCGCAACTTCGTCCATTTGTGTCAAGTCAATATTCCCTAAGTCACCATGGGCCCAGTCTATAAAGTGACTATCCAAGATGACCATTATTTTCTGCGTAGGATTTGATATTTTAGATTTTAATAACGCCCAATCCTTCTGAAACTCGCTGTTTGTATTTGGGTTCTTAATAAAATAGCGATCAAATCCAATCCAGTCCACAGTTTCTGGAATTTGTAAATCACTCAATGACGGATAAGCTTCGATTATCATTGAGGGAATGCTTGGAAAATCTGTTTTTAGTAGTTGAGATACGGAATTCAATTCAGTAAAAGTTATTCCATTCCAAGTTGGCTCTTCTCCAATGTAAAGCGCTCCGATATAGTTGGTGTTTAAAATAGATAGATTGATATCTTTAAATTCATTCCACCTGTCTTTATAATCAGGTCGTAAGTTGTAATTCGACCCTGAAGGGCTATTGGTGTCAATTAATTCAAAGAATAGTTCATTAAGATGTAAAATTGCTTTTAAATCCAAATCCGCAAAGGTTTGTATTCTTTGTGTCAAATCAGCATTAGGGCTAACAACTAAAACATCAGCTAGATTACTGAAATTATGAATTTCGTCGGCATAATTGGTTTTCGATTCAGAGTCGGTTGGATCATCCCAATAGGTGTCTATAATGGTAAATCCGAAATATTCAATATGTGAATTTTGATTGGCAGATGAGCTGACTTCTCCATCTTTTCTACAAGATAGAAGTATGGTTATGATCAATAGATAAACTAAAGTGCTTTTCATTTCGATGAATTGGCGACAACGTTTCGTGTATGGTGTCGTAGCATCCCGCAGGGTGCTATGCACTATACACATTGTTGTGTTTTCGTGTTTTATTTATTCAATTTCTTGTATTCCAATTTCCTTCAAATATTCATACGTCTCGTCATAAAAAGCCTTAGGCCTCGTGTGATCTAAATCACTGCTTTCAGGAACAAATATTACCATTCCCTGACGTGCTCTTGTGAGAAGAACTCGATAAGTGTTTTTTAAATACTCTTTGTCAATATCCTTATTTATGTTTTGCCATTTGGTTCCTTTGAAATTTTGATATTTCCAATCAGTATTATTGAAATGAAAGTTACCACCCCAAGCAACACAAGCCCAATCTATCTCGAGTCCTTGAATATCAAATTCAGTAGCAACTTCTTCTAAGAAATAAGAAGAGCGAATATCTTGGCTATTATTTAGAAACCAACTTGGTGCAGAAATTTCATTTTTCACGTCAATGCCTAAAGGCCTTAGTCTTCTAGCTCCTGAGGAACTTATCAATCCAATCCTTTCACTTCCTTTAGCACTATCGCGAAGCCACTTTTTTGCTTTTTCAAGGTTTCTTGTTAAAACTATAGGATAAGATTTTTTGATTTCCGAGTAAATTCGTTGTGAGTTTTCAATTTCGATATTAAGCAACTCGTGAATGAAATTTGATAATTGTTCTGATCTAAATGATCTAACAGAAACCGCAAGGTGCAATTCCATTTCACTTATTCCATTTCCAATTAACCATTTTCTCGATTCTTCAGATTTTAAATAGTTATCACTTTCTAATATTGAACTAGAGTAGTGAATGTCCCAGTCAGGAAAATGTTTTTTAAGAGAACTAATCCATTCTTCTAATCCAGCTTCGCCTGTGTTTATTTCTTGCCCACCACCAATTAAACAAACTATTGTACACCAATCAAAATGCCTGTTCATAACATCAATTAGAAATTCGGGTTCTGATTTGTTAAAATCTTCAACTCCTTTTTTCCTTTTCATAAACGAACTAACTTGATCATTTGTCCAAGCTCTTTGAGCCTCATCAAAAACTACAACTCTTTCAATTGGGGCTTTATCTGAAAGTAAATTATCATCACGGAAATGGTGAATATTTTGAATAAATGCATTCGCTTTAATGCCTGCCTGCTTCTTGCTTAGTCTTTCTCCATTTTCTTTTGCTGTTAATACTCCGTCTCTTGTTAGGGCTTCTCTTAGTACATCGACTAATGGTCCATTTCCAGATAGAAACACCGCATGTTCATCCTCATCAGCTTTCATTCTTTCAACCGCTATATTTAATCCAGCTAATGTTTTACCAGCTCCAGGTACACCTGTAACAAAACAAATTGATTTTATCCCTTTGTTTTTGGATTTTTCAATTACTGAATTAATGCAGTCCGCAGTTTTAGAAAGATTAATTGTTCCTGAGTCTGATCTTGTTATTTCTTTGACATTATGTCCCTTGTACAGAGCTTGAGCAGCTTCTACTATTGTTGGTGTAGGTTTGTAGATTGAGTTCTCCCAATAATCAATATCTATTGAGTTACCATTGATATTTAGATACCGTTTAAGTGTATTGGTTAAATCATATTGATTGGATTTAGCAGCAGTCTTATGATCAATGATTTGCTTATCCTGTTCAGCAACATTTGTCGCGTTTGAAGCAACTAAAACTGGTATGAGTTTGATATCGTGGCTTCCTTCGTGGAAGTTTTTCAAATCAATAGTGTAATCAATAACTTGTTCTATGGCGTGTTTTTCGTAACCACCATCCCCAACTTTAAACTCGATAATAAATGCGACTGCATCGATAATCACAATGTTATCAACTCTTTTACCCATTCTAGGTATTGCAAACTCGAAATAAATTTGGCCTTTAAATTCAGAAAGTTGATTTTTAAGGATGCTGATTTGTTTCCGCCATGCATTTACTTGTAATTCTTCAAGTGTTCTGTTGCTATGATTAGCTGTTAATTCACCTAGAATACTCGAGTCTGGTTCTAATAAAAAGTCACGTATGTTATTCGAGTAATAGGCTCTTTTCATAAAATTAGTTTGTTGGTTGTTCCGTTTTTTCTACATGAAACACAACTACATGATAAACGCAATACCCTAAAAATCTTACAATTTTTGCAAAAAAGCAACACGAATGGGCAAATACCCTGCATTAAATATTTACAAACAAGTACAAACGTTTTTAATGTTTAAAAAAATTAAAACGGCTAGTCTAACTAGTTTTTTTAAACAAAAAAACCACACTTTGCAGCGTGGTTTTTAACCAATCATTAATCAACCAATCGAACCAACTATTTTCTAGACTTGTTTTTGCGTTCTTTAGCCTTACTTCCTTTCTTGCCTTTAGCTCTGCGGTGTTTCATTTTTTCCCATTTAGCGAGTTGCTCTTCTGACAAGATTTCTTTGAGCTTTGCTTTTTGAGCAATTTGATGATCGAGGCGTTCATTTGTGCGCGCATACCGTTCTTCAGAAGTCAGTTCTTTAGTTTCATCACTTTCTTTTCTTGCTTTGCGCTCCTCCATTTTGGCCTTTCGCATTTTCGCATTTTCTTCAAAAAATGCTTTCATCTGTGTTTGTTGTGCAGATGTTAAATCTAAAGCTAGCGTGGCTTTCTTTGCTTGTAAGGTTGCGATTTGTTCTGGGCTAAGATCTTTCATTCGCTCTTTGCCGCCTCTTTCGCCTTTTTGTGCGAAGATGATTCCCCCCGCCATTAGCATTACTACTATTAGTATTTTTTTCATAATTAAGATGTTTTAATTTTTAATGTGTTTGTACCTAAGACTATGAAGGGGCAGCTTGGTTTAATTGGAGAAGTATAATTGGGAATTTTTTAACTGTTCTTGACTGCAAAAAGAACTCGTCGCAAAATGGAAAAGAAAAACGGCATTAGCTTGGGGAAGCTAATGCCGTTTTTGGTAATTCAAGTAGGTACTTTCAAGGTGAACGTGTCAAAGGTTTTTGGGAAACCTAGGCCTTGTTCAATATATTTTCTAGTTCAATGCTTCTAGGGCAGAAACATGTTCTACAGTATTATTGGCTAAAACGGTGTTCTGAATTGTATCTGCATTTCCAACATTGTAATACATAATCACTGCGATTACTAAACTTGCGAAATAAACGATACTTTTTACTTTGTAATTCATAACAGTCGGGGTTTTGATTCTGATTCAAATGTACAGCGCAAAAGGAGGCAAAAAACGCTGTTGTTGTCAAATCACCCTTTTGTGATGTCAAAGTAGCGGATGTTGTTGAATAGTGTTTTCACTCATCGGATTTATATTCTTTTCAACGATCAGGATGTTTTTTGATTGATTTCGTCAGGTGATTAAAGTATTGTGTTTCTAGGTTCTCGACTGCGATCGAAGTGACAATTTTGACCAGTGCTTAGCGCCACACGCCACACGCTTAACGCTGCATGCAAAGAAAAGCTTATTGCGTATGGCGTAAAGCGTATAGCGTGAAGCGAGAAAAATCTAGTTTCTAATAATCTTGTAGGCTGTGGTCTTATTAAATGTACTGACGTTTAAAATATAAATGCCTTTGGCCAGTAAGCTTACATTTATAATTACTTGATTATCTACAACATCGTATAATTTTGAAGATACACGACTACCGCGCATAGCGAAGAGTGATACCACGAGTTCTGTTTCTACTCCACCATCAAGATTAATGGTAAGTTCATCACCTTCAACGGGGTTCGGATAAATAGATACTTCAGGATTCACCGCAAAGGTCTCCTCATAAACAGCATCACAGTCTCTACCTGAACTAACCTGAAGCCTGTTCACAGGATCAGTAAGTGATAGCGTGATTTCATTTGTTGAAACCATTTGTGTTTCGTCATTTAGGATGACTTGATAAGTTTCGCTTCCCGTTAAGCTTAGGGTAACTTCTAATCGCGAATAGTCAACTTCTGTCTCTACAGAGAATGCCTCAGAAGGTTCAATGGTAACATCGAAACATGCTTCGTAATTTGGCTGTCCATCCACAGTAATACAAACGGAGTACATTCCTGCATCTAAATCTTCAAAAAGAGCGAAGCCTTCGAAATCTTTAGAAATACCAAAAGCACTTCCTGATAAGGTAGCCTGATATCTATAATCTTCAACAACATCAATTTGAATTCCTCCTTTATTAGCTTCACAAGAAGGAACTTGAGCAAATGAATAGTTTGATTCAGGTAATGTAAATGAATTATCGTTGGTATCACAAATATCGCCAATACCATCATTGTCTGAATCGGCTTGGTCGAGATTTGCTTCTAAGGGACAATTATCAACAATATCTAAGATGGTATCATTATCATCATCTGTATCACAAACATCGCCTATGCCATCATTGTCAGTATCTAGCTGGTCTGCATTTGATGTATTTGGACAGTTATCATCTGCGTTGAGAATGCCATCACCATCTAAATCATCTGCAGTACTATCACAAACATCGCCTATACCATCGTTATCAGCATCTTCTTGATTCGGGTTTGCTATCAAGGGACAATTATCGTCTACATCTAAAATGCCGTCATTATCATTATCTCGATCACAAACATCACCAATACCATCGTTGTCAGAATCTAATTGATCAGGATTGTAGGTTAATGGGCAATTATCTTGCGCATCGGCGATCATGTCATTGTCATCATCGTCATCACAAACATTACCTATCTCATCAGCATCTGTATCTTCTTGATCAGCATTTGCCATATCAATACAATTGTCAACTTCGTTGGCAATACCATCACCATCATTGTCATTTATATCTTCACAAACATCTCCAATACCATCTCCATCTACATCCGCTTGGTCAGCATTTGGTGTCAAGGGGCAGTTGTCATCTACATCTAAGATTCCGTCTCCGTCATCATCGTCATCGCAAACATCTCCCATAGCATCGCCATCTGTATTTAACTGATCTGCATTTGGTGTCAAGGGACAGTTGTCATCTACATCTAAAATACCATCATTATCATCGTCTTCGTCATCTGTTGGAGTGCCATCGATTACAAAATCGTCGATAACAATACCTTCTTGATTTTCTGAAAAATCTGAATGGAAAACAAAGCGAAACATAATATTATCGGCATTGGTTAGGTCAGTATCTGTTGCAGCATTTGCTGTAAAGTCATAACTGTATTCTGTAAAGGTGGTATTGGTACCCGTCCATTGTCCGCCTGGGCAGATTTGACAAAGTGTTGGAGTAGGCGTTTGATTGCTATTATACCAATTTGGTTGACTAGTACTAGACCCTAGTAGACTCCAAGTTTCTCCAACATTCAATGAATATTCTACATAGAGCACATCGAAATCATCTTCTAAGTCATAGGCCATTTGAAATTTCAAAACTGGATTTTCTATGCCAGTAAAATCGTAACAATTAGATACTAAGAAGCTTTTCTCACTGTTAGGGTGATTGCCATTTAATACTGTGCCGTAAGCATTTGTTCCTGAAGCTGCAGCATTTAAAAGGGTACCCGTGGGCGCTCCTCTTTCCCAAACTGAGCCATTACCTGATTCGTTGTAGGTTATCAATGCATCATCTAAAGTTTCGAATGAGTTCACCTGTGCGGCAACTCCTGAGATGTTTGCAAAGAAATTGCGAACAATTGTATTGTTTGTAGGAATATCGTCATTTGTAATCTGTGCGATAATTTCAACAGTTGAATTGCCATTTGAGGTTAATATAATATCAGACAGATCAACGGTAAGGCTTTGTTGCGGCGCTAAAGTATTTGTAAAGGATTGCGTTTCTTGAGCACCATTATTTACTGTATATAGAATATCAAATCCTGAAATTGTATTTAGCCCATCATTTTTAAGTTCTACGGATGGAGCGATACTACCGCATTCCAAGCTTCCTTCATCAAGCGAGATGGAAACCAATTCAATGTCATTCTCAGGAGTTTGTACCGTATACTGACCAGAAATAGAGTATTGCCCTAGGGATGCATAGTCTGAATATCCGGTGTCAACGGAGCCTGCCCCGACCCCTTGAACTTCTAAAAAGTAGAGTCCCGCAGTTAAGTTTTCGCTAATAGTAGCCGCTAACCCAGAAGGATTACTGCTTGCTACTTCAACACCGTTAGCATTTAATAACCTCGCTTGAATATCTAAATTTGGATGTACATCATGAGGATTAAAATTAAAAGTTGCATCTCCAGCCTGCGCCAAGAAAGAAAACATATCAACATCATCTCTGTTATGAATGATTCCTGAGTTTTCGAGGGCGTTTACATTCCCTCCGGCATCGACCTCGACAGTGCTTGCGGTATTAGTTTCATTACCATGATCATCCGTAATATATTCGAAGTTGTTTGCTCCGCCTCCAATAATTTGAAGGTCATTTTCCATGTTGGTTGCATTACTGTATTCACCAAGACTCCACTGTGCAATTGACTTGCTCAAACTGAAACCCATAATAGGAGCCCAGTCGCCATGGCCTTCATAATATTCTGTGTTTCCCTGTCCGTCATGATCAAGTCCCATAGTATGACCTATTTCGTGAGAACCCGTATCACCAGCCTGTTTTCCATTAAATATGTTATATACCCATGCAGGGTCATCATTATTCCAGGAAAAAGAGCCTAGGTAGGCAACACCACCAGAATCGGGTTGTGCATCATCGGTTGGTGTGAAAATACACATCATTCTATGATCTTTAGGAGTTGCTTCAAAAACAGAACGATCGGTAACTACGTTAATGTCAAACGGACTAAAATCTTCGGCCATAATTTCCCAAGCAATAGTGATTTGAGCATCTGACATACCTGAAGGTTCAGCGACAATGGTGTTACCGCCCAACCAAGTTGTGCCAGATACGGTTTCTCCGTCAAAATCAAGATAAATAACCGCTGGTGCTCCGGGTCTACTCTGCAAATTGGTAGGTTGCAGTTTAGCCGTAAGATTCGAGGAATTTTTCTTCGTGGCAGAACTTCCTTTTGCCTTGTCGTAGGCAATACAAAGAATGCTATTGATATCAGTTTCTTCAACTAACACTTCATTTACTTTGTTTGTGTAAAGAAGGTATGCTTTGTTTTCTGCCTTTTCTATAATATGCCCTTCAAGTTTTCCATTGGTATACCTAAAACTAAAAGAAGCATCTTTTTTCTGATTCACAGAACCGATAAAAGTAGTGATATTGTGCTCCTGGTTTTTAGCATTCAGCTGTAATGTTACTCTTTTTGAATTAGAGAGCTTAATGGTCTTCGTGGTGTTTCTTTTACCTGTTTTATTGGTTTGAGAAAGACCTTGAATAAAGCTGGTTGGATTTTCGGCAACTACAACCGAATTTTGACTTTGGCGCTGTGCATTTAAAAAAGTGAAGCTGAAAAACGCAAGCGTACAGATAAGTACTTGAGAATAAAAGTATTTCATAGCATTGGTAGGTTATCGAGTATAAACGTTCAAACCTTAGTATTTATTGGCTGTTTTTTGACTTTTAGATGAATGGTAGAAATGCAAAAAGGGCTTGGAACAATCCAAACCCTTTTTTGTTAAGTAGGTGTATTCGTGGTGAACGCTGCAAGGGTTTTGGGAAACCCAAGTTGGTTCAAAATATTTTTTAGTTCAATGCTTCTGGGGTAGAAACATGCTCTTTAGTATTATTAGCTAATTCAGTGTTTTGAACAGTAGTTGTATGATCCATATTATAGTAAGCTAAAACGGTTACTACTAAACTTGCGAAATACAGTACACTTTTGGCTTTATAATTCATGGTAATCGGGTTTTTTAATTCTGGAGCTAAACTACTTCAGAAAAAGGCACAAAAAAGCCCATTGTTGCGAAATGGGCTTTTTGTGATGTCAAATAAGAAGATCTTGTTGAATAGTGTTTTTCTTCGTCGGATTTTCTAATCAGTTCATCGATAGGTCAATAAAAATGGTGTTTATCAGAACCTTTTGATTTTTCTGATTGCTATTTATTTTGGGTCCAAAATCATATCAATACGCTCCACAACGTCTTGTAAATGATATTTGCTCATGCTGTCTGATGTTCTTCCAGTAGCACTTTTGATTTCTCGTTTTAAGGTATTCAATTCTGCGCGAGCTACCGATCGTATATCAGATTGACTTGTATTTAAAGCTGTAGATTTTTGATAACCGCCGAACTCAGGCATCTTTTTTTGATTCCCGGCAGTCATTAAATAGGCCAACCTATCTATATGAGCTTTCTGCAAGTTTCTGCGATAGGTATCAATTTTTCTTCCTGAACGGAGTTCTGACCAAACACCTCTTCTGAGATCACGCATCATTTCTAATAGGGTATAGGCTTCACTACCATTCATCGTCTCATTCTCAATCAATCGTGCCATTTTACCTAAACGTAACATGTTATTTAAAGTACGCTCCTGCATTCTGCGAATACGTTCTATGGAACCTGAATATTCGATTTTGGCAAATAGATCTTTGTCGAGCATCCATTTGGGAGTCTGAAACAATTCTTCTTGTAAAAAGCGCATGCAATTCTTCTGATGCTCTTTTGAGACATGCGTATACACAGCTCCTTCTTGATCGTAAGTTTTATGGTGTTCATAAACTCCTCCAATATTATTAGATACATGACCCATATATCTATTGTATTGCGAAAGTACTTGGCCGTAGAGCGTTTCAAGATCGTCGTAATTTTTACCGTCTTCTGCTGTCCATTCTACCAATTTGGGAACAATACGTTTCAGGTTTGCAATTCCGTAAGAACCTGCTTTGATGGCATCATCTCCTAAATCTTCGGTTTGCGAACTCGGGTCCACAACGTCACCAACTTGCTGATGACCAAAACGATACATCGGGTCTCCGGCATGTTCTAATATCCAACTATCCAAAGTTGATTTTTCATCTTCAGCGGTTTTATCTATAATAGGTTTGTATCCCCATCGAATAGCATGTTTATCATAAATACCAATATCCGGCATCAAGGCTACACCTTCATCACCTGGTTGCGCGATATAATTGAAGCGAGCATAATCCATAATGGAAGGCGCTGTTCCGTATTTTTTGGTAAAAGAAGCAGAACGTAATGAATCAACCGGGTAGGCAACACTGCTTCCCATATTATGAGGAAGCCCTAAAGTATGACCTACTTCATGAGAAGATACAAAACGAATCAAACGCCCCATGACTTCATCTTTAAATCCAACGCCACGAGCATCAGGGTTGATTGCTGCTGTTTGCACAAAGAACCAGTTGCGCAGTAAAGTCATCACATTGTGATACCAGTTGATATCAGATTCTAAAATCTCTCCACTTCGAGGATCGCTTACATGAGGTCCGTTTGCATTTGGAATCGGAGAAGCCAAATAGCGAACTACAGAATAACGCACATCTTCGGGCGACCATTCAGGGTCTTCTTCTTTTGTTGGGGGGTCTTTTGCGATGATGGCATTTTTAAATCCAGCAGCTTCAAAAGCTACCTGCCAATCTTCAATTCCTTTTTTAATAAAAGGAATCCACTGCTTTGGTGTGGCGCGATCTACATAATATACGATCTGTTTTTTCGGTTCAACCAATTCTCCAGCTTCATATTTGGATTTGTCTTCATCTTTCACCTCTAATCTCCATCGATCGAGAAAACGAATGGTTTTACTTTCTTGGGCATCTAATCCGTAATCAACTTGCCCTCTGGCGAACCATCCTACGCGGCGATCGAAATACCGTCTTTTCATGGGTTCTTTCGGAAGCAAAATCATCGAATTATTGATTTCTATAGATATCGATCCCAAGGAACCATTTGAAGGCGGTTCCTTTGCGAAATATGTTTTTACGTGTCTAGCCTCAATATTTAAAGGATAACTTCTAAGGGAATCGATATAACTTCGTTTTTCATCTAAACGACTTACCTTATATCTTTTGCGGAAGAATTCTGGCATGCCAATGGCATTCACATCTTTAATGAAGAAGTCATTTACGTCAATAACAGTTGCTGGTGCTAAGGAGTCCTTCTTGAACGCCTTGATATCAAAAGCTTGAAGTACGGGCTCAAAATTGGAGTTCAAAACAGCCTCATGCACTGGCAGAGAATCTGCGGCTACAATTCCGTACGAGACGACACGGAGCAGTATTTTCTTTCCTTTCTTTTCCCAACGTAAAACCTGGGTGTTGATTTTTCCACCACCAAATCCTATTCCAGTAGCAGTTTTGGCTATTCTAGTTACCATCAACATTTCTTTATTCAATAAAGAATCGGGAATTTCATAATAATGCTTATCGTCAACCACGTGTACATCAAACAGACCTTTGTCGGTTTTGGCGTCTTTGGTAATTACTTTGTCATAAGGTTGAATTTTACCTTTTTTAGGTTTTTCAGAGGCCTTTTCGGTTTTCTTGTTTTTCTTTTTAAAAATTTGAGCTTCTGTTGTAGTTGTGCTCAAAAGGAAGAAGGCGAGAAGTAATTTCGCCAAAACAGACTTTGTCATTTGGTAGTTCGTTTTAGTTTTTCAAATATCCAAAGAACTAACAAATAAACTACACCTGTGTTCATTGAAATTTCAAGTTTCGGTTGTTAAAATATAGAAATTCTTGGTGTTTTATGTAACAATTCGTTTTTAGAGACGTCTTTAAAGTATAGAAATTCATTTTTCAATTAGCGAATTAGTCAATGATAAAGCTGTTTACTTCTGTAAATAGCTTTATTTTTTTGATTTTTTTCTCATAATAATTCAAAAGAAATATTGCTAAGGCACCAATACTTCAAATGTTAAAATATAAAGTTGTTAATATTATCAAGCTCTTTCTAAGAATACCTTAATATCCTCATTTTTAGTGCCATCGATGAACTACACGGCTAACAATAATACAAGTTCATAGCGTTATACTATATCATAGATTAACCTACGAACGTTATGAACAAAAAGAATTTTATTTTAAGTGTAGCAATGGGCCTAGCCTTGGTGAACGGAGTTTTTGCCAATAGCCCAAACAAAGACATTGAAGTTTTTGATATCAATACTATAGAGTACATTGAAGACGAAGAGCAGGTCGAATTAGGCTTCGATGTAGCTGATTATCTTCCAGAAGGATTTGATCCATACAAAATGTATGTTGATTTGAATGCCATAGAATATATCGAAGAAGAAATCGAAATTTCAGATTTTACAAAGTATTTACCTGAAGGATTTGATGCCTATTCCTATCCAACAGATATACAAAGCATCAACTATATTGATGAAAGTGACTCATTTACAATAGATTTCGACACAAAGAAACATCTACCGGAGGGTTTTAATGCGTATATAAAATAAAGAGTCCTCCATATTTGAGTTAGCACCTATAAAAAAGACCTTCGTTTAACGAAGGTCTTTTGCTTTTTGTAATATATCCGCGATATTGAATAATTTGATAAGCCTAGAATTATTTGGTATTTGGAAAACCAATGGTCTATGATTGCCAATATTTATAAAATTAAAGAGTTGTATAACTAACCGTGTTTTGTTTTTTAACTTGTTTATTAATAGTGAATTGACTGATTTATAATTATGCAAATTTATAGTTACATAGTGGTTTTACTCTTTGTGACTGGATGCTCATCCGATGATAATAAGGTGTCTGTCGAAGATTCAGTTCAAGTAGAGAATCCTGTAAGTGAGGAAGTGGAAGAATTGACCGATGACGAACTGATGGACTTTACTCAAAAGGAAAGCTTTAAGTATTTTTGGGATTTTGCAGAAACAAATTCTGGAGCTGCAAGAGAACGCTACTTTCCAAATGAGCCAGCAATAGATGAAAATATTGTCGCTATTGGAGGAACGGGTTTCGGATTGATGTCTTTATTAGTAGGTATTGAAAAAGGTTTTATTACTAGAGAACAGGGAATAGAAAGAATAGCAAATATTATATCCTTTCTTGAAACAGCAGATCGCTTTCATGGGGCTTGGCCGCATTGGATTAATGGGGTGAATGGAAATACCATAGCCTTTAGTGATACAGATGATGGTGGTGATCTTGTAGAAACCGCTTTTTTGGTGCAAGGCTTAATTTGTGTGAAAGAATATTTTTCAGATGGAAATGATACTGAAAAAACACTCGCCTTAAAAGCTGATACATTGTGGAAAGGCGTAGAATGGGATTGGTATACTCAAGACCAAAAAACCCTCTATTGGCATTGGAGTCCAAATTTCGGATTCGATATTAATTTAGAATTAAAAGGATATAATGAAGTGTTACTTCCTTATGTTTTGGCTGCCAGCTCTCCTGATTATACAATTAACAAAGATGTTTATACAAATGGATGGGCCTCAAATGGGGGAATCGTCTCATCAGACACTCCATATAACTTACCTTTAGTAGTTGACCATGCAGGGAATTCACCTTATGGTGGCCCCTTATTCTGGGCGCATTATTCATATTTAGGTCTCGACCCTAGAAATCTTTCTGATGATTTTGTAAATTTTAATGACGTAACTGTTAACCATGCTAAAATCAATTATTTGTATTGTGTAGAAAACCCAGGTGGCTTTGCAGACTATGGGGAAGATTGCTGGGGACTGACCTCTAGTTATTCTAGAAATAATGATGGCACACTTACCTATAAAGCACACCACCCCGGCAGTGAAGATGTGGGAGTAATTTCACCAACAGCTGCCTTAAGTTCTATGCCGTATACTCCCGATGAATCAATGCGAGCTCTACGTTATTTTTATTCGAATAAAGATAAACTCTTAGGTCCGGCTGGTTTTTACGATGCCTTTAGTCCGCAATATGATTTTTGGGTGTCTAATGCCTATTTAGCTATTGACCAAGGACCGATTATCGTAATGATAGAAAATCACAGAACGGGCCTTTTGTGGAATCTTTTTATGCAAAATGAAGATGTTCAATTAGGTCTTAATAAACTAGGTTTTTCGTACTAGAAAAATCACTTCTTAAAATTTAATAGGCATTGAGGCGGTACTACAGTTAAATGTATTTATCGAACGATGTATTTAAATGTTGTATTTTTTCATAAACTAAAACCAACCACATGAATAACTATATCTTAGGATTTTGTTTTCTATTATTCATATCCTGTTCGCAGGAAAGCATTGTACAACCTCAAGAAATAAATGAAGCCCTTAAAGAAGTGGTCGAAGGTGAAACCTTTGCCTACATGGAAAAAAATTATGAGAAATGGTCGTCTTATTGGGACCATAGTACTGATGTTTTAAGACTTGATGTTACTAAGGCAGGTTTCTCACAAACTAGGGGTTGGGATAAAAGTGGTGGAAACCTAGAAAGTTTTTTTAAGGAAAACCCCGAGCCTATTTCTTCTACCTTTAAAAACTCAAACTACCTTATTTTTCATGATACTAATCTTGCATGGGTTGCTTTCGACCAAACATGGACGACGACTGCGGGAGAAGAGAGCGTGGCAAAAGCTACCATCACCCTTGTCAAAAAGGAGAATTTATGGAAAATTATATCATACACAGCAATTCAATACGAATCAGAAGATGCTGCTGTAGATACGTTGGGAAGAGAATAGAATTCTCAATTATAAATTTTGTTTAACGTTAGCTATAAAAAATTAAACATTTTGTATCTTTATATAAAATATGTAAACCCTAGTTTTTAGAGATTACATTAAATAAGAAAGATGTTCGGACTATTTAAAAAGAAATCAGAAAAGGAAGTATTGCAAGCGCAGTACAAAAAACTTCTAAAAGAAGCACATTCGCTATCTACTACAAATAGAAAATTGAGCGATGAGAAAGTTTTTGAAGCTGAAGAAGTCATGAAGCAAATCGAAAAACTAGCGTAATTAAGATGCTTTAATGGCTTATACAAAACAATTTACTGAAAGAGAACTTGACCGTATTATAGAAATGGCTTGGGAAGACCGAACGCCGTTTGAAGCGATTCTGTTTCAGTTTAGCCTACCCGAAAAAGAAGTAATCAAACTCATGCGCAGTAACCTTAAAGTATCGAGCTTTAAACGTTGGCGAAAAAGGGTTAATAGTGGCGTTAGTCAAAAACACCTTAAAAAACGCAATCCTGATATTACACGTTTTAAATGTTCACGTCAAAAGGCAATCTCTGGGAATAAAATCAGTAAACGCTAAATGCAGTTATTTGAGCAACAAGATTTCATCTTCCCGCTTTCTTATGACGAAATTCGGCAGCGAATTAGGCATATTGATCCAGTAAAGTATGGATCAACTCGCAATTACCTGAATGGTGCAGTCACCTATTTGTCGCCATATATTTCTAGAGGTATCATCTCCACTAAATTTATACTTTCTGAGGTATTGAGTCGTGGTTACAAACCTGCTCAAATTGAAAAGTTTATTCAAGAATTGGCCTGGAGAGACTACTGGCAACAAGTTTGGATAACGAAAGGGGAGGCAATCAATAAAGATTTAAAAAACGAACAGCAACCAGTTTCCAACATAGGTATTCCTCAAGCAATTGTGGTTGCAAAAACAGGTATTGAAGCAATCGATAAAGCGATTGTAAGCTTTTATAAAACTGGATATATTCATAATCACTTAAGAATGTATATAGCAGCGATAGCCTGTAATATGGGGCAAAGTCATTGGAAGGCTCCTGCACAGTGGATGTATTATCATTTGCTAGATGCCGATTGGGCAAGTAATGCCTTGAGTTGGCAATGGGTCGCTGGTGCAAACGCAAACAAGAAGTACGTTGCCAATCAAGATAACATCAACAAGTATTGTTTTTCAGCACAAAAAGACACCTTCTTAGACCTACCTTATGTAGCATTTGCTTCGATGGAAATTCCTGAAGTATTAAAAGATACGACTGCCTTCAGCTTAAAAACCCCTTTGCCAAAACCTAGGTCGATAAGTATCAATGAAAACCTTCCCACTTACATTTATAATTTTTACAATCTAGACCCCCTTTGGAAAAAAGATACTTTGGCGAATAGAATTTTACTACTAGAGCCCTCGCATTTTGAGCAGTATCCCGTATCGCAAAAGTCCATTGATTTTATTTGTAAGACGTCCGCAGAAAACATTTCTAATATTCAAATTTTCGTTGGGGAGTTCACCGACCTAGTGTCAAGTTATCCGTTAGGAAAAGTGTATTATAAAGAACATCCCCTTAACAATCACTACGAGGGTATCGAAGAAGCTAGAGACTGGATGTTCGATGTAAAAGGCTATTACCCTTCCTTTTTTGCTTTTTGGAAGAAATGTAAAAAACAGCTGCGCTATTGAAAAAGCAACCGGTAAATATTGTCTGGCTAAAGCGCGATATACGTTCGCAAGACCACGAACCGCTCTTAAAAGTGGAGGAAGCTGGTATTTCGTATCGTATCATTTATTTGTTTGAACCGTCACTTATTGCATATCCTGATACGAGCCCTAGGCACTTGCAATTTGTATATCTTTCGCTTGCTGCTTTGAATAAGACCCTAGCACCTTTTAACAGAAGCGTGGATGTTTTCTATGGAGAAGCAACCGATGTGTTCGCATTTCTGGCACAGTCTTTAGATATCAAAAACCTTTTCAGCTACCGCGAAAGTGGTACGCAAATTACGTGGGAGCGTGACAAAAAAATAAAACAGTTTTGTAAGACTCGTGACATCAATTGGCATGAATCGCAACGAGATGGTATTTTACGAGGGATTAAAAACCGAGATGATTGGAGCAAACAATGGCATGTTGCAATGCATAAGCCTGTACTTCAAAACAGCTATTCCGTTTCAACGGCAGCACAGCTCGTACACGATTTTCAACTTCCTAAAAAATTAGAAAATCAGTTGAGGGAATACCCAAAACAATATCAACCTGCAGGTGAGCAAAATGCTTGGCGCTATTTAAAATCATTTACAGCGGGGCGCGGTTTTAACTACCAAAAACATATTTCAAAACCTTTGGAAAGCCGAACGTCTTGTAGCAGATTGTCTCCCTATTTGGCCTGGGGAAATATGAGTATTAAACAAGCCTTTCAATTTATTGGAACACATCCGAACGGCACAAAAAATAGTAGAGCATTTTCGGCAATGCTAACCAGATTGCACTGGCACTGTCATTTTATTCAAAAGTTTGAAGTGGAATGCAGTTATGAAACTGATTGTATCAATAAAGGTTACGAATTACTAGCACATAGAAAGAACGAAGCTTACATTAAAGCATGGAAAACAGGTACTACAGGATATCCGTTAATAGATGCTTGTATGCGCGCGGTGGAGCAAACGGGTTGGATTAATTTTAGAATGCGGGCAATGGTCGTTTCGTTTTTAACCCTTAATCTAGACCAAGATTGGCGCCAGGGAACGTATCATTTGGCAAGACAATTTTTGGACTACGAACCGGGTATTCACTATCCGCAGTTTCAAATGCAAGCTGGTACAACGGGTATAAATACGGTGCGTTTGTATAATCCGGTAAAGAATTCTCAAGAGCATGACCCACAAGGCATATTTATAAAAAAATGGATTCCCGAACTTGCGAACGTTCCAATAAGTCATATTCATGAGCCTTGGAAAATGACCGTGATGGAGCAAACTTTTTGTGGTGTTACGATTGGTGACGACTATCCGTTCCCTGTTGTAGATTTACAAGAAAGTGCACGAATGGCAAGAGCTAAAATTTGGGGCCATAAGAAGCACCCTGCCGTGCAAAAAGAGAAGAAGCGGCTGTTGAATACCCATGTGAATAGCAGACGATGAAAAAACAACATCTTCCAGAAAAAATTTGTGTCGTTTGTGAACGTCCGTTTACATGGCGTAAAAAATGGGAAAAGAATTGGGATGCCGTAAAATATTGCAGCGAACGTTGCCGAAAGAATAAATGAAACGAATAAACATCATATTTCCACATCAATTATTTGAAGCATCTCCACTTTTTGCAAATAATGCTCCCGTATACCTTGTTGAAGAGTATTTATTTTTTAAACAGTACCCCTTTCACAAGCAAAAGATAGCTTTTCACAGGGCTACGATGAAACGTTATGCGGATTTTCTCCGTGAAGAAAAAGAACTTACGGTACATTATGTTGAAGCCACAGATGAGTTTTCAGATATTCGAAAACTACTTCCTGAATTGAAGAATCAGGGTGTTACACATATCAATTATATAGATCCTACAGATAATTGGTTGCAAAAAAGAATAGCGAAAGGCTGTTTGGAAAATGATATTTCAACTGAGGTTTACGATTCTCCTTTGTTTTTAAATAGCAAGGAAGAATTGGTAGGTTTTTTTAGGAAGGACAAGAAAAAATACCATCAAACTAGCTTTTACACCGAACAGCGTAAAAAGCGAAACATACTCCTAGAACCTGATGGAAAACCAAAAGGTGGTAAGTGGACGTTTGATGCTGAAAATAGGAAGAAGTATCCCGCAAAAAAGACACCGCCGTCTATTCAGTTCCCCGATTTGGATAATTACTATACGGAAGCAAAACAGTATGTTGAAACACACTTTTCGAATCATTTGGGAACGTTAACCGACTATGCCTTATACCCAACAAATTTTGAGACAACCAAGTCCTGGTTGCAGCAATTTTTTGACCAGCGTTTTATGGACTTTGGAGTGTACGAAGATGCTATCGTTGCTGAAAACTCTATATTGAATCACAGTGTGTTAACACCCATGCTCAATGTGGGTTTAATTACACCAAAAGAAGTTATTGACGCCTGCTTAATCTATGCCGAAGAAAACGATGTTCCTATTAATTCTACCGAAGGTTTTGTGCGTCAAATAATTGGATGGCGTGAGTTTATTCGAGGGGTTTATGAGTCAAGGGGAAGTGAAGAGCGCACGACCAATTTTTGGAAATTCAAAAAGAAAATACCTGCTTCGTTTTACGATGGTACTACGGGTATTCCTCCAATCGACCAAACCATCAAAAAGGTACTACAAACTGGCTATTGCCATCATATTGAACGACTCATGGTACTGGGTAATTTTATGATGCTCTGCGAGTTCGACCCAGATGAAGTATATCGATGGTTTATGGAGCTCTTTATTGATGCCTATGATTGGGTCATGGTGACGAACATTTACGGAATGAGTCAATATGCAGATGGTGGCTTAATGGCTACCAAGCCCTATATCAGCGGTAGCAATTATCTAATGAAAATGAGCAATTATAAAAAAGGAGAATGGCAGGCCACTTGGGACGGTCTGTTTTGGCGTTTTATGGACACACATCGTGATTTCTTTTTGTCTAACCCTCGACTGGGAATGCTTGTGCGAATGTTTGATAAGATGCCCCACGAAAAACGCCAAAAACACATTGAAAATGGGGAAGTTTATTTAGAAAGTTTAGTAATTAATTGATATGGATAAGGAAGCATATAAAATACACATCGTTGGTGCAGGAATCAGTGGATTAATCGCAGCTACGGTGCTCGAGCAAAACGGATTTAAACCTACACTGATTGAGGCTACCGATAGCGTCGGTGGAAGGGTAAAAACCGATTTGGTAGATGGGTATCAACTTGACCATGGCTTTCAAGTTTTGTTGACTGCATATCCAGCGGCCCAAAAATATCTAGATTTCGAAGCCTTAGATTTACAAAAATTCTTACCAGGTGCTTCAATTTTTAAAAATGGGAGTCAAAATATCATAGGAGACCCGTTAAGAGACGCATCGCTGTTATTTTCCACATTGTTTTCAGGAATAGGGAACCTATCGGACAAATTTAAAATACTGAATTTAAACACAAGACTAAAGAAAAAAACACTGACTGATGTATTTGCTGAAAAAGAAATGTCTACGAAGTCCTATCTAATTAATCTGGGTTTTTCCTCTCGAATGATAGATGATTTCTTTACACCCTTTTTTAGTGGTATTTTTCTGGAAAACAAACTAGAGACTTCAAGTAGAATGTTCGAGTTTGTGTATAAAATGTTTGGTGAAGGTTATGCCGCCCTTCCCAAATCTGGAATCGAAGCCATACCAAAACAGTTGGCCCAGAATCTCAAGAACACCACTTTCAAATATGATGCGCAAGTAATCTCAGTGAAAGAAGGAGAAATAGCATTTTCCGATACAAATACACTAGAAAGTGATTTTACGATTGTTACTACAAAAGCTAATGATTTGATTCCCAATTTAAAGAATCAGTCAACCGAGTGGAAGTCGTGTGATACACTCTATTTTGAAACTAAAAAAAGAACGATTAAAAAACCACTAATTGGTCTCGTTCCAGAACCTGGCTCTCTAATCAACAACATTTTTTTTCATACGAGCCTTGAAACCAATACCAGGGGGGATAGCGAGTTGCTTTCGGTCACCATAGTTGAGAATCATAATCTTACCGATGAAATCCTTGTTGAAAGCGTGCAAAAAGAATTAAAAGACCTTTGCAATATTGATTCATGTAAATTTATCAAGCATTATAAAATTCCCATGGCCTTACCTAAGTTAAATGATATTCAATATGAAATGTCACCAAGCGAAACGCGTTTGACCGAGACTATTTTTCTTGCTGGAGACACACAATTAAATGGTTCATTAAATGCTGCTATGATTTCGGGTGAAAGAGCGGCCCTTGGAGTTATTGAGACTTTATCAAATACTATTACCTCTTAGAAAACAGATACTTAATCAGTCCCATTCAAATTCTCATCATCAAGAATACTACCCTCAACGGTGTCAACATCAGTTATGGGTGCACATATAGTACCACCATTTCCGTCTGTCTGTTCAAATTGCCCTTCATCACAATTTCCTTGTTTAAAGTCACTATCACAAGCGAGCAGCGAAATGGAGAAAAGAGTTAGGAACACAATTTTTTTTAACATGGATAACAATTGTTTAAGCTTTTAAATTATTAATTAAAATAGCATCGGAATTACAAACTGAAACAGCAGCACTAAAAGCCCTACAGCAATCAAATTTAAAATCACCCCAACGCGCGCCATTTCATGTACTTTAATATAGCCACTTGCAAATACAATCGCATTGGGCGGAGTCGCCATGGGAAGCATAAATGCACAGCTACTGGCCATTGTTACAGGAATCAGTAAATAAAGAATTGGTATTTCGAGACCTATAGCAATACCTGCAACCACTGGAGCCAATACTGCCACAAGTGCCACATTACTCATGAGTTCGGTCATAAACAACATCAAGAAGATAAGTAGTATCGCAGTAAACAAGATGCTGATGTCACTGGCTGCAATAGCACCTGAAACCATATCGACAATACCACTTACCGCCATTCCTTTGGCTAATGCAAGCCCACCGCCAAAAAGTATTAAAATACCCCAGGCAAGTTTCGAAGTGTCTTTCCAGTTGATAATAAAATCTCCTTTTTTAAGATTGTAAGGTACAGCGAACATTGCAATGGCACCTAGCATGCTAATAATCGTGTCGTTCAATTTTAGATCGGGTAATAGGCCATTAATTACAGTTCTGAAAATCCAAAGAAAAACGGTTACTCCGAAAATAGCGAGTACCATTTTTTCCTTTCCGCTCATGGGCCCTAACTTTTTTAATTCATCGTTTATGACATCTTTAGAAGCTGCAAATTTCAATTGCTTGTTCGGAAACATAACTTTGACCATCACCAAATAAATAATAGTAATCATGATTATGGAAAAGGGGAGGCCGATGACCATCCACTTTAAAAAGGAAATTTCAATATTGTATTCGTTTTCTAGTAGACCTATCATTACTGAATTTGGAGGAGTTCCTATGACGGTAGCAATTCCTCCCGCATTAGCGGAAAAAGCAATTCCAAGCATAACTGATAGGGCAAAATTTTGGTCACTTTTAGTAAAACCGTCTTCATCGTTTACAAGCAGACTAATTACCGACATGGCAATAGGAAGCATGACCACTGTGGTTGCCGTATTGCTTATCCACATGCTTAAAGAAGCGGTAGCAATCATAAAACCTAAGACCACTTTGTTTGGTGTTGTACCCGTTATTCTAATGATATTCAGCGCAATACGTTTGTGGAGGTTCACTTTTTCTAAAGCCAAGGCAAGCACAAACCCACCAAAAAATAGGAATATAATAGGGCTGCCGTAATTCGCACCAACATCACCTACAGGCATGATTTTGAGTAAGGGGAAAAGCAGTAGGGGCAACAGTGCTGTTACTGATATGGATGTAGCCTCGGTAATCCACCAAACGACCATCCAAACTGCTACTGCGATAACCGCATCACCTTGTTCGGAAACAAGCTCGAAGGGTAGGTTTAGTATTATTAGAAATAAAATCAGACCAAGAAATAGTCCTATTTTGCTACTGATATGCATAGAGTTTGATTGGTTGCCCTAAGCTATGATTTTCTTTTGGTTTTTGAAACCTCTTATCTCAATCTGTGGATACCTATCTTTAACTACATCGTCGCACTATGGCAAAAAGAGTTACAATGAGGAGGCCAATAATAATAGGCCATTTGCTTTTTGCCCCTGATTCTTCGGTCGCCCAACGCTCGTGATGCTTTTCGTAAAGTTGACTTTCCAATTCGGTCAATACATGACCATCACGTTGTTTTTTCATGATTTTTTGAAGGGCATATTTTTCCTTCATTGAAAGTTGGTCGAATTCTTTTTCTATCATGATTAATGAGTAAGATTGATAATATACTCTTTGTCAGTCTTTTAGTTTGATAAGGACGTCGTCATTACTTTTGAAGATTTCAATTATTTGCTTTGATTTTAATGATTTAGTGACTTTGTCCCATTTTTTATTACTTAAACCGGACCTTCCTTTTATTTCATTTAAATAAAATTTATCATCAGTATAGTCATCTGAATCAATCACGTTTAGAACAATTTTTTCATCCTCAGTAAGTTCGACGGCTTTTTTCTCTGGTCGCATTTGCGGGAAGAACAACACTTCTTGAATCGAAGAATTGTTGGTCAATAGCATAACCAGTCGGTCAATACCAATCCCGATTCCTGAGGTTGGTGGCATTCCATATTCTAAGGCACGAATAAAATCTTGGTCGATGAACATCGCTTCATCATCTCCTTTTTCAGAAAGACGCAATTGCTCTTCAAAACGTTCACGTTGGTCAATAGGGTCATTGAGCTCTGAATAACAATTGGCCAATTCTTTTCCATTAACCATCAATTCAAAACGTTCGGTCAAAGCAGGATTATCACGGTGTTCTTTCGTTAACGGACTCATTTCCTTTGGATAGTCGGTAATGAAAGTCGGTTGTATGTAAAAATGCTCACATTTTTCACCAAAAATCTCATCAATCAATTTTCCGACACCCATGGTTTCGTCAACTTCAAGCCCAAGTTTTTTGGCAGTTTCACGAAGTTCAACTTCATCCATTCCAGCAACATCAACTCCAGTATGTATTTTTATAGCTTCCAGAATCGGAACTCTTGCATAGGGTGCTTTGAATTCAATCTCATTTTCCCCGACAGTAACTTTTGAAGTTCCATTGGCATCAATGGCGACTTTTTCCAAAAGTTGCTCGGTAGTATCCATCATCCAATTGTAATCCTTGTAGGCGACATACAATTCCATAACCGTAAATTCTGGGTTATGGGTACGGTCCATTCCTTCGTTTCTAAAATCTTTTGAGAACTCATAGACACCGTCAAATCCGCCGACAATCAATCGTTTTAAGTATAATTCATTCGCAATTCGCAGGTACAAAGGAATGTTCAAGGCATTGTGATGTGTCAAAAACGGGCGTGCCGCAGCTCCTCCAGGAATAGGTTGAAGAATAGGAGTTTCCACTTCTAAATATCCTCGCTCATTATAAAATTGACGGATGCTATTTGTAATCTTGGTCCGCTTGATAAAAGTCTCCTTCACATGCGGATTGACCACCAAATCAACATACCGCTGACGGTAGCGTAATTCTGGGTCATTGAACTCGTCGTATACATTACCATCAGCATCTTGCTTTGGTAAGGGAAGTGGGCGAAGCGTTTTACACAGAATCGTAAAATTCTTTACCATTATCGTTTTTTCACCTACTTGAGTAGTGAAAAGCTCCCCTTCAATTCCGATAATATCTCCTATGTCCAACAATTTTTTATAGACATCATTGTATAAAGTTTTGTCTTCGCCTGGGCAGATTTCATCGCGATTGAAATACACTTGAACACGACCGGCACTATCTTGCAATTCAGCAAAAGAGGCTTTTCCTTGAATTCTTCTGGACATCAATCTACCAGAAACCACAACCTTTTTACCCTCTTCATAATTCTGTTTGACACTTTCTGAAGTAGCATCCACAGGGTATAAAGCCGCAGGATAGGGGTCAATACCCATCTCACGTAATTTGGTCAATTTCTCTCTTCTGATGATTTCTTGTTCCGACAATTGCATTGCGCTCTTATTTAAGGCGCAAATATAGGGTTTCGCAAGGGTAATTTAAAAGGGAATTGGTTTGAAAAAGGGTTGGATGTCTGAAGCACGAAGCTCGATGCCTTTCTATAACTTCGAACATCGAGCACCGAGCATCTAGCAAACCCCCTTTAATCGAAATGCAGTGAAGTTGGATAGTTAGGCGTATATTCTTTGTTAGTGACGATTGCTTCAATATCGGTTTCTAAAGATGTAATCGGACTTTCAATAATGCGGTTGGTTTCTTTTCCATCTTTATAGAAAATAAAGGTAGGTACGCGTTTGATGCTTAGTCCCCATTCTTCTCCTGTAGGGCTTTTTTTATAGTGTTCTTTTCTTCGATCAACCGCCACAATTTTTAGATTTTCCATTGGGAAATTTGCTGCCTCCAAGGTTTTTATAAATCGAGGGACTTCTCGTTTACTATCGCCGCACCAGGTGCCCATAAATACTAAGATTTTATGTTCGGTCAGTTCGTTTTTGATTGATGAGATGATTTTGGTATCTACTTCGTAGGCTTTATGATTGATATCATACCAACTTTGATAGGAATTAGAGGTGAGCCCGTTGAGGTCAATTTTACCGACCATATAAGGTTGATTACCCTCGATTTTGATTTCTTGATTGATTTCTTGGGCGGATACTGAAGTTGAAAGGGTGGCTAATAACAGTAATAAAATAAATGGATTCATAATTTTCGGTTTTAAAGATTCAGACCGAAAGTTGTTGAAAATGTACGCTCAAAGTGGATTTTATGGGATGGAAATAGGGACTAGACCCTAGGTGGATTTTAAATGAAACACAAATACAAACTCAAAAACAAAATACAAGTTATATGTCATGCTGGGCGCAGTCGAAGCACAAGCTCAAGTGTCAAGTTCAAATGCAAAAAATAGCTTAATTAGGGTTGTATTTCTTTGGAGACAAGTGACACTAGCTAAAGAGCTGCTTTATTTCTTCACGGGAAGAAACGTTCAATTTCTTATAGAGATTATTGATATGTGTTTTAACCGTGCTCAGGCTTATGAACAAATCAGAAGCAATTTCTTTATTCGTTTTATCCTTTAGAATTTCGTTGACAATTTTCTGTTCTTGAGCAGTTAGTTTTCCTAAAGTGCTGTTTTTGTGATTCTTTTGAAGGGATTTTTGTCTAAAAACTAGGAAGATGTTCAGCAGAATGGAAAGTGCTAAAAGGCAACCTAGAATCCATTTCCAATTGGAGTAGATAGACTTGTTTTGATTTGCTATTTGTTGGTCTGTGGCTATTTCGGTTTGATACAATTCTGTAAAAACCGTGTTTGGATATTTTTCTTCAAGTCTATGACTCAGATTTTCATAATAGTTGTTTTTTGTAATATCCTTGAGATAATAGGAATAGGTTTCATTTCGCTTATCCGACAGAAAATCAAAAATGTAGAGTTCTACCAATGGTTCATTTAGCTTTTTCCCAAACTCTTGCAAGGTCTTAAACCATTTTTTAGAATTTAGCTTTCGATTCGCTTCACTTCGGAAGTCGTAAAAATCAAAGGCCATTTCTTCTTTTAGAGCATCGATTTGGAGAAAAGCTTCCGATTTGTCATTCGTAGAAGTAATCTCGCATAAAACTTCATCAGCAAAGGAAGTTGGAAAAGTTATTGTATCGGAATTATTGGCGATAAAGAGAATACTTCTGCTGTTTTCGCACCTGCCTAAGAAATGATTCGAATCCAAAGCTTCCTCAGAACATTCGTCGACATGAATGCGGTAAATACTGTTGTCCACGGATAGATTGTCTCCTTGAAACTTAAAACGCCCAAGAGAATCGACACTTGTCTTTTTAATGATTTGTTCAAGATACGGTCGCGACAATTTTCGATAGTCTTCGACTATGGAAAGATAGACCGTTTTTCCATCTACGTTTTCAGCAATTTGTCCATCAAAAATATATTGCGAATAAGTTGAAAAGTTAGATAGGAAAACTAGAATGAAAACAAGCTTTTGAGTCATGAAAACAATACTTATAATCCTCTAAAATAGCAGATTTTGTAACAATATGGATACATTTGCGACTAATTAGTTACATCAATCAAAAATCCAAATCAAATGAGTTTTTTAAGAGTATTACTTGCCATATTATTCCCGCCGCTATCAGTAATCGGCAAAGGCTGTGGGTCATTTCTAATCGTTTTGTTGCTTACCTTCTGTGGATGGGTTCCCGGAGTCATTGCGGCCTTGGTTATTTTGAACAACCCGAATTAGTCACTCCTTTATATTAAAATATTAGCAATTTTTTTAGGGTTTGACTTTCTCCTTTTCGGGGGAACTTTGGGGAAGGTCTTACCCTTTTTCATTTTCGTATCTTTGCAGGGATGAATAAGAAGGTCATTTTACAAGATTTAGAACAGAGAGATTACAAAGAAACTTGGGATTATCAAGAACAACTTTTTCAGAAAACTTTAGACCTCAAAATCAAGAATAGGAGGGAAGAAGCAAATCTTGAAACCCCAAATCATTTTCTATTCGTAGAACACCCCCATGTCTTTACTTTGGGGAAAAGTGGTGATTTGTCAAATCTTCTGGTAGATGAAAAACAACTTGAAGAGAAAGATGCTAAATTCTATAAAATAAATAGAGGTGGAGACATCACTTATCATGGTCCCGGACAAATAGTAGGCTACCCCATTTTAGATTTAGATAATTTCTTTACGGATATACATAAATACCTCAGACTTTTAGAGGAAATGGTCATTTTGACTCTTGCAGAATACGGGCTCAAAGCAGAACGTTCAGATGGTGAAACAGGAGTTTGGTTAGATGTAGGCACTCCCTTCGCTCGTAAGATTTGCGCTATGGGCGTTCGTGCTTCAAGATGGGTAACCATGCATGGTTTTGCTTTGAATGTAAATTCAGACTTGGGGTATTTTGATTTAATGATTCCCTGCGGAATAAAAGATAAAGCAGTTACTTCTTTGAATTTAGAATTGGGGAAGGCTGAAGTCGATATTGAAGAAGTGAAACAAAAGTTACTTCGACATTTTGAGGTACTTTTTGAGGCAGAGGTTGTAAAAGAAAAAACCTCGGTTTAAAGCCGAGGTTTTAGTTCAAATGTTATTCACTAGAACTATTGCGAAAACTGGGTAAGTTCTGTTTTACTCATCAAATCCCCATTCTTTTTATACGTTTCTTGCTTGATCATACCCACTCCTTCTGCTAACCAGAGTTTTGAATTGAATTCCATAGTAGCACCCATAGTTTTAGATTTGGTGTTTTCAGTAATCACAACACAATCAAATGTGCCCGCCGTAGTAGTGACACTTTCTTCGCTAATCACCTTGCGATTGGTTTGATCAACAGAAATATTCATTTTGATTCCACTCATATTCATGGCAACTGCAATATTTGCATCTGCCAAATCTTTACCCACACTAAGGTCATTTGGTAGTTCGATATCTGTCCCTGATATATCCATTTCTATATCCATCTCACTATACTGCTTCATCATTTGGGCTGGAAATAATGATTTGTAATCGATTTTTACCATGTTGTTGTCACAGGTAAAATTATAGTTAGAAGTAAAAAGTTCTTTTCCTTTTTTATCAAACATTTTAAAATCTAATGTGGCCTCTGTAGCTGAGCCTTTAGAAGTAACCGACGAAACTGTATAATTGGTAACTCCGTCAACTTTTCCTTTTTTGTTGTAATTGGTATATTCAAAAGAAGAACCCTCTGCCATAGGGTAATACTTACTGCAACCCTCTTGGGCTTTGCTACCAAAGGATAGCAATACAGCGCATAGGCTAAATAGTAGTGTCTTTTTCATTTTCAAATTTTTATTGTTTTATAAATTCTACTCTTCGATTTTGTGCTTTTCCATCTGCAGTGTTATTGTCACCCACAGGAGTCGATTCTCCCATGCCTTCTGCGCTTAGGCGCTCAGGAGATGCGTTGTAAATTGAAATTAGAACATTCATAACTGCCTCTGCGCGCGCTTTAGAAAGCTTCATGTTAATTTCATCGCCACCATCTGCATCAGTATGTCCGACAATTTTTAGATTGATAGAAGCATCTTGTTGAAGTACTTGTGAAATTTGTCTGATAATACCCATTGATTGGGGCTGAATGTTTGCCGACCCTGAATCAAAAAGAATTCCATTTGTAGACACTTTCCCTTCAGACATCAATGTTCTTCTAAGGTCTAAACCACCTTCTGCAACCTTAATATTGGAAATGAATACACTTTCTTTCCCATCTTTCAGAGAGTTGACATTAAATTTTAATGCTTTAAATTGACTTTCAGGAACAATGGCTCTGGGCACATCGATATATTTTTTTTCGTTTACCCATAATCGATAACGCTCTTTATTTACGGCAATTGAAATATGAGGACTATTCAAAATGGCCTCTCTAATATCTGCTTTAACCGTGTTATTAATATTTTTAGGACTTCCTGCACCAGTTTTTTTGGCCTTTATTCTTATTCCTACTGGGGTATATTGACAAAGAGGAATACTTGCACTAACATATTTGTTACCTGTTCTAAACTCGTTAGAATCACTCAATTCAACTTTTAAATCAGCAGTTGAAGAAGTTTGCCTATCAATTCCATCAACTAAAATGTCAAACTCGATAGTGTATTCTTCAGGAAGATTTGGAACGTCAGGGATATAATACGTACTAAACCCTTGTGACATAAGAAGCCAACGAGCCGGCAAATCATTTACTGTTACTACTTCTCCGCCGCCATTGGTATTCCATTTTGCAGGAAAATCTCCAATAAAATCATTAGAAAAGTCATCAAAGAATAACAATTTATCACCGGGAACGAAATCAAACTTGCTGTAGACTTTTATAGATTTAGGCTCGGACGATTCAGAAGTGGGTGATACATCTGGTTTTTGAGAATTGCCTTCCGAATTTGGATCTGAACTTTCTTTGTCGGATGGACTCTTATCATTGGGAATAGGTGATTTTTTCTTTTTCCCTTTTTTTCCTGGCTCTAGAATACTATCTAATACTTCATCGGTTTTTTCTTGAGCTTCTTTTTCTACCCGCCTTTCGATTGCTCTTTCGGCGGCTTTTTCTGCTTTCTTACCAAGCTTTTTTAAAATTTGACTGTTGGCGCTAGTTGTGAATCCTAGCATAAGTAAAAAGGATAGTATTAATTTTGTTGAGGGAGATAAATTTTTCATAGGTACCTATTTAGTGTTCAGTAAGTTACTAAATTATCACAGCAATAAATGTTCCAATTTTCTCAATAATTAAACAGTTGTTTCGAGTGAATTGAAAAGCTTAGTACAACAAAATACATTAGAAAGTTATGAAAGACCTTTTAAAATGTGCTTTTGGCAAGTAAAATTGTGTAAATGGAAGAAACTATGCTCTAGTTTACTTTATAAACTGAAATCGAACTATTACTATCTTTTGTTACCAACTCAAGAGTTTTGTTTTTATCAATATCAGCTATGTCAATTTTTGAAGAACCGCTTACAGGAAAATTGCCGATAGGTTTTGCTTGGCTATCAAAGAGATACACCTTTTCGTTTTGTAGGTCAGTAACACCTACATATATTTTGTTGTTCAAATAGAAGATTTCCGGTTCAGTATATACTCCTAATTCCAATTCCACTTGCTTACCTTTAATAGTAAGTACGTTATCATTCATTAAGACTAAGGTGTTATCAGTAGTTGTCATCCCATGATCGCTTGACAGGTTGAAATTAGTCTTTGTGATTTTTCCTCCAAGATCTATTTGATTAAGAACACCTTTTTGATCAGTTAACGCAAATTTGTTTTTATATCTAAAAACTTCATTGTCAGAAAAATTAATTTTCTCGTCAACTTTTACTCTTACATCACCTACACGATTGAGGAGTTTTAAAGAGCCACCTTTCAATTTGAAGACTAGAAAATCTTTGTTGTTAATTACAATGTGCTTAGGAGCCGCAATTATTGGTTGTTCTGCAGAGGTATACTTAAAACCAGTTACTATTTTGGCTTCCCTATCATACATAAAAGTTTTTGTTGCTTGTGTTACAACAAAGCGATAATTTTTTTTCTTATCGTAGTCGAACACCGCTAAGGGGTTTAAATTTCCACCTTCGTAAGTTTTTGTGAATTTCTTTACTTCGTTTCCATTGCGATCTAAGAGCATCAACTGATTGTTGGTGGTAAAGGCAAGTTGCAAGCGTCCATTTTTGAAAATATCAACTTGTTTTACTTCTCCCTGTATTAAACTATTCAACTGTTTTTTCCAAAGAACTTTTCCTTTGTCCGAAATTAAATAGAGTACATTGTTCTCGTCTTGTACAACGATTTCTTTTCGGCCTGTTTGATGATTGGTAATAAATTGTGGATCTGTAGCTATTTCAGAATTTAAATCAACTTTGAAGACCTGTTTTGCATTTGTGGTTAATTCTGCTCCTTTGCTTTCAACCTTTTTGACAATCAGATTTGTATGGTAAAAGTTTTTATCTGTTATAGTCTGTGCAGCTAAACCATAACCTGAGAGCGTAATTTTCTTTATTTCATTTGAAAAACTTGCCGAAAAATTATCCGCAACTAACCTCTTAATGTTTTTAGAATTTGATATGAAAAGAATGCTCGACTCTTTGGCTAAGTCTTTGTTTAGGGTCTTAAAAATTGGAGTCTTATTAAAGGTGCTCGCGTTTTTGTAATTTCTGATAATTGTTTTTAAAAGTTTTTGGGTGGTAGAAAAAACAAAGGCATTGTTTAAAAGGGCACAAAACCTTGCTTCATAGTTTTCTACAATTGGTGAAAAACGATTATTTAGAAAATCACTTTTGTTTAATTCTAATATTTCTTGACCTTGAAAATCTATTGTTGCTTTTTTCTGAGTCATTAAATATTCTGAAATGTTCTCTGATCCGAAGGTATTAAGTACAATGGCCTTTTGATTGCCCATATAAATTATACCTATCTCTTCTACGGTGCTCATTGAGGGTTCTACTGGTGAAACAATTCCAGTTGATAATTCACGATTTTTTGCTAAAGTGGCGTAGGCGTCAAAAGTGTATGATAAAATAGCGTCAGCCTGCGCAGGGGTAAATAGGGCCGTTTCGTTTGCTAATGGTTTAGTGTTGGCAAGTAGGTCAACATAGTTCCAAGTAGAATCATTTGCAATACTAATACCACTTAGATTGAGGTCTTTTGAGTTTTTGTTAATATCTAGCGAAATCCAATCAGAAAAACCAGATATTTTCATTTTGGAATTTTCAATTTCAATAGAAGTCAATAGGGAATTCCCTTTATTTATATTTATAAAAATAGATGCTGGTTTCTCCTTGTTTACAATAGAATAAAGCTTGCTAAGCATCTCTGGTTGTTTGAAAGACGGGTTTTCCTCTACTTTTTCTAGAAGTAATTTTGAGGAGCTTATAAAAATCTTTTGATTAGAACGAAGTCCGAAAAAAGAACTGTTATCCAAGGTAAATGCATCAAATGCAGAATTGGCATCAACAGGTTCTAGTGCCTTATTTTGATTAGCACTTAGATCTATTAGATTTGAGGAGTCTTTTGTCATATATAGAAAATCAAAATGATTTTCAGCACTTTTAGAAAGAGTTAAAATTCCTTCTGATTCCGGATTTACATATTCAAGAAATTTTACTTTATCTAAAATTTGAGTAGAAGTCTTTGAGTTCTTTAATTCTGATAAAAACTCATTATTCCTGAGAACGTTTTTAAACGCTGCATGATCATTTATGACCGCAATCATAACTGCATCTTCTGGTATATAGTCCAAAAGCGGTTTCGTGATGGTTTCTTTTTGGTTACAACTTACAAATAGAGCTAAAAGAAGGACAAATAGGGTAGATCTCATTAACCAGTTATATTTTACTCAAAGTTATGATTTTTAAAGATTTAACGTAAGCTGTTCAGGTAATTGTTTAAAACTTTTTCTGTGATAAGGTGTCAATCCATACTGGCGTATTGCTTCTCTGTGTTCTTTAGTGGGGTAACCTTTGTTTTGTTTCCAATTATACATGGGAAATTCTTTATGCAGTTCTTCCATATAATGATCTCGAGCGGTCTTTGCGAGTACTGAGGCCGCGGCTATGCTCATAAATTTTCCATCACCTTTAATAATGCATTCGTGTGGAATTGTTTTAAATGGTTTAAACCGATTACCATCAACAATGATAAATTCAGGATTAACCTTTAGTTGCCCTAGGGCCTTATGCATAGCTAATATAGAAGCATTGAGAATGTTGATTTTATCAATTTCCTCAGAAAAAACATGAGCAACTCCAAAAGTAACAGCTTCATTTTCAAGTATGGGCCTGAGCTGAAATCGTTTGGTTTCAGATAGCAACTTGGAATCGTTTAAAACTTTATTTTTAAACTTGAAAGGTAATATTATAGCGGCGGCAGTTACAGGGCCCGCTAAACATCCTCTTCCGGCCTCATCTGTGCCGGCTTCAATTAATTTTGAAAAGTAACTTTTAAGCATATGAAGTAGTAAAGAAAATCGAATTTATCAAATTATGATTTGTTCATGAAAAATAATGTTTTCAACGGGAGAAATGTGGCACAATTGATTTTGAAATTTTATTCGCAAATTTTCACATTTTATTACGAACAAAAAAAATTAACTTTGCTCGGTAATTGTTTACAATGAGATATATTCTTCTGGTAGTTTTTTTATTGACGGCTAACTATGTTTTTACCCAAGACAAACCTTCCGCTCCGACTCAAAAATTAGACACCCTTTCTAAATCAAAAAAAGAAGGAAAAAAAAGAATAGAAAAATCAGAGCCTCCCAAAATAACTATAAAGGATTATAAAATCATCTCTTTTGCAAGAGACACCACTTATTTAGATACTACTTTAACTATTCAAAAGGAATACAAGTACAATTATTTGAGGGCAGATGATTTCGAGCTAATGCCCTTTTCAAATGTGGGGCAACCCTATAACAACCTCGGAGTAGATTTTGAAAGAAATAATATGTATCCGCAGTTAGGGGCCAAGGCAAAACATTTCAATTACGCCGAAATGGAGGATATCAACTACTATAATGTGGCTACTCCGATGACAGATATTCTTTTTAAAACGACTTTTGAGCAAGGGCAATTGTTAGATGCTCTTCTCACTTTCAATACTTCGAGAAGATTAAATTTTTCCATCGGCTATGAAGGAATGCGATCGCTAGGTAAATATAATTTTGATGAAGGAGAATCAGGAAATTTTCGCGCAACCACTAATTATGTAACAAAAAATGGGCGATATTCTCTTAGAGCACATATTGCAGCTCAAAGCGTAGATGCTGAAGAAAATGGAGGTATAACTGTGAGAGAACAATTCGAATCAGGAAGTGACAATTTCTCCAATAGAGTTAAGGTCGATGTTAGATTCGACAATCAAAGAGCGAGCAATAGAATTTTAGGCAAACGATATTTCCTAGATCATAAATTCAAGTTAATAAAGAAACAAAAAGACTCGAGTAGAGTTGAAAAAACATCTTTAGCTCTTGGGCATCAGTTCAATTACGAAACCAAGTACTATCAATTTATACAAGAAACACAAAATTCATATTTTGGCAATGGGCTTCTATCCAGTGTAAATGATCGAGCAAACTTGAAGACCATGTATAACCAAGTGAGTTTAGATTTTTACAATGCAACTTTAGGCAGCCTTCAGGCTAATGTGAGCTTGTACAATTATAACTATTTTTTTAATAGTGTTTTGGTTACTGATGTCCAACGAATTGAGAATCAGTTAAAAGGTGAAGAAGTTGCGTTTGGAGCTAATTACGAAAAACAAATTGGTGGTTTCTTAGTAAGAGGTGGAATTAAGTATAACCTCGCGGGCGACCTTACGGGCAATATAATAGATGCATCTGCAAGTTATCGGTTCAATGAAAAACATAAAATGGCGGTAGGTTTTCACACATCAGCACGTATGCCTGATTTCAATTATCTATTGTATCAAAGTGACTACCTCGATTATAACTGGCAGAATACCGGAACCTTTAAAAATGAAAGAGTAAATAGTCTTGAGGTAAGTTTTGATTCAAGTGTTTGGGGAAACATATCAGCGAAAGTTACTAATCTTGATAACTATACCTATTTCGATCTGAACCCAAACCCAATCAGTGTAATTGAAGAAGATGTAGAGAATGTTATTTTAAAACCTTTTCAAGAGACTAGTAGTATTCAGTATTTAAAAGTGAAATATAGTAAGGAGTTTAAAGTAGGTGCATTTGCTTTAAACAATACTATAATGTATCAAAGCGTAAATCAATCCAGTGATGTACTTAATGTTCCAGAATTGGTGACTAGAAATACATTATACTTTTCCAGTGATATTTTTAAAAAGGCCATGCACCTGCAAACCGGGGTTACCTTTAAGTACTTTACCGAATATAATATGAATGCCTATAATCCGCTACTCGGTGAATTTTATATTCAGAACACCGAAAAAATTGGAGGCTATCCTTTGCTCGATTTCTTCATAAATGCGAAAGTGCAACAAACGCGAATATTTTTAAAGGCAGAGCACTTCAATTCTTCCTTTAGCAAGAACAATTATTATTCTGCACCCAATTATCCATATCGTGACTTTGTAATAAGATTTGGTTTGGTATGGAATTTCTTTTCTTAAACCTCGTTTACAGAACTTAAAATACCATCAAAAAATAAGCTTTACTTTAAGTTTTAGTTTGAGGGCTGTTATGAAAAAATAGCACCAGGCTTTCGCCGCTCGCTTTTTCAACCACATCAAAAAAGATTGATGTTGTAGAAAAGAGCTCAAACAAAGGCTCTATCCTTGCCCCGGTTAAATTATTTTTCATCTTTTTATTGCTGATAATCAGTTAGTTGAATATTTTTTTCATAAGGTTTTCAAAAAAAATCATTTAGGTATTGTGTAAGCAAGAAAACCATCTTATATTTGCAGCCGCTTTGAGAGTGAGATGCTTTCAAAAGTCTGAAAAGCTGAAATTCGAATCAAGGGTATTATTACCTTATTAGTAAGAATTTCGGTTTTTTATTTGAAGTTCATTGACAAATTGTAGAGACAGCGCAAACATTCTTTAGGGGATGTTTTGTAAATTTAAGAATCATATATGGTATTTATTGAAAGATAGATATTGTAAGAATTAAATCGAGATTACGGAGCTGGGAGATGATTTTGGTTGTTAGTACTTAATATTATTTAAAGATTAACGATGAAGAG
>NZ_JBLFER010000006.1:0-301188 GCF_047345145.1 Maribacter taeanensis
TTCCTGCGCACTAATTGAAGCCGTAAATACAAGTAAAGTGAGTAGTAAAAACGTTCTCATAAATTAGGAGGTTCGATTATCTATATAACTTAATCAAAAATCTTGCCTAAAATTACTTACAACGGTCAGGCTAAGCGTAGTGTGGGAGCGGGAATGCAATTCCCGATGCGCCACAGCGCGCAGCCAAATCTTTTGGTTTTGTTTTTTCTTTTCTTGTCCAAAGCAAAATCCCAAAGATTTTGCGGGCATCATAAAAATACGCAAACGCTGCAAATAAACACCTTAGCCCACATTACGTTTAGGCATTGTTAGGCGCAGTTTTTTTGCGTTTTGATATGCCGTTTCCATTATGAATTCCTTTTTATTCCGTCCGAGTTGGAAGTCCATTCGTAACAGTTGCGTTTGAGTGAAGTCCATTTACACAAACTTATTCAGAGGCCATTGAATTTTTGTTCACTTTTTATTTCTCCATTCTTCTCAAATAGAGTGGTCTTGGTCAAAAAGCCATTTTCGTCATAAACGGAAACTTCTTTTATTATTCCATTTTGATAATATCTTTTTAACTCTCCAATTACTAGTCCGTTTTTAAATTCCGCAATAAGTCTAGTTGCTCCGTTAGAGTAATAATCCGTTTCGATTCCGTCACAAGTTTTTTCACAAGAAATGAATTTATAATTGGGAATTATACCAAGTCTTTTAAGTTCTTCTTTGCTAACTCCTTTTTTTAATGAGACATTGGTTCTTTTAATGTATTCCTCGATTGTTGGTTGAGTTAAAGTATCTGAATTAACCAGTTTGTCAATAATGATACTATGTATTTCTTCAATTTCAGTAGCGACAAGTTCGTATTCCCCTTTTTCCGGAAGTATAACTGTTCCGTTTATGTCCGTAACTCGATATTCTGTTCCATTTTTTTGAAGATGATATAAAAGCGCATTTTCAATTTTATTGGAACATGAATCTTTTAAAAAAAGCGTGTATTTTATCTCTTGGGTAAACCCAAAAACTGTGAAGAAAAGAAGAAATAAAGTCGTTGCCTTCATTTTTTTGAAAATTGCGCCTAACGGCTGGGCTAAGGTTCGTTGCTGTGATTCGTCCGAAGGACAATACAGCCGAACCTAAAGATAGCTTTTTGCGCGTGATTTCCGTTTAGGAAATCCGCAAGCAATGAATTTTAGCCATTGTTGGCAACAGTTTTTTCCATCCGAGTGCGAAGTCCTGCCTAATTAAGTTTTAGTCCATCATCCAAACGACGGTATCTTTTTCCGTATAAATGAATAGATTTCGGTACGCATCATTTCCGAATAATACCTTTTCTGTTGAAGATGGTAAGAACAATAACGTGTCCTTATTATCAATTTTTAAATAGACTTTTATAGAATCGTTTTGAGATTTGATTCTTTTAATAAGCTGATAATTCCCTCTACTATATTGTTCAACAAACTTTTTATTATAAACATATTCTCCGTCGTTAATAATTAATTCTAATTCCTGATTTGCTTGAAAATATTGTCCTTGATAAAATGATGTTTTTTCTGTGTTGCAAGAACATATTAAAATCAGCAAACCAATCGAATAAATGAGTTTGTATTTAATAGACATATCTTAACTCTTGAAAATTGTTGCCAACGGTTCGGCTAAGCGTAGTGCGGAGGCAAGGAAACTTTTCGTTTCCGTCTTCGCACGAAGCTAAAGCTTTTGGTTTAGTTTTTCTTTTTTTGTCCAAAGCTAAATCCCAAAGATTTAGCGACATCATAAATATACACAGACCATTCGATTTTGCCCTAAAGTCCGCATTACGTTTAGGCTTTGTTAGCAAATCGTTTTATTTCGCACGCCTCTTTTCACGTTTCCGTTTTCTAATTTCCTTTTTCCGTTCCTTTTTAGTTTTGTAATCAATTAAAGGACGCCATTCTATTCGGTCATCACTTAAGAGCCATTTTTTATATTTTTCCTTAAAATTTTCCATTCCGCTGTCTTTAATGGCCCAAAGGTAATATTCGATTAGATTGACATTTCCTGTGCAAAAGGTTAGAAGACAATTTTGGACTCCAGTAATGGTTGCATAAGGCATTCCCTCAATTCGGTCAGCCATAATGATTGCAATTTCTCCTTTTGTTAGATTCCTTTCTTGGCATTCAGATTTGACTTTGGTTATAGTTGTGTCCGTAAAAAATTCAGCCAGAGTTGTCAAAGAACTTTCTCCAAAAGCAATTATTTTTTCCGCTTGACCAGTTTTCGTAATCCCTTTAGAATTTTCTATTTCGGATATTCCGTTCAACAAGGAGTCTATTTCTGGTAGCGTTTGAGACAAACCCACATTGAAATTCAGAAGAATTGCAAAAAGTATAGTGGTAGTTTTTTTCATTCAGTTTAGATTTAGTGCCAAATCTATTCTTTGTTTTGTGATTCCGAAACTCGCAATGAGTGAATGAAGGTTTTCGATTATTTAATGGGCTTTATTAAATGTTTGCTAACTAGTGTATATGAGCAATTTAGCAAATTCCTACACATATGCACCCAAAAACAGGTGTATATTCGTGTTAAATTGTTAACTTTCACATATCTGTCCCACCAGGTGTATATGAATGCTTTTTTAGAGTTTGAACAACTACTCAGAATAAAACGTTATAGCAATAATACCGTTACTGCTTATGTAGGTCTTTTAACGGTGTTTGACCGATATATAGGCGATGCGCAAGAAATACATCGCCTTGATAATAAATATTTACTTCAAAAAATCAGAGAATTCATAATCGATAAGAGTTACGCATATGCGACTCAAATGCAATTAATTCATGTACTCATATTATATATGAGAGAAATGCACAATATTAATTTAGATTTAGATACGCTTAGGCCAAGAAAGCCACAGCGAGTGCTCCCAAATATTCTTTCGAAACAAGAGGTGAAAAGAGTTTTAGAGGTCACAACAAATACAAAACATAAAGCCATGCTGACAACAATTTATGCTTTGGGGCTTCGTGTTGGCGAATTGATAAACCTTAAAATTGTAGATTTAGATGGAGAACGAAATACAATCACTTTAAAAGCTGCAAAAGGAAAAAAAGACCGACAGCTTCCCTTTCCCGAATCCCTAAAAAAAATACTTCGAGCGTACTATAAAGAATACCAGCCCAAGGTGTATTTATTTGATGGTCAGAATGGTACCTATTCTACTGCAAGTCTTCGATCTGTTTTCAAAGGTTCTTGTGCAAAGGCAAAAATCAAGAAGAAAGTTACGCTGCATAGCTTAAGGCATGCCTATGCAACACACTTATTAGAATCAGGTACTGACTTGAGAATTATTCAGAAGCTTTTAGGGCACAATTCAATTAAAACAACAATGCTATACACGCAAGTTTCAAACCGAACATTAGCAGAAGTGAAAAGCCCTCTTGACTTTCTTTAAAAGTGTTTCGTTCTTAACGGCGAACTATATCTTAACCCGCCATCCAAATGGGTCTTCAGAAAGATTGTATTGAATATCAGTAATGCGTTTTTTGAGCATGCTAGCATAACTATTTTCTAGTTGCGGTAAATCATAGTCCGTATCGCGATATCCGAAACCGGCGATTGGAGAAATTACAGCGGCAGTACCAGCGCCAAACATCTCTTTCAAACTTCCATTTTTTGAAGCTTCAACAACTTCACTTACTGTAATGGTTCTTACCTCGGTTTTAATACCTTCAGCTGCTGCAATTTCAAGCACACTTTTACGCGTGATACCGTCTAAAATACGATCGCTAGTAGGGCCGGTTATTAAGGTGTCTCCAATGCGAACAAAGATGTTCATAGCACCAGCTTCTTCAATATTTTCATGGGTATTGTCATCCGTCCATACTACTTGTTGGTATCCCTTAGCCTTAGCCAATTGGGTAGGGTAGAACTGCCCAGCATAATTTCCACCTGCCTTTGCATATCCTACACCCCCGTTTGCTGAACGTGAATAGGTTTCTTCTATCAATACTTTTACCTCTCCAGAGAAATAAGGTCCTGAAGGTGCCAAGCAAATCATAAATTTATACTCATCTGCCGGAGACGCATGAAATCCTTTTCCTGAAGCAAAAATAAACGGACGTATGTACATCGCGCTGCCAGGTGTTTGCGGAATCCAATCTTTATCCAATTCTAAAAGTGTTTTTAATCCTTCCATAAAAAACTCCTTCGGAAATTCAGGAATCGACATTCTACTGGCCGAAATATTCAATCGGCTATGATTATCAGTAGGTCGAAATAAAAAGACATCATTATTTTCATCTTTATAGGCCTTCATTCCTTCGAAGATCGATTGCCCATAATGAAAAATCTTTGCAGAGGGTTCTAAACTTAAAGGTCCGTAAGGCACAATTTTAGGATTCTCCCAAGCACCATTCTTGTAATCGCAGACCAGCATGTGATCAGAGAATACGCTACCGAAGGCGAGATTATTAAAATCAACCTGCGAAATTTTTGATGTTTTCGCTTTCTCAATAGTGATGAGATTCTTTGTGGTACTTTCCATTTTAAGTTCAGATTAAAGAATAAAATTAATTAAATATCTGAAATTGTGTCCGGTTTTTTGGTTTAAAATGCCCAATTTTGTGGAAGTTTTACAAATACTGAATATTATGAAACGAATTAACATTTTACTTGTATTTTTCTTGGTGATCGGCAATATAGTGGCACAAGATTCGCAATCAGAAAACGAACAAGCAGGGGTTGAGCCCACAGCTTTACCTTCTTTCGGAGTGCGTATCGATCAAAATAACGCGATTTCTTCAGATGAAATGGCTGAAAAGTATGCCGCAATGAAAACTTCTGATACTTTGCAGACCAAATTTGTAGCAACTGTCACTGAGGTTTGTCAATCAAAAGGATGTTGGATGAAGTTGCAACTGGAAGATGGTCAAGAAACCATGGTTCGTTTTAAGGACTACGGATTTTTTATGCCAAAGGATATTAAAGGAAAAGAGGTTATCGTAAACGGATTGGCTTTCGTTGAAGAAATGAGCATAAAAGATCAAAAACATTATGCAGAAGATGCTGGAAAGTCTGCAGACGAAATTGCTAAAATTACCGAAGCGAAAAAGTCACTAGGCTTTGAAGCTGATGGTGTGCTCTTAAAAGATTGAACTGCTGAAAGTTCAAGTTACTAAGAACCATCCCCCTCCTTCAGGAGAGGCTAGGAGAGGACTTTTCAAGTGTGTTTTCAAGGTTCTACAACTATGAAGAGAGAAATAATAACCACCTCTGACGGCTCTAAAACGATTCAAATTGTCGATTGGGATGAGCAGTACCATTCTAAACACGGTGCGATTCAAGAAGCGTATCATGTTTTTATAAAGTCTGGACTTTCCCTTTTCAGGGATAAAAAACTGTCCCTTTTAGAAATCGGATTTGGTACGGGTCTAAACTGTTTAATTACCCTGCTCGAAGCTCCAAAATTCAATTTAGATATTCAGTATAGAGGCGTAGAAGCCTATCCTATTTCATCAGAAGAACTAGAGCAACTCAACTATATTTCAGAGCTGAAAGCTGAAGCCGTTTCAGAAGAGTTTCAACGAATGCATCAATCCCCTTGGGAAAAAGAAATAGAAATTACTGCTAACTTCCGATTGCATAAACAACAAGAGGATTTTGCAGATTTAAAGGATTCAGATGCTTTTCATTTGATTTATTTTGATGCCTTTGGCGCTCGTGTGCAACCCGAACTTTGGACGGAAACGATTTTTGCCAAAATGTTTACAGCTTTAAAAAAGGATGGCGTTTTAGTCACTTATGCTGCAAAAGGAAGTGTACGTCGCGCTATGCAGGCAGTTGGCTTTTTTGTTGAACGTTTACCAGGTCCACCTGGCAAACGAGAAATGCTTCGTGCAACCAAGAAAATCGAATAATTGGGTGCTCCTCGACTCTTGTTATAGGTTCAAAAGTGTTAAAGTACCCTAAACAAGAGTGTTAAATCAAAATTAAACCTAGGTCAAACGGCTCCGAAAACCAATACCTTTGTGGTATGAAGATTTTGATTACAGGGGCAACAGGTTTAGTAGGTGGTGAAATTGTACGTTTGTGCAAAGAACAGGGTATTGCCGTGAATTATCTTACCACACGCAAAAGTAAAATCGTTGCTGAATCTAATTTTCAAGGCTTTTATTGGAATCCGAATGTCAATGAAATAGATTTAGATTGTTTCGAAGGAGTATCTGCCATTATCAATTTGGCTGGTGCAAGTATCTCAAAACGCTGGACACCCAAGTACAAAAAGATCGTCTTATCTAGCAGAATAAATACCTTAAGAACCCTCAGATTTGGCTTAGAAAAAATTGACAGTTCTAAGATTGTTTCTTTTGCCTCCGCTTCCGCCATTGGTATTTACCCCACTTCAATGACTAGTTTTTATGAAGAAGATGAAAAAGGGGTAGACCATAGTTTCTTAGGTGAAGTTGTTGAAGCCTGGGAAAAGGAAGTCGATGCCTTTCAAAATTTTGACTTCAGTGTTGCCAAAATACGAATAGGATTGGTGATGTCTGCTAATGGCGGTGCACTACCAGAAATGGCAAAACCAATCAAGTATTTTGCAGGTGCAGCCTTTGGCAGCGGCATGCAATGGCAATCATGGATTCATATCACCGATTTAGCAAGACTCTTTCTTTTTACCGTTAAAAATGAACTCAATGGTGTTTACAATGGTGTTGGTCCGAATCCAGTAAACAATGCTAAACTCTTAAAGGAGATTGCCAAAGTACTTCAAAGACCTTTGATTTTACCGAATGTTCCGCAGTTTGCTATGAAAGCACTTTTAGGTGAAATGTCATATATTCTATTTGCGAGTCAAAGGGTAAGTAGTAAAAAAATTGAAGAAGAAGGCTTTTCATTCTACTACACAAATATCTGCAAGGCTATTGAAGGCATTTATTCCAAGAACTCAGAAAACAAGCATGAGTTCGATGTAAGAGAGAAAAAGGAATACGTTTAGAAACAAAAAGGCACCTCACCTAATTACTTTCCCATAACCCTCAACCCTCAACCCTTAACCCTCAACCCTCAACCCTTAACCCTTAACCCTCAACCCATAACCCTTAACCCATAACCCTTAACCCTTAACCCATAACCCATAACCCATAACCCATAACCCTTGACCCATAACCCAGAAATAAACTTGTTCATGTATTTGTTGATTCAAGAATTTTAATTTTCTTAGCCAACAGCCAACAGCCAACAGCCAACAGCCAACAGCCAACAGCCAACAGCCAACAGCCAACAGCCAACAGCCAACAGCCAACAGCCAACAGCCAACAGCCAACAGTCTTTTCTCTTTATTCTTTAAGCGAAGCGATCTTTCCTCTTTTTTTAGTGACATTTTGACATTTTTAAAGAATTGGCAGTACTTTTGCCACCTCAAAATGACGATTAAATAGTACAAGCAAATGAGTAAAAAAGATAAAACTGAAGAATTAGAAGATATCATCTCTGATACTGATGTAAATACAGAAGATCAAACAACTGTCGAAGAGCCTGCTGATGTTGAGGATGAGCTTAGTGTTGAGGAAAAATTACAGGAAGAACTAGGCAAAGAAAAAGACAAATTTTTACGTCTTTTTGCGGAGTTCGAAAATTATAAAAAACGCACATCTAAAGAGCGCATGGACTTGTTTAAAACTGCAGGTCAAGAAGTTATTGTCTCGTTGTTGCCCGTAATTGATGATTTTGATCGCGCGATGAAAGAGCTTGCAAAATCAGAGGACAAAGAAATGTTTAAGGGTGTTGAGTTGATTAGCAATAAGTTCAAAGAAACTCTGAAGAATAAAGGCTTGACAGAAGTGGAAGCAAAGCAGGGAGATTCCTTTGATGCAGAAATCCACGATGCTATTACACAAATTCCGGCACCTAGTAAGAAATTGAAAGGCAAAATTATTGATGTAATTGAAAAGGGATATACCCTAGGCGATAAAATTATCCGTCACCCTAAGGTTGTAGTAGGAAACTAAGTATATAAAATACGATGAAGCAAGATTATTACGAGATATTAGGGGTTACCAAGAATGCAAGTGCAGCTGAGATTAAAAAGGCATATCGCAAAAAGGCGGTGCAGTACCATCCTGATAAGAATCCGGGAGATGCGAAGGCAGAAGAGAATTTCAAGAAAGCTGCTGAAGCCTATGAGGTTTTAAGTGATGCCGATAAGAAAGCGCGTTATGACCAATTTGGTCATGCAGCCTTTGAAGGGGGCGGCGGTTTCGGCGGCGGAGGTATGAACATGGATGATATTTTTAGCCAGTTCGGTGATATCTTCGGAAGTGCCTTCGGTGGCGGAGGTGGCTTTGGTGGATTTGGCGGTGGCGGTGGCCAACGTCGCGTAAAGGGTAGTAATCTTCGTATTCGCGTAAAGCTTACACTAGAAGAAGTGGCAAATGGGGTAGAGAAGAAGGTTAAAGTCCGAAGAAAAGTTCAAGCTGACGGTGTTACCTATAAGACTTGTGGTACCTGTGGTGGTAGAGGTCAAGTAACGAAGATTACGAACACTATTTTGGGTAGAATGCAGACAGCTGCAGCCTGTAATGCTTGTGGTGGTAGTGGACAGATTATTGATAAAAGACCAAGTGATGCAGACGGCCAAGGTTTGAAAGTTGCTGAAGAAACGGTTTCTATTAATATTCCTGCAGGAGTTGAGGAAGGCATGCAATTGAAAGTGCCGAATAAGGGCAATGAAGCTCCGGGTAATGGAGTGCCTGGGGATTTGCTTGTTGCCATAGAAACTTTAGACCACGCTACGCTTAAACGTGAAGGTGATAATCTGCATTACGATCTATATATAAGTATTTCGGAAGCGGTATTAGGTACTTCAAAAGAAATTGACTCCGTAGGCGGACAAGTGCGTATAAAGCTGGAAGCCGGAATTCAATCTGGCAAAATACTTCGTTTACGCGGAAAAGGTATTTCAAGTCTAAACGGCTACGGAAGTGGTGATTTACTAGTCCACGTCAATGTCTGGACTCCGAAAGAGTTAAATAAAGAGCAAAAAGAGTTTTTTGAGAAGATGCAGAGCAATGAAAATTTCACGCCAAATCCCGAAAAATCAGACAAATCTTTCTTTGAAAAAGTTAAAGATATGTTCTCTTAACAGATATTAATTTGGCATTTAAATAAAAAACGTATATTTGAATTAGTATTGGGAAACCAATACTAATTTTCTTTTTCATAGCAATTTTTTTCCCATCCTTGATTCTTTTAAGGGTGGGTTTTGTTTTTTAGTGAGACTGTATTATAAGCATGCAAAGCATAGCTTAGAATACAAAGTCGAACTAACCCCGCCGAAGGACAAGGCCTTAAACTTATCTAAGGTGGGTTCTGGAAGTAAATAAATTTTTTCCCTTGACCCTTTTGTTTTTTCGCCAGGAACATTTTTTATTAAAATACGTTTAGCGTTTAGCGTAAAGCGTACTCAAACTCTTTTATTTATCTTTGGCAAAATTGCTTGCATGAATAACATTTTGGTTACGAAGGAGGTTACCAAACGCTTTGGGGAACATACCGCCCTTAAAAAAGTCTCTTTAGAAATTCCGAAAAATAGTATCTACGGACTTCTTGGTCCGAACGGAGCAGGAAAAACTACTTTAATTCGTATTATCAATCAAATTACCTACCCCGATCAAGGAGAAGTGTTTTTTGACGGCGAACTATTGCAACCACATCATATTGCCATGATTGGGTATTTGCCTGAAGAGAGAGGCTTGTATAAAAGCATGAAAGTGGGGGAACAGGCTTTGTATTTAGCCCAACTAAAAGGCTTGAGCAAATCAGAAGCAAAACAACGCTTAAAATATTGGTTTGATCGTTTAGAAATTGGCGATTGGTGGAACAAAAAAATTCAAGAGCTTTCCAAAGGAATGGCTCAAAAAATCCAATTTATTGTTACGGTGCTTCATGAACCTAAACTCTTAATTTTTGATGAGCCGTTTAGTGGGTTCGACCCTATAAATGCCAACATCATCAAAGACGAAATACTACAATTACGAGATAAGGGAGCGACCATTATTTTTTCAACTCACCGCATGGAATCTGTTGAGGAGCTTTGCAATCATATTGCACTCATTCACCAATCGGAAAAAATATTAGACGGTAAACTATCTGATATTAAAAAAGCCTATAAGAGAAATATTTTTGAAGTTGGCGCTCATGTAGATCATGGAGAAGGGGTATTGAATGATTTGCAAGATAAATTTGAGATCATAGCATCTGATTATAATTTCGAAGAAAAACAACTGGATTTTAAAATTCAATTACCATCTAGTGATTCTAGTGAACTATTGGCGTATTTATCGAATAAGGTGAATATCAATCAGTTTATAGAGACGATACCTTCTGCCAATGAAATTTTCATACAAACCGTTCAATCTAAAGATGCTCATGAATAAATTACCATTAATCATAAAACGTGAGTATTTGGCTAAGGTGAGGAATAAATCTTTTGTCATAATGACCTTCTTAAGTCCGATTTTGATGGTGGGTATGGTGGTATTGATTGCTTATCTTACCGAGTTGAATGATAGTGAAAAACGCATCATTTCTGTTTTAAATGAAAGTGACTATTTCGCTAACGAATTCATGTCCACAGAAAGTACAGGATACGTAAATTTTGAAAATATCAGTTTAGAAGCTGCCAAAGACTCTACGGCTAACCTTGGCTATACAGGGCTTTTACATATTCCTTCTGACGGAGATTTAGAAATGGTAGCTGCACGATCATTCTTTTATTCCAAAGATGCCGCTAGTACAGCCGTACTAGCTAATATTGAAGATATATTTCAAGAGCGATTGCGGCAACGAAAACTTCAGAATATGGGAGTTTCTGCTGAAGAATTTGCCCAGATTGATAATGGCTTTGAGATCAATACATCTACCTTTGCTGGCGAGCTAAATTTAAAAGGAATCAATGAATTGAAAGCTGCTATTGGTGGTGCTTTTGGGTATTTGATAATGATGTTTATTATCATTTATGGGGGCTTTGTGATGCGGAGCGTTATCGAGGAAAAAACAAGCCGAATTATCGAGGTGATTATTTCCTCAGTAAAACCTTTTCAGCTCATGTTAGGAAAGATAATAGGTACCTCTCTTGCTGGAATAACCCAATTTGTCATTTGGATAGTTTCTGCTAGCCTTCTTTTATTGGTAGCATTTGCCATTTTTGGTATCGATCCTGATACGCTGAATCAAGGCCCTGATTTAACGGCAGCGATGGGTGATACTATTGGCGGCCCTGTTCCGTCGCCTACCAAGGCTATGGAATATTTTAAAGAACTCTACAAATTACCCTGGGTTATGTTGATCCTATTTTTTCTAGTCTATTTCATTCTAGGTTATCTGATATACAGCTCAATTTATGCAGCTATAGGTGCTGCCGTAGATAACGAAACTGATACGCAGCAATTTATATTTCCAATTATTCTACCCTTAATGTTGGCAATTTATGTTGGTTTCTTTTCCGTTTTTAGCAATCCCCATGGACCAATAGCGGTTGGTTTTTCCTTATTTCCGTTAACATCACCCATCGTAATGTTAATGCGCTTACCTGGTGGAATAGGAGAAGGAGGAGTTCCTATTTGGCAGTTAGTAACCTCAATTGCACTTTTAATAGTTACCTTTATTGGTATCGTTTGGTTAGCTGCCAAAATCTACAGAATTGGTATTTTGATGTATGGCAAAAAACCAAGCTACAGCGAACTTTTTAAATGGTTGCGATATTAAAATGGAGAATCTCGAAAATGCTGTAAGGGCCATAAAGGATTTCTTGACATACCGTATTTACGATACTGATACGGTGCATCTCACCATCGGCACATTTCTTACGATTGTTATTGCAATAATTGCAGTAACCTATATTTTGAAACTAGTTCACCGTTTGGTTACGGCTAAACTACCAGAAGAAGATAAGAACAAGTTTATAAGCATCTTCGGCTTTCTAAAGTACCTCTTCTACATTCTTGCAGTGGTTACCATTTTACACTCGTCTGGTGTCAATCTCACCGTTTTACTTACGGCATCAGCAGCCCTATTTGTTGGTTTGGGTTTTGCACTCCAGTATTTGTTTCAAGATATTATTTCCGGAATTTTAATCATCTTAGATCAGTCATTGCATGTCGGAGATATCATTGAAGTAGAAAATAAAGTGGGGCGTGTTTTTGAAATCCGTCTGCGAACCACTAGAGCATTGACTCGTGATGATAAGGTATTGGTGATTCCCAATCATAAATTCTTAACGGATAGCATTTATAACTATACCCAAAATCATAAAACCACCAGAGAGTCTATTAAAATTGGTGTCGCCTATGGTAGTGATGTCAAATTGGTCACTCAATTACTTGAAGAAGTTGCGAATGAACAACAGGGAGTACTTAAAAGTCCGAAGTCTTTTGTGCTTTTCGAAGATTTTGGAGATTCTGCATTGCTATTTTCGTTGAACTACTATATTACCGATAGTTTTAGTGATCCAAAGATGAAAAGTGAAATGCGCTATAGAATTGACACAAAATTTAGAGCGCATAACATCAGTATTCCTTTTCCTCAAAGAGATGTGCATCTATTTCAAAAGAACTATCGCTTAAAGACTAATTCATGATTGCTGTCGTTTAATTGCTATGAAGCAACATTTTTTTTGTGCTTTCCTATTTTTTCTGATAAGCTGCTTCGCATTATCACAAACTCCTGACCTTCTTCGTTTGGAATACACCGCAATACCTGAAAACAAATCAGGAATACGCACCAATCGTTACCGAGCTGTTTTAAATGTACCATTCAAAATCAAAACGCATAATTACTTGGTAATAGGTGCGGAATACAACAAATATGACTTTCGCGTGGGGCAACAACTTCCTTTTAATACAAGTACCTTAGAGCGCCTTCATATCGTTGACTTTAACTTGGGATATTCTTTTAAATGGAATGAAACCTGGCGTTTTATCGGAGCCGTTCAACCTCGTTTGGCGTCCAATTTTGTTCTAGGTATTATTGACAACAATGATTTTAGGGTAAATCTTTCAGGGGTTATGATGAAAGAAAAAAAAGATATTGAGAAGCCTTTCCGATTAATCGTTGGACTGTCTTTCAACAGTGCTACAGGATTACCATTTCCTTTGCCTGTCGTAAATTATTACAAAAGATTTCATCCGAATTGGTCTTATACCATAGGAATTCCTAGACAAGATTTTAAGTATCATAGCAATTCTGGGAAGCATGTATTACAAGCGGCATTATTTTTGGATGGTTATTTTATAAATATTCAAAATGATGTGCTATTGCCAGGCAATGCTGTTGGAGAGTCAATTTCCCTATCAGCTTTGGTAAGTGCTGTAGGGTATCAATATAAGTTCACTAAGGAAATATCACTTTACGCACTTTTTGGGTATTCGCTTTTACAAGAAGGACTTATCAGAGATGGGAATAGAAATAGCGCGTTTACACTAAATGATAAAGGAAATATTTATCTTAGAACAGGATTTAAAATAGGAATTTTTTAAAAGAGATTTCCGCCTTCGCGGGAATGAAAATAAAAACGATTACTTATGTCAAAAATATTAGTCATTGAAGATGAAGCAGCCATTAGAAGGGTATTAGTAAAAATTCTTTCCGAAGAAAGTGATACCTATCAACTTGAAGAAGCTGAAGATGGATTAAAGGGGATAGAAGCTGTCAAAAACAATGATTACGATTTAGTGCTTTGTGATATAAAAATGCCCAAAATGGATGGGGTAGAGGTTTTAGAAGCTGCTAGAAAAATTAAACCTGAAATTCCATTTATAATGATTTCTGGTCATGGTGATCTAGACACTGCTGTTAATACAATGAGAGCAGGCGCTTTTGATTATATCTCTAAACCGCCAGATTTGAATCGACTTTTGACAACAGTTCGAAATGCTTTAGATCGTAAAGAACTGGTAGTTGAAAATAAAATTCTTAAGAAAAAGGTTAGTAAGAACTATGAAATGGTAGGTGATAGCAAAGAGATCGGCGCTATCAAAGATATGATTGAAAAAGTAGCTCCGACTGACGCAAGAGTGTTAATTACAGGCTCAAACGGAACAGGTAAAGAGTTAGTGGCACATTGGCTGCATGAAAAGAGTCCTAGAAGTTCAGCTCCCTTTATTGAGGTGAATTGTGCCGCGATTCCTTCAGAGTTAATTGAGAGTGAATTATTCGGACATGTAAAAGGAGCTTTTACCTCTGCGGTAAAAGACAGAGCAGGTAAGTTTGAAGCTGCCAATAAAGGAACTATTTTTTTAGATGAAATAGGAGATATGAGTCTATCAGCGCAAGCGAAAGTTTTGCGTGCCCTTCAAGAAAGTAAAATTTCAAGAGTTGGTTCAGATAAGGACATTAAAGTAGATGTTCGCGTACTTGCGGCAACGAACAAAGATTTAAAAAAGGAAATTGCTGACGGTAAATTTAGAGAAGATTTATATCATAGACTCGCTGTGATTTTGATCAAAGTACCGGCACTAAATGATCGAAGAGACGATATTCCTTTGTTAATCAATCATTTTGCGAATAAAATCACCAGTGAGCAAGGTGTCGCTAAGAAGAATTTTTCTGATAAGGCAATTAAGTTGCTAAAAGCTTATGACTGGACAGGTAACATCAGAGAGCTTCGAAATGTAGTTGAAAGGCTAATCATTTTAGGGGGCAGCGAGGTGACAGAAGAAGACGTGAAGCTATTTGCTAGTAAGTGATACTCTTTTAGCAAAGACGATATTTCAAGAAAATAAGAAAAGTTCTTTTTGTAAAGACTGAAATAAATCATTGGTTAGCTAACGGCCGACTATTTTGATATTCCACAGTCTCCCAGACGCGCGAGTGCTTCTTCAGTAATTTCTTTTGTTCGCAGATTATAGTATTTTTTACCTTCCGAAAGATTGGAAGTTAATAAGCGTTCTTCACAACGTATATAGACGGTATTTGCGAAAGCCCTCGCTTCTAGACAATTTACAGATTCAATTACCTTATTAATAGATTGTCTATAATTTTCCAATGAAATATCAATTTGTTGATGCAATTGGGTTTCTTTTGCTTCCTTAGCTATTAAGGGATCTTCGATTTCGGTACTTATTTCAAACTTCTTTGCCGAAAACTCAGCATCATGCATTTCGTGCTGTTCCAGATTATCTACAGCATCCAAAATTTGCTCCAATGCTTCTTGTAAAAGTATTTTTGTACCATTTAAAGAGGTGGCTTTTGTTGCTGCCTTAAGATTTATAAGACTTTCCTCAATGTTAATCTCTGCGTCTTCGCAACCACAATCGTTAAAACGGTTTGTAGAAGTTTGAATTACTTTGATTGCCTTGTAGGTGTAGAATCTTGATTTGTTAATATCAGAGGTCTCCAGAGCTTCTTCTGTTCGTGCTTTGACATAATTCAGATTTGAGCCTGCATAATTACAAGCTTCACTCGTAGTAAACGAAGAGAGAAGGACAATTGCTATAGCAAATAGCATTACATAAAGAGTCTTCATAGCGTAGGTTTTGGTCGTAATATTTTGGGAATATCACTACATGTAAAATTAAAAAATGTATGTGTTTGAAACCTACTTTTTTCGACGGAACACCCTCAATTTCAGGTAATTCGGGCAAACAGATTTTTATGTCCGATGAATGGCCATTTTTTTTAACATTTTCAGCGTTTCACCGATAAAATATTTTATCTTTTGCCCATGAATAAGGTAAATACAAGTGATTTTAAGGTTGATAAGAGCATCAAATTGTCAGATCGTCTTACGGTAACCGATTTAAATGCAACCAATAAGGAGTTAAAAAAACACCTAGAATCTGTTCGTGAAGACTTAGGAGATTTTCAAAATACGCTCTATGCGCACAGTAAGTATAGTGTTCTTGTTTGTCTTCAAGGAATGGATACTTCGGGAAAAGATAGTCTCATTCGTGAGGTGTTTAAAGATTTTAATGTACAAGGTGTTGTAGTACATAGCTTTAAAGTACCCACCGAGCTTGAACTCAAACATGATTATTTATGGCGCCATTATATCGCACTCCCCGCCAAGGGAAAATTTGGTGTTTTCAATCGTACACATTACGAAAATGTTTTAGTGACTCGTGTTCATCCAGAGTATATTTTAGGTGAGCATATTCCCGATATTCACTCCGTAGACGATATAAACCAAGATTTCTGGACGAAACGTTTCGAACAGATTAATAATTTTGAAAAGCATCTAGCAGACAATGGTACGCTCATTTTTAAATTCTTTTTAAATCTTTCAAAAGAAGAACAACGAAGAAGGCTAGTAAGAAGATTAGACCTACAAGAAAAAAATTGGAAGTTTTCGGCAGGAGATCTAAAAGAGCGTAAACTTTGGGATAAATATCAAGAATGTTACGAGGAGGCTATTAACGAGACTTCAAAACCACATGCACCTTGGTTTGTAATTCCTGCAGATAATAAGAAGTCAGCACGTGTAATTGTTGCCTCAATTTTATTGGAAGAGTTAAAAAAATACCAAGATATTAAGGAACCTGAGCTGAGTGCTAAAATAAAAGCTAATTTAGGGGACTATAGAAAACAATTGGAAAACGAATCAGAATGAAGAAGATTTACCTCGTAGTACTTTTAATAGTATCTCAAACTTTTGCGCAGACAGAAGATGAAAAACAAATGCGTAAAATTTATGATGCGGCACTCGATAATGGAAAGGCATATGATTGGCTGAATTATTTATCAAATCAAATAGGTGGAAGACTTTCAGGTTCAGTTCAAGCACAACAAGCTATTGATTATACAAAAGCGCAAATGGATTCTCTCGGTTTAGATCGTGTTTGGTTACAACCTGTAATGGTGCCTAAATGGGTGCGAGGCACACCCGAATTTGCTTATATGGAAACTTCACCGGGTAATACTACCAATATTCCTATATGTGCTTTGGGAGGTTCCATTCCTACTTACGGAAGAGGTATAAAGGCTAACGTAATTGAAGTCCATAGCATTGAAGAGTTAAAAACTTTAGGAAAAGAGAAGATCTCAGGCAAAATTGTATTCTTTAATCGACCTATGGATCCTACTTCGGTGAATACTTTTGAAGCATATTCTGGTGCGGTTGATCAACGAGGAAAAGGTGCTGCCGAGGCGGGTAAATATGAAGCCCTTGGTGTCATTGTACGATCTATGAATTTACGACAAGATGACTTTCCGCATGCTGGAGGAATGAATTACGGTGATATTCCTGAGGCTGAGAAAGTACCCGCGGCTGCAATTAGTACGAATGGAGCCGATTTGCTCAGCGCCACTTTAAAGTTGAATCCTAATATTCAATTCTTTTTCAAATTGAATTGTAAGACTTTAGAAGATGTAGAATCGTACAATGTTATTGGAGAGATCAAAGGCAGTAGTAATCCCGATGAGATAATGGTAGTTGGTGGCCACTTAGATTCTTGGGATTTGGGAGATGGTTCTCATGATGATGGAGCGGGTTGTGTGCAAAGTATGGAAGTCTTACGTATTTTAAAGAAAACAGGATACAAGCCCAAAAGAACAATCAGAGCGGTCTTATTTATGAATGAAGAGAATGGGTTACGTGGCGGAAGAAAATATGCTGAGCTTGCGAAAACCAAAAATGAAAATCACATTTTCGCACTCGAAAGCGATTCCGGAGGGTTTACTCCAAGGGGGTTTAGTTTTGATGCATCCGAAGAAAACATCAAACAAGCAGAAAGTTGGGCAAAACTATTTGAACCCTATTATGTACATATGTTCGTGAAAGGATTTTCAGGAGCTGATATTAGCCCTTTGAAGAATGATAAAATTGTTTTGGCGGGCTTACGTCCTGACTCGCAGCGCTATTTTGATCATCACCATGCTGAGAATGATACTTTCGAACATGTGAATCGAAGAGAACTTGAATTGGGTGCGGCAGCAATGACCAGTTTGGTGTATTTATTTGATAAATATGGCATACAATAATACTTCAAAATCATGAAAAAAAAATACCTTATACTAATTGTGGTAATAATAGCGATTTTGTCTGTTGCTGAATTTGCTTTTCAATTTTTGTCAGGTTTGTTTTCTCCTTTTACTTCAAATCATTAGGTCAAAAACAATTAACATTTTCCCTACCTTTGCCGCTCAATAAAAATAACAAGAGATGCAAGACGGAATCTACGCAAAATTCAATACCTCAAAAGGGGAAATACTGGTAAAACTTACGCACGATAAAACACCCGGAACAGTAGGTAACTTTGTTGCCTTAGCCGAAGGGAAACAAAAGAATACAGCCAAAGCTGAAGGAGAGGCCTACTATGATGGACTTAAATTTCATAGGGTCATTCCAGATTTTATGATTCAAGGTGGTTGTCCGCAGGGAACGGGAACTGGAGATGCGGGCTATAAGTTCGATGATGAATTTCATCCTGAGCTTACTCATGATGCGCCTGGCGTTCTTTCAATGGCAAATGCCGGACCTGGAACAAATGGTAGTCAATTTTTCATTACGCATATCGCCACTCCATGGTTAGATAATAAGCATACAGTTTTTGGCCATGTTGAATCAGGTCAAGATATTGTCGATGCTGTTGCTCAAGGTGATGCGATTGAAACTCTTGAAATCGTAAGAGTAGGGGCTGAGGCTGAAGGCTGGGATGCTGTTAAGGCCTTCGAGACGTTTAAAAACTCTGGAGCTGAGAGATTGGCCGCAGAAAAAGCAAAACAAGCTGCTGAGCTAGATAAAGTAGCTGCTGGTTTTGATGCTACTGATAGTGGACTTAGATATAAAATTATTCAGAAAGGTGATGGTGAGAAAGCCGAGGCGGGAAGACAAGTATCTGTACATTATGAAGGTTCTTTATTGAGCGGACAGGTTTTTGACTCTTCGTATAAACGCAATGAACCAATTGGTTTTCAATTGGGTGTTGGTCAAGTAATAAAGGGTTGGGATGAAGGTATATCTCTATTGCAAGTAGGCGATAAAGCTCGCTTTGTTATTCCTTCAGATTTAGCTTATGGGAGCGCTGGCGCTGGCGGGGTTATTCCACCAAATGCGACGCTTGTTTTTGATGTTGAGTTAATGAAAGTAGGTTAGAAACTACAAAATTTTAAGTCATAGCTGCTCCTTTCCACTTCAGGGAAGGAGTTTTTTTATGCCTAAAAAGCGACCCTATTTTGGGTCATTTATGCTCACCAATAGGAGCAAAACATTTAGCGCAATAAGCGATGATAGAATGATAAAGAAAGTAAGCATGGGGTCTTAGTTTTCAAAAGTGTGTTGATTACATAATGTAAACAACTATGAAGCCCAAAACCCTACTTTATAGGTAAGTAAAAGATTAAAAAAGATTTAATCTTCGTCACCCATTGTACTGTATTTGAAAAGTAAAAGATTAACTACGCTAATTATAAGAAGAATACTTAAAGTAAGAATCATACCTTTTTTTGATTAAGTTCATAATATCGAGCGGGGTTTCAATATGTTATAAATAAACGCTATATATTCTCACTTATTTCAAAATAAGGTGTTAAAAGTGCGATATTGTTAAAAAATCAATCATTTTGTTGATAAGTCGTAAACTTTGAGCAAAAAAAAGCCGCAACTTTAAGTTGCGGCTTTATACTATAAAAAAGTTTAATACCTATCTTAATCTACTACCTTCACATTAACGGCGTTCAATCCTTTTTTACCTTGTTGTAGTTCAAATTCTACAACATCACCTTCACGAACCTCGTCGATTAAGCCAGAAATGTGTACAAAATGATCTTCGTTCGAACCTTCTTCAGTAATAAAACCATATCCTTTGGAATCATTGAAGAATTTAACTGTTCCTTTACTCATAATACTAAAAATTAAAAATTATTAAAGGGCAAAGATACTATTTAATTGTTAATAGTCTGAATTTTTGGAAGTTATATTTGAATTAGGGTAACGTAAAGAACTTGAATCAATTAGTGTGTTTTATCTATGGGCCATCATATTGTGAAACCCAAATAATACTATTCATTCTTAAAAGTAATTGGTGAGGCAAATTTAGATTCTAGGTGATCAAATCTTGAATACGCTCGGTAACTGCCATAACATCTAGTGCCAATATCGCCGAGGAAAGGTTTAATATTGAGCTTGCCCGATCTAAGATATTTTGAACATTGGTTAGCTTTTTATAGAGCCCCTCGGACGCTTCGGTGATGACCTTAATTTTACTTAGAGCTTCTTCAGCATCAGCCAATACCAAAACTGCCGATTTTGTGTATAATTCAGTAGTATGGGTTAACTGTTGATTGTGCAGTTCTTTTATCTTTAAATTTTGCTCTTCGGTGAGATTATCTATAGCATTGTAGCGATAATTACCTAAGGCATTGGCCATTTTCATAAAATTATCAGCGAGTTGCTTTACTTGTTCAGCACTTAGATTTTCCATCTTTTAATTTTTAAACAAGGAGGTTGAATGTAATTTGAGCTGACTTCCATATTTCGCCAGGGCAACCTTTAGGGCATCATCATTTAAATTCTCAATGTCTGCGGAAAGGTGAGCATGACCTTGTGCAATAGCCTTTAGAATCTTAGCGTATTCATCCAATTCGGTCTGCTGCCTTTCGATTTCCTGAATTTTACGAAAATAATCTTCAGCAAATTTTGTTCGTTCATAGGTAGATAGGCTTTTATCACGTACCAAATCAAAATAGTAATTTTTGGTGCTGCTTTTTTGAACTTCCAATTTGCCTTTAAGATTTCCCGCAAGGTTAAGATCTAAAAAATGAATCAAATCTTGAACTGGCTGATTTGCATTTGAAATGTAGCTCTTTATTTCATTTCTTCGATATCCATCAGTAAAAGCCCTTCCGACAAGGGTGATTAGGTTAGAATATGATTTTACGTCAGTATCATTTACTTTGATTGAGCCAAAATTTCCTGAAGTTATGGCATTGGTGAGTCCGTCGGTTTGGTAATTGGTCAGTTGATTATCTGAGATGTTAGTCAGCGCGTAAAAATAACTTTGCAGTCCGTGGTAAATAAGTTCAGTAACTCGATCAGCTTCTTTGTCTTGAGAACATTCGCAATCTGTTTTATGAATATTCAAATTCGCAATGTTTTTGCTTTGGCAGTCTGCAAGGTAGGTTTTATAGAAACTTGGAGATAGTGCATCAAAAGTTTCTACACTTTCAATAGCAGATTTAGAAAATTCTGTTACATGTTTGAGGTTTACACAACTACTAAAAAGCACTGTGTGAAAGAGAAAAAGAAAAATGTATTTTAATCGATTTTGGGGCATGGGTGCGACTTCTTTCTACAAGGTAAAAAGAATTTTTGTTTTCTGCAGATGTAGTTTACTTGATAATAGAGGTTTAAATTGAGCCGAGTCTCGCTCCGAGTCTGTTTACTGTTTGGCTAATTTTCGCATCATTACCCACTGTTTGAGCATTTCTCTTGATTCTTGTGCGGGATAACCTAACACGGTTTTTCCCGCAGCCACATCTCCAACAACGCCAGATCCTGCGCCAACTGTTACTCCTGAATGAAGCGTGGTATGGTCTTTTATAGATGCACTTCCTCCAATTATTACGCCGTCACCTAAAGTTACTGAACCTGCCAAACCACTATGGCCAGCCATAATGCAAGATCTTCCCATGATACAATTATGCGCGATTTGCACTTGATTATCAATTTTACAATTGTCGCCAATAATAGTGGCGCTAAACTTACCGCGATCAACACAAGAATTTGCACCAATTTCGACATCATTGCCGATGATAACGGTTCCTATTTGCGGAATTTTAACTAGTCCTCGACCATCATCACTTGGGCGGTACCCAAATCCATCTGCACCAATACTTACATTGTTGTGAAAAATACAGGCCTGTCCGATTTCACAGCGTTCACGAATAACAGTGCCTGACCAAATTATACTTCCTTTTCCGATACTAGTATCATCTAAAATGGTAACATTCGGATAGAGAATAACTCCATCACCTAGAACCACATTTTTACCTACATAAGAGTTTGCTCCAATTTTGCAGTTTGCACCAATTTTGGCAGTTTCATGCACCACTGCTGTAGGATGAATAGCCATTTCAAAAACGGGTGTCTTTGGTTCAAAAGCTTCTAAAACTTTAGCCATTGCCAAATCAGCATTTTTTACTTTTATCAAGGCGCGATTTTCTCCTGGTTCTACTTCTAAATTTGCATTAACGATTGCAGCGGAAGCTTTTGAATCTTTCCATCTTGATATGTATTTACTGCTTCCTATAAAGGTAATATGGCCAACTTGTGCTTTTTGAAGTTCTTCAGGTCCAGTTATGGTTTGAGTCGTGCTTCCAACTATTTCCCCTCCTAATAAAGTATTAATTTCAGCTATTGTAAAAGATTTCATGGCCATGCTTGGTTTGTGTTATTATGCTTCGCAGCAAGATAAGATATAATGAACAAAAGAGAACTCTAGGGAAATAAAAATGGCATAAAGCCAGAGCCATTGATTTTTAGCTAGTATTTGTGGTCTTAATGCTAATAGAGCTTAACTCCGTGGCTTTGACTCCGTTCTCCGAATCGTTAGCCAGACTATATCAATAGAGTCCTGATTATAGAATTGAATGGTATCTATTTGTTATCTGTATAGCCAGGCGAAGTTTCATTTGGTTACTTCAAAAAAGTATTTTTTTGTATAATTCTAAACACTAGCATTTTGAATAAGATTTAAGAAGGTATTCATAACTATTGAAATCAAAGTTTCTTATTTTTAATCTATGGAAAACTTGAGGTATCCCATTGGTCATTATCAATGCCCAGAAAAGATTAGTGCTGAGCATATTCAAGAATGGATTATGATTTTAGAAACGCTACCAGAGCGTCTCGAGAATTTGGTAAAAAACCTTACGGCGGAACAATTGGAAACCCCGTATCGCCCTGAAGGTTGGACGATACGCCAAGTGGTTCATCACATTGCCGATAGCCATCATAATAGTTATACCCGTTTCAAATGGACTTTAACCGAAGAAAGTCCGGTGATTAAAGCTTATGAAGAAAAGGAGTGGAGCAACTTATTTGATGCTAGGACCGCGCCTATTCAACTTTCTTTAAATTATATCAAGGCCTTACATGCCAAGTTGGTATATCTTTTAAAAGGACTATCGTCAAGTGATTTGATGAAGTATTATGTACACCCTGATGGAAATGTAAAAGTTAGCTTAGCCGAAAATATTGGAAAATATGCTTGGCATAGCAATCATCATTATGCTCATATTGAAGGTTTATTGAAGCGAGAAGGTTGGTCATTCTAAAACTTAACACTTCTTAATCATCACCCACATTAGTTTTTCATCCTCAAGGATATTTGGCAAAGTGACTTTACTCTCGCTGTGAATTTCAAATCCATTTTTGAGGTAAAAATCCAAGGCAGGACCTTTTTGCATAGTATCTAACCAGACTATCTTTTTTTTCATTTTCTTGGCACGAAGCATAGCAAATTGAAGCACTTTTTTTCCAACGCCTTTGCCAGAGTATTCATTTAATATATAAATCTTATCAATGTAAAGGGCTTCATCTTTCGAAAAGTTGGCGAGCGGGGCATCAAGTGTAATTTTTAAAACCCCGATTGCTTTTTTGTTTCTAAGAATGCGATATAGAATCGTATTAGGGTCTACCTCTTCTTTTTCAAGAACTTCTTTGGTGAAACTACTTTCGATATAAGGAGCAGAATTTTCATTAGGCCATAAATGTAAATAATGTTGGTTATAGGCCACGATTCCTACTTCGATGTAACTGTCATAAACTTCGGGAGTAATGGGTTCAAAGTGAACTATATGCTTCATGTAGAGTTAGGCTTTTTCGCCACCTTCAGGTCCGTAAAAAAGTACCCAAGTTGAAAAATCATCAGTAAAATTTTCAAAGCGATGTTCTATTCCCGCAGGAACAAAAAGAAAATCTCCTGCTTTGACTTGACTTCGTTCACCATCATTTAAGAACTCACCATTTCCTGAAATGATGATATAAACTTCATCTCTTGAATGCGGTTGTTGCAAATCAACTTTTTCGGGTTTGTACACTTCCACTTCTAGCGTACCATGCTCAAAAACTTTCAGAAAAGGAGAGTCAGTTTCGTTAAGTTTTTGAAGTGCTTCCTCAGTATTTATTTTCATTATAAAGGTTTTGAGAACTCAAGAATTTCCCTTTAAGAGCTAGGGGCACTCCATTTGATATTACAGCCGATACTTGGTTTTTGAATTTCGCTAATTGCGTTGCCTTCTAGTAAAGCATCCATAGCATTTCTTAAATCAGAGCCTGATAGCGGAATACCGTTTCCAGGTCGAGAATCATCGAGTTGTCCGCGATAGCTTAGTTTCAAATCCCTGTTAAATAAATAGAAATCAGGAGTGCAAGCAGCATCATAGGCTTTAGCAACCTCTTGTGTTTCATCGTATAAATACGGGAAAGAATAGCCAACATCCGCTGCTACTTTCTTCATTAAGGCAGGTCCGTCTTGCGGATAGTTCACTACATCATTGCTAGAAATTGCAATAAAACCAATTCCTTTTGATTTATAGTCTTTTGCAATACGCACAATTTCGGCATTTACATGAATTACAAACGGACAATGATTGCAGATGAACATAATCATCGTTCCTTTTTCTCCTTTAATCTCGTTTAAAGAAAGGTTTTTGTTACTTACTGTATCAGGTAGATTAAAATCAGGTGCCTTCGTGCCTAATGGAAGCATGTTGCTAGGTGTCATCGCCATTTATCACAAACTTTTAGAATTTAAAGTTAAAAGTATTTGATCGATTCTTTGTTATTTCATAGGCTATTTTTAACTTGACGCTCTTAGATTGACCAATCAATACTAGCCTTTTTTGACCGACTCCTTACTTGATACTGTCCAAATCAACTTTAACACAGAGACTCTTTGGGTTTTGAACTTTGCATTAGCCTTAGTCATGTTCGGAATTGCACTTGAAATTTCAATATCAGATTTCAAAAGATTGCTACAGAATCCGAAACCTATTTTGGTTGGGGTTTTTAGTCAGTTTGTTGTGCTTCCTGCAGTAACTTTTCTTTTGGTACTAACAACAACACCTTTGCCAAGTATTGCTTTAGGTATGTTTATGGTCGCTGCCTGCCCTGGGGGGAATATTTCTAATTTTATTTCACATCTATCAGGCGGAAATACGGCTTTATCAGTCAGCTTGACGGCAATAGCTACATTGTTGGCAGTGGTTATGACGCCTCTTAACCTTCAATTCTGGGGGTCACTATATGAACCCACAGCAAGTATTTTAACTGAGGTGGCCATAGCTCCTCTAGAGATGATAAAACTGGTTAGCTTGTTGCTAGGCGTACCACTGCTCTTAGGCATGTACGTAAATTACTTGATACCTAAAACTGCTACACAAATAGCAAAGGTGCTTAAAATAGCTTCTTTAGTTTTCTTTATTGCTTTAGTATTCATTGCCTTATACAACAATCGCGCTATTTTTATGGAGTATGTGTTTTATGTATTTTGGATTGTTTTAATACACAATTTAATTGCCTTTACAACCGGATTTTCATTAGCCAAACTATTTCGACTGTCAGAAGAAAATATTAGAAGTATTACCATAGAAACAGGCATTCAAAATTCAGGATTGGGACTCTTATTAATCTTCACCTTTTTTGATGGATTAGGTGGCATGGCTCTTTTAGCTGCATTTTGGGGAATTTGGCATTTGGTTTCTGGATTATTACTTGCCGGATTTTGGGGGCAAAAATCAATTAAAAAAGAAAAGCTCGTTTGAAAAACCTAGTATACTATTTGGTGAAGATTTGGATGAAGATTAACCTTCATTTGTATTATGGCAAGATAAAAGTATCAGGGCTCGAAAATGTACCCAAAGACAAACCTGTTTTGTTTTTACCCAATCACCAAAGTGCTCTTTTAGACGTTTTGTTGATTGCGACAGATTGTAATCGCAAACCTTGGTTTTTGACCCGTTCAGATGTGTTTAAAAGCAAAACATTGATTTCAATTTTCAATTTTTTTCAAATGATTCCCATTTATCGTATTCGCGATGGGCGAGACTCTTTGAAAAATAATCAGGCGGTATTCGATCGCTGTTCTGAACTTTTGATTCAAAAGGAAGCTTTACTAATGTTTCCGGAGGCGAATCATAATTTGAAACGCAGGGTTCGCCCTTTGAGCAAAGGGTTTACCAGAATTCTTTTCAATACTTTGGATAAAGCTTCTGATACTGATATAATGATTGTTCCGGTAGGGATTAATTATAGAAATGCAGTGAGATTTCCTGATAAAGTAGCTTTATATTTTGATACGCCAATAGCGGTAAAAGAACTATACAATCCTTCGGATGAAAAAGGTTCGATTAACAAAATCAAGGAAGCCGTTTCGAATAGGTTAAAGAAGCTCACCACACATATCGAAGATGAAGAAACCTACGAAGAAACCATTCAGCAATTGGATGCTAGGGGAGTGGATTATTTAAATCCGGAAAAGGTAAATAATACACTTCAAAACTTATCTTCTGGGGTTGACCAAAACCAAAAAAAGATATCTATTTTTGGCGGAATATCCAAAGCACTTTTTACGCTTTTAAATTTACCCATGCTATTGATATGGAGGACTTTCGGAAAACCTAAAGTCTGGGAGCCTGAGTTTATGGGTACCCTTCGTTTTGCTTTTGCTTTACTGACTTACCCTATTTATTACGGACTTGTATTTACAATTGTAACTCTAGTTTTTAACCCTTTAATTGGGTCGGGAGCAAGCTTAGGTCTGTTCGTTTTCAATTGGTTGGTTGTAAGGCTGAATTAGTTATTCAATATTAGTTTGGTGTTATTCTACGATTTCGTAGTCAATACTTAGTTTGCGTAAAGCTCTTAAAGCTGAACCAGAGTTTTTATCAGCAACTTCAATATCCACAGCATCTCCTTCAAGAAGTATCGCGGTAAGTTCATTCGACAAAGAATCATTGCCGTTTGATGAAATCTCGGTTATGCATTTAACTATTGCTCTTCTATCGGGTCTTTGAGCGTCACAGGACAATAAGTTTAATTTCATAGGTGTGGTTTGTAAAAGTATACGTCTGAGTTGAGATTAGATTATCAAGGAATTTCCAGAGTAGGGAAGAACAAGCAATTACTTAAAGCCATTGTTGAGTGTTCGTTTTTTTGTTAGTCTAATGAATTACTTCATTCTTTTAATTACGTAGTAACCTTCCACATAATGCCAAACTTGTCAATGCAATTACCATAATAAGAACCCCAGAATGTAACATGCATTGGCAATGTTTTTTCTCCACCTTTGGAAAGTTCGTCGTATAACCTGTTAGCTTCATCTCTGCCATCAGAATGAATTATAAGACCAAAGTTGCAATATCCTTTTGACTCTTCATATCCTTCAGTATAGTCAGCTCCATTCAAACTTGTTTCTTCACTAATGTCCAAAGTGACATGCATTATTTTATTTTCGTCAGTTTCTTGGAAAATGTGTTTATCTTTTTTAGGAACATCTTTATAGCGTCCAATGTATGAGACCTTTTTGCGAAAAACTCCTTCATAAAAATTGAAGGCTTCTTCACAATTACCATTAAAATAAAGGTATGGATTCATTCTTGCCATAGAACTTATTTTAGATTATTATTTAACTTTTGTCCCATTGCCTAAATGACGCACAACGGTTGAGCTAAGGTACACTGCTGTGATTCTTCCGAAGGACAATCCAGCCAAATCTAAAGATAGCCTTTCTCGCTGATTTTTGTTGAAAAAATCTGCAAGCAATGAATTTTAGCCATTGTTAGGTAAAGCTTTTTTCAGCTGCTGGTAGTTTGTTTCGTTCGATTGTGCGTTTGACGAAAAATATTTTTTTTCTCCGGATTTTTTTTGTGATTAAAATCCATGGACGAGCGTTGGAATTAATAATCGCTTTTATTCTTTCTCCACTATCTGTCTTGAAAAATCCTTTTTTACGGTTTCCCATTGAAAATCCGTTTATTTTATTCCGTAAACTTGGTCTTTTATCCGGCAATTCAACCAACTGAATTTCCGATAATGGAATTTTCTCCCCATGCAGTCCAGTTATTTCCAACTGTCCGTTCTCCATTATTAAGTCATTTTCGGTATACCCTAAGCCGAAAGACCTTATCGCGAAGATTAAAACACTAAAAAGGGCATAAAAAAGGATTTTTTCACCTTTTGAAATATGTACTATGGTTATTTGAAATAATTTCCTTGACATGAGTAAAATCAGTGTAATCAGAAATGATTTTTATATTTTCATTTATGCCATCTAATTCTCTTACTAAAAAAGGTAAAATATTTCTGTTTTTACATATGATTATTATATTATCTCTATCCCTTATTGCATAACCTAATTCAACCAGGGCACTGGATGCAACTCTTTCAGGGTAATAAAATAAAAAATTCTTACAATTCTCTATGGCCTTAAAATCTTCTCTAGCTGCTACTTGAGGTGGCTGATAATCTTGTTCTGTTTCAAAATAATCACTTGCATTGAATATTGGATTATAACCTAAGGTTGATAAAATTTCTTGAATTTCCCTTATCTCATTTTGCGATATTATTCTTGAAGCTTTCGACTTACTACCAGCTATGGCATAAGACAAAAATATATTCCAGCTGGTATTATTAGATTTAGCCCCAGTCAACCATAAACTTTTGTTTTTTGTTCCATCATATATATAATAAATGAAAAGTAGTATTAATGAAATGATAAATGGTAATATTCGAAAATAATCAAGTTCATCAGAAAGGGCGTATGTGGTTAATATTCCTCTATTTAGCCCTATTAGTTTACCATAGTAAATACCAACCACTATTATTCCAATTGATGCCACTACATTGAAGAAATTAACCTTTAAATTTTTAATTGATTTAACCAATAAGGTAGTTAAAATAGAAAAGGTGATTAATAAAAAACTTCCGTTGTTTATAAATTGTTTCAGTGATAGATTTTCTAAAAAAAGCATATCACCGTAGAAAACATTCACAAAAAATAAGGAAAACCAAATTCCAAAAGTAGTACCTAGAATTACAACTAATGTCTTTCCCAAGGATTTAATAATTACCTTTCTATTTTTTTTCTTTAAGATTGAATTTTCCATAATGATTGTCAAATCATGTTTAAAACTGACTAAACTTAATACCAAGTTTAGCTCTTCTTAACCCATACTTTACTCCGGAAACAAGTTACATCATCTCCCCAAAGAAAATAGCATTCATTAGCAGCTTATTTGTACCATACCAAAAGGCTCTAAACTGTGTATTGTCCGTAAAACCAATAACTCTTCCTTTGCCCATACGTTTTACTTGAAAAGGTACAGTGTTCTTTATCATCTCTAGATTTTCTTCAGAAATGTAACCGCTTAATAGTGGGTTTGAAGTATACTGAATAGGATTGTTGTAGCTGTTCTTATCTGCTTCAATATAAATGTTGGAGTTTCTAAACATAGCTAAGCTATTGTTTTTGTATCCGTAGTTGATGGGGTGTGAGCGGTCTAATTTGGTTTGAAAAATAGCTCCTCCAGTTACTTGTGCTCCTCTGAAATCGTTCTTTTGATCAAAAGGAATATTTTTCGCCACTAGCGTGTCTTTCTTGAATTTCAGTTTCATAAATTCACTTTTATTGAACCATTCCACCGTATTTCTGTATCCAATTAAGGTGCCGCCTTCTTTCACCCATTTCTTTAGCTTATCAGCGTTCTTTTTTGTTCGCATACTTCCACCTGCACTTGGTACAATGATATCAGTATACTTGCTTAAATCCACTCGATTGAAATATGCCAAGTCTATTTTAGTGAGCTCCATATCGTACCTCGTATCAAACAAATGCCAGATTTCACCCGCGTCATAGGAACGTATTCCAGCTCCCACTAAAACAGCCACTTTTTGTTTTTTAACAGCATCATAATCATTACTTCCTAAATCAATACCTTGGGTTAGGCCCGTACTGACTGAAGTGATTTGAATTTTACTTTCATCGGCAACTCCTTTTAAGAATTCATAGAGGGCGTCGGCATCTAACTTTTGATTTTGAACGGGCACCATAATGGTTCCGTAATCATATTTTTTGCCTTCCAGCGCATAGGGAGACTTGGCAACTTTGGCGCGCAAACCTTTTTCTAGAATTGCATTTAAGGCTTTTGGCGTATAATATTCGTTCCATTCAAAAAGATAGGCGTAATTGCTTTTGGAACTTACGCTTCCTGTCAAGGGTTTGAAATCTGTAATTTCTGGCCCTGCATTGGTCAAAGAATTCAACTCTGCGTAATCAACATTAAAAGCTAAGGGAAATGTCCATGCCGAAATATCATAGAAAAGGCTGTCTTTAAAAGTAGTACGCTTTTCAAACATCGCTTTGATCAAACGATGGTTCTTTTGATTCATAGGTACTACGTAGCTGCTTCCTTTTTTGTATGCTTTTCCACTTATGGTAGCATCATTGGCTAATTCATGGAATTTAATTTTGTGTCTGTTTAGTATTTCCGCTAAATGCCATGACTTTGCAGCATCTTTACTATCTCCAAAAACGATACCCTTTGTTTTACTTCGTGCTGCTGAATTTCTGGTATCTGCGTAAAACTTCTTTTGATAGTTTAAGATTTTAGTACGCATATTTTTACCTGCTTCAATGGTAGAAAGCGCTGCAGTAAATTGATTTCTAATCGTAAAAGGAAAGGTGACTAGTCCGTTTTCGCTTTCTTGAATATGTCCTCGAGAACTGCCCTGTTCAAAGAGAATACCGATGCTTCCGTTTACATCAGGGAAAGTTGATCCCTTTCCGTAGTAATAATCATCAAAGTTTTCTTCGGAATAATATAATGAGCCAATCTTATCTAGAGCCTTCACATGGTAAGTTCCGATTTCGCGAGTAAGATCTTGATTCATTTGAGGGGTCAAAGGATGCGTACGCGAAGGTTCTCCTGGTTGGAAAAAGAAGGTTGAATTGGTTCCCATTTCGTGGTGATCGGTCAGAATATTTGGCATCCATTTATGGAAACTTTCAATACGTGCTCTGCTCTCTGGCAATTGTACTGGCAGCCAATCACGGTTCATATCAAACCAATAGTGATTGGTGCGTCCACCAGGCCAAACTTCATGGTATTCACGATCGTTGTTATCCGCCGTTAAATTTTGTGCCTTATTGGTATTTGCCCAATAGGCAAAACGCTGTAATCCATCTGGATTAAAAGAAGGATCCATCAGAATTACCATATTACTAAGAAGTTCTTCAATTTCAGGTCCCTGAGCAGCAGCTAGATAATAGGCATAGGCTAAACCTGCATTGGCACCACTAGGTTCGTTACCATGAATGGAAAAGCCTTGGTAAACTATGATGGGCATATCTTCAACTGAAGCAGAATTACCGGCTTCAGTCAAAGCCACATGATCTTTTCGAATTTGCTCTATGTTTTCATGGTTTTTAGGAGTGGTAACGGTCAATAGCAAAATAGGTCGCCCTTCAAAAGTAGATCCTCTATTCTCTATCGTCATGCGATCAGATGCTTTTGCTAAGGTTTGCATATAGAACATGAGTTTATCATGGGTTATATGCCATTCACCAACTTCATGGCCTATGACTTCTTTCGGAGTGGGAATATTTTGATCATACGTAATATTCTGAGGTAAATAGTAATTGAGATCTAGTTTTTCTTGAGCGATTAGATTTTGAAAGGAAACTAGAATTGCTAATAGAAGTATTGTTTTTTTCATTTTGGTTCGGTGAATTAGTCCATACGTAAATTTAGGTAAAGTGATGTCCAAAAAAAAACGGCTCTTCATATTCGAAGGGCCGCTTTAAATTGTAGTGTGAGTTCGAATTAAATATCGTCGAAATCTATATCAGTAAAACTCTCTGTAGAGGCAGCTTCAGTGCTTTCCTCAACAGGAGCTGCATTTTCAGGAGCTGTATCTTCTTCTTTCTTGAAATCTCTTTGGTGTCTTTCAGAAATGACTTCTGTACCTTTTTCATTGATAATGAAGTCCATCATTTCGATGACATTTTCTTTGAAGGCATCAAAGTCTTCTTTGTACAAATAAATTTTGTGCTTCTTGTAATGGAATGATCCATCATCGTGGGTAAACTTTTTGCTTTCTGTGATAGTAAGGTAGTAGTCGCCTGCTTTCGTGCTTCTTACATCAAAAAAATAAGTTCTTCTTCCAGCCCTTAGAACTTTGGAGTGTATCTCCTCTTGTTCCATTGAATCTCTTTCGCTCATCTTATGTAGTGTCTAGTTAGTGCTCAATTAATATTCTACCAAAAATGGAAAAAAAAAGCGTATCGAGCAACAATTTGTCAGTTTTCTTTCTCAGACAACTGGTTCTTGTAAAGCTCCTTATAATAGCCATCAACGGCATTTAATTCATCATGGCTGCCCTCTTGAAGTAATTTACCATCTTCTAAAACTAGGATTTTATCTGCGTTTTTTGCAGAAGAGACTCTATGACTAACTATTAAGGTGGTTTTGTGCTGGGATGCTTTTTTGAGGTTATTTAAAATTTCTTCCTCAGTTTCAGTATCTACAGCGGAAAGGCAATCATCAAATGCATAAATTTCAGGGTCTTTTAACAAGGCTCTGGCAATTGAGACGCGTTGTTTTTGACCTCCACTAAGGGTGATACCTCTTTCTCCTAAAACTGTATCATATTGATTTGTAAAACCCATGATATTTTCATGAACAACAGCATTTTTCGCAACTTGAATGACTTCATCTTTACTGGCGTCATGCTTTCCGAATTTGATGTTATTTTCGATTGAGTCAGAAAAGAGAAATGCGTCTTGCGGAACCGCTCCTATAGATTTTCGTAAACTGGTAAGGTTCAATTTTTTTACCGGAGTATTATCAATTAAAATTTCCCCAGAACTAACATCATACAAACGCGCTACCAAATCTAAGATGGTAGATTTTCCAGAGCCAGTTTTACCAAGAATGGCGACTGTTTCCCCTTCGTTTATTACAAATGAAATGTTATTTAAGGCTGTAATTTCAGTATCCTCATAGGTAAAGGTGACATCTTTGAATTCAATTTTACCTTGAATCGGTGTTTCGTGTTCCACTTCATTGCGCATCTCCGGCTCTTGCTTAAGAAACTCATTAATACGCTTTTGTGATGCTTCGGCACGTTGCACAATAGTCGTCAACCAACCTACAATAGCCACAGGCCAAGTAAGCATATTTACATAAAGAATGAACTCAGCAATAACCCCAACGGATTCTATTTCACCATCGAAATATTGTTTCCCTCCAATATAGATGACAAGAATATTACTCATACCAATCAGCAATACCATTAGAGGAAAGAACCATGCATTTACTCTTGCAAGATTCATACTCTTATCTTTTCCGTCTATAGCGAGAGTTTGTAATTCTGTATTAATCTTGGGCTCTAGGGCATACGCTTTGATTACCGAAACTCCAGAGAAGACTTCTTGCGTAAAGGTGGATAAGTCAGATAGGTATTCTTGAACCACGGTACTTCGTTTATGAATGATCTTACTAATCTGATAGATCAAAATAGAAAGAATAGGTAGTGGCAATAAAGTATAAGCTGCTAAAGTGGGAGCTTTTATGAACATTAGGGGAATCAAACACGCAAAGAGTGTTAATGCGTTTATGCCGTACATTATGGCAGGCCCTGCGTACATTCTAACTTGATTGATGTCTTCACTAATGCGATTCATCAAATCACCTGTTCTATTTTTCTTATAAAAATTTAAAGTCAAAAATTGATAGTGGTCAAAGACTTCATTCTTTAAGTCGTATTCAATATAGCGCGAAACATTGATAATAGTTTGTCGCATTAAAAAAGTGAAGAGCCCTGAAAGTAAGGCAGCACCCACTATAATTAGAATGTATTCTAAAAGAAGATCTTGGGCTTCGCTCTTGTCGATTTCTTTGGTGACATAGTTCTCGACCACTTCAATAGAGTTCTTCACATAAGACGGCATAACCAGTGAAAAAACACGCGCAATAATGGTAATTAGCATCCCTGTAAGAAGCTTAAACCAATATTTTCTAAAGTATTTGTTGAGGTGTTTGAGTTCCTTCATGCAGTTGGAATGCTATTTGGAATATTTTCAGTTTGAATTCGTCAAAGATAGGGGTTTAGGGTAAAACCTAATGTTATAAAATTTATAAGATAATAACCATTTTATAACCTTGCGATTCAAAATAGATGCCTATTTTTGCCCAGTGAAAAACAACCCAATTCTATTTAAAGTTCTTTAACATGTTAACAAGAAGGCATATCAGGGTAAAAGTAATGCAATGCATTTATGCGCTGATTCAATCGAAAGATGATTCCCTAGAAAAGCAGGATAAATTTCTCAAAGATAGTATTGAGAATATGTATACGCTATACTTGTTGATGTTAAGTCTTCTCAAAGAAATTCACACTTTTGCTGCAAGTCAGGTGGCCTTATCTTCAAAAAAATATATTGAAAATGCCTCTGATGATTTTCCGAATAAAGAGAAGTTTTTAACGAACAAAGTTTTAGTTCAAATAGCGAATAACCCTCTTTTAAAAGATGAGCTTGAACAGCGAAAGTTAAATAACTGGTATCTTAATGAGGAATATGTAAAGTTAATTTACAAAGCGATTTTAGAAAGTGAGCGCTATAGATCTTATATGCAAACGCCAACAAGTACCTATGAAGAAGACAAACAACTTATTCAAGCTTTGTTTGAGCAGGTAATTGCACCTAACGAAAAGATTTATGATTATTTCGAAGATGATAAACTCACTTGGGTTGATGATATTCCGATAGTGAATACTTTTATTCTAAAGCAACTAAAAAAAGTAAGAGAAGACGAACAAGCTCAGTTCTTTTTGCCAGACTTGCTTAAAGATTCAGAAGATTTGAAATATGCGCAGCAGTTATTGAGTAAAACGCTATTGAATAATGCTGAATGGGAAAAAGAAATTGAAGGCAAAACTCCGAATTGGGATAAAGATCGAATTGCAGATATTGATTCCATTCTTTTAAAGATGGCAATTTGTGAGTTATTGAATTTTTCGTCTATTCCTGAAAAGGTAACCATTAACGAGTTTTTAGAGATTGCAAAGGAATATTCTACTCCGAAAAGTAGCATATTCATCAATGGAATTTTAGATAAATTGGTGAAAGAATACAAGTCAGAAGGAAGATTGCAAAAAATGGGAAGAGGACTTTTATAATGGTTTGCATGCCCTCGGTTGTAATGTATTTTCAGTAGTTGATCGATGAATGACAATTGTTAAAAAATGGACTCAAGTAGACTAGAGTATCAATTTTTTCGTTAGAATATAATTAATTATCTAATTTTGTAACTAAATAAAAATTATTAAGATGAAAAGAGTTATTTTATTTGTAGGGGCATTATCCCTTTTCGCTTTTGTTTCCTGTAAGGAAAATGCATCAAGTAAAATCGATAGTGCAAACGTAGCCGTTGCTGCAGAAAGAGATGAAGCTGCCAAGCTCGTTCCAATTATGACCTTTGAAAAGGCTGAACATGATTTTGGTACTATCGAACAAGGAACACCGCAAGAAACGGTATTCAAATTTACCAATACAGGTAATGGTCCTTTGTTAATTACAAGTGCTACAAGTAGCTGTGGTTGTACAGTACCAAATCCTCCTAGAAAACCAATTGCACCAGGAGAGACAAGTGAAATGGTTGTTAAGTTCAACGGATCTGGTCAAAATCAAGTAACAAAAACAATCACTGTAAAAGCAAATACCGCTAAAGGTTCTGAAACTTTAAGAATCAAAGCATTTGTTAATCCTAAAGGAGCGGCTCCATTAGGGCCAACCAAGTAATTCTAAAATTCTAAACTAATATAATGGGTGATATTCAGCAGTTTCTGCCAATGCTATTAATTTTTGTGGTAGCGTATTTTTTTATGATACGACCACAAATGAAGCGCGCAAAAGATGAAAAAAAGTTTGCGGCAGAGCTAAAAAGAGGGGATCGCATTATAACCAAGAGTGGGCTTCACGGTAAAGTCATGGACCTTAATGATAAAGACAATTCTTGTGTCATTGAAACTATGGCCGGTAAGTTGAAGTTTGACCGTTCAGCAATTTCGTTAGAGATGAGTAGAAAATTGAATGCTTCTGTCGAAAAGAAATAGAATTTCTTGTAATTCATATAAAAAAGCTCCGAATGAAAGTTCGGAGCTTTTTTATTTCAATTAATTGTATCTTCTTACCTATTTCTAAATCAAAGATTTATGTATCACAATAGAAGAAGTTTTTTGAAGAAAAGCTCTTTGTTTGCGGCTAGTTCTGGTGCGGCATTTTTATTTCCCATGGAATTGTTGTCAATGATTCGAAAGCCAGTTGGTGCAAACGACCGGATTAACGTCGGCCTAATTGGCTGCAAAGGCATGGGGTTTAGTGATTTGAGTTCCATGCTAAAAAATAGCGAGGTTACCGTAGTCGCTTTGTGCGATGTTGATGAACGTGTTTTGAAAGCAAGAACAGCCGATTTAGAAAAAGCAGGAATTAAAAAACCAAAATGGTATACAGATTATCGAAAGCTTTTAGAGCATAAAGATATTGATGTAGTGATTATTGGCACACCTGATCATTGGCATTGTTTACAACTTACTGATGCTTTACAATCGGGTAAAGACGTGTACTGTGAAAAACCCATAGCGAATTCTGTTCAGGAGGCTGATATCATGCTGAACTATGTGGGTGCAAGTGATAGAATGGTACAGATTGGTCAATGGCAACGTAGTCAACCTCATTTTGTCGATGCCATTAAATATGTTCATTCTGGCAAATTAGGTAATATTCGTTTAGCAAAAGCCTGGGCGTATCAAGGTTGGATGAAGCCTGTTCCTATTCTTCCCGATACTGCGGTGCCAGAAGGCGTAGATTACAACATGTGGCTTGGCCCTGCTCTTCAAAGGCCATTTAATGCAAATCGATTTCATTTTAATTTCAGATGGTTTTGGGATTATGCTGGTGGATTAATGACAGATTGGGGCGTACATTTAATTGATTATGCCCTTTACGGGATGAAAGCTGGAACACCAAAATCGGTGATGGCCTTAGGTGGGAAATTCGCTTACCCAGAGGATGCCTCAGAAACTCCCGATAGTCTACAGACTGTTTTTGAATATGATGGTTTCTCCATACTTTGGGAACATGCCACCGGCATAGATGGTGGAAATTACGGTCGCAACCATGGTATTGCTTTTATTGGGAATAATGGTACTTTGGTTTTAGATAGAAGTGGATGGGAAGTGATTCCTGAAAAAGAATTTCAAGGTTGGGATAAAGAGGGAATTCCGAAAATGGAAGCTTCATCTTTTGATAGAGGCAATGCAAGCGGATTAGATTTACATACAGTCAATTTTATTGAAGCGGTAAAAAGTAGAGACGCCTCGATATTAAACGCTCCGATAAAAGTAGGTTATGATGCCGCATTGGTTTCCCATATGGGTAATGTGGCTTTTAAAACAGGAAATAGAATCTATTGGGATGAAACGAAAAATGAATTCAAAGAGAAAGCTGCAAATGAATTTTTGAAAGCTAATTACAGTAATGGTTGGAAGTTACCTACGCTATAAATTACCTATACTTATCATTCAAACCTTTAACTTCAATAATCATTGGAAGAATTTTTTCAAGTCGTGATAGTTTTGTTTTTTCTTGTTTGGCTTTTTCGATATACTCTGAATATTCATTTTGATTGTAGAGAGATAATTTTTTAAAAGCTTCAGCTGCATTTGCATTTTTGGCTAAAGCATCCTTTAAAAGCTTTGGAACGGGCCGCTTCTCAATTTTCTTTTTAATTGGAACAAAAATTCTTCCATTTTTTTGATTTTCGATGGCTTCCTGCATGTAACCCAATACCGCTGTTTTGTCAATATCTTCTATGGTATAGAACTTCCAATGCCGCATAGCTTGTGTTTTTCCCTCTTGCGCGTTTTCTAAAACTTGTTTTGTATCCTTCAGGAAAACTCCATTAAAAAACCAGATGCCGAAATGTTTTTTGAATTTACAAATAGATATGACGTTTTTACCCTCTAGCGTATATGTGGGAAACATCCATTTATAGGTTTCTTCGAGTCCGGTTTTTAGAACTAGTGCTCTGAGTTTTGCAATGCCCTCACTGAAATGATGTTCCTCGGAATAGTAACGTTCTACTTTTTCTGCTTTTTCCATTTAGAGGTGTTTTTGTATTGGGGACCTAATTATGATTCACATATGTTTATCCAACAATCCAACAATCTAGTAATCCTTCTCACCAACAAGTTCGCAAATTTTTACGATAACTTCAACAGCTTTCTGCATACTTTCCACAGGAACATATTCAAATTTACCATGAAAATTATGTCCGCCTGCAAAAATGTTAGGGCAGGGGAGTCCCATAAAGCTTAGCTGTGAGCCGTCCGTTCCCCCGCGAATAGGTTTTATGATTGGTTTGATTCCAACCTTCTCCATAGCTTCTTTAGCAACTTCGACGATATGAAAAACAGGTTCTACCTTTTCTCGCATATTGAAGTATTGATCCTTTAAATCCATGGTAATACAATCTCCATGATCCTTGTTCAACTTTTCTGCAATATCTCTCAATAGCTGCTTTCGCTTTTCAAATTGGGCTGCATCGTGATCGCGAATGATCAATTCGAATTCTGCATGTTCAATTTCTCCCTTTATACTGTGAATGTGAAAAAAGCCTTCTCTACCCGAAGTATTTTGAGGGGTTTCTTCCGGCGGAAGAATTGACATAAACTCAGTAGCAATGCTAACCGCGTTAACCATTTTTCCTTTGGCATAACCAGGGTGAACACTTCTACCAGAAATCGTGACCTTAGCACCAGCAGCATTAAAATTTTCATATTCCAGTTCGCCTATTTGGCTTCCATCCATAGTATAAGCCCATTCTGCACCGAACTTTTCTACATCAAATTTATGAGCTCCACGCCCTATTTCTTCATCGGGAGTGAAGCCAATACGTATATCTCCATGCTTAATTTCAGGATGTTTGATAAGGTACTCCATTGCAGTAATGATTTCCGTAATTCCCGCTTTGTCATCAGCGCCTAAAAGTGTTGTTCCGTCAGTAGTAATCAAGGTTTGACCTTTGTATTGCAGTAAATCTTCAAAATAGAAGGGAGATAAAACAATCTTTTGTTCCACATTCAAGACGATATCACCCCCATCATAATCTTTAATGATTTGGGGATTCACATCCGTTCCAGAAAAATCTGGTGTAGTATCAAAATGTGAAATAAAACCTATTGTAGGCACTTTTTTGTCTAAATTGCTCGGTAAAGTTGCCATGATATACGCATTGTTATCAATGCTAACATCTTGCATACCAATCTGATTGAGCTCGTACACCAACTCATTGGCCAGATGCCATTGTTTTTCTGTGCTAGGTGTAGTTTTAGAATTCGGATCGCTTTGTGTATCAATTTGTACATATCTCAAAAAGCGGTCTATAATATCTTGCATTCGTATAATTTTTGACTAAAAATACTGTTTATACAGTAACAATTCTAACAATTGAATCTAGAAACCAAAATCATGTATTTCAAAGTAATTGTTCCTTTTATTGCTTTAGTATTGTTTTCCATTTCTGGGAATGCCCAAGATTGCACTTTAGATGTAGGTGGCAAGAATACTGATATCCTCGTCAAAGTTTTTCAAATGAATGCTGAGCAAATTAGTAAGATGGAAGCTTTACGAGCAGAGCTACAGATTGAAACGAAAGTAATTGAAGATGAAATACAAAAGCTTTTTAACGAACATCCGCAGAGCACACCAGAAGAGTTAACGGTACTTTCGGAAAAGTATAAGGTATTTCAACAAAAGATAGTAATGGCTTCTAAGGCTGCGGACAAAACATTACTATCAAGCTTTAATGAAAAGCAGTACGATCGTTATTTAGAGCTTTGTTATGAGGCTGTTCGTAAGCCTATTAAAGTGCAACCCTTAGTGGTAAAGGATACGATTGTCGATCCTGAATAATTGTCAACCACAATCTGTTGATAAAAAGCACATAATCCACAAGTCTTTAGGTATTACACTTTGTACATTTGACAAAATTGTCTTCGTAGTTTATGTACAAGTTCCTCATTCGACCATTTCTTTTTCTGATGAATGCAGAAAGGGCTCATTATTTCACGTTTTCTTTAGTTAATTTTCTCTCTAAAATTGGCTTTTCAGGACTTTTTAGAATGCTTTACCTTGTTGAAGATAAGCGATTGGAACGTGAGGTTTTCGGACTCAAATTTAAAAACCCAGTAGGCCTTGCTGCAGGATTTGATAAGGATGCAAAACTCTTCAATGAATTCTCAAACTTCGGATTCGGATTCGTAGAAATTGGCACACTAACACCAAAACCACAAATAGGAAACCCAAAACCAAGACTATTTCGTCTAAAACCAGATCAGGCTATTATTAATAGAATGGGTTTTAATAATAAGGGTGTTTTTGATGCTGTAGAACGACTAAAAAAGGAACACAAAGTACTTATTGGTGGTAATATCGGAAAGAACAAGGTAACTCCTAACGATGAAGCCATCAAGGACTATTTAATTTGTTTTGATGCACTTTTTCCGCATGTAGATTATTTTGCGATCAATGTGAGTTCGCCAAATACGCCGGGTCTCAGGGAGCTACAAGATAAAGAGCCTTTAAAGGCTTTATTGAAAGAACTTAAAAAGGAAAATATAAAATGCCCTGAATCAAGAGGAAAGGGCAAACCTATTCTTCTAAAAATTGCCCCTGATTTGACCGACGACCAATTAGTTGATATCATAGAAATTGTTGAAGAAACAGAGATTGATGGTGTTATCGCCACCAACACTACAATTTCCAGAGAGAATTTAAAATCAGATTTGGTTTCAACTGAAGAGAAAGGTGGTTTAAGCGGAAAGCCCTTAACCAATAGAAGTACTGAAGTTATTCGGTTCTTAGCGGAAAAAAGTGGAAAGGCGTTTCCAATTATTGGTGTGGGAGGAATTCATTCAGCAGAAGATGCCTTGGAAAAATTAGAGGCTGGTGCAGACCTTGTTCAATTGTATACGGGCTTTATCTATGAAGGTCCGTCTTTAGTAAAACGTATCAATAAGGAGCTTCTTAAAAGAGTCGACTAGTTCTTCGTCCAATAATCAATTACCAAAACATCATCCAAGTATGGTCCGAGTACATCGCCGAAAGCCTTGTGGTCAGGATGTGGTAAATAGATAGCACGGTCTTCTTCGTTTTTAAAACTCAAAAAGAAGCAATGGGTAAAGCCTTTTTCTAAACCTTCAGGGCTATTATTTAATCCCCACTCATATCCTTTGATTTGCTCAATTTTAGAAGGGAGTGCACTAAAAGCAGCCTCAACTTTTTTGATGTCTTCAGAAGAAGTACCCTCCTTAAATTTAAAGAGCACTACATGGCGAAGCAAACTGTCTTGATTCATATCATTTTGAATTAACGAATCTTTTTCATCATATTTCCAAGTAGATGAAATAAGTACCATAGAACAAAGCGCTAAGAAAAGAACAACAGAGAAGTTTTTGGTTTTCATCGGTTTTGATTTTTTGTAAGGTATGAAAAATGAATAATACTTCTAGGGATTTCGTATTTTTCTCGTTTCAACACTTTTCTATTTTGAATTACGAAATTCTTATTGCTTTTATAGGAGCAACTGCAGCCCTTGCAATTTCACCTGGCCCTGACAATATTTATGTATTGATGCAGAGTATTACCAATGGGAAAAAGTACGGTATGGCGACCGTTGCTGGACTCATGGCGGGTTGTTTGGTACATGCAACTTTATTAGCTTTTGGGGTGTCGGCAATTATCAAGCAAAGTGACCAGCTCTTTTTTATCATAAAACTTTTTGGCGCTGTGTATCTTCTGTATTTAGCAATTCAAGTATATCAAAGCGATGCTGAGATTAGTCTGTCGAATGATGCTACACCAAAAAAAAGTCTAATGGGGCTTTTTCGGCAAGGATTCATTATGAATGTATTGAACCCTAAGGTGACGATATTCTTTTTGGCATTTTTTCCAGGATTTTTATTTAGCGAATCGATGAGTACGGTGGTTCAGTTTTATGTATTGGGATTCCTTTTTATCGCTGTATCAGGTATTATATTTGGTGCGGTAGCTTTTCTTTCAGGACTGATTTCCGAACTGATTCTCAAGAATTCGAAGGTAGGGATCACTTTAAAATGGCTACAAATTATTGTTTTTGTGGGCATTGCTATTTACCTCTTACTATCGGATAAATAATAGTAATTTTACAGTATCAATTCGCTGCTTAAATGTCAGAAAAAGTCAAAGTCATTGAATGTCCACGTGATGCTATGCAAGGCATTAAAACCTTTATTCCTACCGAGGATAAGGTGCGTTATATTCAGTCCCTTTTAGGATGTGGCTTTGATACCATTGACTTTGGCAGTTTTGTTTCGCCCAAAGCCATTCCGCAAATGGTGGATACAGCGGAAGTACTCGCGCAATTGGATTTATCTGATACAGTTAGTAAGTTGTTAGCGATCGTTGCCAATGTTAGAGGTGCGAAAAACGCCTCCGAACATAAAGAGATTCAATATTTAGGATATCCCTTTTCCATTTCCGAGAATTTTCAAATGCGGAACACGCATAAGACTATTGAACAATCCGTAGAAACACTTCAAGAAATTTTGAACATTGCCGATGCTTCAGGAAAAGAAGTTGTCACCTATATCTCAATGGGGTTTGGAAATCCATACGGAGACCCTTGGAATGTGGAAATAGTGGGGGAGTGGACCGAAAAATTAGCCGCGATGGGCGCACGAATTTTATCGTTGTCTGATACTGTGGGAACTTCTACTCCAGAGGTAATAGATTATCTGTTTTCAAATTTGATTCCCAAATATCCAGAAATTGAATTTGGCGCACATTTACATACTACGCCAACAAAATGGCATGAAAAGGTAGATGCAGCCTATAAAGCTGGTTGTCGAAGATTCGACGGAGCAGTTCAAGGTTTTGGCGGTTGCCCCATGGCAAAAGACGAATTGACGGGAAATATGCCCACAGAAAAAATGCTTTCCTATTTCAATACTGCAAAAGTGGATTCTGGAGTAAATTGGTTGGTATTTGAAGCAGCTTACAACAAAGCTTCTGAATTATTTGCGGAGTATCACTAATCACTTTTACAGATTCCTCCTAAATAGTTGTCCAAATTCATTTGAAAGAGGGTGCCTTCCACCAAATCTTGTATTCCATTCAATTCTTTTACATTCACGGCAAAGGTGATTTGTGGTGCTGGCGAATCAATTAAAAGTGCTTTACAAGATTCGTTTTGAGCACAATCATTGCAAAGCGAGCTGTTATCCTTCGTATACTTTATGTTTTTTGAAAACTGGGTCAATTCTTCTTTAGATAATAGTAATCCAGTGTCTCTAAATACGATTTGCACTTTCATGATGTCTTTGACCTTGTTTCTTTTCCATTGAAAAGCGACGCCGAAGTTATTGTGGTAAATGGGGTGTATGTCTTGCATGTGATTTATTTAATTACTTCGTTTTCCTTTAAAATTTGAATGCCCTTTAGAACGTCTCCAACGGCTTTTGTCATGCTTGTAGCGGAAATAGTAGCACCTGAAATGGCATCAATATCTTGTCCATAAATAGGATTATCCCCAGAGGATAATCCTATAAACTGTTTTAACCATCTTTGACTGCCGATTTGTTTCCCATGTTCTTCGCGATAAATCAAGACTTTCGATTTCTTAATGGTAAAATCGGTATTGAATAGTACGATATAATCGAACTTTTTTTTCATACTTGGGGCCACGCCCAAGTACAAATAGCCCAAAAGGGTTGAATCATTATATATTTCAAAAAGACTATTCTCTGTAAAGTCAGCAGCCGTTTTGGTATTCAAATCCGCGGGAATGGCTATGTTTTTCAAAACACCAGTCTCTACCTCATAGGTGGAAAGAATGGCAGCATCTATTTTCTTTTGCAACCTTGGACTTATATCTCCTTCAGAAAAGGAAAATAGGATTCCCGCAAATAATGATACGGCCGCTACTAGCAAGATTCTATTTGCCTTCAACATCGGAAACAGATTTATCGGTAATGAATTTTTTAAGTAAGCTGCTTATATCTCGTCGCTTTGCATTTTCTTTTTCCAATTCATAAAAGTGCATGAATAAGGGTTGTTCGTCAACAGATTTCAAGAGGGTTAACTCACCCGTGCGATTGTACACGTCATCCCATGAATTTCGGACTTTGCTCCAGAATTTCATATTGTTGGCCCACCAGTCTTTTGCCGGTTTACATTTTTCATCGGCTACTTTAGTATACACATTATAGCCCTTTTCTTGCGCCAACAGAATATCTTCTTGTCCGTTTTCTCGAATCACTTTGTCATTATCCTGTTCGTGTAACCATCCTGATTCAGTGATTTCATGACGGTTTCCCCGAAGCATGACATTGTAGTCTTTTCGTTTGGTGTACTCGCGTCTGGGTAGGGGAGAATCGGTTTTGTTTTCCCAATAATGTTTGCCGTCGGCATGTATCCATGTAGCGGAGCCGGAATATCTGGGACTGTCATCTACCTGAAAAACCTTCTGTGTCCACTGCCCTTTCACACTTTCTTTGGGTAAGGATTTGAATTTCCAAGTGTTGTCTTTGTCATAGTAGAATACATCTTGGTTTTCGTATTCCCAATCTTGTCGCCAGTGTTTTATAACTCTATCGTTATTGACAAGTAATAGATGTTGTATCGATAATTTATTGTCTTCATCTTCGATAAGTTCCGCCCATTCTAGAGCTCCGGAGGTGTAGTCCAAATGCTTTTCATAATCAATTTCAGGTGCAAAGGTTTCGGTATACTTAAAAGTAACTTCATAACAACCGCACATATCTTTTATGGCCTCAATGTCTTGTTGTTTTTTATTTTTTTCTGTTTGACCGAATACCGAAACTAGCATCGATAGCATTCCCAATAAAGTTAATTTTCTCATTGTAAATAGTTTAAATGTTGCTGTAAATATTTCTTTGTCAAAAATAGTATTTTTATTTAGACTGATTAAAAATAAAGCATATATTTGTTGAAAAATTATTAGGAATGAATCTAAATAGTCTTTTAACACTTGTTTTTATAGGGGTTTTGAGAGTCTCCGTTTTTGGGCAAGAAATTCCTGTTCAGAAAGATTCAGTGCTAATTCAAGATTTAGACGAGGTAATTGTGACTGCCACACGTACAGTGAGGCAGCTTTCTTCCGTGCCTTTACCAGTGACTCTGATTTCTAAAAAACAGTTGCAAAAAACCGGAGTAATTCGACTTGATGAAATTCTAAACGAGCAAACTGGTATTATTACTACTGCGGACCAAAGCGGTTTCAATGGAATACAAATTCAAGGTATTTCTTCGGATTATGTGATGATTTTAATTGATGGTGTTCCCTTAGTGGGGCGGTCCGCCGGAAACTTTGATTTAAGCCGATTGGCCGTCGGAAATATTCAGCAAATAGAAATCGTAAAAGGTCCTTCTTCAAGTTTATATGGTTCTGAAGCTTTAGGCGGAGTGATCAATATTATCACGGAAACACCAAAAGAAGCTTCTTTGAATGGAAACGTTTCATATCGTTTTGCTTCGTTCAATACCCAAGATGCAAACCTCAGTATCAAAAAGAAGTTTAAAAAGTTAGGCTATTCGTTTTATGGAAACTCCTTGCGTAGCGACGGCTATGACCTACGCCCGGAAGTTGAAGGGCAAACGGTAAATCCTTTTGAGAATTACACGTTTAGTGGTCAGTTATTCTATGACATTTCTGATGCCCTGAAATTATTCACTTCGGCAAGGTATTATATGGAGAATCAAGATGTGACCCTTTCAGCGAATGACCAGTTGATTGAAGGCTTGAGTGATATCAATGAAGCAAATGCACATATTCGTTTGGATTCTGAAATCAATGTGAAATGGCAATTACAATATGAGTTTTACTATACGAATTATAAGGCTTCCGAAGAATTGCAAAATACGGTTTCCAATACTTTGTTTAGCCAAAATGACTATGACCAAAAACTATTTCGGCCAGAGATAAGAGTTACCTACAAGGTCAAACCAAAAAATGCAATAACTACCGGAGTAGGCTATGGTCATGAAAATTTAGACCGAACATTCTTTGACGAAAAAGTGTCCTTTGATTCCCAATATGCCTATATGCAGTATGATTTTTATCCATGGGAAAAACTAAACCTTATTCTAGGGGCTCGTTTTGATAATCATAGTGAATATCAATCACAATTTAGCCCGAAGGCTTCCCTGAACTTCAAACTGAGTGATGCGATTTCTATAAAAGGGTCAGTTGGCTCCGGATTTAAAGCTCCCGATTTCAGACAACTCTATTTCGATTTTACAAACACTGCAGTAGGTTATACGGTTTTAGGATATAATGTCGCAATTGATAAGGTGGAGGAGTTGGATGCTCAAGGCCAGTTAACAGACCTTCTACTTGACCTCGAGGATTTAGAAACACCATTACAGGCTGAAAGTTCGGTAGGGTACAATATCGGAGCGAGTTATGCACAAGGCAAGGTGAAATTGAATTTGAATCTCTTTCGAAACGACTTTAAGAACCTAATAGATACAAGGGCGATTGCCAGAAGGACAAATGGACAAAATGTATTTAGCTATGCAAATTTTGACCGTATTTATACTACAGGTTTAGAACTGGATGCGAAGTATAAGCTAACTGATAAACTAACACTTTCAGGAGGATATCAGTTGTTATACGCAAAAGATAAAGAAAAAAAGGTGGCTTTGGAACGGGGCGAGATATTTGCGCGTGACCCCAATTCGCTGCAAACGGTTGCTCTAGACAATTCCGATTACTTCGGGCTCGTTAACCGTTCCAGGCACACCGCCAATTTTAAGATATTTTACGAAGTCCCGAAATGGAATTTCAACACCAACCTTCGAATCAACTATAGAAGTAAGTACGGGCTTTTCGATGGTAACGGCAACGGAATCATAGATACGTATGACACCACTTTTGTAAATGGCTATGCCCTAGCCAACCTTACTTTAAACAAAACATTTTCTGATAAATACACCTTGCAATTAGGAGCGAATAATCTCTTTGATTATCAAGATGCCGAAAACATACCCGGTCTCGCCGGAATACAACTATTCACTAAAATCAATTTTCAATTTTAAAATCAAATCTCATGAATTCAACAATCAAATTTTTCACACTACTTTTAATAGCAACAGTTTTCAACTCATGCAATGATGATGACAATGAACCATCATTAGTTGCCGTTGAAAGTAAAACTGCAACCAATATTCCTGCTCCACAAACAGGAGGGCAGGGACAACCAGTAGGCGGACCTTTTACGAAATTTAGTTTTGCTACTGGTGCAGTAACTACAAGTGATACGGATTGGGATATCGCTTTCCGAGGAACAACAATTGCCTTAAATGGCGGAGCCGTTACAGGTACAGATGATGAGCCGACAAGAAATGGCAATGCAGGCGCTTCAATCGCCTCTGGTACTTTTGCAAGTATTTCAGATGCCGCAGGATTAACTTTTGCTCAAGATGCGGATGGGGCTTTTGCTATCCCTACAGGTAGTGATAATGGCTGGTACAACTATAACCCACAAGTAAATCAGATTTCACCCATTCCGGGAAAGGTTTTGGTTATCAGAACACATGACGATAGATATGCGAAGGTTGAGGTTTTAAGTTACTATAAAGATGCGCCGGCCCAGCCTGATGCAACTTCGGAATCGCGTTATTACACTTTTAATTACGTCTACAATCCCAATGAAGGACAGACTTCTTTGGAATAAAAAAGTTTGAGTTGGTTTAGTTTGAAAGGTCCATTTTTCTTGGTTAGTTAATGGGCCTTTTTTATCAATCTTCTAGTCTTTGCCACACAATATTGCCTTATCGTTAAATCTTTAAGTTTATTTAGATTTAATTTAAATAAAGTTTGCGAAAACCAAATTTGATGTTAAATTTGCGCTTCGAAAAATTAACTATCTATAACAAGTCTAAATAAGAATAATGTCAAAACAACTTCTTATATCAATTGCTTTTTTTCTTTTAGCTACCACTTTTGCATTTGCTCAAACACAAACGGACTCCATCACCTTTGTTCCGCAATCACAATTAAATGCTGCTCAGCGATTACTTTCTGGTAATTATGCTTCTGCGGTAACCGTAAGTGCGTATGCAGAGATTCTGTATAACCAACCTGAAGCAGACAATGGAGAACTCGACGTGCAACGAATGGTACTACTTTTCGGATATCGATTTAATGAAAAAACACAATTTATTACTGAAGTTGAACTAGAGCATGTCAATGAAGTCTTCATTGAACAGGCCTTTGTAAATTATGCTGTCGGTAGTAATGTCAGTTTACGTGGTGGACTGATGTTGGTACCTATGGGAATTGTCAATGAATTTCATGAGCCAACAACTTTTAACGGAACCGAAAGACCGGCTATGGATAATGCTATAGTGCCAACTACGTGGAGAGAGATCGGTATTGGTGCTGCAGGTAGATTCAATGATATTTCCTTGGGATATCAGGTTTACGTTTTTAATGGATTCAAATCTACGGAAGCGAATGGTGAAGGTGGCTTATCCGGATTCTTAAAGGGTTCAAATGGACTGAGAGGTGGTCGCCAGAAAGCGATTCAATCTACTGTTGATAGTCCCACATTATCCGCAAAACTGGACTATTATGGTATTCCCGGATTGCGTTTAGGCTTATCTGGATACTTTGGAAAAACACAAGCAACTGACGACATCGAAGAAATAGAAGGTGCAAATATTGGTGTCAGTATGCTCGGCTTAGATGCTCGTTATGCTTATCAGCGTTTTACAGCTAGAGGACAGTTTGTTCATGCTTCGCTATCGGATACCGATTTATATAATACTGCTACGGGAAGAGACTTGGGTAGTGCTTTACAAGGTTTTTATGTGGAAGGAGCTTATAATCTTTTACCTATGACCAAAAAGCAAAAATTATTTGCCTTTGCCCGTTATGAAAAATTCAATACGCATGCAGATACGGCAGGAGATTTAATTGCGAATGACGCTTACGACAGAACGGATGTTACTACAGGACTAACATACCATATCGCTCCAGGAGTAGTTGTGAAAGGAGATTATCAATTCCGTTCTAACGCATCTGATGTTGATACAAAAGACAGATTGAATTTCGGTATCGGAGTTTGGTTCTAAGAAACTGGTTAGTGCTTAATCCCTTCTCCGCTTTGATGAAAATCGAATGAGAAGGGATTAAAATTGTTAACAAAAAATAAGGTTATTTTTATTGAGATTGATTCTAAATTAATACATTTGCCCATGCTTCAGGGAAAACGATTTATTGGTGTAGTATTAGTTAGCGCAGTTTTACTATTTGGTTTTGGACTTCCTAAAAATGTTCAGAAGAAAGTAACCAAAGAAGTTCAGAAAGCCTTTGAGGTTGAAAGCTTTCAGATGGATGCTATTTCTATATCCGAAGAATTGAATCAAAAACTTCCAACAAAACTTACTGCTGATAATTTATATGAACTTTCAAAAGGCGATGAACTTTTAGGCTACGCCTTTATTGACCAAGCTCCAAGTAAGACCGCTAAATTTGATTACCTGGTGGTGTTTGATCCCGATTTAAAAGTGAAACATTCCAAAGTACTTATTTACCGTGAAGAGTATGGCGGCGAAATTGGAAGCAAAAGATGGTTAAAACAATTCCTAGGCAAAACTGGGGGAGACCGTGTTGACCACGAAACTAATATTGATGGTATTGCTGGGGCAACAATTTCGGTTCGTTCTATGACCAATGCGATGGACGACTTATTGCAAACCATAGAGATACTTCAAGCAAATAAAGCCTTGTAATGCAATACAATGGGCTTTTACTTTCTTTCCCAAAGGAAATAAAAATCTTTATCGCAGCTTTCGTTGTTATTCTATCCATTGGCTTTTTTACAGGATTACTTTTTGTATCTCAAACGAGCACAACATCGCCGGATGGAATTGTAGAAAACTACAATGGTAATGAAGAAGATGAAGATGCTGAGGTCATGAAGTTCAAAAAGAGTGAACGTGAAATGTTGACTATCGTCCATACGCATATTCTATCCATGTCTTTTATTTTCTTTTTGTTGGGCGGATTGGTTTGGTTGACGAAGCTTTCTAAAAAATTGAAACTCTTTTTAACCGTTGAGCCTTTTTTATCTGTGGTATTGACTTTCGGAGGCATCTATTTTCTATGGACAGGCCTTCTATGGATGAAATATGTAGTCATTTTCTCTGGATTTTTAATGACCGCAACCTTTACGATTTCAACACTTATAGTGCTCTATCAACTGACTTTGAAACCTGCAGGAGTTAAGTAAAGCAATCCCAATAAAAATCCCTACTTTTGCATGCAATTAATCCTTAATTGCTATGCAAGCTCACCTTGATAAAATTGTTGGAGAAGGTCTTACTTACGATGACGTACTCCTAGTCCCTGCCTTTTCAGAAGTCCTTCCTAGAGAAGTAAATATTCAAGCGAAATTCACGCGTAATATCACCATTAATGTGCCTATTGTTTCCGCAGCGATGGATACCGTAACGGAATCGCGAATGGCTATTGCAATAGCACAAGAAGGGGGTATTGGGGTTTTGCACAAGAACATGACCATTGAGCAACAAGCGATTAAAGTTCGAAAGGTAAAGCGTGCTGAGAGTGGTATGATTTTAGACCCCGTTACGATGCCCCTTGATTCGAAAGTGAGTGATGCCAAGGCCAATATGAAGGAGCATAGTATTGGTGGAATTCCAATAGTTGATAATGCTGGAAAACTGATTGGAATTGTCACGAATCGTGATTTACGTTTTGAAAAAAATAATGAACGACCAATTTCTGAGGTAATGACCTCAGAAAATTTGGTTACGGCTGCGGAAGGAACTTCGCTTTCTGAAGCTGAAGATATATTACAAGAACATAAAATTGAAAAGCTTCCAGTAGTTGATGGCGATAATAAGCTTGTCGGATTAATTACTTTTAGGGATATCACAAAACTTACCCAAAAACCAATTGCTAATAAAGACCAATACGGTAGACTTCGTGTTGCAGCCGCTTTGGGTGTTACTGGTGATGCCGTAGATAGGGCAGAGGCTTTGGTGAATGCAGGAGTAGATGCTGTTGTTATCGATACCGCTCATGGTCATACCAAGGGTGTGGTTGCTGTTTTGAAAGAAGTAAAAAAGAAATTTCCCAAGCTTGAAGTCATTGTAGGTAATATTGCTACAGGTGAAGCCGCCAAATATTTGGTAGATGCAGGAGCAGATGCTGTGAAAGTGGGAATAGGTCCTGGTTCAATTTGTACGACTCGAGTTGTTGCAGGAGTAGGTTTTCCGCAATTCTCAGCTGTACTAGAAGTAGCCGCTGCCATCAAAGGAAGTGGAGTCCCCGTAATTGCTGATGGTGGTATTCGCTATACAGGTGACATTCCCAAAGCAATTGCAGCTGGAGCTGATACGGTAATGTTAGGTTCGCTTTTAGCGGGAACAAAAGAATCTCCTGGAGAAACTATAATTTACGAAGGACGAAAGTTTAAGTCATACCGTGGTATGGGCTCTGTAGAGGCCATGAAACAAGGTTCGAAAGACCGCTATTTTCAAGATGTCGAAGACGATATTAAGAAGTTAGTCCCAGAAGGTATTGTAGGGCGAGTGCCTTATAAAGGAGAATTGTATGAAAGCATTCATCAATTCGTTGGTGGGCTACGAGCAGGAATGGGGTATTGTGGCGCAAAAGACATTGCTACACTTCAAGATACAGGTCGTTTCGTTAAGATAACCGCAAGTGGAATCAATGAGAGCCACCCGCATGATGTGACCATTACCAAGGAGTCACCGAATTATAGTAGATAAATCATATAATGGATTACAACAACAAAGCCAACGACTATTTCAATCATGAACGCCCCGAAATGTTGGCATTTCTTCCTGAAGGTTGTAAAAAAGTACTTGATATCGGTTGCGGCGAAGGAACATTTGTTAAGCAAATCAAAGATAAGACAGGTGCTGAGGCATGGGGAATTGAATTAATGCCTGAACCTGGTAACGAGGCAAAAAAAATACTGGACAAGGTATTTGTTGGTCCCTGCGAGAATTTTGTAGATGACTTACCGGAAAACTATTTCGATGTTATTTATTGCAATGATGTTTTAGAACATCTTGTCGATCCCTATTCTGTGTTAGGCACGCTTAAGGGTAAGTTGTCAGAGAATGGTGTAGTGATTAGTTCTATTCCAAATATTCGCTATCACGATGCTTTTAAAAAAATCATCCTCCAGAAGAAATTCGAATATGAAGGGCACGGAATCTTTGATAAGACTCACATGCGTTTTTTTACAAAGAGCAGTATTGCAAAAATGTATCGAGACCAAGGTTATAAGATTGTTAGTCACAAAGGTATTAACCGTACCCGATCTCTAAAACCATATTTGTATAACATTCCCTTTCTATTTACAGCAATGGATATGTTTTATTTACAGTATGCTACTGTAGCCAAACGATCGAATTAAGTTGATAGTGAATCACTTATAGGAATTTAGTATTAAGTTTGTGTAAACTAAATAACTTAATCCCCCTAAAATGGAAAACGGTAAATCATCAAAAAAAATTACAAAAATTGTTGATGACAATGCATCAGCTCAAACTTCAAATGGTGACGCAACATGGTCACCGACAGCAGAAAGTAAATCAAAAGCAACTACTTTTAGAATAATAGCGGTACTAGGATGGCTCGTTGCCATAGGATGTCAAGTCTTTGCCTATTTTAAACTTCAAGAAGTTCCAGTCAATATGACTTGGATGATTGCCTTGATCGTTGTGGCTTTGATTTTTGCTATAATCGGTAATATTTTATGGAAAAAATCAAATCGCTTAGACCCAGCTTCAGAGAAGAATAAAACGAAATTCTTTATTCAGAATCAATTGGGTTTGATTATTAGCGTATTGGCATTTTTACCAATGGTTATTCTAATTTTTACCAATAAAAACCTTAGTGGAAAACAAAAAGGAATTTTAGGTTCTATTGCGGTTGCTGCCCTTGCTGCTGCTGGTTTAACAGGTACTGAATTCAACCCAGCTTCTGTTGAGCAATATACCGAGCAAACAAAACAAGTCGAATTGCTTAACGATGGTGTCAACAGTGTTTACTGGACCCCTTCTGGAAAGAGCTATCATTTGTATCAAGATTGTTCTTATATTAATGGGAAGCGAACAAACGAAATATTTCAGGGTACCGTTGCCAAGGCACGAGAGCTTAAAAAAATAACCGATTTGTGTGATAGATGCCAAGGTAAAGCCAAAAAGGCAAAAGCACTTGATGTAGGAGCTGAATTACAAAAGACAGGCTCGGACTAACTAAAATTTTGGGTATAGTAGTAAAAGTGTTCCTTCTCTAAATGTTGAAGGGGCACTTTTTTAGTTCTATCCTTTATTTCCCTTTTCCTGAATAGGTCTTCCAGTCTTTTTCTTTGTAGATGTTATCTCCAAAATATCTAGCAATATTTAAGAAAGGCTCCGGTTTTTGATAACCTGGTACGGGAGAGAGCATATCCATATTTTCATCAAGAAAAACAGTAGTTGGGTAACTCATTTTTCCGCCCATTAATGCTGCAGCAAACTCATGATATCCCTTTCTTCCTGAAGGAACAAATTTAAAAACCTTTCCTTTAAATTCGATGTCTTCTTTCCCTTCCCCATCTAATTTCACCATATAGAAATTAGCCTCCATATAGGCCGCTACTTCGGCATTCTGGAAAGTGTCTTTATCCATTTTCTTGCACCATCCACACCAATCTGTGTAAACATCAACAAATATTTTCTTCGGATTTTCTTCGGTTGTAGCTAGTTCTGAAGCTTCACTCCAAGAAAGCCAGGTTACTTCTTGAGCGTTCATAGAAGATCCTACGAAAGCAAGAATTAGAATAATAAAAAAAAGTGTTGATTTCGGGACGAATGTTTTCATCTGATCTATTTTGTGAGATTAGTCCAATAACTATACCAAAACTAACGAAAATCTACGACCTTTATTTTAATAAAAATCTAATGTACAGCAAGTTATTTCACCTTTACAGGCTCTTTTTCTGCCGCAAATAGATCTTTTACGTCCACTTGATGTTTAATGAGATCATCAAAATTCTCGCGTTCACGAATTAAAATAGCCTTGCCCTTATGCCATAATACTTCGGGCGGTCGAAAGCGAGAGTTATAATTACTTGCCATAGTGAAGCAATACGCACCTGCATTTCTAAAGCACAGAATGTCTCCCTCAGATATTTCATTAATACGGCGATTACTCGCAAAAGTATCGGTTTCACAAATATATCCGACCACAGAGTAATAGCGCTCTCTTCCTTTTTCATTGGAAATGTTCAAAATTGAATGAGACGCGCCATAGAGCATAGGGCGTATCAAATGGTTGAATCCGGAATCGATGCTTGCAAAAACTGTTGAGGTGGTCTGTTTTACTACGTTTACTTTGGCTAAAAAGAATCCTGCTTCGCTAACCAAAAACTTCCCTGGCTCAAAGGCTAGGGTAAGTTCTTTTCCATATTCCTTGCAAAACTCATTGAATCGAGAGCTGAGTTTTTTACCCAATTCTTCAATATTAGTCTCAATGTCACCTTCTTTATATGGTACCTTAAATCCGCTACCGAAGTCAATAAAATCCAGATTTGGAAAGTTTTTAGCGGTCTCGAAAAGTATTTCTGAGGCATATAAAAAAACATCAATATCTAATATGTCACTGCCTGTATGCATGTGAATTCCGTTGATATTCATCTTGGTGAGATCAACGATACGGAGTAAATGCGGTATTTGATGAATGCTGATTCCGAATTTAGAATCGATATGACCTACAGAAATATTAGAATTCCCTCCTGCCATCACATGAGGGTTTATACGAATACAAACAGGAATATCAGGATGCTTGCTACCGAACTGCTCTAGAATTGAAAGGTTATCGATATTGATTCGGACCCCAAGTTTTGCTGCCTCTTCAATTTCTTCTAACGAAACTCCATTAGGTGTAAAAATAATAGACTCAGGTTTGAACCCGGCCAACAAACCTAACTGAACTTCTTGAATAGAAACGGTATCTAGGCCACTACCTAAGCTATTCATTAGTTTTAAAATAGCAATATTAGATAATGCCTTAGCGGCATAATTTAATTTCAATTTCTGAACACCCTTAAAAGCATTCGTCAATCGACGATACTGAGAAATAATTTTTTCTGAATCATAAACATATACAGGGTCTCCGTATGTTTTTGCTATTTTTAATAAATCAGCATTTTTCATAGTGCAAAGCATTTTGAACAAAGCTAACTTTCTTAGTAATTCCAACAAAAAAAAAGAGATGAAATATAAATAATACAACAATTTGTTAAATTTGTAACAAATTAGAAAATATCATTTTCTTGGCTTTCAGGAGTTGGTATTGTATTTTTACTAAAATTGCTATTATTCTATGAAGTTACCTTTATTTCCATTACAATCTATATTTTTTCCAGGGGAAACCGTACCTCTACATATCTTCGAAGAGCGTTATAAGCAGTTGATAAGAGACTGTCGCGATGAGGCTATTACTTTTGGTATTCCTGTCTACATATATGATAGTATCCTCTTTGGAACGGAAGTGCAATTGGTGGAAATCGTAAATTCTTATGAAGGGGGTGAAATGGATGTTACTTGTGTGGCACGACAAGTTTTTAAGGTAAATGCCTTTGAAAACCAGATGGAAGGAAAATTATACGCAGGGGGTGATGTAGAGTTTTTAGATAATATCAATGATTCAGATGATGCAAGTAAAAAGGAAGTTCTCGGACTCATAGAAGCCTTATACAATTTGATGTCTGTGCCCTTTACACCAATCCCCGTGGATAAATTTCATAGTAATGTTCTGGTTCATAAAATGGGATTATCTTTTGAACAAGAGTACGAACTCTTGCAGATATCTCGAGAAAGTGAACGCTTGGCTTTCATAAAAAATCACCTGGTCACAACGATTACTGTTTTAGAGGAAGTAAATAGAACTAAGCAGACCATAAAATTGAATGGGGACTTCAAAAATTTTGACCCTTTAGATTTTGATGACTACTCCATTAAATAGCTCAATCTTTTATCCTTTTTTTCTTCAAATACTGTTCGCTATTATTTTAGTGTAAATCATAATCGTTTCCTATTTTTGCATCCGAACCTAAATACAGCTTTTATATATGAATCTTCACGAATATCAAGGAAAAGAAATTTTAGCCAGTTTTGGAGTGCGTATTCAGCGCGGTATAGTCGCACATAATGCCAAAGAAGCAGTTGATGCAGCAAAACAATTGACTGCTGAAACAGGTACTGGTTGGCATGTAATTAAAGCACAAGTTCATGCTGGTGGACGTGGAAAAGGAGGCGGAGTTAAGCTTGCCAAAAACTTGAAAGAAGTAGAAGAGATAGCAGGTCAAATTATTGGTATGAATTTGATCACCCCTCAAACTTCAGCGGAAGGCAAAAAGGTACATAAAGTGCTGATAGCAGAAGATGTTTACTATCCCGGTGATAGCGAGACGAGTGAATTCTACATGTCTGTATTATTGAATAGAGGTTCTGGAAAAAACATGATTATGTATTCTACTGAAGGTGGAATGGATATCGAAGAGGTTGCTGAAAAAACGCCACACTTGATTTATACTGAAGAGATTGATCCCGCGGTAGGTTTGCTTCCTTTTCAGGCTCGTAAAGTAGCATTTAATCTGGGGCTGTCAGGAACTGCATTTAAAGAGATGACCAAGTTTGTAGCTTGTTTATACAAAGCATATGTTGAGAGTGATTCTAGTATGTTTGAGATTAATCCGGTTTTAAAGACTTCTGATGATAAAATCATGGCCGTAGATGCCAAGGTTTCTATAGATGATAATGCTTTGTATAGAAGAAAGCAGTATGCTGAAATGCGCGATCTTCGCGAGGAAAATCCAATTGAGGTAGAAGCTGGTGCTTTGGGTTTGAACTATGTTGATTTAGATGGTAATGTTGGATGTATGGTTAATGGTGCAGGACTTGCCATGGCAACGATGGATTTAATTAAAATGGCAGGTGGAGAGCCCGCTAATTTCTTAGATGTAGGAGGTACTGCAGATGCCAAAAGAGTAGAGGAAGCCTTTCGTATCATTTTGAAAGATGATGGTGTGAAGGCAATTCTAGTGAATATCTTTGGAGGCATTGTTCGTTGTGATCGCGTAGCAAATGGTATTGTTGAAGCTTACAAGAATATGGGTGATGCCATCAAAGTTCCAATTATAGTTCGTTTACAAGGAACAAATGCTGAAATAGCAAAAGAAATCATAGATAATTCAGGTTTGGCTGTTCATTCTGCTGTTCAGTTTCAAGAAGCTGCAGATAAAGTTAAAGAGGTATTGACATAGCAGTACCATATCAATTCAAGTAAAATTAGAAGGGCTAATGTTTCGAAAACATTAGCCCTTCTTTTATTTCTTCTAACATTTTTCAAAATAATATGGCAATTCACTTCAAAAATCTAGTATTCAATTCATACTGATTAAAAGATTTTATCATTTTTTTAAGCTGTTATAGTTACCATTAAGCCCTTCGTTTAATGGTGATTACCTACCTTTTGCTTTTTAAATTTGGCATCTTTAATAGAGTCGTGAATTGATTAAATAAATGTTAAAAATATTTTTTGCTGTAACATTCTTAATTCTGAGACGTCTTTTTAGTAATCATCAATTAATTAATAATCAAATTCTGAAAACAATTCGTCAATCAACGAATCAGAGTTAAAAAACAAACAAGTCATGAAAAAAGTTAGTGTAATGCTAGTAGCAGCTTTGCTACTTTCTACAGGAAGTATTTTTGCAAACGATTCAAAAAAAGGGGTAGAGCCAGCCAAAAACCCTAACCTGTCTGAGCAGATAGGAAATTACTTAAACGACAACAACTTCGACGAAGAACATCAAGGTTATGAAGCCCAGGTGCTTTTTATGCTAAATGACGACAAAGAAATTATTGTGCTGTCTGTTGATACAGATAAAGAAGATCTTGAAGGTTTTATCAAAAGCAGATTAAACTATAAAGAAGTTGATTTAAACAGCTACGAAGCAGGTAAAAAATACACGGTATCAGTACGTGTTGCTAGTTAAAGGTTGGTCAATGACTAGCAATTTAAAAGTCCTATCTCGAGTAAATCGAGGCTAGGACTTTTTTTTGTTCTTATATTTTACGGGATCTATATCCCGACTTGCTTTTTTACGTTGAATCGCTTTGTAGACCGGTTTCGGTTTATCAGTTTTCTGAGCGAGTTTCTTTTGAGACAAAACTTCTCCAGGGTTTTTTGGATGCTCTTTGGTGCCACGCAAATGGATTACCAAACCATTTAGAAAGTTTCGCAATACTTGATCACCACACTCCATATAATTCGGATGGTCTTCTTTTCTAAAAAAGGCACCCAATTCACTTTTAGACATTTTAAAATCAGCCAGTTTCAAGATGTCTACAATTTCATCATCCCTCAGCATTAATGCCACACGTAGTTTCTTGAAAATATCGTTATTGGTCATACAATTCTATTTCATCGCAAGATATTACAAAATTTGTGTCGCCCTTTAATTTCAGGGTTGTTTGTCGATAATTTATACGATGTGATGCCTTTTTTTAGTTATACTATAGAAAATTGAACCTTTCAACCCTAAACCTATGAGTACCTATAAAGAGAAGCTAAGTATCCTTTCTGAAATGATTGCTTTTGCAAAAGTTGATGATTTGGTCAAAGATCCGGAGTATCATTTTCTGCTGAATGTTTCAAAGCAATTGGGTGTTGAGCGTGAAATCTTTGACGGTCTTTTTGAAAAGGAAAGTGAGCATCTCATTCCTAAAACTGAGGCTGAACGTATTCTACAGTTTCATCGATTGGTTTTATTGATGAATGTTGACCAAGTTCAAGAAGAGCTCGAAATTCGACGTTTGCACGATATGGGTTTAGGTATGGGTTTGCCGCCATCTGCAATTGACCAGGTACTTTCTGTTATGCATAAGTATCCAAACAATGTGGTTCCGCCTGAAGTATTAATTGATATTTTTAAGGCGCATTATAATTGATACTATTTTTAATTTAGGTGCTTGGGTGTTTTCTTCAAAATGCATATTAGAATACAAATAAGAAATTTCTTTAACTACCACCTCATCTTTCTAATTCTTCATATGGTGACAAGTTAAATAAACATTTAAAAATAATCTTCCACCTCTTATATATTCCACATCTCGGTTAAATGATATGGATTCATATGTCCGTGGGGCTAAGAATGGCCTATGTTCATCAAGACTACTGGTGAAAAGGCGTAAGTGATGTTTTGCCCTAAATGGTAGTAGAAAAGGTCTAGGATATAAAAGATCATCTTCGGAAGATTTCCATATATATTCTCCTTTCCATTCTCCAGGATATTCGGAGTTTAATATCCACCAATTTGCACCTGGTGGTTTGTCTAATTCATATACCATTACAGTCGGACCTTCTATCAAAGACCCAACTGATGTACCAGCACCTGTGAGCCAGAAATTTTCACTTTCACTATTTACCCCAAGTTCGTAGTGCTCTAAAACGCTAACTGGTGCATAAAAGAGAATCATTAAATTATCTTTTTTAACGCGTATTACATGAAAACTTCCTTGCTCATAACACTGTACCGTATTGAATTGGTTCATTGATAAAATTTGTTCTCCTGGGGGTGGCATATACCCCGGTTCTCCCCAGTTTGGATAGTCAATATGTTGAGAATTAACAAACTCGTCTTGACTTGTGATTACAAAAGACCTTAATTGTTCATGATTAGAAAAATATTCTTCTTCGGTATTTGTAACCGAATCTGTAAATAAATTTGCCCATGCTGTATTTTTTGCTGTCAAAGGACATTCTGTGCATCCAAATTTCATGTGATCCGTGAAACTAACTGAAACTGTTCCGTCAGATTTAATAGCAAAAAATCGTATGGGGATTATATCACAAAGATCCCTGATAAACTCGCAATTATCAAGGCCTAATTCAAGGTCTATACTTATTGTATTTAAGGGCTCTCCAACTTGAAGAGTAGGGAATATTACGTAGGCTCTTTGGTCGTCACCAATACTGAAGCCGATACCATTTACTTGACTTTCACTATTTACATATCCTAATCCGAGGCTCAAAACACCATTTTCGTTGATTTCGACATCTCTATCAGGAAACGCGATCAAATCACTATCTGTTTCAAAAGAAGAAAGGTCACGAACCTCTAAGTTCAGGTTATTCGATAAGGAGACTTTGACACGCTCTATGTACTCCTCTTGGGTAAGTGTCGGTGAACTGTTAGTGTCATTTTCGTCACTTTCAACCTCCTCTTTATTTTCTGCAATAGTTTCTTCTCCTCCGTCTGCTATGGGTGTGCTATCATCATCACAATTTCTGCAGCAACTACTATTTATAAAAAAGGCAAAAGCACATAATAGTAATACTATATTTTTCATGTTTACTAGGATTTTAATTAACTGGAAGAGTACGGTTATTTGATTCTCGTCCTTTCTACACTACAATGTTAATTCACCGAAAAAATTAAAGCTATACCCATTCAAGGGTATTTTTCTTGTATTTTGACTCCTATATAGTTTTTGAAGACGACCCCTAAAAGTAAACTAATGTTAGATTTTAAAAGTTTACTGAAGGGTATGGGACAATGAACTCTCACAGTTCGGGCAGAAAAGTCTAAAATAAGGTGGGGTTAAATATACTGGATGAAATTTACTAAAAGCGGGTTTGTTAAACTTTCACATCGTTTTCTACATGATGCTATATTAAAGAGCGATTAACCTCCAATTAGAAATTAATCGCTCTTTATAATGTAAAATGTTGTATCACATATTTTATACGAAGACAGCTTCCTCAGCAGTTCTTCTATTTTTTTCCAAGTCTGATTTCACACTATCTAGTTTCAATCCAATAGTTATGAGAGCTGCTTTTCCAAGAGGAAGTCTAAGAGTCGGATTATCCGAATTTGCTAAATCGATAATAGCTTTTGCAGCTTTGATCGGATTGCCTTCTTGTTTTCCATCGACACCCTTTAATTTGGCTCTAAAAGCCCCAGCTGTGTCCGAATAATCCTCAATTATGTTTTTGGCAAGCCCAAGACCATTTCCGGCGAATTTTGTACGGAAAGGACCTGGTTCAACTATCGAGACTTTAATTCCAATGGGAGCAACTTCTTGCGCCAAGGCTTCGCTAAATCCTTCTAGGGCAAACTTACTTGCATTATAAATACCAAATCCTGCGAATGCTTTTATTCCTCCATGGGATGAAATCTGAATTATGTGCCCGTTTTTTTCTTTACGCATAAAAGGTAGAACTGCCTGTGTTAATTTAAGTGTTCCAAAAAAATTGGCTTCAAAAACTGTTCTTACCTCCTCCATCGAAGTTTCCTCAATGGCTCCCACGAATCCCATACCAGCATTGTTTACCAGTACGTCTATTCGTCCAAATTTTGAGATTGTGGTTTGCACGGTATCCTCGATATTCTTCTCATCGGTAATGTCCAATAAAATGGCATAGCCCGAGTTTGAATTTTTATGATTGAACTCCTCAACTTGTGATGCAGTCCTAAAAGTACCTACAACAAAATCTCCTGTACGCATTACGGCCTCGGCAAGTGCTTTACCCAATCCGCTTGATATTCCTGTGATAAACCAAATACTATTTTTCATTATATATGTTTTTAACGTTATATAAAAGTGTTTTTTGAAAGTTATCAATGGTATTAAACATGGTTTCTTTATTCTCCTCCTCCGTTTTCAGTATTGCTTCAAATCGAATGTTATAGGTGTCAGAATTCTTCGAGACTATGCTGATTGTGGCTTTGTAGTATGACATAGGCATGGGCGTTTCGAGCATTTCATAGGAAATGATTCTTTTCTTATTATCCAATTTTGTGATACTCTCAACTACTCTAGCACCATTGGATTTTAAGATTAAGGTAACTATAGAGCCTTCCCCATTACCTACCATTTCGGTCCTTTCGATAATTTCAGGAACTAATCTATCCAGATTTCCAAGATTGGAAATCGCTGTCCATACTTCGTCCATTCCATTGTTCATTTCAATACTATTTGAAATTTTTAATTTCTTTGAAGTTTGACCTGCAACAAAATTTGAAATAGAAACAGCGAGCAAAGTCAAGATTATTATTTTATGCTTTTCCATAATTCATAGCTTTTTTAATAGTTCCAAATTGGAAGTATGTGATGATTAAAAAAAATAGGGTTGGCAATAACCATATTCCGTTTCCTATGAAATCGTGTGCGATGTGGAAGGCTGAGATATTGAAAATTACAGGCAACAATAATAGCCACCCCAAAAACTTGGTTTTTGGCTCAGTAATCAAAATTCCACCGACAATTTCCGCTAGTGCTACAATAACGAATAAGTATGATGTAAACATTGCCCCCATAAAACTTTGAGCTGTTGGGTCAGCAGGTGGTTCAACAGGAATAAAGCCAAAGAACTTATTTAGTCCAAAAATGACCATTAGGATTGCCAATCCCCAAATTGAAATAGTTTGAATAGTATTTTGCATGAGATTATTTTTTAAGTGAATCAATGATTTCAGATGCTTCTACTCTGATCCTATAATCGCCACCTGCAGCTTTTGCAAAAGTGATAGTTCCATCCTTTTCAATTATGTAAACAGCAGGAACGGGCAATTCTCTTGAGTCGTCCGAATAATGACCGTCAAAGTCCAATCCAAGTTCTGTCATTGTTTTTACCGGTGCATCATTATTTTTGAATACGGTCGTATAATTTCGTGCAACGATATTCCCGTTGTCACTCAAAACCTCAAACTTGAGTTTGTTCTTTTCCTTTATGCTCAAAGATTCGTCAGGTGTTTGCGGTGAAATAGCAACCAACTGAGCTCCTAAGGCTTGGATTTCTTCTATTGTATTTTGATAATGAGCTAACTGCAGATTACAATATGGACACCAAGTGCCTCTATAGAAAGCTAATACAACTTTCCCTTTTTGAAGTAGATTGGAAAGTTTTACGGTTTCATTGGTTGCATTTGATAGTGAAAAATCTGGTGCTTTTTCTCCAATTTTTAATTTAAGAATCGATTGATGTTGAGTGTGTAAAGCTTCAGCGTCATTATCGAAGACCCTCAATACATTTTCGGGTAACATTTTGCCTAAATTTTCTCTTAACCCTTTTAGGTTATCTTGGTAAGTATTTGTTTGTGATGTTGTACTCATTTTACTTTGTTTTAGATGACGTCAAAATCGACGATACAAAGTTGCGGCCGTTGGGGGGCTTAAAAAATGAACTACATTAGGAAATACCCTTGAACTAGATTAAGATTTTGCGGAAAGATTTTTTCTTATTTTGGACATAAATTCAGGTGTCATCCCCAAATAGGATGCAATTACTTTCTGGGGAACACGCTTAACAATGTTGGGGTAACGCTCTAATAATTCCAAATACCGTTCTGCTGCAGTCATACTTAAATTTGACAAAGCCCGTTTTCGTGAAAAGGCAAACGCCCTTTCCGTAGAAGTCCTGAAATATTCACTTAATCCATGAATTTCTTGACAAAGACCCTCGATGTCGTTGTAGGTCATTTGAAATATCGTAGAATCCTCCAAAGCCTCAACAAATAGCGTTGCTGGTGTTTGGGTGATGTAGCTGTAGAAATCACTCACAAACCAATCCTCAATAGCAATTTGAACGGTGTGCTCCCTTCCTTCATTATCGACGAAATAAGAACGAAAAGCACCTTCCACAACATAATTTCTATACTGACAAACGTAACCAGGTTGATCTATAAATTGACGCTTCTTAATTTTTGTTGTTCGGATGATGGATATCAGTCTTTCCTTTTCCTCAATTGAAAGAGAAACATATCTATCAATATTCTGTAGTATGTTTTTGTATTGTTCCAGAGGCTAAAAGAATCTATTTTGATAATTGCTATTTTTTCAGATTATAAATATACAGATAACTAAAAGTCCCTGACTTAATCTAGTTTAAGAAAAAACTCATTTGGTTAATCTTTGAAAGTATATTTAAACGACCGTTTTATTGAACTTTCACATTTCTTCGTTTATAACTCTTAACAAGTTCATTTTTTCGGTATAATCCATTAGTTTGTTTTTAGAGGTATAATTATACTCAATATGCTATTCGGTTATGTCAGGGTCAGCACGAAAACCCAAAATCCCAGTTTACAAATTGATGCACTTCTCAAAGAAGGAGTAAAAGAAAAGAACATTTTTAGAGATGTCTCTTCTGGCGCAAAGGCGGAACGTCATGATTTAGACCTGATGATTTCAAGACTTCGAGAAGGAGATACTGTTATCGTTTGGAAACTTGACAGAATTGCACGCAGTATTTCACATTTATTAAAGTTGGTGGACCAATTTGAAAAACTTGGTGTGAAATTTAGAAGTATCAATGATCCATTTATAGACACAACTTCAGCTCATGGCAAATTTGTAATTACGCTTTTTGGCGCAGTAGCACAATTAGAAAGAGATATTATTATTGAGAGAACAACTGCAGGACTAAAAAGCGCAAGAAGAAGGGGAATTCAACTAGGTCGTAAGAAGGGTCTTAATAAAGTGGCCAAACAAAAAGCTATATTAGCGGCATCTTATTACAAGGAGAATAATTTGCCGATTGTTGATATCATGAAGTTGGTGGGAATTAAATCAAAACCTACTTTGTATAAATATCTAGCAATTCAGGGTAGAAGAAATTGCAAGGAATGTGGAGTTGTTTTTTGGGATAAGCATCAAAAAATGGAAGAAGCTCTATGTAAAAAACATATAACCACATCTAACAAACACATACGACCAAATGCATGAGCCGAACCTAAAAAGAATAGTCTTTCATTCGAAACAGGATATGTCCGCAGGCAATCACTTGGAAAGAGCAGAATTAATACTGAAATCCAAGGTCGCAAAAGATGACCTAGATATTAACGATATTCTTGAGCGTTATCATATCAAAAAATACCTTGATAACGGATTATATCTCAAACAATGGACTAGCGAGGAAATAAGTGCTTACAAGATAAAAGCAGAAAAATACAAAATTGAAATTGGCAATTTTTTTTCAAAAATTAATTCTGAGAATATTGAAAAAATATACAAGACTATACCATACAATTATATTGAGTCATTTTGGGAAATAGTAAATAATTACAAAGTTCATCAAAGGGTTTCAAGTAACAAACTGAACGAAATTTTAGGGAAAGAACCAATTCTCATAAATAATCTGCTCCAATTCCAAGGTATTGTAAAACATTTTGATGCCGCTTTACGTAAATTTTTAATTGATTATGAAAAATCTGCTGAAATCTTGCTTTCTATTTATGAGATTAAGCATGACCGTGAGATTAAAAAGAAAATTCTCCCAAATAGTTTGTCAGTCGACGACAAAGAGAATATAATTTTAAAGTATTTAGATTCTGACGAGCCAAATTTGAATTATATTGGATTGATAGCGAATGCCAAGCATCAAAATGGTTTCCGCCTTTCTCCAAAAACAAGATTAAAGGCGAAACAATTAAATAAAAAGTTAATTGATAAATTTTTTCAAAACCAGAAGGGATTAAGATATGGTGTTTCAGTAGTTTTTTCAGAAGATGCGCCCTCTAAGGTGGATGTATTTATGGATGATGATCATATTGCAAATTATTGCTATAGTGTTCAATTCATAAAGGAGAATCAAGAAACGTACAGACTTTTCCAAAATTTCAGATACTTGTTCGATTATATAGACGAGTATGGAAGAATTACACTTCTCAGTAAGAAAAGTAGCCTAGGAGTATTTGAGAGAACTTTGGGTTTACGCTCAAAAAACGAATATGTCGGAGGTACTTCATTTTCTTTATCAGAAATGACATCGCAAGCTCAATTAGCTGGTTATGATAAGGTTTTAGACGATATCAATGTTCCCCTTTTAAATGTATTACGAGATATTTATACTTTGGACTTTCAGACCAAATATAACTTTCCAGATAATGCCAGGTTTTCTATTCCAAAAGCCGGCCATTCCGCCTTTGAGAAAATAAAAATATTGGCTCCAGAATTCGAATCAAGTTTGAAACAGTTCAAGTTATTTGTGGAAGATAGAGAAATAGACTTCGAGCTTTTGGCAATATCCTCAATGCCCTTAGCAATCAGAGACATCCCAAGTCTTAATGAATCAAAGTATCTTTACTTGAACGAGATAAATGAAAAGGTTGGTCATTACACTAGATTACTTTTCTCGGACCAGACACTTTTAGCATATGTGGATCCCTTTAAGGAAAAGCATTATCGCAGCCTGTTTGATCTACTTGCAAATGAAGAAGTTGGCTATAAAAATTATGAAGAATTTAGCAAACCTCAAATCAATTTTCTTGTCGAGTCAGGTTTATTAGAACTTGATAAAGACAGCAACATTCAAATGAAAAATTTTTACAGGATTATGATTCTAAAAGACATTTATGAAAATGAATTTGGTTCATTTTATCACTATTCTGAAGCATTTCAAAATGAGGCAAAAAAGATGATAGTAGAGAAGCTGATTTTTGCTGAAAGTTCATTATTTTCAAAGCAAGAGCAGTCATATTTCAACTATTATCTAAATAAGTCAGAATTTACTAATAGTTTAGATCTAAGAAATAGTTATCTGCATGGCACACAAGGGAAAGCAGAAAATGATGAAGTACACCAAAGCGTTTACTACATGTATTTGAAACTTGTTGTGTTGGCTTTCTTAAAAATTGATGATGACCTGTTCATATTTAATCATATGACCAAAGAAAATGTGTAAATGAATACTAAAAAACTTCAAATTACATTCATACATGAAACTGGCCATCATATAGCAAATGAACTAAATTATCGGGTATTCAAATTTAATAGAAAGACAGAATCGATATTCTTATATCCAAGTAACTCTGGTGATTTTTTTGATGGTCAAATTAAAGTTGCAAATAATAATGCAGAACATTATCACCCAGAAAATACATCATTGGAGTATATCAGAATATTTTATGGTTGCCTTTTCGAATGTTTGTATAGAGAAATAGAAATAAGTAAATGTCTATGTGAGGTAGCCAAACCTTCAGATATAAAAGAATGTTTATGTAAGGGTAGGGTAGACTATCATGATATGGCACATATTACAATGAGTAGAAATATTAAGAATAGATTTGATTGGTGGAGATATTTAACAGTTGAATATTTTTCGCTAATGAAAAACAATTTAGACCTGTTTCAAACAGTCTTTGAACTTAAAGTTCAAGATTTTATATTAAAGCAAAATAATGACTATGTTGAAATTAATCTTGATCAATTAAACATTGCCTTAGAGCCTTTTTTAATTGATCATAAAAAGGATTTCGAAATGGCAGTCGAAAATCTAAAGAAACTAAATATCTAATAACAAAAGTTCAAATAAAGGATGAAAATTGAAAGAACCGGATTGATATTATACGTCAATAAATATGAAGAGTGTCTTTCATTTTATAAAGACATCTTAGAATTGGCTATTCATTTTCAAAATGATGAGTTGTGCTGTTTTAATTTTTATGGCACTTATCTTATGGTCGAAAAAGATGATAGAAGTGAATATTTAAATTTAGACTCAAAGCATGTTAAAAATTTTACTTGCCTGAGACTAAACTTAGCAAACGTCAGAGAGGCTGCAGAATGGTTAGCTGAAAAGAACATTGAAGTAGATTACCAAGAACATTCCTGGGGGAAAGTGGCTAAATTCAAAGACCCGGATGGGAATTTAATTGCCTTTAAGGATGAAGTTGGTTTTTTAAAACAAGTTGAAGACTTCAAATCAAATTAAAGTTCAAATAAAGGATGAAAAGAGTTAATTATCGAGGAGGATTAATTTCATTCGAAATACCAAATAGCTGGATTGAGGAATATGAAGAAAATGGAGGCGGTACATTTTATGAGGATTCACCTGAAAGTGGTACTTTAAGAGTAAATGTTTTAACTATTAAAGAGAAAAGTAGTGGTGAAAGTGTTAATGATTTAATTAAAAACTCAATTAATTCTAGCACCGATATTGAAATGACAAATGAATATCCTTCATTCAAAGAAGATAGTATTATTGAAAGTGTATGTAGAACCCAGGAGAATGATATTCCAATAACCCAATACAGATTTGATTGTGTTCATAAAACAAATCAATCAGACTATTTAATAGCAATGTTCACTTGGACAGTAAAGACAGAATTTGAAAAGTTAGATAATTACATTAAGGATTTCAAAATGGTTCAAAATGCAATTATATCTCTAGGTTTCGGTCGATAGAATACAAAAGGCACAGCGTTCAACGAAAGTCAAAGTTCAAATAAAGGATAAATTAAAAACAATAAGACCAGAATATTCTAGTTAAAGTTTAGACTTACCACAATTTATAAAAGCTATGTCAAAACCAAACGTTTTCAACCTGATAGCTATTTTTTTTATTATTCTACTAGTAACATCTTGTAAAAAAGATGATAGTCCTGTAAATAATGAGCCTGTAAACAACGCGCCTACAATTACAGCTCAATCTTTTAATGTATCTGAGGAAATCTTGGAAACCACCGTTATTGGTAACGTAATTGCAAATGATGTAGATAACGACGAACTCAGTTTTAGCATAATCGATAATAGCAATGACTTATTCAGCATTACCGAAAATGGAACCGTTAGTTTGGGAATTGGTAAAGAATTGGATTTTGAAACTGCTTCTTTTCATGAGATAACGATTCAAGTGACAGACGGTACTGCAACAGCTCATACCGTTATAACAATAAATGTAACGGATATTGACGAACCTCAAGGATTCATTTCTACTTGGCAAACAACAACCTCCAACGAATCCATCACCATACCTACGCAAAATGGATTTTCATATGGTTATACTGTAGATTGGGGCGATGGCACACCCTTGACAAGCCATTCAGAAAACGCAACACACAGTTATGAAACTGCGAACACGTATACCGTTAAAATTACAGGTATATTTCCTTCTATTTACTTTAGTAACAACGTTGAGCATAAAAAGAAAATTATAAGTATTGAACAATGGGGTGATATCGAATGGCTATCGATGAAAAGTGCTTTTGAGGGTTGCGAAAACCTAACCTACAATGCAACTGATGTTCCAAACTTAGCTTTGGTAACCGATATGAGCGCCATGTTTTATGGAGCAACATCTTTTAACAAGGATATTAGTAATTGGGATGTAAGCAACGTTATTGATATGACCGCAATGTTTAATGGAGCTGCTAATTTTAATAAAGATTTATCAAATTGGGAAACTATCAATGTTACTAACTGTAAAGACTTCAATGCAAATTCTGGGTTGGCTAGTAACAAGTTGCCAACAAAAGGATCTTGTTTTACAACTTACGTGGCGGATAATGGTTTAGGGTTTATTACAACGTGGCAAACAAATACTAGCAATGAGTCTATAACTATTCCTATCACAGCCACCAATGTTACCATAGATTGGGGAGATGGCACTATTACCCAAAATGGAAGTAGCCCTTCTCACACTTATGAGGCTGATGGTATTTATGATGTAATAATACTTGGAAGTTTTCCATCTATTAATTTCATCAATCTTTCAAATAGAGATAAAATAATTGATATAAAGCAATGGGGAAATAATAAATGGGCAACTATGTGGGGTGCATTTACTGGCTGCTCTAATCTTAATATTTCTGCCCCAGATGCTCCTGATTTATCTGCTGTAAACAAAATGGGCTTAATGTTCGGAGGAGCCACCTCCTTAAGTGCTGATATTAATCATTGGGATGTTAGTAATGTAACTGATATGGATGGAATGTTTTCTGATGCGACCTCTTTTAATAGTGATCTAAATAATTGGGACGTTAGTAATGTAACTAAAATGGATGGAATGTTCTATGGAGCGACTTCGTTTAATAGAGACCTTGGCAATTGGGATGTTAGTAGTGTAACCGATATGGATCTAATGTTTATAAACGCCACTTCTTTCAACGGCGACATTAGTACTTGGAATGTTAGTAGTGTTGCTAATATGAGCTTTATGTTTGGTGAAGCCGATTCTTTCGACAGCGATATTAGTACTTGGAATGTTAGTAACGTAATTAATATGAACGGAATGTTCAATGGAGCGACCTCATTTAATAGAGACCTTAGCAATTGGGATGTTGGTAATGTAACTGACATGAGACATATGTTTTACCAAGCCAATTCTTTCAATCAGAATTTATCTAATTGGAATACTATAAATGTAACCGATTGTTCCTTTTTTGATGATTTTTCTGCTTTAATAAGTGCAAATTTACCAACAGCGGGTTCTTGTTTTTAAGATGAAAAAAATACGCTACTTCAAAAATTTATGAAAAGCACTAGGCACAACAAAGCCTGAAATTCGTTGCTTGCGGATTTCCTAAACGAAAATCACACGCAAAAAGCTATCTTTAGGTTCAGGTGGATTGTCGTTCAGACGAATCACAGTAACGAATCTCAAAGTTCAAATAAAGGATGAAATTGAAGCCACTTGACGAAATTAGAACTCTTGAGGAGGCAGATTTTGAAATTTTATCAACAGAAAATAAACTTAAAAATTTACCAAATAGAGTTATCAGAGAAATTCTACTATTAACTGGATTGGCAATAATATTTCCGTTTTTACCAGGTAAGTTTGGTCGAAGACCCATGATAGAGAATTGGGATTATTCAGATGCCTTAATATTTGTTGTAATCATTTTTGTTGTTACTTATATAGGAATTCTTTCTTGGAGGAAGAATAGGTTAAACAAAAGAATGAGAGAACTAAAATTAAAAAAGCATTTGTTGCACAAACAAAAGTTTAAATAAAGGATGGACAAGCAAATTCGAAAGAAGATTATAGAAGTCTGTGATAGTAAAATCCTATCGAAAGGCGAGAATGTTGGTTTGTCTTTTTACGCATTTTTCAAGAACAAAAATGATAATCCAAAACTTTTGATGGAAGTAGCAACTTGGTGGATTGAGGAAAATGAGCTTGACCATTTCGAGAAAGCAGTTAAGATTAAGGAAATGGTAAAGTTCAAATAAAGGATGGAAATATTAAAGCCCATATTGATAATCGCCCTTTTAATCTTATGCTTTTGGTCTGTTTTCACTAGTTTTAAGGCTGTATATTTAATACTAACTAAAGAATTTAAAGGTTCTAAAGTAACTTGGATACTCATCTCTATGATTGGGATAATAGGACCAATTTTATGGGTAACAAAAGGAAAAAAATTACTTTCTTAAAACGTTACCAAAGTTCAATTAAAGGATAGTTCAATATTTGCAATATCTCCAAATTATCTTTAATTTGCATCAATAATATTAATATTGGTTCATTATGGCAGTAATTAGAAAATCTATCACATTTACAGAACAACAGGAGGCTTATGTTAAAAGCCTAATAGAACAAGGCTTCTACACCAATGACAGCGAATACGTCAGAGATATAATCAGGAAAGACCAGGAGCGTAGAAAGCGTATAATAGATTTGAATGAAGCACTTATTGAGGGAATGGAGAGCGGACCATCCGATGCCACTATAGATAGTATTTGGGAAGAAGCCATAAATGAGCACAATGCCCGAGAATAAGTATATCATAAGTATCAAGGCAAAGAACGATATTAAGTCCATTGCCAAATACACGATAAAGGAGTTCGGAAAAAGTCAATCTTTAAAATATGCTAATGGTCTAAAGTTGATTTTAGGAGAATTAGCAAATAATCCCGAACTAGGTAGGAGATATGTGGCCGTCAAAAACCAAATGCTCTTAAGGTATAGATTCAAATCCCATGTAGTTTTTTATTACATCATAAGTGATGGAATTTTCATAGTTAGAGTTTTTGGAGGTAAGATGGATTTTCCAAAACACTTAAAGTAAAGTTCAAATAAAGGATGGTACGTTTAGCCAACTGTTGGCATTAATTTATACAAATAGATTTAGAATGAATTTTCATAAAATTTCTTCCATTATCCTACTACTCACTACAATAGTATTTCTGGCCCTTTACATTAGCACAAAAAAGGAGTTAAATTATTATGTAAGCAATGATTTGACCTATTTATCAGGGAGCAATGAAGATTGTGACATCTATAACTGGAAAAAGAACAACAATACCTCCTGGTTTGGATGTGACTTGAAAGGCACTGGGTTTTATACAAGAACAACTAACTACAATTTTTTTGGAAAACAATTGATGGAATTTGTAGACTCAGATGAAAATGGACTTTATGAAATCCAAAAGCACTTCAACATTAAAGGGCAATTGGCAAGAGAATATCACGACTTAAATGCCGATGGTTTTTTTGATGAGTTAAGGGTTTTCAATAATGGAGAACAAAAAATCTTCAGCGACGAAAATATGAATGGTGTGTTCGAGGAAAGTGAAATAAAAACTAATGCGGACAAAGGTTAAAGTTCAAATAAACTATGACATGGTTTTGAAGAGAGAACTTCAAGTTATTCTTGACCAAGAAGAGAAAAGTGATTCCGAATTGACTCGGTGTGAAATGGTTGAGGAACTTATACCAAAATATGGCTGGTCCGCAGTTCAGCAATGCCTCATTAATTTTATGATTGATAAAAAGATTTCGAGTAGTACTATCGAACTTATTACACAAGTATTTTGGGGGGCTTGTTTAGACGCTCGAGACATTGAAACCGATAGAGTAATAGCTGTCTTATACTCTAGACTACCAAAAGATGAAAAGGGTAATGAGAACAACTTGATATGGAGCATCGTTTGTAAACTTAAGAGAATTAACTACTTGTCAGACTACGATCCACTAAAAGATTTGGGAGTTTTGGAAGAACTAAATAAGTTAGATTTTTGAAAAGAGAGTAGTAAAAATTAAGATTTAGAAAAACTTACTCCTTTCAATAAAAGTTTAAATAAAAGATAGTAAAAACAGCCTGAGATGAAATTCGCTCGCTCTTTAAAAGTGATTTTAATATTGACCGTCTTAATTGCTGGAGGGTTCTCTTTGTGGTTTTACAATACCCTAAATAGCCCTATAAGCCATAGTAATTCTGAGAACTATATTACAATAGAGCAAGGCACCTCTTCGAATCGAATTCTTGAAATATTGAGCGAACATAAAATTCTCCAAGCACCCCTTGCAACTAAGATATATTTACGATTCTTTAAAGGCGAGGCTAAGATGGAAGCAGGTGATTACCAATTCCCTTCTCCGATAAGCCCCATAGAAGTAATTAACCAACTTAAAAACGGAAAAAAACGCACCAAAACACTTACTATTCCAGAAGGCTGGACACGTTTTGAGATTGCCAAACGGATTGTTAAAGAGTTTCCTGTAGAGCCATTGATGACTGAAAAAGAGGTGTTGTCATTGTTGGATGATACTAGCTTAATTAAAGAGATTGATTCAAAAGCAAAAAACCTTGAGGGTTATCTTTACCCTACAACTTACGAGTTTAAATTGGATACCCACCCCAAAGAGGTAATCAATAAAATGGTAGAACAATTTAAATCAATTTGGCAAACAGAATGGGATGAGTTAGCCCTAAATATGGGACGAACAAAACAAGAGATTATTGTCATTGCTAGTCTCATTGAAAATGAATCAAAAATAGATGCTGAACGCGATTTGGTGGCTTCCGTAATTTACAACCGTCTTGAGCGGGGAATTCCCCTGGGAATTGATGCAACCAATGTATACATTGCCAAAATGCTAGGCCGTTGGGATGGTATAATTCACAAAAGTGATGTTGAAGTGGACCACGCTTACAATACTCGAAAGATTCGTGGATTGCCACCTGGTCCTATCAGTTCGCCAAGCAAGACGGCTATTGAAGCGGCGCTAAATCCGGCCAAGACAGAATATATTTATTATGTTTTAAATGTAGAGGCTAATAATGGTTCGCATCACTTTTACTCTAGTGCAAGTGAATTTGCTAAGGGCAAAGCTGATTATCAAAAGTGGTTGACTGGCCAACGAGGGAAATAATTTAAAGTTCACATAAAGAATGATTAATAAATCTGCTAAGGCTTACTGAAAAGTGTCTTTGTCCGGAGGCAAGTTTGTTCTGTTAATCGACTATTTTAGTCGTCATATCAGAAGTTACTCAACATTTTGAAAAAGTAAAAATTAGGTGAGTCTTTAATAAGAAACTTACAATTCCTCCGTTCTAAATTTGAAGAACACACCTAATGAAACTGCCCTATAAATTACTTGTAATCTCTCTTGTACTTTTTTCAAGTTGTACTTATTCTCAGGAAGTCGAAAAATCTATTTTCAATATTCAAACTGGTGTTTTAGGATTTTGGGCAAACAATGAAGTACGATTAGGAAATCATTGGGCACTACACTCAGAAATAGGTCTAGATGGCTCAATAACAACTAAAGAAATTAGTGGCGGAGAATTTCCTGTCTTCCTACCCGTAATTTCGGTTGAACCGCGTTATTTTTATAATCTTCCAAAAAGACAAGCAAACAACAAAGATACCTATCATAATAGTGGAAATTTCTTTTCTTTAAGCATGAAATGGTATCCTAATTGGTTTTCAATATCACAAAAAGAAAATACCAGAATAGGAGATGACATTTTTATTATTCCTACTTGGGGCATAAAGAGAAATATCAATTGGAATTTCAACTATGAACTTGGCGGAGGCTTAGGGCTGGGCATTCCTGCAAGTAACAAGGAGGCAGGTGCAATCCTTAGACCTATTTACAATATTTTGCTAAGAATAGGCTACAAATTTTATTAAACCCTTTAATTCGTCAGCAATCAGAACGCAGATGGACTTTACTCAAACGCAACTGTTGCGTTAATGGACTTGCCAGTCTTATGGAAAAGCCTACTCGGACGCAAAAAAAACGTTGGGTAACAAAGCCTAAACGTAAAGTGGACTTTAGGACTAAAACCAATGTTCTGTGTATATTTATAATGTTGATAATCCCGATAGCCTTCGTGAATGGATTTCGCTTGAACAAGAAAAAATAAAACTAAACAATAAGCTTTGGCTTAGGGCGCAGACGGAAACTAAAAATTTCCTTACTTCTGCTCGGCGTTTAGCCTAACCGTTACCCGATATTTATAGAACAATTTCCGAGTTACCTAAACGTTCTTGTTTAGTATAAAACTATAGAAGCATGATTAAAATTTTGCAATTCATATCAATTTTATCTTTATCCCTAATTTTAGTTTCCTGTGGTGGTGATAAAGAAGATGAAATTAATCAACCAAGTGATATTAATGATGTCAGTAATGTTAGTTTAGCTTTATCTGAAATTACTACTACGACAATAACAACCGATATTTCTTATCAATTTTCGGGTTTAAATCAATCAGATATAAATGCGAAAATTTTATATCGACTTGAAAACGAAACGAATTACAAGGAATCAGCTGAAGGTATTCTTAATGATTTAGAACCTGGAAAAAAATACCTTATTAAGGGTTTAGTAGAAATAAATGGAGAGCAAAAAGAATCGACGGAATTAACTTTTACTACTTTAGGATTCTATTTTAGAGACCTAAATGGGACCATTGAAAATTTTGAAAATAGAAAATACAATATATTTAATAATAGTAACCAGAGTAATTTTACAGAAGCGGCCGATTTAACGGGATTTCTTAAAGTTGATAACGACAGTTTAATGCTAGAAAACATTGAAGTTGTTAGTGATTTCCAAATAATAGTAACCATTCCAATAAACACGCAAACTTTTTTTGAAAATGACACCAATCATATTATAAAAAAAGAGTTCAGTATTGGTCTTTTTAGTGGTGACTTTTACACGGAAATCACAGAATCAACAAATGGTGTTACTAACCGATTCTGGGTAGAAGAAACGAATCATTTTACGGTGTATAATAAAATTCCATTCATAGATAGCGTTGATGTATCTAACTCGCATATTTGTTCTGAAACCTCAGTATTATTAAGAGTTAAGGGTGGCTTAGGTGGATTTCCAAATTCCTTCGTTTACAGATTAGAAGAAAGCGAGTATAAGAGTATGACAATTGTCGTACGAAGCAAAGAGCCTAACAATAATGAAATATTAACTATTCTGGATTACGACTCTTATGTTTTAAATCCTTCATCTTTTGATTGTGAGCTAGAACAGTTCAAAACTCTTGAATTTTCCGGTAGCACTGTTAAAAGCATGGCGCATACTTTTAATTTTGCTTTTGTTAACCTAAATAAGGCTAAATACCCTAGCGGTAACTATCAAATAGAATTTATCGGTGTGAGTTATAAAGATGAAACATTTAGTTCGAATGTATTTGATTTCACCATAGAATAGTCAAGCAATTGAAAATGTTGGGTAACACAACCACCTATAAAAAGCCCTAGTCCAGTTCTTTAAAGTTCAAATAAAGAATGATTAATAAATCTGCTAAGGCTTACTGAAAAGTGTCTTTATCCGGAGGCAAGTTCTGTTAATCAACTATTTTGGTTGTCATATCAGATGTTGTGGCGCATTTGAGGAAACCACAACAACAAGAGAATAATTTGAGCGTTTAAAGTCTATGAAAAGACATCAATTTATAATTTTTGCAATCATCGCTTTCATTTTTATGGGTTGTGACAAAGACGAAAATAATTCAGAAGAGCCTTTAGAGGAAAGTTTCTTGTTCGAAGATGGCTTTGAAACACAAAATGACTTATTGGACGAATTGTTTCCTTCTAATGGAAATCGATGGTCAACAATTCAACAAACTGACCCAACAAACGCAACGAACGAAATTTCAATTTCAAATACTGAATTCAACGAGGGACAAAACGCACTTCGAGTTCTTGCTTATCAATCAGATTCTGACTTGTCAAAAGTAGATATTGAGAAAAATGGACTAAACATAATTTCAGGAAATAAGGTTACAATAAAAGCTGACTTTTATATAGTTGGTACTGAACCTATCGAAAATTTATTACTGCTTGATTTAGAATGTTGTTCTTGTTGGGACCCAACTGTTGGCGATAATTATGGCTCTGAAAACCAATGTCCAGGAGTAAGATTAATGATGTCTGGTGGGAATGATTATCTCTCAATTGAAAGAGGAAAAATATCGGGAACTACAATGCAACAAACAGATTTTGCATTTCCAAGAAATCAATGGGTTACAGTTCAATGGGAAATGATTATGTCAGATAGTGAGAATGGACTTAATCGATTAATTATAAATGAAACAGAAGTCATCAACCAAACTGGAATGAATATGCCAAATGCACAGGTTTTTACAGATGTTTTTCTAAATCAAGGTATTGATTTTACTCTACAAGAACCTACTTTTTATGAACGAGTACAAATTGGAGCAACAGCAAATCCTACAGCGGGAAATATCGAACTATTTGTAGATGATTTTTCAATAAAAGTGAAATAAAAACGTGCTACAAAACGTATAAAATTAATTGCTTAGTACGAGCCTACTTACGATAATCCTCGCGGATTTTCTATTCGGTTTGCATTTGCTAAATTAGGTGCTTAAACACGCAACTAATCTTATACAAAACCGGTAGCCACAATAATGAAAAACCTCAGACTAATATTAAAAGTTTAAATAAAAGATTATTGCGGTAAGCACTGAAAAGCAGTAGTACATTTTGAAGCAACAAAAAACATTTAAAATATCTTGTAGAAAAACGAATTATGAAAAATGTTTTCGCAATTATTTTAATCGGATTTATTGTTTGTTGTTCAGGTGACGAGGAAGACCAAATCGATTGTTCCCTTTTTGATCCTGCATTTCCATCTTTGTTTATCAGAATAGTTAATGCAACGGGAGATAATCTAATTGAAAATGAAACTATTGATCCAAATAATATTACTGTTGAAGGCGATTTTGCTAATGCAGGATTTCAATTTATTCCGGCAAATGAATTTGCTGTCCCTGACTCTGACATTAGAGCGTTTGATAACTCATTAAACCTTTATATTCCCAATGAATCATCATTTAAGTATACTGTAGATTTAGATGATTTTGAGGTTATTGAAGTAGGTTTTGAGGCAGCGCTAACAAGAATACCTTGCGATATCACCTATTTTATTCCTACTAGGGTTACTTTTAATGGCCAGATGCTAGCCCTTACGGAAATTTCACCTCTTGAATTTTTAGTTATAGTAGAACTATAAAACGCAATAGAATAAAAGGGGTTATAAGAACCCTTAGGTTGTATAAGTTTATTAAATTATATTCTACGTACAGGCCCTACTGTTAGACGCAATCAAGTATCAAGTGAAAAAGAAGAAAGAAATAGCAATTATAGGAGCTGGACCATCGGGTTTGTCTATGGCACTTTTTTTAAATGAACTTGGCTATAATCCGATCCTATTTGATCGTAAGAATATAATCAGTAAGTATTCCAAGGCTTTAGGGGTTAACCCAAGAACACTAGAGCTTATGAAGCCGTTTGGCCTAACAACTAAGTTCTTGAAGAATGGCAGACGAATGACAGCAATAAATTTATGGAAGGGGGATCAACATATTTACAAAAATGATTTCTCTAAAGTAAACTCCGAATTTCCATTTATGTTAATTCAGCCTCAAAAAGAATCTGAGGAAATTCTTCTTGAAGAAATACAATCAAGAGGTATTCAAGTAGAATATGATTCGGAATTTGTAAAATATACTAAAGTAGACTCAAAATATGCTATTACCCTTAAGGATAAAAATCAGTTTTCGAAGAATTTTGACTTTTTAATAGGGGCTGATGGAGGCCATAGTCAAATTAGGAAGCAGACAAATATCCGGTATAAAGGGTATCGGTACGATGAAGCCTGGGAATTATTTGATATCGAGCTAGAAATGAATGTGAACTCTGAAGAAGGGCACATAAGACTGTTTCCCGACGGGGGAATGATTATGATAAGGCTCCATGAAAACATTTGGCGAATTGCTGGAAACCTAAACTCAATTCTAAATTACTTACCAAAAAAATCAGTGATCGGTAAAATACATTGGGAATCCAAATTTCGAATTAATCATAAAGTGGCACAAAATCTTGTTAAAGAAAATATAGTTTTGATAGGAGATGCAGCACATCTGCATTCACCAGTGGGAGCACGAGGTATGAATTTAGGTATAGAAGATGCCTTTATCAGTAGTAAGTTGATTAATGAAGATAGAATAGACGAATATACTGGAATTAGAAAACCGTATTTAGAAAGTACGGTAAAGAGAATAAATAATATTACAATGGGAATGGCTGGTAATTCTACAATATCCAAAATTATAAGAAGTCAAATTGGCAATATGAAACCCATATTTCCTATAGTAATGCCAAGAGTCAGAAATTTTGTTTTGGGAATTGATAAATAATTCCCGCGCCTAATAGTAGGTATCAGATCGTACATCTTGGTTCCTCATAGAGATGATCTTTAATGAGAGCTCAATAGTTCAAATAAAGTCTCATTTCCTTCGAAGACATAATTAATCAACCCCATTTTTTATTAAAAAACGTCAAAATGTCATTTAAATATATAGGTTTTATGTCAAAATGACATAAAATAATGACTGGTATGTATTTTGACTTTATGTGGTTGATTAAAAATAAAACTATTTAAAAATGCATATTATGAGCGTAGTAAAAAGAAATAATTCGGTCTTTCCAGCATTGATGAATGAACTATTTAAGCCTGATTGGTTTGGTGGTTTGGAATCGGTAACAAGTTACTTACCAGCCGTTAACATTAAGGATAATGAAACTGAATTTGAATTAGAATTATCCGTTCCTGGAAGAAAAAAAGAAGATTTCAATATTGAAATTGACAAAGATGTACTTACAGTTTCAGCTGAGGTAAAAACAGATGAAGAGAAGAAAACAGAAAACTATTCAAGAAGGGAATTCACATTCAGTTCTTTCAAAAGGTCTTTCACTTTGCCAGATACGGTGGACTCTGAAAAAATCGAAGCGAATTATGAAAATGGAATTTTAAGTTTTGTACTCCCCAAGAAAGCGGAGGCATTACCAAAACCTAAAAGATTGATTGAGTTATCATAAGAATTTAAAAGAATTGTGAACGGTCCGGTTCTTCGGGCCCTCATGATACCCGCCTGGTGGTTCGGGCGAGGTAGGTTTAGTTGGTTAGTTGAAAAGCGTCTCTATTGCAAAATAGGGGCGCTTTTTTTACTCTATAGGTTCATCTAAAATGGCAAGACAGGTAATAATGCCTTCTAGGAAATTTCCTAGTCTCAAATTTTCGTTGGGACTATGAATATTGTTGTCAGGGTTCGGAATGCGAATAGACACTGCAGGAATGCCAAGTGTCGTTATGAAAGGCGCTATAGGTTGTGAGCCACCAGTGGTACGCATCTTGACGTAATTCTTGCCAAATACTTTTTGCATGGCTTTCTCCAAATGTTTCCCGATGGGTGAATTCATATCAGTGCGAAAGGGTTTGGAGCCTAATCGGTATGTAAATGATGCTAGTTTCGAATAAGTTTTGCGTTCCTCTTCAGAGGGAACGGAATCTACCAAATGATAGCCTTGTTCTTTGATGTGTTGTTTTAATGACTGCATTAGTTTTTCTCCGTCCGATTCGAGCACAAGACGCATATCTATTTCGGTAATCACTTCTGAGGGAATGATGGTTCGAACTTCGTTCCCAATCCAACCGGCATTTAGTCCTCTTATGTTTAGGGATGGGTATTGCAGTGCTTCCTGATACGTTTCACCTACCTTGTCTTGGTCAGCAATGCCTAAGCGCTGTTTTATGCTATCTAAGTTTTCAGGAACGTTATTGAGTTGCAGCTTTTCTTCTTCGGATAATTCGATACCATCATAAAAACCCTTAAGTGTAACTCTTCCATTTTCATCTTTCAGACTGCTTAATAATCTTGCCGTCTCAAATACGGGATTTGGCGCAAAATTCCCATATTGACCGCTATGAAGCGGATATCTAGGTCCGAAAACGGTTAAAGTGGCCGTAGCGATACCCCTGGCTCCAAATGTGAGTGTTGGTAAATTTGAGAGGTGTCTTGTGCCATCCATGATGAAAAGCATATCCGCATTCAATAATGGTCTGTTTTCAACTACTGCTTTTGGTAGGGAAGGGGAGCCCATTTCTTCCTGAAAATCCATAATGACCTTTACGTTGAAAGCCGGATTGATTTTTTTGGCCTGCAGAATTTGCAATGCAGAAATAAAAGACATGGCAGGTCCTTTTGAATCGGAAGCTGATCTTGCAAAAATTCGCCAATCTGGATTGTGCTCTTTTTCTAATAATCGAGAATCAATAATTCTCCAATTATCAGTATCATCTTTTTCTTTCAAAACAGGTAAGAACGGGTTTTGCTGATTCCATTTTGTGGAGTCTACTGGTTGACCATCAATTTGTAAATAGAACAAAATCGTTTTCAAATTTCGGTCCACTATTTTTTCAGCAAAGAGTAGGGGAGCGCCTTCTGTTTTTATAACCTGACTTTCAAATTTTAATGTTGAAAAAACCGAGTCGCACCATCTTAGATTTTGTTCAATTTCATTTTTAAAATGACCATCGTTTCTCAATTTTAAAAATGACATTAAATCAAAAATAGCCGTTGGAAATTTTTCTTCTGCCGCGGCATGAATTTTTTTTGAGGATAATTTTTGGGCTGATGAAAATTGCGAAAAAAGTAGACCAAAAACAATGACGAAGAACGGAGCTGAATTTTTGAGAAAAAAAGGGTAAAAAGTCGAAAATTTTATCGAAAATATCATCATTTTATGATTTTAGACTTGTCTAAAAAAAGTAATTAAATTATTTAAAACCATACATATAAATTAACTTATCTAAAATGTTTATTCATATTTTATATAAAATGAAGAATTTATTGAAATTTATAACTTTTTTCGCAAAATCACTCCTTTTCTTGCAATATTTTAATTTCATCACGGAGCTTCGCAGCTTGCATAAAATCCAATTCCTTAGCTGCTTTTTCCATTGATTTTCTTTTCTCTCGAATTAATTTTTCGATTTGTTCTTTGGTCAAATAATCTAGGTCAGGTTCTGCAGCACGCATCTCCTCTTTTTCAAAATGATACGTCGAAACAGAGTTTTTGGCAAGGGCACTATCCAAACTTTTATTGAGTGCTTTTGGGGTGATGTTATGTTCTGTGTTATAAGCAATTTGTTTCTCTCTTCGGTAGGTGGTTTCATCAATTGTTTTCTGCATGCTAGCCGTAATTTTGTCGGCATACATGATTGCTTTTCCATTCAAATGCCGAGCAGCTCTTCCTACAGTTTGTGTCAAAGATCGGTTGCTTCTCAAGAAACCTTCTTTGTCTGCATCTATAATTGCAACTAGAGAAACTTCGGGTAAATCGAGTCCTTCTCTTAACAAATTCACGCCGATCAGAACATCAAAAATTCCTTTTCGAAGATCTTGCATAATCTCAACACGTTCTAAGGTATCCACATCACTATGAATATATCTGCATCGGATATTTATACGAGTTAGGTATTTTGCCAACTCTTCAGCCATTCGTTTGGTGAGGGTAGTAACTAACGTTCTTTCGTCTTTTTCAACACGTTGTTGTATTTCTTCTACCAAATCATCAATTTGATTCAAACTAGGCCGAACTTCTATAATTGGATCTAAAAGACCAGTTGGGCGAATGATTTGCTCTGCAAATATGCCTTCACTCAGTTTCATTTCATAATCGGCCGGAGTGGCACTTACATAGATTACCTGACTCTGTAAGGCTTCAAATTCCTCAAACTTCAAGGGTCTGTTATCCATTGCGGCGGGCAGGCGAAAGCCGTAGTCTACCAAATTCACTTTTCGTGAACGGTCACCACCATACATTGCATGTACTTGCGGAATGGTCACATGACTTTCATCAATCACCATTAAATAGTCATCAGGAAAATAATCGAGAAGACAGAAAGGTCGCGTGCCTGGTTCACGTCCGTCTAAGTACCTTGAATAATTCTCTATACCAGAGCAGTAGCCCAATTCGCGAATCATTTCTAAATCGAAATTGGTTCTTTCTTCCAGACGTTTTGCTTCTAAGGGCTTGGCAATATCTTTAAAATAATCAATCTGTTTGACTAAGTCTTCTTGTATTTGATGAATGGCATTTTGAAGGATATCCGGAGAAGTAACAAACATGTTTGCCGGATAGATATTCAAGTTTTCATAAATTTCAATAACCGTATTATTGAATGGGTCAAAAGCCTCGATTTCTTCTACTTCATCTCCAAAGAAATGAATGCGAAACGCGTGATCGGCATAACTCGGAAACACATCTACGACATCTCCCTTAACTCGAAAATTACCATTTCTAAAATCTGCAGTAGTTCGAGAATACAGACTTTGAACCAGTTGATGTAAAAACTTGGTGCGGGCAATAACCTGGTCTTTTTTAATATTAATGACATTCTTTTGAAACTCAACAGGGTTTCCGATGCCATATAGGCACGAAACTGAGGCAATAACAATAACATCACGTCTACCAGAAAGAAGAGAAGAGGTTGTACTTAAACGAAGTTTCTCAATATCTTCATTGATGGAGAGATCTTTCTCGATGTAAAGTCCGGAAGTGGGAATAAAAGCTTCCGGTTGGTAATAGTCATAGTAGGAAACAAAATATTCCACCGCATTCTCTGGGAAAAACTGCTTGAATTCCGAATATAATTGCGCTGCCAGAGTTTTGTTATGTGCTAAGATCAGGGTGGGCCTTTGTACTTCTTCAATTACGTTGGCTACTGTAAATGTTTTTCCTGAACCCGTTACACCCAAGAGCGTTTGATACTTTTCTTTTCCTTCAATACCATCAACTAATTGTTTGATGGCTTGGGGCTGGTCACCGGTGGGTTTGAATTCAGATACTACCTTAAATTTCATCTTCTAAAAATACGAAACCGAAGGTGTATTTTTTCTATGAAAAGGTAGTTAGTTTTGAACAAAAAAGAACACGAGATGAATATCTAAGGTTTACTACATCACTTACCGTTTTAAGGTAAAATGTCCTCTAATCACTTTATTTTGTGAGGTAGTTTGAAACCAGTAGTCAGATGCGGGTAGAGGCTGGCCATTAAAACTACCGTTCCATCCTCTAGTTGTAGGATCAATTTGAGTGATTAGCATACCGTATCTATTAAATATATAAATTTTCCCTATTTCTATTGTAGGACTACCCAAAGGTTGAATAAACTGCCAAACATCATTAATTCCATCTCCATTGGGGGTAAAAAACTTGGGAAATCCGTCTACAGTAAGATCTTGCTCTAACCTTTTTTCTGCTATTCCGCAACCATTACTATCACGGACATAGAACGTGTGAATACCAGGTTCAAGGTTGTTAAAAATATTGCTCACTTGATATGGACCATCAATATTATCCACGGAAAATTCATAATCTCCAATACCTGATACATCTACAGAAACATCTATGGTTCCATTTTGATTTGTAACATTTAGCGCATTTATACTTGCAATTTCAGAGGAGATAACCTGAAATACTTTAGAGGTCTCACATTCGATAGTGTTGCCTGATTGTGAAATATTCGTATATATTTCATATCGATACATACCTGCTTCACTAATTTCTATTTCTTGTTCACTTGATATGAGTTCTTCATTATCAAATTGATCTATTTTATACCATCGAAATCCATCTGCTGTATCGTCTGAGGAAACCATAATCGGGCTCTCATTTTTGCAAAAGGAAATAGTGTCAGGAAAGTTAATTGCCGGCCGTAAATCAACAAATTCGTTGCTTATTGAATCGAAATAAGGTCCACAACCTAAAATGGTGGAAAATGATCGCTGTTCGCAATTCAAGGCATCTCCGGCCGCATTAAATGGAATAATAGTTATAAAAAAACTAAGATTGGGTTCGAAATTAAGTACCAGAGTCTTATTCTCAGTAAAAATTACATTATCTAACACATTTGAATTAAATGGAGTTGTGCCTATCGTAACTCGATATCCAGTAGCATCAGGTATTTCTGTCCATTCTAAAACAGGAGATAGTTCCACATTAATTGCCCCATCGATAGGGTTAATAAGTGAAGCGCAGCCTGGAATTGTTGCTAAAGCACCCGTTGTGAAACTATATTGCGGACAAATAGAAGGCACAGCCCCGTTGTCGTTAAAAGGAATTATAGTCACATATATAGGAGTTTCAAAAGGAAGATCGAATGTTGGTTTATATGATAAAGCATCTACGATGTTCTCATTATCTAATAAATCAGTACCTCCAGGACTCGTTCCAAGAGAAAGACGATAAGCGGTAGCTGTTGGTGTATACTCCCAAGAGATAGCTGTGGCGACATTTACATTTTCAGATCCGTTTATAGGAAACCTTGGAGTTGCGCAGCCCGGGGGTAAAACAACATCTTCTGTACTAAACATCTGAGTATCACATATAATATTAGCTTGATCAAAGAAAAAAATTGTAATAGTCACATAAATATCATCGTTATCTGGAAGACCTAATGGAGGTTTAAATGAAGTTGCATCTCCTACATTTTGGTTATTAATGATTTCTGTTCCGTTGGGAGTTGTGCCTATAGAAATTAGATATCCTGGAGCACCAATAACTCCATTCCATGAAATTGTTGCGTCAACTGGAACGTTGGTGCCTCCACTCATAGGACTAGTAATTTCAGGACATGATAATTGCCCGTAAGAAAAACAGCTCCAGAATACTAGAAGGTAAAAAAGTGTTTTTCTTTTCATTTGTTTACAAAATCAAGTAAGATCATAGATTAAAAATTTATCTTTTAAGGGTAAAATGCCCTTTAAATTCTCTGCCATCAAGCAAGGCAATTCTAAACCAATAATCAGATGAAGGAAGGGTTTGTCCGTTGTAGGAACCATCCCAACCAGCATCTTCTACATTAAGCTGCCTGACCAATCGACCATAACGGTCATAAATCGTTATTACGCTTTTCAATAGATCATCGTTAATACCAGTAAGTTGCCAAGTATCATTATGGCCATCACCATTAGGTGTAAAAAATTTGGGATATCCAATAATCGCTATTTTTTCTTCTGTAATTCCACAACCCTTAAGATCTCTCGCAAATACACTATAAAACCCCGGTTCTAGGTTTTCAAAGTAAGGGGAACTCTGATATGTTTGATTGTCTAGAGAAAATTCATAAGCTCCATCACCGGATACCATAGCGCGAATTGAATTATTTGCAGAAAGGTCTTGAATAATAATATCATCAAAGGTTGCACGGTTTGAGGAAATCACTTCAAAATCTTTTGAAGACAAGCATTGCGATGATCTACTATTTGTATCGTACGAAATTCCAACCTCTAATCTAAAAGTTCCACTATCTGCAACCGTAATTTGTGTTTCATTACTTAATACTGCTTGCTGAACAGTATCTGTTCGATACCAAGTATATGAATCGAAACCATCTGGTGCTTCAATTAAAATGGGTTGTCCATCAGAACAAACCTGAAATGACTCATCCATTATAATTTCAGGAAGTGGGTTTACCACTAAATCAATAGTTTCAACACCTAAGCATTGGTTTGCAGCTTCAATACGTGCGTAGATTATTTTGCTAGATGTTTTGATGTTTTCGTCTAGGGCGTTTTTTTCTAGAGAAGCATCGAGTAAGTTCTCATAAAAGGCTACTTCTACGCCTAAAAAGGACTGTTGGAGGGCCTTTAGATCAAAGGTTGCTTCTAAGGCTGAGCCGACCTCATTTTCATTGCAAGCCATCATTGGACTAAATTGACTAGGGTTAACAAGCGTAGGATTAACGCCTAAACTAATTTCTCCAGTTGAGGAGCAACCCAATCTATTAGCTACCTCATAAAATATAGTTTGAGTATAGGCCTCTATATTGGTATAAGATTCTGGATTGGGAATACTAATGTTGTTCGCTTGATCTTCTAAGGTTTCGTAAAATGTAAATACAAGGTCTTCTTCATTAATTACTTGTTCTAGATCAACGAGGGTAATACCATCATCATTATTTTCATCAATATCACATTGTTCAATTAACAATAAACTACTATCAGGAAGCGGAACAACTTCAATCGACGCCTCACCAATAATAGGACATTCTTTTGGGTCATTTGTTGAAATTGTCAGTTGGTATTTACCTGAGTCGACCTCAGTTGATGCGAGAATTTCAATACGATTACTCTCGGTAGAAATTAAAATTCCATCTTTCTCCCAAGAATAAGTGGCACCAGGAATAATATCTACTTCTAGAACAATTGATTCGCCTTCACAAATAGATGCTGAGGTGGCTTTTGTGCCATCTTGATTTTTTATTAATGCTATTTTATTGAAAAGAGATTGAATAAAAGGCGGTAGCCCCTGAGTAGCATTTCTTCCGTTTAAATCAATAGCATTATGCTCATAACCTGAGGCAGCACCCTTTAGATTTGGATTATTTATAACGCTTAAAAAAGGAGTTCCCTTCAAATAAGACTGAGCAGTTGTTCGATATATTTTTCCATTATCAGCAAGTTGTAAAGCTCCGCGATAGATGTTGCGTCTGTCAATGGTTTCTTGTGAATCTGAAATATCAGGGGCTAGCAGATCGTATTGTATCAGAACAGACCGATGCCCTTCTTCAGAAAAAGAGTCGTTTGAAGCGTTTACGTATAAGAATTGATTGCTGGGTGAAAATTCTACCCCGTATGCTGAATTTCCCGCTGCAGCTAGCAATTGTTGATTTGAAACTCTGCCCGTAGCACTGTCAAAATCGTAGAAATACAAACCATCTCGCATATTAGCACTTACAAGCTTTTTACCATCAGGTGAGACTTTTAAATACCCTCTTGGATCTTCAATATTCAGACCTTGAAATGTAGATTTAACCGACTGTTGTGATACTCCTGAAGTACTTATTTCAAATGCGTGATAGGTGTCAAAGGTAGCATTACTACCATCAGCGGCAGCAAGCGTAAGCAACCAAATCGATTGATCAGAACAGTCTTTTAATACTGCCGTAATTTTTTCTGAACAGTCCTCAAGGAGAGCAATATTTTTTTGAGTTACAGCGCCTTTGCCATTATCTAATGACATATCTACAATAGAGTAATTCAGACCTATATCAGGATCATCAGTAAAAGCTGAGGTGTCTACCGTGAAAATATAAAAAATGCTTGAATCTGAAGGTTTGGGTACGATAATAGCTGATTGCGTACTTGAAGGATCTCCCAAAAGACCTGATCCGTTCTCCATAAGTTTATGGTCGCGATTATAAACCAGAATACCATCAGTATAAAAAAGTAAATCTCCAAAGCCATCTGAAATCGTTGCGCAGCCTTCGAAAGTGTCTATACTGCCATTTGTTAAAGTAGTAACTGAACCGTCGCTGTTAAATGTGATTCCTGCTCCATTTCCGAAATACCAATTGGATGTTTCTCCCTGTCCGAAAATTAAGACAGGTAAAAGTAGGCAACACAATACTAGTATTGAAGCAGTTCTCATCATAGCGTTCTCGAGTCTGCCAATATAGTGAAAGTCTATCTTTTGGGACAAAAATACCTCTTAAATTCTCTACTGCTTTTATTGTTAAATCAAACCTATAGTATCATATTTAAGAAGAAGTTTAGACTATTAAACCTATTAAGATGCTACTTCAAAATTATCTATAAATCGCGCTTTTTCAAAAGAGCATATGAACCGTAAATGAAGAGCGCAGTCCAGATGAGAACGATTAGTATTTCATACCAGTGAACGGCATAATCAAATTTAAAGTTCTCGCCAATTTGATCTCCAAGGTTCTGAACGGCTGATAGCCTTGTGAAAGGTTCGTCAATCAAATTGGACATAGACTGCAATGGAAAGAAGCTTCTAATAGTCCCAGCTGTTTCCCAGCTTGTTAGTTTCCATCCTATTAGCCCGAATAGAAGCTGTTCTACAATAGCCCATAGGATAAGAAAACCTAATGCAAAAGCTGATCTTTTGACAAAAATCCCCAAGAACAAGCAAAAGGAAAAGAAGCCAACCAATTTGACAAAATAGCCCAAAATAAATTCCAAGTCCGAAAATATAATACTGATTTCATCATACGATGAATATCCTAAACCAAGTAAAAATGAGATAACAAATAGGAATATGGTAGATACTGCGGACAAGGCCAAAACCGTTAAAAATTTCGAATAAACGAACTCCCATTTACTTAAACCATCAATGAGGTTTTGTTTGATGGTTTTATTGCTGTATTCGTTAGCCATCATAGAAACTATGACTACTGCTAAGAAGAGCTTAAAAAATGCCGCAATAAAAGAGTTAAAATGCCATATATATGGGAAATCGAAAATTCCCAATTCAGCTAGATGAAATTTAATTGGACCGATATCAAATTTTATGGCGGCAACTAAAGAAATAAAAGTTAGTAGGATGAAATAGGCGATTATTAGTGCTTTACTCGCGCGATTGTTCCAAAGTTTTATGAATTCTATATGTAGTAAACGTATCATGTGGTTGGTTGATTAATTGGATTGATTTTTGGTTAATTCTAAAAACTGCTCCTCGAGACTTTCTTTGCGTTTTACCAAATGTGAAAGAAATATTCCTTTTTCGAAAAGGGTTCGATTCAAAACTTCAGCGCTCATTTCTTCCTTTAAGAAAGCGGTTATGAGCCCGTTTTCAGTTTTTATTTCACCAAAATTTCCATTACTTTCCAAATGCTTGATTAGAGCTTCAGATTGGGTAGTTTTTAATTCAAAGAAACCGTGAGTAGCCATCATATCATCAACGCGACCTGAATATAATTTCTCTCCTTTTCTTAAAATAACCACATGACTACAAACCTTTTCTACTTCATCTAAAAGGTGAGAGGCTAGAAGAATAGTTGTTCCTTGAGATGCAATTTTTTTAATAATCTGTCTTATTTGATGGATACCTTGCGGATCGAGCCCATTGGTAGGTTCATCCAAAATTAAAATTTCAGGATCATTTAATAGGGCAGAGGCAATAGCTAGACGTTGTTTCATACCCAACGAATAGGTTCTGAATTTGCTGTTTTTTCGGTCAAGTAATCCAACAAGCTCCAACTTCTCTTCAATCTTAACCTCTGACACATCCTTAATCTTACATACCAATTTGAGATTCTGAATAGCGGTCATATACGGATAGAAATTGGGTCTTTCGATTATGGCGCCTACTTTTTTAAGGGCATCATGAGTTGAGGTGCCGCCGTCGAACCATGAGAATTCTCCCTGTGTTCGATTGACTACATTTAGAACAATACCAAGCGTGGTTGATTTTCCACTACCGTTAGGCCCCAAAATGCCATAAACATTACCTTTTTCTATAGTAAAAGACAAATCTTTGACAGCCGTTAAATACCCATATTTTTTGGTAAGGTTGTTTACCGTTAGAATTTTTTCCAAAATAGGATTTGTTTAGTTGATTGATGAATATACGTAAAAGGCAAGAAATGCCCTTGTACCATACATGACGACAAATAGGTGCTTTTGTTACAAGTAAGGACTCTATTTTTTCTTCAACTAAACTTTACCGTTTAAATGTACAGGTGGATAAAAAAGAAAACCACCCAAATTTGGGTGGTTTTTCTTAGTGATTCTTTATCTATATAGGGTGAAGTTACCCACAAATTCTCGATCATCGTCTTCACCGTTTAGTCTTATGATATACCAATAATCACCAGTGGGCAAGTCAGATTCTTGATAAAGGCCATTCCAACCTTCTTCGTCATCCTTTATGCGGTAAACCTCTCTACCATAACGGTCATATATTTTAATGAAAATATCAGGAAATTGCTCAATATTTCTTGGAATCCAGAAGTCATTTAGACCATCTCCATCAGGTGTAAAGAAATTCGGAATCTCAATATCTATGAATTCCATATCAATTGTAGCAATAGCTTCGCATCCGTTTTCATCGACAACTCTTACCGTATAGGTATCTGTTCTTTTAATGTAAAAGGTATTGTCATCGCCATTATTCATCTCATTGAAAAAGTAGGTATAACCTTCTCTACCTTCAGATGCATTGGCAGTAATTTCATTCAAACCTAACTGTACTAAATTAAGTTCTAATGGTAAGTATTCAGTAACCTCGAAATTTATAGTTTTTCTACATTCTTCGTACACCAAATAAATATAGTGACTACCTGGCGCCAAGTTTTCATGATTAGTACCTAAAATTAAGTCATTCGGGTCGGTTGAATCTACACTAGACAAGACTGCGCTTTCAACGTCAAAAGTTTCGTCTTGGAAAACTATGGAAAGACGGTTGGTAGGTGTATCACCTGTACACTCATAAATAACTTCATAAGAGGCGACATTTAAATTAGGACCGGCCTCAACGGAGATCAGATCTTGTAAAAGACATCCATTGGCATCTCTAACATATACCCAATGGTTACCGCTGGCCACATTTTCGAATGTAGTTCTTCCCATAACAAAATCTTCATCACTATTTGAATCAATAGCCGTGCTATAAGGTGGTGTTCCAGTTCCTGGTTCAATAGCTACAGTGATAGTACCGTTCTCTTCTCCTTCACATATTTCTGGTGTTGAAGTTAAGGTCATGATTAACTGATCAGGCTCATCAATGGGAACTATATGACTAATTGGGCAACCATTACTATCTTGAATAATTACAGTATAATTACCAGGTGACAGATTTTCAAAAATGCCCTCGTCTTCGAATTTATCAAGATCAGGAGAAATGGCATATTGGAAAGGACCAGTACCACTTTGGATATCGAATTCTATTTTACCATCACCTCGTCCATAACAAGTGACGTCAGTAGGAATAGGTGTAACAATTAACTCCGTAGGCTCTTCTATTACAATCTCTAATGGTGTAAATGGACAATCGTCACTTTGTACATTCACATAATACGTGTCTGCTCCCAAGTCCGCAAAAGTACCTGAAGCTTGGTAAGATCTGACCACATTTGTAAGTGCTAGATCTGAGAATAGACCATATTGGTAATTTCCAAGTCCACCATCAGCCACGACTTGAATAACTGCTGTACTTTGGCCAAAACAAGTTATAACCTCTCCTGATGGGTCCCTTACTAAGGTTAAGTCCTCTGGTTGTTTAATTACAATTTCATTAGAAAGTATAGAAATACAATCATTGCTATCCTGTACAAAATATTCATAAGACCCCGGGGTAACATTTTGGAATAAATGGGTATTTGCTCCATTGATTTCATTCATTGGATTGAATGAAGCACCATCTATGCTCCACCTATATGGACCAGTGCCACCTATAGCCGTAAGTTCTAGCTCGGCATTGTTTACGCAACTGTTAGCTGCTGAAATGAATAGCATAGCACTTGTCTCGATCGGGTCTACGATTTCTATTATCTCTGAAGCGTATGGGCAGCCCATGTCATCTGTCACTGTTATATTATAAAATCCTGCACCTTGGTTGCTAAATGTAGGTGAGGTTTGCGGTGGGGTGCTTGACAATAAAATAGTACCAGAATTATCTGTATACCTATTTAAAGTATAGTAATAATTGGTTATTACATTTCTCCCGGAAGGATTCAAATTTAAACTAATCGTAGCATCAGAATAGCCCTCACAATCCAAAGTGGGAACAACAATCGGATCAGCAGTAATTATTTCAGGTACAACTAATTCAAATGCATTGACAAAGGTTTCGGGACAATTTAAAGCATCTTCTATCTCAATGGTAAACTGACCCGCAAATAAGCCTTCGAAAAGGTAAGAGTCTACCCCTTTGACCTCAGTATGAATTTTTCCTGTAGTCGTATTGGTCAAAATAATATTGTAAAGACCTAAACCACCAATTGGCTTAATGTAAGCAGTACCTTGATTATTATTATTACTACAACCCACATCAGTTAAATCTATTGGCGCGAGAGTTATTGGGGCTAAAGGTGTAGTAATTGTAAATGATCTAAACTGCTCACAAGATGGTAAACCATCTTGTATGACTCCTACAATATAGCTACCAGCCTGAATAGTAATCGGAGCTCTAGGATCTGCACCTGAAGGCATAGGCAAAAATACGGTATCATCTGTTTGATCTGCTGGTGTGCCTTGCGGATCATAAATAGTCCAAGTGTAGTCACCTGTATATGTAGGGTCTGAAATATTCAGTTGAATACTTCCGTCATCACCATAGCAAACAGCATCAGCCAATTTTTGAACACTAAATTCAATCGTGTTCGGGTCTTCAACAATATGTTCAATCAGTATTTCACAACCTGTATTAATATTTCGTGCCCCAAAAGTATACGTGTCTGGTGGGAGTAGAGTGAAGAAATTAGAAGCTTGATAGGTCGTTGAAGGCAGCCTTCTAAACTCATAATTACTCGGATTGGACAAGTAATTTGTTACATTTCCTACCACATTAATTTCAATATTTTCGCCTGCTGCACAACTTATAGGGTCTACTATTGTTATAGTGGGCGTATTCATTTGATCAAATTCAGGAACATTAACTGTTACTTCACCATGACAACCTTTATCATCAAAAACTCTAACAATTACATCACCACCGGTAAAATCGCTAAATATGTAGGTATTGGAAATGCCATTTTGGATGACACCACTAGTGACTTCTTCAAATTGGTAATTCGTATAGTTAAGACTTCCGCCCCCTATACTACTTATGTCAATGGAAATCGTGGCATTAGTTGGACTATTGTTGCTTGAGCATTCAAAAGGAGTTACTGCTGGTGTGGTAAACGTAATTGCTAGGGGCTGGATAATTACAGCGTTTCTTGTTTCTTGACATCCATTCACTCCTGTTGCGGTTATAACATACGTATCTGGAGGAAGGTTATCAAAGGAACTCGTAGTGCTATTAAAAGTAGCTACATTGGGGCTAATTGTATAAGTATGTGGCGTATTACCATTGTTAATTGGTGTCACCGTAATACTTCCATTTGGAGCATCGAAACATGCAACATCTGTTGCGTTCACCGAGAAGTCAGGAATCATAGCCGGCGGCACTTCAATCGGGAATTCGCGATGACATTCAGGATTAACTGACATATCATAAACATAAACGGTATAAGTGCCATCTGTATTAATTAGTTCTGTCACCGGATTAGTAGGAAGAGGCCCTCTAAGAACAACTTCTGTACCTGAAGAATCTTCAATTTTGTACTCGTAATTACCAGAACCTGCAGTTACTTCAATCAATATTTCAGCTTCTTGACCCGGTCCACAACCTAAATCTTCTGCTAAACTTGCGGTGGCTTGTAGCGTTGGTTCTACAATAAACGATTGAGAAACCGTACAGCCATTTGTATCTTTTAATACTGCTGTATGATGACCTTCAGGAACATTGTTGAAAACACCACTATTACTAAAAAATGTCGTGCCTCCATCTATCGAATAAAAAAGAGAAACACTACTAGGTTCAATTGTTACAGTGGTTCCCGATCCACAATTATCTATGTCCAGATTTGTAATTATTGGATTTGGACTTAAGGTCAATGTTTCGGTATATGTAATAGAAGGACATCCGTATTGATCTGTAATTTGAATATGGTAGTCACCTGTTGGTGAATTCTCAGGTATTTCAATAGGATTATCAGTGGTGCCTGTAATGGTAGTAAAAGGAGCTGGCCCAGTTACGGTATACGTAAAAGTACCGCCACCACCTTGTATATTTTCTACGCGGATAATACCAGGAGATTCGCAACTAATATTTTGAATTGGGTTTAGTGTTGCTGTAATTGCATCTAATTCTTCTAATAATAGGTTTTCACTACCGCTGATACACTGAACTGCGTTGCTAGCATCTACTTGTGTCACTATGATATAGTACTCATTTTCAGATAGGTTGGTAATATTAATAGTGTTGGAAAAAGGAATAATTCCACTAGTCTGTATCACATTGTCGTTAATATCATAAAGTGTCCAATCCATTTGTGGTTCAGTCAAACCATCGGAATCAGTAATAGTATATGTTATCTCACCGTTATTGGCACCAAAACAAGACGATTCATGAACAGACGTAATTTCCATAGGGTTGGTCGTTATATCGTTCACATTAACACTACTCTGCCTCGTACAAGTATTACTGTCGCGAACATAGAATACATAGGTTTTGCCCGGAATTAAACCAACCCATACATGCCTTCCATGACCAGCAGGAACTACTGTGACTCCATCACCATCGATAGTATCACCTAGGATCCATGTAGCGGTAGCAGGGTTGAAGTTGGCGGGGTCATCTGAAATTGCGTATTCGTATGGTGCAGCACCTTCTCGACCTTGAACAGTTACCTGTAATTCATTACAATCAACGATTATAGGAAGTACTGTAATGTCTAAATCATCTAAAGGATAAGGAATAACAAAAGGTGGAAAATTAGTATTTATACAAATAGTATTGCCACTGCCGTCAACTGTTCGCATAGCTGGATAAACCGTATCACCTGACAAGTATCCTCTTAATTCATCTGAAGTACCTGGAACGCTATTGTCACCTACCCATGTTGTACCGCCATCAGAACTAAACTCAATATCGCCTAATGTGGTAGGATATGCTGTAAAACGTAAACCAAAATCATTAAGATCTCCTGTACAATCTGCTGGTGTAATTCCTGAAATAGTAGCCGTTAATTCCTCAGGCTGTGAAATTGTAACGGCTAAATCACTAACCGAACAACCAAGAGCATCCGTAACGATAACATCATAATTTCCAGCAAGCAAATTAAAATAGGTTCTTGTAGTACCCACTACAGAGTTTTGAATCTCATCTGAAACACCATTATCGGTATCAATCAATTGATAAGTATATGGTGCTCTACCAGAAGTTATGGTTACTGTAATGCTTCCAAATTCTCCAAAACAAATTGCATCTGTAGGTGGGGCATCAAAAGCCAAAACTGGTGCATTTTGAATCGTTGCCGTATTTTGGTATTCACACCTAGGGTCGATACCACCATTGTCACGCACATATACGTTGTAATCGCCGGTGTTTGCAGTTGTGACCGCATGGGTATTTGAGGTTCCGAAATCACTGTCATCTAAAGTATCACTTGTAGGTACAAATGCATACACATAATTGCCGTCTCCACCATTGGCATTCACAGTAATACTACCATCGGCACAAGTACTTGCATCAACAGTAGCTATTGTTGCTGTCAAAGTCTCTACGATAGAAATGGGTTTAATAATTGAAAGACATCCGTAAGCATCGCTTACTTCAATGTCATAATCCCCTTCCGATAATCCTGTAAAAGTATAGCTTGTGGGAGTAGCTGAATTTGGACTCTCCCAACCAAGACCATCTCGTCTGAATAGATAACCACCATTACCTGTATTAACGGTAACAGTTATAGTACCATTGTTAAGACCATCATAACATATGGTGCTTAAGTCAAAGTCAATATCTTCATAACGGTCAATTCTTACGGGAGTGCTTGATAGCACTGGACACTTATTACTACCGATATTTTGAACTCGTACGAAATAGTCACCTTCAGGTACGTTAACAAAATCGGTATTGGTTTGATATGCTCTAATTACAATACCTGCGGTATTTTCCAGTTGATATTCATAGCCTGGCGTACCACCTGTTGCTGATGCTCTTAACGTGCCTCCCGTATTGAAACAAGTATACGGTGCAGTTTGAGTCAACGAAGGCATAATTGGAGTAGGTTCACCTAAGGTTACCGTAAAATCAGTCGTACATACTGTAGTAAGCGGAAGCTTTTCTATCAGAACCGTATAAGAACCAGCGGTTAATGGAGCACTAGTTGTCACTTCTGAGACCATTGAAATTGTTGGCGTACTTCCATTTATAGAATATTGAAAACCTTCTGCAAGATCAAAGTTCAACACTTCAAAACGAATAGAACCATCTGAACCACCATTACAGTTAGGATCGTTAGTACCCAATATATTTGCTGAGAACTCCTTATTGTCTTCGACAATAACAGGGATATCTGTAGTTTTTTCGCAGATTTCAAGGTCTTGTGAGGCTGAAATATCATCTAAAATCAAATCATTACCATCGTTACTATTTACGTTCGATCTAAAAACAATATCGATGCTAGTGCTGACACCCGGGTCAAATGTAATAGTACGTGGATGCCAATCTATGTCGTTATTATTTTTCGGTATTTCTGGCGTTACTTCGCTATGAATCAGCGCTCCGAGGTTATCAAAAATTTCAACTAAAACTTCAGGATTATTGCCTGTTCCCGTTACGTTTTTAAGATTATAAGCCCAGAAACTAAGCGTAACTTCTCTATTTTGTGATACTTCAATATTTTCTCGTCTCCATAACACTGAATTGAGTACTTCATTACCTGTATCAGAGAATGTACTAATATCGATTGCCAAGAACCTACCATCCGTTAGCCCACTATGGTCTTGCGGACTAGTCAATGATGAAATTGGATTGGTCACCAAGTTGGTAACAGTATATTCACCATTTACTAAGATGCCAGCCGGACCTCGATTACAATTTACTAATGATCCATCTTGCGGTTCATAACAATAATCCGGACCTATTTCCGCAATTTGAGTATTGGGTCCCGCGCCAAAATTCTCTAAGAATAAGGTGCTTTGATCAGGTGTAGTGGTATTTGAGTAGCCAATTGTAATCGTATGTGATCCATCAGCTACGTTATTAAATACATTATTATCCGCTGGGGTATTTGCGGTGCCATTCAAAGAATAGTTATAGTTGAAATTAGTATTATTTGATGGTATAATCGTAATCTCTCCCTCGCCAATACAATTGTAGTCGACTGAGCTTGAAAAAGTTGGATCGGTAGTACTTGTTGGAACCGTTAAATCCATATCAAAAGTACAACCTAGGGCATCTCTAACCGTGAAATTATGGGTTCCTGGAAGTAAATTTTGTTCGTCAACCCCACTAAAAGTACCTCCATTGAAGCTATATTCATAGGGCGTTTTACCGCCATTGGTATTGATAATTTTCACTAAGGCACCAGCGGGATTACACGATGCATCTTCAAGAATGGTCGCCGATGAGGTTAATCGAAAAGGCTGTTCGATTTCATGATCAAAAGTTTCAACACACCCTGATCCTGGCACACCGCTTGAATCCATTACGGTAATAGTATAGAAACCAGCAGGTAAGTTCACAAACGTATTGGTATTCTGGTAGTTGATTCCACCGTCTAAACTATATTGATAAGGAGCATTACCACCTGAAGCAGAAACGGTTAATGAAGCGGTGGAGCTATCAGCACAAACTATTTCAGAGTTATCAGCCGAAATTGTTATGGTACCTAAGTCTAGTACCGGAACAGAAGCTGACTTCGCATAACATCCGTTACCGTCTCTAACAATAAAAACATAGTCACCCGCTCTATTGGGGTTTCCAGAATCTCCAAATAGAAAACTTGCTGTGGTTTGATATTCCGAATCTGGTACATCAGTTTCATTTGTATATGATGTGTTACCGTCTATGCTCCATATCGCCATTTCGTAATCGGGGCTAGGTAAACCACCGTCGGGTGTCAAATTTACAATACCAGGTCTACAGGTTATATTTTCAGAAGTAACAGCTAATAAAGTTAGTTCGGGTATTTCTGTTACTGTGATAGGATTAGATTCCGAACAGCCATCTTGTGTAGTGGTTATCACATTATAATTTCCAGGCAAAAGATTTGAAAATGTATGGGTGTTGTCGTTCACGGCAAGCTGCTTACCGGCGTCTGCACCAAGACCTCCGTTGCTACCGTCTAGAAAACGAAGCTCATAGTTATAATTAGGGCGTGCATTAAGTGCTTGTACGGTAATCGTTCCTAATTGGTTACAATCTGCTTGTGTTGTTGTAAGTGCTACGTCAAATACTTGTTCTTGAATACCAATATCCTCAGTTTCAAAAATACAAGCACCAACTATGACTGTACCCGCTTCAGGAGAACCATCCATAGGATGCAATTGAGTGACCTGAACTTTATAAGTACCGCTAGTTGTAATATCAAAATTAGGACCGTTGTTATCTGAAAAAGGAATGATTATGTTGCTATTGGTAGCATCTACTAATTGAAAGCCGTAATCAGCACCTAGATTCAAGACTCTAATATTACCAGGTGTATTACATAGGATATCGATTGGCGTCGCAACATTTATCGGTAAATTGTTTTTGAAAGCATTAAAGTAGAAACGACTTACACATCCACCAGGATAATTGATAATCAATCTATATTCGCCGCTGTCAGTTATAGTATAGTTTGAAAGGTTAGAGACCGTATCCCATGTACAAGTGCCATTTAGATTCGCACAATTTTCAGGGTTATTAGAGGTTCCGCTACAACTACCCTCATCAAGTTTTTGCCATTCAATACTATCAGCATCAGTGATACTTAGTTGTATGGTTGCTTCATCGTTTTCACCACATAAAAATATTTCAGGTAAACTAGCCTGATCAATTGTACAGGTAACAATCTCACCTTGTAAATCATTATCTGGGTCAGTATCATTGTTTACTTGATTAAAATAATCAATTATGGGGTTGGTCTGCGTTGTGCCGTAGCGCACAACTTCTATACGTTCGATTAAATCTGGACAGGTGCCATTCCCTGATTTTTCAACAATATAATTGCCAATTGAAGTAACGGTTAATGTATTTGAACTACCATTGCTTAATACAGTATCACCCGAATCTACATTTCCATCGCCGTTGGTGTCTAGAACCCAATTATAATTGGCAAAACCAAGACCAGCGGTTAGGGTAATATCGTCGTTACAAAGCTGTGCCGTTCTTGGTAAATTACAATCTGTAAGACCAGTCAATATAGAGTTTCTAGCAACCTCAGGAGTTCTTGGACAAGCCGTAATAGAGTTTGAACCGTTTTCATCTGTAAATACATTAGTATTCAATACACCTTGATATGTGGAGTAAGCGGTATTTTCCAATTCTGAAGAACAAGCATCTACAAAATCAGAGCAGTTTGACGCTAGTGTGACGGTTATTCTAATAGTGTATTCAGGGTCTCCTATCTCTACTAAATTATCAGGAATAGTAAAGATCACGATGTTTGTATTTATATCATGCGACGAGGTAATATTTGAACCATCAGGAACTTCTATATTGTCCAAGGTAATGTTGTTGGGGAGTATATTTCGAATAGAATAACTGGTTGCATTATCATCACCCGTATTTTGAAAACGTAAGACATACTCAAAACTATCTCCTAGATCAACAGCCTGACCATTAATATCCATTGTACCACCAAGATCTTCTGTAGTGTTACCTAGTAAGATTTCTGGAGCCAAAACTTGAACATATGATGCCGCGTTGACGGTACCATCATTTGAGTCAACGACGGGAACACCTGTGCCGTATTCACCACCATCACCTCCATCAGCAGTTTCTTCTTTATAAAATTCGTTCGCATCACTACAGCCATCGCCATCACTATCTAAATCTAAATGATTTGCTATTCCATCAGTATCCGTGTCGCAACCTGCTGTTAGTAGAACTCCACTCATATTTGTAGGACCACTAACAATCTGATTTATACTTACATCGTTATTTCCAGACGTATTCCAATTAAAAGTCGTTGCTGGTGTGGTTAATCTCATGGGTTCTAACGGACCGTTTGAAATTCTTGATCCGTATAATTGAAATTGGCCTGATTCATCTACTACCACTCGAAGTAAAGGACTTTCAGGGGATCCACTCAAGGTATATATTTGCGGAATTCCATTTTCACCATATCCGGAGCCGTCCAAAAATCTTGCAAAATTACCTGCTGCAGCTTGAAATTGAATTTCGCCGGCTAAATCGGTACCGTTGATTTGTATGTTGAAAGAATTATCTAAACTAAAAATATCAAGTATAAAATAATTTTCTGCACTTGTCAAACTACTAGTATGCGCATTCCCTCCGGAAATAGTAAAAGATAGGTTCTCACATTCTACTTCATCATAAACACCATCATTATCATCATCTAAATCAACAATATCAATCACGCCATCATTGTCATAGTCATTATGAACAATAATATGTGCCGAAGGCGTATCTTCTGTCAGGTTCGTATCAGTTTGATCCTGTGTGTGGGTTACGGTATTTGTTAAGCTTAGTAGGGGTAAGGTATCGATTTCATCGGCTTGAACTTCTAGCTGTAATTGGGCAACTTCGCCACCATCTAGTGTACCTATATTCCATGTATTTCCGACAAAGGAGCCTTTTAACGTAAAGTTTGAAACCAAGGATAAACCAGTAGGAATATTGTCTGTCACCAGAAGGTTGGTCAGAGGACCTACACCCCAGTTTTGTATTCTAATGGTGAAGATCGCGGTTTCACCTTCATTGATTTCTGCCTTATCTACTGTCTTTTCAATATGAATGTCAGGTTTGCAATAGAGGCCTAGAATAGAATTGCTATCGTATGTACAAGGGCCCTTAGTTCCTCTTAAAAAGTATTCGCCAGCTCCTTCAGGGGCATAACTCGGACTATTGGCGCCAGGCACTATCTGATCATTTTTGAACCATTGAAAAGCATCAAAATTACTATTTGTTGCCTCGTAAATTTCAGAACCCACAAAACAGCCAGTACCACCTCTGATTTCAAGTGATACCTCGGGTACGGTATCAAAGCCTGAAAAATAGCCGGCAACCCCTCTGGCAGAGTTGGAACCAAAAAATCCAACGGCCATTGGCCCTGTTGATTGTACGCTGACATTACCATTTAGATTGGGAATATAAAATGTTTTCCAATTGATTGAACCGGCAACTGGATTAGAAGCTGGCAGGGATACTGGACCGTTACCATCCGTGACAACAATATTAGCATCAGGAGTATTTACGGCTGCGATGATAGTCATACCACCAGTAACAGGAGTACCGGCCATATTCCGGATATCCGGAATATTATCCATAACGTCTGGTAAAAGGCAGTTCACGGGGGCAACGAAATTCAAACCTTGGGTATAATCCCTATTTGGATCTCCAGCCATACATTGATAAGCATAAACGTCTTTAGAGGTTTCTATCAACATGTTTGCACCAGCGGAATTACCCGAGTACAAATTACCAGGTACTTGAAAATATTCGCCGTTATTAATCGTTGCAATAGGCGTAGCAGAGCCATTGATACGAATCTGAGTATTGTCAGCAATAGCTATTATTAGGGGAAACTCCGTATTGCCATTAGTGCCACCATTTCCACGTACAAAAACATATTCCTTACCCAAACGATTTTCTGGAACCGGCTGATCGATACCAGCATCACGGTTACTCGAACCTATAACTCGGCCATAGTTCATTGAACCATTACTTATTACAATGTTCTTATCAGATACTATTGATGCTCCGATCCAACCATCTTCATGCGCTTGCGTTGGTGCTGTACCGATGTAAGTTTCATAAACGAATGATTCATTGGCATCAAGAGTGATTTGATGTGTATTCGCCGTAATACCTGCTCTATTATTGCCTACTCTGAACTCACAACCAGGATCGTAACCAAATAGGTTAACGACAGTATTATCTTCGGTTGCCATAATACCAAGCGTATTTGATTTAGAAGAATGCGAACCTCTATTTGGTACACCTCCCCATTTAAATCTGGTACCCATTGCTGCCCTACCTTTTGAGGTCAATGAAGCCGATTGAGCACTACTACTGCCTCGGTAGTTAACGTAAAAGCGGTTGCCACTTGGAGCTTCAAAACGAAGTCCACTATTATTTAAGACAATACCGGTATTGGCATTGTTGACCAATATGATATTGTTATCACCATTAGACATGGTGAATACCTCAGGATTTACATTTGATAATGTGAAGGTGTCAATAGGCGTGTTATTCGTTCCTCGGTAAACATTTACCGTAAACGGTGTGGGCTCAGGCGTTGATAAGTATACTGCTTGTTGGCGTATACCTGCATTGTTTTGACCCTGTTTCAAAGGCGGTAAATAATGAAGATCACTCAATTGAGCTTTTACCGAGACTGTAACTCCAATTACTAATAGAAAAAAAAGTAATTTCCGAATCATTTTAGTTAGGTTTTATTTGGGATGGATGCATCTGATCCAACTTCAAAAAAAACATAAGCTACAGATATAGGCAATAATATGTTGTAAAAGGCCAGAGTAGTGTTGGTAACGTCAAGAATTGTGTAAATTGTGGAAGGAAACTAGCTGTTCACCGGTACCTATACGATATGTTTTTGTAGGAAAAAACATCTTTTAAGTATAAAAAAATCACATAAATCCTCACATATCGGTTAAAAGGAAATTAAAATTGATGTAAAAAATGGCAGATGAAAAGTTGATGTCAAAGAAGAAGCCTGCTTATCCAGTGAGTGGTAAGTTAGATGCCTATTTGGATCATTATAATCGGAAAATAGAGATTCCAATTTTCTACGATGACTTATTACGTTTTGCAGGTTCGGTGGTGGTTTATGATGAGCATGATGAAGATACACTTTGGGTGCGGGTGTATTATGAAGATCACGAGCGAAAAGAAATAGATGTCAGTTTAAAAAAGGTGTATTCAATTTTACATTCTGATGGAAGCGATCGCATTATGGAATACTTAAATGTAGATGCCGTTGACTACTGCACCTTTGGAAACTCTAAGCCTTTTCGAATAAAAATTCGAAATATTCTCAATGACAATTTCACCTATTTCTATGTGAAAAAGGCAGATGCATCGCGAGTATATGGACTCGAATTAGAGCACATGCTTTCCCCTTATAATCTCAATTTTTTGGTTTATAAAGACACTCTGATTGAGGAACATATTGCAGGAATACCCGGAGATGTTTTTATCAAAGAAATGCTTCCAAAATGCACAGAATCTGAAAAAGCACAGTTGGCAAAGGAGTTTGTGAAATTTAATGAACGCTGCATGATTCGGCTTTTAGGTGATATGCGTTCTTATAATTATGTAATTGTTCCTACCCATGATTTTGATCATGTGGTTTATAAAATTCGAGCGATTGATTTTGATCAACAAAGTTTTGAAGGAAAACTTAAAGTGTATCGTCCTCAGTTTTTTAAGGAGAATTTTTTGATGGTAGAATTGGTACGAGAGAAGCTTCAGAAATATTCAGTTGATCAATATAAGGTAGAAGAGCGGTCTATCGTTGCAAAACGTATCATTAGTTCAGAAGATAGAATTGAACAATTGATAGATATCTGTAGAGAAGATCGTATCTCAATTGACAAACACGTAGAAATGTTACGTTCTGAAATTCAAGCTTTTATTTTAGACATGAAATTCAAACAATGCAAAAACATGGGAGAAATTCTAACCCTTGCCCTTGATTTTGTAAAACGGAATTACGAGAATGTGAGTATGAAGCAGATTATTGAAAACAAAATAAACCTATGAGGCTTTAACTTTTCTGCTCCTTATTGAAATACACTAGATAGTAATACATCTGTTTTTCCTCATCCCAGCCTTTTTCAACGAATTTTTCAGCAGATTCCGGATTAATGAAATCCATCTTAATTTGAATGTTGGTATCTAGGCTGATAACATTCTTTATTTTCTTTCTTGCATCAGAAACTGCTTTATTGGCAATATCGAAGTTTGAAACGTCCTCAATACTATATTTCGGGCCTTTCTCGACCTTATAATGCTTGAATTCGGGAATTAACTCTGGGTTTTCCATTACCTCGGTTAAGAAGCTGCTCTCTTCAAATTCATCATTCTTCGCAAAATGATTTACAGCGCGATTCATGAATAATACTTCTTGTTGTTTGTCTTCTGCAGGAAGAACTACATCTTTAGCGAAATTTTGACAGAATTTTAAATAGTTTTTGGTTTTAAAATTATCGTCGGAAAGTGGCTCGGCTCCCAAGAAATTTTCTAGCCAATATTTGGCGTCGTAGCGATTGCTGTCTACTGAAAGTACCTTGTAGCCTTCTTCTTTATCGACATTAAAAATAAGACATCCTTTATCAAGTTTATTGATGTTAATGCCTTGCTGAACAAGGATGTTCAGATTGCTTCCTGTTTCTTCGAATTGTAAAAAATCGTGTTTTAATTCGCTTTTGAATATTCCGATCGCATCTACTTTTACATTATCAAGTAGCACTCCAGTTAAATACCCAACATAAACTTCACCGCTTTTTATATGCGGATGGTTTGATTGTTCAAATAAATGTGTAGCAATCTTTTTAGAGTTTAAATGGGCAGAAGAAGGTTCATCAAAAATTTCGGCTGCAATTTTATACAATTCATTAAACTCAACATCAACTTCATTGGCTAACTTGAAGTAATTCTCTTCTTTTTCTCGGAAAGGCTTAAAGAAATACTCTTTAAGTAAACCTGTAGTTTCATCGTTTAAGTTAAAAGGCTCCTCAGAAAGGAAAATTCCTTCACTCTTATTTTTGTTGCCTACACGATGTAATGAAATACTTTCGATTTGGGTAGAATACAGGTTTATCATTGAATAGTTTATTTATTGTCATTCTGGCGCCTGCCCTGAACTCGTTTCAGTAAAGGCCAGAATCTTTTGATTTGTAAGTTCTATTTATAGTTTATTGAAAGTGCTCTGAAAGACAAGTAATTAAAACTAATGTCAATTCCAATTTTCATCAAAATCTAGATCATCATAATTTTCTAGCGTATCATCAAAATCGAAATCATCAGCACGTTCCGCTTTAAAATTCTTTTCAGGGGGAGTTTCTGGTAACTCTCCGAAGCTAAAAAGAAGATTAGGATAAGATACTCCAGCTACGTTTTCAACGATGTCGGCAAGCTCGACAAAGAAAGTCCACATATTTAAAAAATCATAGACATAAATAAGTTTTGGGTTGTTCTCGCTTAAAACATCCTCTAAAAATGTCTCATTCATCAAACGAACATCAGAACCACTCTCACTCATATCGAAAAGTGCAATTTCTTCATCTTGTATCCATTCTTCATCACAAGTATAAAAGGAAGCCATTTCATTACCCAAAAAACCAAAAGCCTGCGCTATTGCATTATGGAATTCTTCCATAGAATTGCTAGCGTCGATTTCGATATCTCGAAAAATATCGTCCTTCGCATCTAAGATAATGCGCACTTTGTAAATCATTAGTGTTTCTTTTTGTGGGAGGACAAAGTTACAAAGTTTTGCGACTTCTTTTAGATTTTAATGCTTCCAAAATCAAATAGAACTGAATACCGAATAGGAGGGAGGCCAATACAAGGTGTATCGGCTGACTAGCAAATGGGAAACTTAAATAATACATGGCCATGCCAGAAACTACCTCTATTAAGAGAATAATCAAAACCCATTTGATCTTTGTATAACCTAAATTAAATTTATAGATGCGATACCCAATAAAAAGATTCAATAGTACTACTGCGATCGAAAAAGAACGATGTAAATAAAAAGATAGCGTCGGACTTTGCAACCATTTATTCTGCATGTTTTCACCTAAAACGTCTATTTGCAAATCTACAAACTGACGCACTTGAATGCCCATTATAATCTGTATGAAACTAAAAACAAAAGCAACAAGCAGTAAAGACAAAACTTTTTGATCAAATTTGATTCTTTCTGATTGCTTACCTGTTCTATGAATTAAATAGATCAACATAGCCATGATCACCAATGCAATAATCATATGCACAGAAATCATGGTAGGCTTGAGATTGGTATCAACCACTAGCTTGCCCAGCACTGCCTGAATGCCTAGAACGACAAGCGTCAATATAGTTACTACTGTAATTACTTTGTCTTTTTTGAAAAGCCAAAATGATAGAAAGAACAATAGCAACATCGGTAGGCCCAAAACAACGGTTACCAATCTATTGATGTACTCGATCCAGGTATGCCATGGGTTAAAGGTGGCATATTCATGTTTGGTATAAGCTTCCCAATTTTTTGGGTTATAACTTGCCGATGATTTGAAATCTTCGGTAGCGACTTGCAGTTCTTCTTTGAGAATTACAATTTGCCCTTTTTTGAATTCTTTGTCTGGAGTCCATTGTATTTCAGAAATGTCAGTAGGTGGAATGTAGTAACCAAAACATTTTGGCCAATCGGGGCAACCCATACCACTTCCGGTTACCCGCACAATTGCACCCGCCACAATTACTAGGTAGACTAGAACTAGTGAGACTTTGGCAATTTTACGAAAGTTTTTCTGCATTTCGAACGGTAGAAATTGTTCTGCAAAATTACCATTCTTAGCTAAGAAAATATAGAGTTGAAAACTTTATTTTGGGTTCTCCAATGATATCTTGTAACAAAAAATGCCGTTCATTACGAACAGCATTTTTTAAAGGATTGATTGGTTGTTGTCTTATTCCATTACGATAAATTCAGATCGTCTATTTTCTTCGTTCTTTTCTGGGGTACACTTTGCCCAATCGGTACAGTCATTTGCCAACTTAGTTTCACCAAAACCTACGGCCGAAACACGAGATTCGTCCATTTTGTTTGAAATTAAGTAAGCCACGGTATTGTCTGCACGTCTTTGAGACAATTTCTCGTTATACCTTGTGCCCGCTTTTGTATCTGTATGCGATTGAATCTGAATCTTGATATCAGGAAAATGATTCATATACTCGATCACTTTTAAAATAGTTGCTGAAGCATCTGGTCGAATGTCAGCTTTGTCTAAATCAAAGTAGACAGGTTTCAATGATAAGAAGTCAACTAAGTCGGTACCTACAGGTGCTCTTTTAATTGTTTTCTCTAGAGCTATTTCAACACCAGAAGTATCATTTGCACTAACTACGGCAAACATTTTATCTCCATTGTCATACTCATCTTTAGAAGCGACTAATTTATAATCTCCATCTCTACAATCTCCTTCTAGAGAAAAAGAACCATCGTCTCCAGAAATGGTTTCTGAAACTAACTCATTAGCGCTATTGAAAATGGCAACTTTTGCACCAGCTAATGGTCCACCTGTTTCTTTGTCTTTAACCATTCCTTCAACCATTGTGTTGCAGGTAAGGTCAATTTCTTCGGTTTCAGTGAATCCGTAAATGTCATCACTACCTACGCCACCATCTCTATTTGAAGCGAAATATCCTTTTTTAGTTTCTTCATTGATTATAAACGAAAAGTCGTCTTGTTCACTGTTTACAGATTTGCCAACATTTACAACATAAAGGTTGTCCATATCCTCAATCTTAGTGGCAAAAACGTCTAACCCTCCAAGACCTGGATGTCCGTCAGATGCAAAATACAGTGCGTTTGAGGCACTGACAAAAGGAAAAGTCTCTCTAGCTTCGGTATTAATTACATTACCTAAATTTTTAGGAGCTCCAATGCTACCATCTTCGTTAAGGTCAACAACAAATATATCAGATGCACCTATTGTTCCTTCCATATCGGATGCAAAGTACAATTTGCGTTCATCAGGGCTCAATGCTGGATGCGCAGTTGAATAGTCATCTCCATTAAATGGCAACTCCACAATGTTCGTCCACTCGCCATTACTCAGATTGGCACGGTAAATTTTTAATCTACTTACACCGTCTTTATCCCTAGAAAAATTTCCATTTTCAGAATTGTTTCTAGTAAAGTAAACTGTAGAACCATCCTTTGTGAAAACTGCTGAAGTTTCATGAGTTTTCTTATTCAGAGAAGATAACTTAGTTGCTGGTCCGAAATCACCATTCCCTGATGAGGACGCTGCATAAAGATTAGTAAAAGGTTTGTTATTCCATGTATGGATGTTTCTTGAAACGGTACCGCTATCTCTTGCTGTAGAAAACACCAATTGCTCACCTTTGAAAGCAGGAGCAAAATCAGACGCCATCGAGTTTAAGGATAAGGTTTTCACATCATATCGCCCTGAATTGTTTTCAATCTTCTTCATATAATCTGGATTGTCAGCAATCTTTTTGGCACGAACATCGGCTTGTTTAGCAGCCTGATATTTTTGCATCCAAACGTCAGAAGCTTCATACTCTTTTGAAGATTTTAAAGATTGTGCATAGCGATACATATAATCTGTATCTAACGTAATACCTTCCATAGCAAAAAGCTTACTATACCAATTGGCCGCTTCTCCGTAGTTCGCGTTTTGGTAGTTTGCGTCTCCTAAATTTTTAAAGATATCTTCTTCAGAGTACCCTTTATCTACTAAATTCTCGTAACTCTCTATTGCAGGAGCATAAGAATAGTTTTCAAAGCTCTCTTTTGCTTTTTTTGTTTTCTTGTCCTGAGCAGTTACTAGGGTACAAACCATTAGTGAACCACATAAAATATATCTTAATTTTTTATTCATCTCAGTATAGTTTAAAAGAATCTAGGTGCTATTACGTTTTTGTACTTCGCACGGAACTCGTATCGAAGCAGTACTTCGAAAGAACCGTCATTAAAAGTTGTATTACCCAACTCGGTTGTTTCTTTGTCATAAGCCAAACCAATCATGAACTGGTCAGTGATCTGAAAACCGAATAGACCACTGAAAGCGGCATCCCATCTGTAGGCAGCTCCTAAAGTAAATTTTTCACTTAGCATGAAATTTGCAGAAACATCAATTTGTAAAGGTGCTCCACTAACTGCTTTAACTAAAGCCGCAGGCTTAAACTTCAAATTCGGATTTAAATCAAATACATAACCAGTAATGAAATAGAAATTCATACGCTCTTCAGCTAGACTCGCAGTGCTATTATCAAAATGCTCAGTTTTTAGAAAATTGGGAACTGAAAGTCCCGCGTAAAACGTATCTGTGTGATAGTAAATACCAGCACCGAAATTCGGAGAGAATTTTTTATCAATATTGCTAAGACCTACAGTACCCGCTTCATTATTGTAATTTTGAAGACGATTAAAATCAATATTTAATGCATGACCTCCAGCTTTTATTCCAAAGGATAATTTTCCTGTTTTTGAAGTAGGAATAGTGTAAGAAGCTACAGCATCAAAATAGGTGTCTTGATTGGTTCCATTACCAATTCTATCATTTACAATAGAAAGACCCACACCTAACCTTTCTGAAACAGGTGTGTTGAAATTAACGGTTTGTGTGGTCGGTGCACCATCTAGACCAACCCATTGTGATCTATGAAGTGCATTGATACTTAAAACGCCCCTAGATCCTGCGTAAGCCGGGTTAACAGCCAAGGTGTTGTACATATACTGCGTGTACTGAGCATCTTGTTGTGCCATTACTCCCCATACCGAGGTAGTTAGGAAAACTAATGTTATTATGAATTTTTTCATGATTATCGAGTTTACTTTTATGGTTGAGGGTATGGATTATCTGTTTACGTATAAGTATCCGTCAAGAACTTTTGATGTTCCTTCATCTACATATTCTATGATATAGAAGTATATGCCTACAGGAAGTTCATTCTCTGCATTAACAGTAGCTCTTCCATTTGAGATTCCTCTGAAGGCTCTACTATTATTATCATATCCTTCAGTTTCAAATACAAGAATACCCCAACGGTTATAAATTCTAACGGTGTTATTTGGGAATAATTCAATATTATTAATTTGGAATACACCTCCATTAACACCTGGGTTAACCAAATCAGTTTCGATAGATAAATCTGTATCACAATTCGCTTCAGGCGGTGGATTTCCACCAATGTTACTACAAGGATCATCTGGATCGGTTCCGTCTGTATTCTCTTGATCGTTCGGAATCATATCACCATCACAATCGGCCGTCAACCAATCACCTGATCGGTCTAAGGTTACACTTGCTTCTAAGAAGTCGCATGGATCTTCAGGATCAGTACCATCTGTAATTTCAGTACCATTTGTAACCCCATCTCCATCACAATCGGAGATTAAATAATCGCCAGATAGTTCTAGGGTAACATTGTCTGCATTAAAGTCACAAGGGTCTTCTGGGTTTGTGCCATCGGCAACTTCTTGTTCATTCGTTACACCGTCACCATCACAATCTGCTAGTAACCAATCACCACCTTGTACTTCAGTAATACTGGCAATAACAAAATCACAAGGATCATTAGGATCTGTACCGTCCGCAATTTCTTGAGTATCCAAAACACCATCGCCATCAGCATCTAGAACTATACAAGCAGTTGCATCTGTCGCATCTGTAACTGCGGCTACAGCACCAGTATCATAGGTTGCTGCTTCAACAAGACCAATTACATTTGTCGTCGGAATTCCAAGACCATATACTCCGTTGTCTCCACCATCAGCATTTGCATTTTGGTAAGCTTCATTGGCATCGCTACAGCCGTCACCGTCACTATCAAGATTTGTATAATCTGGTGTACCATCTGCACCAGTATCCGTTGGAATATTTCCACCTCCAGCTGAAGTCGGAATACCATTACTTCCCGTATTATCAACGTTATCATCATCATCATCTGCTCTACCGTCACCATCAGCGTCAGTTCCACCAGATTCAACAACATCATAAATACCGTCATTGTCAGAATCAAGATCTACTCTGTTTGGTCTTCCTGGACCATCTGTATCTGTATCTGGCAAAGCTGTACCGCCATCACCAACACCGGCTACAGTGTTGTCATCTGTATCAATGGTATCGATAAAACCATCTCCATCAACATCAGCCATAGTCATCGGGTCGCCAGGCGTAGCATAATCTACTTGGCCATCTCCATTTGCATCTGTACCGCCAGCTTCAATGATATCGGCAATACCATCATTGTCAGAGTCAAGATCTAATCGGTCAACTAATCCGTCACCATCAGAATCGGTATCTGGAAGGGGAGAGGCAGCAACGCCATCATCCAAGCCATCCATATTGGAATCATTCATTGACATTGGATCACCAGGTGTTGGATAATCTATTTGACCATCCCTATTAGCGTCAGTTCCTCCTGCTTCTACAATATCTGGAATACCATCGTTATCTGAATCAAGATCTAAGTAATCAGGAATACCATCGTTATCGGTATCTCCAGTACCTTCTACCGTGTCAGGAATTCCATCATTATCGTCATCTAAATCTACATCGTCAGTAATGCCGTCACCATCGGAGTCATTATCAGGTCCATCACGATAATCTACATCACCACCTGTGGCTAAATCATTATCTTCATCGCCAAGATTTGAGGCATTTGGAGGGTTAATTCCGTCATTTACAGTCGAACCTGCTATTGCTGAATCATCATTGTCATCAAATGCATCATCAAGGCCATCACCATCCGTATCTACATTAGATATTACGTTGTCAGTATCACCATTTTCAACGATGTCTAAAATGGTATCATTATCACTATCATCATCTGTATAATCTGGATTATCCATTAAATCGGTATTCTCAGGGTTGATACCTATTAAGGCCCCGTTCTCATAGTTGTCGTCAAGTCCGTTCATATTGGCATCAGTCATGCCGGTTCCAATTCCACTAGGGGGTTGGTAGGTAGCTGTTGGTTGCCCTTCAACATTATCAGGAATACCATCATCATCAGCATCTATATCTAGATAATCTGGAAGATCGTTCGCATTGCCATCCGAATTCGGCGGATTTGCTCCAGTACCTGCTGTACTAGGAATACCATTGCTTCCTGCGTTGTTTCCGTTATTGTCATCATCATCTGCTCGCCCATCCATGTCAGCATCAATTCCACCGGATTCAATCACATCGGCAATTCCGTCATTATCACTGTCTAAATCAAATTGATTAGGTATACCATCACCATCGGAATCAGGACAAACAGGATTATTTGCTACAATAAATACTTTCCCATCGGGGCCATCACCAGTTGCGCCCGCTGAAATCATTCTAAGGCTTGATATGTTTTGTCCGGGAGCACCAAGGTCGGTAAGCGCGTATACAGCTATCCGTATTTCTTGTCCATTTGAAGCTGTTGTTCCTGTAGGAAGATAGTTAGCAGAACTGGCTGCCAAAACTATTTGTGAACCTAATGAATTTCCATTGACGTCATAAGCTTCTATGGTGGTGTTATTATTACCACCTCGTTCAGAAATTAGAATGAATGAATCACCTGTAATTATTATAGGCGTATTATAGTTTAAGGTATAATAGTCGGTTGCAGTAATACCACCGTCTTGTTTTTGAAAGTAGTTGAAATCGTTTGACTGAAAAGCAGGTAAAATAATACTATTCCATGCCGGATTTGAGATATTATTTCCAGCCGTACCGCCCGTATTTCCGTCTACATTATTATTTACTTCGTATACATGGGCTTGATTTGTAGTTGCAAAATTTTCAGCGTACCCATCTGGTACTACAAAGTTTGAATATTGAACACCTTGATGCGTTATTGAATTGAATGTTGCAGGACCTGTACCTCCAGTTCCCGTAAAGTCAAAACTGGTATTTGTGTCGAGAAAGGGGCCTAAGATGACTGAATTGAAAAGGCATTCATCAAAATCAGGAATACCATCATTGTCATCATCTAAATCAACCTCGTCTCTTACTCTGTCATTATCAGAATCTAAAAAGGTATCGCATACGCTTTTATCTAAGCCATCTGTTACCGCAGGTGTAAGCGGTATGCCGGTTGATGGAGCAAGATTTGGAAACCCATTTGTATCAACCATACCACTTATACTGCCGTCAGCTTCCAAACTTTCGAGTATAGAATTGCCTGCTGCCTCAAGAGCGTCGGCACAGCCATCACCATCGCTATCCGTATTGATGAAGTTAGCAGGTGTACCTGTTATTGTGTTAGGTGGTGTTTGTCCTTCAAAGCCATCTACTTGACCGTTTCCGTTAAGATCTGTTACTGGTGTAGATGAAACACGACCATCATTGTTCGTGTCATTTGCACCAAAACCTGCTTCGACTACATCGTAAATACCATCATTATCACTGTCAAGGTCTACCATATCTACAACTCCATCACCATCAGTATCAACGGGATCAAAGCTATCTAAGACTCCATTTCCATTGGCGTCAATTCCGCCTCCTGATGAATCCATGGCGTCTGGTATACCATCTGCATCTGCATCAAGGGCAAAGTTCACCGATGAAACATCAACGCCATATTCAATACTATCACTTATACCATCATCATCACTATCAAAATCTAGGCTATTTGCATAAGGATCAGAATCAGTTTGAGTAATTAGGTCCTCTAGAACATCAATAACTCCGTCGTTATCAGAATCTTGAGCACTAAGAGTTTGAATTGAAAATAGCCCCAAAAGCAAAAAAATACTCAAAAGGGACTTTGAGAAAAAAGTAAAATTTTTCATGGTTGAAGTAGTTAATTTTTTTTCTAGTAAAACTGAAATTTGAACAGGAGCAAGTTTGGCCTGTATCAATTGAATTAGTTTGGTGTGGTCTAAAAAGTATGTATACTTTTTCATAAACACGGGGATGTTATGCTGATGCAAGATACATCATGTTGTTAAAAAATTATCGATGAAATGCTTAAAATTTTAACAAAAATAGGCTTACATATGTAGTTTGTCGAGAGAATGTTGTCCCTGCCCTTGAAAATATCGATGAAATGCACTTTTTTGTAGGGGATATAAAAAATTCCTACATAGAATTAAATTTCCTACAAATTCTTACAAAAACCTACATATCAAAGGATTGTAGTAGCAGATTTAATGTTATTAGATTTCTTCTAAGCAAAGAAAATTGAGAATAATTGAGGTTTAGTTAGGCTAAACTAAGACCGAGTTCTTTGCCTTTTTTTAGCATCAGTGTCTTTGCAGCTTCATACTCATTAGGGATTTCACCTTCCAAAATTGCTTCTTTAATGGCTTCTTTAATTATGCCAATTTCTTTAGAAGGTTTCAAGTTGAAGGTCTGCATAATTTCTTCACCAGAAACAGGTGGTTGAAAGTTTCTAACGTGGTCGCGTTCTTCTACTTCTTGAATTTTCTCGCGAACTATCTTGAAGTTGTTCTTATACTTTTTTTGCTTCTTAGGGTTTTTCGTAGTAATATCTGCTTCGCATAGCGTCATAAGATCATCCACATAATTTCCTGCATCAAAAACTAACCTTCTAACTGCCGAATCAGTTGCAAAATCTTCAGACAATACAATAGGTCGAGAACTCATCAAAACCATTTTTTGAACAAATTTCATTTTCTCATTCAAGGGCATTCGTAGTCTTTTGAAAAGCTTGTAGACCATTTTTGAGCCTACAAATTCGTGGCCATGAAACGTCCAACCTAATTTTTTATGAAATTTTTTAGTCGGTGCTTTTCCGATGTCATGCAACAAAGCGGCCCAGCGGAGCCATAAGTCATCCGTTGTTTCACAGATATTATCTACAACTTCTAACGTATGCCAAAAGTTATCTTTGTGTCTTTGACCTTCAATTTCTTCAATGCCCTGAAGTGCTACTAACTCCGGTAGTATGAAAGGAAGTAATCCCGTTTTATGCATGAGAGAGAAACCAATAGAAGGTTCATCACTTGCTAATATTTTGTGCAGCTCATCAACAATACGTTCTTTCGAAATAATCTCAATTCGATCTTTGTTTTCTGTAATAGCCTGTAAAGAAGGTAAAGCTATCTGAAACTTCAGCTGTGTTGCAAATCGAATGGCCCGCATCATTCTTAAAGGATCGTCGGAATATGTTATAGCTGGCTCAAGAGGTGTTTTTAGAATTTTGTTTTCAAGATCTGAGATGCCATCAAAAGGGTCTACTAAATCACCAAAGCTACTTTCCTTTAGTGATAAAGCCAAAGCATTTATGGTAAAATCTCTTCGGTTTTGATCATCTTCTAAGGTACCATCTTCTACAACGGGCTTTCTGCTATCCCGGTGATAACTCTCTTGTCGCGCACCAACGAATTCAAGTTCTATATCGCCATGTTTTAACATCGCTGTACCAAAATTTTTGAATACAGAAACTTTGGGTTGATTCGGTAAAAGTGATGCTACTTTTTTTGCCAATTCTATACCACTACCAACAGCAACGATATCTATATCTTTTGGAGTACCGCGCTGTAAAATATAATCACGCACAAAACCTCCAATTACATAAGCATCAACGTTTAAATCTTTAGAGGCTTTTGTAAGTATTTTAAAAATCGGATCTTGAAGTGCTTCTTGAAAATTCTTTTGCATCATTATTCTCTGATCACTTTTACCACACCATCAGTACTTAATTTGATGATTGCTGAAGGTACATTAGCCACCTTGTCTCGGTGCAAATTTACTATATAGTCTACACCTTTTAAAATACCTTCTTCGATATGAGAAAATTGCTTTGGAGTAGGGTTTCCAGAAATGTTGGCCGAGGTAGAAACTATAGGTTTTTTGAATTTGTTTATTAAATATTGACAGAATTTATCAGATGCTACTCGAATTGCAATCGTATTATCATCAGCAATTAGGTTTTTAGCGATTCCTTTAGGACCATCATAAACAATAGTTGTTGGTTTTAATGACAAGTCCATTATATCGTAAGCCACTTCAGGTACTTCAGTAACATGTCTCTCCAACATGGCATCATTGGCCACTAAACAAATAAGCGCTTTGGTATCTTCTCGTTGCTTTAAGGCATACACTTTTTTTACTGCTTCTTCATTTGTAGCATCACAGCCAATTCCCCAAACCGTATCTGTTGGATACAGAATAAGTCCGTCTGTATTTAATACAGAAATTGCCTTATTGATTTCTTCCGTCATTATTACTTATAATTAAGTGCAAAAATAAGTTTTCTTTGTAGCGAAGTTCAATTATTATGTGTGAATAAGTTGTTTTTGTTTCAGAGATTTCCCTAAAGGAAGTCCTATAAGAATTCGATGAAATAGTCTAAAGTATTTTGGTTTTACGATAGAAGTAAGTCCGTAACGGATGATGAAAACTAGTCGCAGTAACTGATAATGTAAATACCCATAGTTTTTCCGTATCACATAAAACATAGATGTTTTCAATTCGATTTTGATATCAATAGGTATTTTGGCCTTGTCAATACTAGCGCCTTGATGATGCATATAGGATGCATTCGGAATAAAGTAGGTTTTTCTGTTTTTCTTTTTCAGTCGATAGCAAAGGTCACATTCCTCAAAATATAGAAAAATGTTAGTGTCAAAACCGCCCGCAGCATCAAAGTCCATAGCTCGGAAAAACATAAAGCTTCCGTTTACATAATCCACAAGTATAGGTTTAGAATATTCCTTTTTTCTATTGGGTTTCGAAAATAAAATTTCTGGAGTTTTTCGTCCAAAGACCTCTCGCGCAAAAGAAGTAAAGTGGTCAAAGCTAACAGTCTTTTCATTATTTTCATTATAAATTTGAGGTCCACAAACAGCGGCATCTGAATGTCCTTCCATAAAAGTAAAACACGCTTTTATCGGATCATCTATCATCAAAGTATCGTTGTTCAAAATCAGATAATACTTGGCATTTGCAAATTGAACGCCATGCATATTACCACCACCGAAACCAGTATTGAATCTACTTCTATGTAACTCGATGTTTGTTTCAGATAGATTGTCAATAAATATTTTAAGCTTTTGAAAGTCTTCTTTCTGTGAAGCATTATCCACTATAATTATTTGAAATGAAATAGACTTGCTGGTGCTTTTCAAAACACTTGTAACACATTTTTGAGTGTATTCTGAAGAATTATAGTTGATTAGAATTATTGCTATGTCAAACTTTTTTTCAATCATTTTACGTCAATGCTTCAAATATTAATTAGCGTGGTGATTTAGAAATTCGACTAAGGAATCTTGAAAAAGTGCGGGTTCAAAATCTGCATATAAATTCTGAATATTTTTTTTGATGTAGTTTTTATCCACGTTCTTCAAAGTATCCGGTTTAAAGTCTCGTAAGTGAACACTTTTATGAAGTTGTGAACTATCAGAGTGCCAAGCGCCTTTTAATATAAACGGACTGAATATACAAAAGGTTGGCATATGAAGTGCTTTTGCCATGTTTACCGCGCCACCTTCGTTTCCAATGAGTACTGAACATTGGGATAATAAAGACAAAAAATCACGTAGTGAATTCGCATAAAAATTTATTTCAATCTGCTTTTGAGTTACAGCCTTGCATTTTTCATAAATAACGAACGCTTCTTCTCTTTGATTAGGAATGTAGTTGAATAAAATTTTTGCGTTCGTATGCGAGGCAATAGTGTCTAGCACTTCAGCCATGTACTCCGCCGGATATGTTTTCATTGGGCTACTACCCAAAATACTAATCATTATGAATTTTTCTTCAGGACTAGTTTTGAGAGCCGTAACTTCATTTTTTGCATTTTGTATTTCAGCCGCTGTTAAATAGATTTTTGGAAAATATATATCTGAATTGGTTTCTTTCAATATCGGGCTTAGTAAATTCAACCTATTCTGAATAGCTAATGGAATATTATGTTGAGGAACAAGGTTTTCTTTGATTGTATGAGAATAAATCCATCGGGTATACCATTTTTCTAAAGCGATTTTATATTCAGCTCTTGAGAACAATGACATGAGGTTGCTCTCTAGTTTACCGTAAGCGTCAATAACGGTATCATACGATTCTCTTCGTAGTGATTTTAAAAATATATAAAAGGCTTTCTTACTGGTTTTGTATTTTTTTTCAAAAACGGTTATCCTATCAATGTTCGGGTTATGCTCCAAAACAGCAAGCGTATTTTCATTGGCAACAAAATGAATAATACAATCAGGGTATATATTCTTTAATTTTTCACAGATAACCGTGCTTGTGAGCACATCACCTATCATTTTTTGTTGAATAATAAGAAACTTCTTGCCTGGCATTAATAAACTATCTGTTGTATTTCATACGAAAATAGACATCTTTAGTTTTAATTGCCACAAATGTCAATGATCAAAAATATATTAAGTATGCTTAAGTTTTTTATACATCAAATTTTATTGAAGATGAAAATCAAAAAACTACATTTGTAATTCGAGTAAAGATTAAACAATTCTCAATGAGCACCGTAAGTGTTATTGTTAGTACCTATAATAAACCTGATTGGTTAGAAAAAGTGCTTTGGGGTTTTCATTGTCAAACGTATAAAGATTTTGAGGTTATAATTGCTGATGACGGATCTGGTTCTGAGACAAAATCTCTTATTGATACGATGCGAGATATGGTTTCGTATCAATTAAAACATGTGTGGCAAGAGGATGATGGATTTCAAAAATGCAAAATCTTAAATAAAGCTATTGTTGCGAGCACGTCTGAATATATTATAATGACAGATGGTGATTGTATTCCACGAGAAGATTTCGTTCAAGTACATTATATCAATAAAGAACCCGGTGTTTTTATTTCTGGGGGATATTATATGCTACCTATGAATATTTCTCAGGCCATTACTTTAGAAGATATTGAACAACAAAATTGCTTTAATATTCAATGGCTAAAAAATAAAGGATTACCGAATACCTTTAAAAATAATAAGCTAACCTCTAAAGGATTTATTTCTAAATTCTTAAACCTATTCACTCCTACCAAAGCAAGCTGGAACGGTCATAATTCTTCTGGCTGGAAGAACGATATTTTAAACGTAAATGGTTTCGATGAACGAATGCAATATGGTGGTGAAGATCGTGAATTTGGTGAACGCCTGATGAACTTCGGTATTAAATCAAAACAATTTCGTTATAGTGCTGTGTGTGTGCATCTTGATCATGAAAGAAGTTATAGAACTCCTGAAGCAATTGCTAAAAATATGGTAATTCGAAAAGAGGTTAGGCAAAAAAAGAGCGTGTGGACCTATCACGGCATTACTAAGGAATAAGCCAATTCATTCTTTTTTTCAAGTTTACGAAGTTCTCTACCGCGTTCAAAATCGCTGAGCGCGTTCAGGTAACAGATAACAATTCCTTTCTTCCCATCTAAAAAGCCAAGCCTAAGGAAATAATGATTTACAAATTTCCAGAGCGGTTTTAATAAAAGTGAAGGGTAGCTAAACGTATTCTCTTTGTAAAATGCCTCTTTAGCCTTTAAGCGACCATACTTAAGCATTTTAGATTTATAATCTTCAAAGTTTTTATAACAGAAATGAGTAAGTTTTTCTTTGAATATCCCAGATTTACCATCAATATCTAAAGTCTCATGAACGATTTTTTTGTCTGAAAATTTAGTTTTACTCTTTCTGAAAAGGCGGTAATTTTTGTCAGTTTGCCAGCCGCTAAAGCGTAACTTTTCATCTTTAAACATAAAAGTTCTGTAAAACCAGAAAGCAACAAGATCAGTATTACTATTTACAGTTTTTGTTATTTCCTTTTGGAGTTCTGTTGATACCACTTCATCTGCATCTAAGAATAGCACCCAGTCATTTGTAGCTTGTTCTAAAGCATACGATTTTTGTAAAGTAAAATTTTCGAAAGGGTGTTGAATAACTTTTACGTTAGGATGGTTGCTTAAGTATTCGAAAGTACCATCTGTACTAAATGAATCAACAACCACAATTTCATCTGCAAACTCTACGGAGTTTATACATTTTTCAATGTACCCTATTTCGTCATAGGTAATGATTACAGCAGATATTTGATTTTTTGATTGATGCAAAGTAGAAGCTTTTATTGGGGTGAAAACTTAATGCAAAGTTAGTCATAAAAGAAAGTTCTACGACTTAAAAATGAAAATTTTTACTAAGAATGTAAGGCGTGAAAACTAGTTGCTTCTTTGAGAAACTGGATTTAAACTTGGTGCCTCTTGTTCTTGTTCCAAACGTCTTAGTTCTAGGTATCGCTCCCAATCGCCCAAGGCATTCAAGTAACAAACCTTAATTCCTTTAATACCATCTAAAATTCCAAATCGTACAATGTAATTATATAGAAAACGATAAGATGGTTTTATCAATAGCAAGGCTACGCTAAAACGTCTTTGCTTTTGAAAAGCTTCTTTGGCTTTCATTCTGCCGTATAGCAACATTTTATGTTTGTAGTTAGCAAAGTCTCTATAGCAGTAGTGGGTTAGCTTAGATTTTAAGATACCAGAAGTACCATTAACTTCTAGAGTCTCATGAACTATTCGTTTATCAGAAAATTTTACTTTACTTTTTCTAAAAAGGCGGTAGTTTTTATCAGTCTGCCAACCACTAAAGCGTAGTCTTCTTTTTTGAAACATAAATTTTCTTCGAAACCAATAGGCTACATGATTTTTCGAACCATTAACTGTTGCAACAATTTCTTGTTGTAATTCTGAAGTTACAACTTCATCAGCATCAACGAAAATTACCCAGTCATTCGAGGCCTGTTCTAATGTAAAAGATTTTTGCGCAGTATAATTCTTAAAAGGATGTTGAATAACCCTGACATTATTTTGAGCAGTTAGATACTCATAAGTACCATCGGTACTGTACGAATCAACTACAATAATTTCATCAGCAAATTCTATCGATTTAAGACAATTTTCGATATAGCCGATTTCATTGTAAGTAATAACAAGTGCTGTTATTTTTGTTCTTTGAAGCCCCATAGCTATGATTACGTAGGTTATTCATATTGGAGTGGTCTGGTATAAGAACTTCAAAAAATGGAAAATAGTATACTTCCTCAATAAAATTCTTACAAAATTAAACAGCTACATTATGTTCTCTCAGAGCATCATTTAATGATGTTTTCTTATCAGTGCTTTCTTTTCTTGTGCCAATGATAAGCGCACAAGGCACTTGATAATCTCCCGCCGGGAATTTCTTTGTGTAACTCCCTGGTATAACAACTGAACGTGCAGGAACCCTACCTTTTGTTTCAACTGGCTCAGAACCAGTTACATCAATAATTTTAGTTGAAGCTGTCAAAACCACATTTGCTCCTAAAACGGCTTCTTTTTCAACGCGAACACCTTCAACTACGATACATCTTGATCCTATAAAAGCATTGTCCTCAATAATAACTGGTGCAGCCTGTAAAGGCTCAAGAACACCTCCAATACCGACTCCTCCACTTAAATGAACATTTTTTCCAATCTGAGCACAGCTTCCAACAGTTGCCCAAGTATCAACCATTGTTCCTTCATCAACATATGCGCCTAAATTGACATAACTTGGCATCAATATGGTACCTTTTGAAATATACGCACCATGTCTTGCTACCGCATGAGGCACCACACGAATTCCCTTTTCGGCATAACCTCTTTTTAAAGGAATTTTATCATGGTACTCAAATATGCCTACTTCCAAGGTTTCCATCTTTTGAATAGGGAAATAAAGTACTACTCCCTTCTTTACCCATTCATTAATTTGCCATCCATTTGTTGTTGGTTCTGCGCATCGCAGTGTTCCTTGATCTAATAAATTAATTACTTCTCGGATAGCTGCTTGAGTTAAAGCTTCTTTCAATAGTTCACGGTTTTCCCATGCACTTTCAATGGTATTTCTTAAATCGGTCATATTCCAGTTCTAAAATTTCGACAAATATAGGTAGTCACTCATGAAATCGTCAGTCAATTTTATACTTATAACAAATTATACTTTATTTTTGCCAAAAAAGTAATTTGGGAAGAATAGTAGCCTTTGATTATGGTAGAAAAAGAACAGGAATTGCAGTAACTGATGAATTACAGTTAATAGCTTCTGGACTTACTACCATTCCCTCGCATGAATTACTAGATTTTTTAAAAAAATACATGTTGGAAGAAAGGGTGGTCAAATTTGTTGTAGGTGAACCAAGACAAATGAATAATACTCCTTCAGAAGCAGAAATGTTTATTGCCCCTTTTATAAACCGTTTGAAGAAAACTTTTCCAGAAATTCCCGTTGAACGCGAGGATGAACGATTTACTTCGAGATTGGCAGTTCGAGCGATGATTGATAGCGGTCTAAAGAAAAAACAAAGAAGAGATAAAGCATTGGTTGATGAGATTAGTGCAACTATTATTCTTCAAGCCTATTTAAACAAAAATTAAATGATACTACCCATCGTAGCGTATGGAGATCCGGTTTTGCGAAAGGTCGGAAAGGATATTGATAAAGATTATCCGAAGTTTAAAGAATTGATTGCCAATATGTGGGAAACTATGTATGGCGCAAAAGGTGTCGGGCTTGCTGCCCCTCAGATAGGATTGCCAATTCGTGTTTTTTTGGTAGATACTACGCCTTTTGCAGATGATGAAGAACTTTCTAAAAAAGAGCGGAAACAACTTGATGGCTTCAAAAAGGCATTCATCAATGCACGTATCGATGAAGAAGTAGGTGAGGAGTGGGCATTCAATGAAGGATGTTTAAGCATACCTGATGTTCGTGAAGATGTGAAGCGTATGGATACCATTACGGTTACCTATATGGATGAAAATTTCAAAACTCATACGGCAACATACGATGGATTGTTAGCAAGAGTTATCCAACATGAATATGATCATATTGAGGGAATTCTCTTTACTGACAAACTATCTGGATTAAAGAAACGCCTTTTGAAAAGTAGATTGGCAAATATTTCAAAAGGAAAGATTGATGTTGACTATCGAATGCGTTTTCCAAATGCTAAAAAAGGACGTTAAAGACATGGGCAATCCATAGAAATGTTTCATATTTGCGCATCAAATTTTTAGAGTAATTGAATAGAGATGAGTTTAGATAAAATTTTATCCATAGGTGGAAAACCAGGACTTTATAAATTGGTTACCCAAACTAGAAGCGGTTTCGTCGCGGAGTCTTTACTAGATGGTAGAAAAATAACTGTGAGCCTAAGAAGTAATGTGAGTGTTCTTTCAGAAATTGCTATCTATACCTTAGATGAGGAGCTCCCGCTTCGAGAAGTGTTTCAAAAAATTCAAGTGAAGGAAAAAGGAGGAAAGACATCAACTCCGCATAAATCTGAAAAAATTAAACTTGAAGAGTACTTTTTTGAAGTACTGCCTAATTATGATGAAGACCGTGTATATGCAAGTGATATTAAAAAGGTAATTCAATGGTACAATCTGTTGCAGGAAAACGGGATTACTGATTTTTCATCAGATGATGAAGATTCTACTTCAGAAGAAGAATAAAACTTTAACACTTAATAATGCGCCCTGACAGTCGTCGGGGTTTTTTTGTGCTAACTATTGGCTATATTTAGCAGATTAATGCTAAACCAAATATTAATGCACAATAAGACCTTTCGAGGATTGGCTATGTTTTTTGCCTTTTTAGCTTGCTTTCCCCTTTTTGCCCAAGAAAAAAAAGACTCCACAAAAAAAGCAACCAAAGAACTCCCATTAGAACCTGAACGAAATATCTCGTTTACAACAGATAAGGGAACATGGATTTCTTTAGATGTAAGTCCTGACGGCAAAACAATTGTTTTTGACCTAATGGGTGATATTTATTCAATACCAATAACTGGCGGAAAGGCAAAACAAATTACCAAAGGCATGCAATATGATGTGCACCCTAGGTATAGTCCCGATGGGAAGTCCTTAGCTTTTATATCAGACAAAAGCGGATCTGATAACATTTGGACATTGGATTTATCTTCTAAAGAAGAAAAACAAGTAACACAGGAGAAAAAACACAATTTCTTCTCAGCTGAATGGACTCCTGACGGCGACTACATTGTCGGAGTAAAAGGAAGAAGAAATATCAAACCACATATTTATCACAAAAGTGGAGGCTCTGGAAGTCAATTGGTTAGCAAGCCTGAGAATATTAAACTTATTGACCCAGCTTTTAGTGCAGATGGGAAACTCTTATATTTCTCGCAACGAAGAGGAGCTTGGAATTACAATGCGCGATTACCGCAATATCAAATTTCTACTTATGACATGGAAGATGGCGATATCAATACCATAACCTCCAAATATGGCTCTGCTTTCACACCTACCTTGTCTCCTGATGGTAATTGGTTGGTATATGGTACGCGTTTTGAAGATGAGACAGGCTTAGTAATTCGAAATATTAAATCTGGAAATGAAAAATGGTTAGCTTACCCGGTGCAGCGTGATGAGCAAGAATCAATTGCACCATTAGGTGTACTGCCTGCTATGTCTTTTACTCCGGATAGTAAGAACCTTGTCGCTTCTTATGGTGGAAAAATATACTCGATTTCAGTTAGCTTAAATTTAGCGGTTGAAATTCCATTTTCAGTGGATGTGAGTTTAGACATGGGTCCACTTCTCTCATTTAAATACCCTATTGATGATGCTGAGGAAGCATTGGTCACTCAAATTCGTGATGCTAAACCTTCACCGGACGGCTCAAAGCTCGCATTTACAGCTCTTGATCGTTTGTATGTAATGAATTTTCCTAATGGAACCCCTAAACGGCTTACCAAGAATGATTTTGTAGAGGCACACCCTGATTGGTCTCCTGATGGCAAGCATTTAGTTTTTACTACATGGAAAGAAGGAGGTGGACATCTCTATAAGGTAAATGTGGACGGAAGACCAAACCCCATTCAATTAACGCAACAAAAAGGGGCTTATAGCTATCCAGAGTGGTCTTATAAATCTAGAAGAATAGCTTTTCATAGAGGTACCACACAAACATTTCAAGACGTTTTGGAAGCAACTTCAAATCAGACATATGAAGATTTAATGTGGGTTTCTAGTGAAGGAGGCAGCCTCAATTTGATTGATAAGGCAAAGGGAAGGTTTTATCCTCATTTTACCAAAGGTGATGATCGCGTTTATTTGCATAATAAAAATGGTGAATTGCTTTCGCTGCGGTGGGATGGCACTGATGAAAAAAAACATTTAAAAATCAAAGGAATTGTTACATATGGTTCTCAAGATGTACTTAGCGAACATACGTTGCTTCCTTCAGAAGTTAAGGCAGACGACAAAGACAAATCATCAAAACCAGAATACATTTACATATCTCCAGATGGTAAATCCGCCTTGGCGGAAATAAACAATGATGTTTATGTTGTTACCATTCCTAGATACGGAAAATTGCCTACAGTTTCTGTTGCAAAAGCTGATAAGGCGGCTTTTCCTGCTATGAAATTGACCGTTGTTGGAGGCGAGTTTGCCAATTGGTCTGCAAACGGTAAAAAGGTACATTGGTCATTAGGCGCTAGTCATTTTAGATACGATATAGCTGATGGAAAGAATTATGCAGATAGTCTGGCTGCTGCCAAGAAAAAAGAAAAAGAACTAAAGGAAGTAGAGCAGAAATCTGATTCAACGAAAATAAAGAAAGAAGAAGAAAAGAAAGATCCGAAATTCAAAGCTGAAGAGTTCAAGATTGATGTAAAGTATAAAAAGTATATTCCAAAAGGCACTTTACTTCTTAAAGGTGGTCGCATACTTACCATGAAAGAAAAAGAAATCATTTCATTTGGCGATATTCTTATAGAAAACAATCGTATCAAAGCAATAGGAATTTCGGGAAGTCTAAAAGTTCCTGAAGATGCTAAAGTGATCGATGTTTCTGGTAAAACCATCGTGCCAGGTTTTGTTGATACCCATGCGCACATGTGGCCGACATGGGGTATTCATAAAAATCAAGTTTGGATGTATGCTGCAAACCTAGCATATGGAGTTACTACAACTAGAGATCCTCAAACGGCTACCACAGATGTGCTTTCTTATTCCGATATGGTAGAGGCAGGAATGATAGATGGCCCGAGAGTTTACAGTACCGGACCAGGATTGGGTTTTTGGGGCTATCAATTAGAAAGTCTTGATCAAACCAAAGAGGTCTTGCGACAATACAGCAACTACTATAATACGAAGACTATAAAAATGTATTTGGTAGGAAATCGTCAGCAACGTCAATGGGTTATAGCGGCATGTAAGGAACTAAAATTGATGCCAACCACAGAAGGTGGGTTAGATTTTAAATTAAACATGACGCAATTATTAGATGGTTACCCTGGTCACGAACATTCTTTACCGATTTATCCAATTTATGATGATGTAGTTAAAACGATTGCAGAATCTCAAATGGTGGTTACACCAACACTTCTAGTATCCTACGGAGGGCCGTGGGCTGAGAATTATTATTATTCGAGAGAGAATGTCTGGGGAGATCAGAAATTACAATATTTCACGCCTTATAAAGAACTTGCGAGTAAAAGTAGAAGAAGACCGGGTTGGTTTATGGATGATGAACATGTGTTTAAAAAACATGCGGAATTTATGAAGGACTTGGTAGAAGCTGATGGATTGGCAGGAATAGGTAGTCATGGGCAGTTACAAGGTCTGGGATTCCATTGGGAGTTATGGTCAGTTGCTAGTGCTGGTATGAATAAGTACGATGCTCTGAAAGTGGCAACAATTAAGGGAGCTAGAGCTATCGGGCTCGATACTGACTTAGGAAGTCTTGAAGTTGGTAAATTGGCAGATATTTTAATTCTTAATAAGAATCCTTTAGATGATTTACGACATACAAATACGCTTAGCCATGTTATTAAAAATGGAAAAGTGTTTGATGCAAATACTCTAGATGAGGTTTGGCCAGAGCAAAAAAAGGCGGAGAAATTTAATTGGCAAACTAAAAAGCCTAAAGGCTTGCCAGGTGTAAAAAAATAATATTTAATAAAAAAAGGATACTCTAGAGTATCCTTTTTTTATTAAATATTGAAAGCCTATTCTTCGTGATCAATTGTATCTTTGGTAATTGATGATTTAGCTGTTTGGTCACCTTCAAAGAGTAGTTTTAAAGCATCATATGAATTTGATCGAATTCCAATTAATCCAGAGGCAGTTTTTCCACGTTCGATAACCACGCCATCAATACTCTTCTGAAATACATCGTCTTTGAACTTTTTGTTTGCCGAACCAGCTGCTATCATGTTACCAGCTGCTAAACCAGGTCCTATTACTAAACCAATTGGAGTGCTTTTTTGCTCTATTCCTCTATTAGTTGTCTTTGTAGTGTAAAGATTCACAGGTGCTAGTAGTAGATATAATAAGTGCGTTGCCGGACTTTGTTTTAAGCTTTTAAAAGTTTGATTATTGGTCATTATATTTACGGCACTGTTATTATCATATGCAAGTTTTATATCAGTACCAAAAGTTAGATCTCGATCTGAATTATTCGTGATTTTCAAAGCAACGAATCTAACATTTTTTTTAGTTTCCTTCTTTTCATATTTCTTATCTAAGAGATCATATTTGTATTCCAAAATGACCTCATTTGAAACGACTCTAGATTTGTAATTTAAATTTGAAGGGTTTATCGTTTGATAACTAGAAGCGCAGCTATTTAAGAAAATAATTATAGAAATAAGAAATGTAATTTTTAAGAATTTCATAAGAATAGGGGGTTGGATTAGTATTCGAAATCTTATTTGAAAACGTAATTACCCAAATATATTGTGCAATCAAGCCGTAAAACTTCAAAACTTAATCTTTTTCTATCTCTGTATACGAATACTTACTCTTCTTCCAATCAATTAAAGGCGAAGGGTAATATTTCACATTCATGCGATCAAGAAAAGGAGCTTGATTCGCTAAACGGACTTTATAATTCTCCCAATCTCTATTTTCTTGAGGCGTCCAGCTAAGTTCTGAATAGCCGATAGCACGAGGAAAGGCCAGATATTCCAATTCTCCAATATCGCTAATTGTTTCCGACCATAAAGGAGCTTCAATGCCTAGAATGCTTTCTAAGGGAATGCCTTCGTATTCTTCTGGGGTCCATACATACGCTGTGTCTGTGGGAATGTATGCCGCCCAATGCAGGCCATGTTTTGATAAGGTATCGTATTGCATATCGAGATAGGCTTTTTTCGCAGGAGACATTATAACTTTCATGCCTTTTTCAACGGCACTCAAAGCATTCTTCTTGCTTGACCAAAACTGGGATATCGAGGTCGAATCAATATCGGCCTGTCCGATCTCGTCCCAGCCAATCATTCTTTTGCCGTGTTTTTGAACAAGTTTTTCGACCTTTTCAACAAAGTAGATGTAATCTTTCTTTTTGGTTACATGACTCTCATCACCACCGATGTGAAAATATGGTCCGGGAGTAATGGCGGCAATTTCTCCGATTACATCATCTAAAAAAGAATACAAGGTGTCTTTTCTTGTTGCAAATGTACTTTTGCCAACTTGAGTGCCTTCATATAGTTCAGGCTTGATTCCATTCCCATTAAAAATCGGGTAAGAAACGGATGCCGCATTCGTGTGACCAGGCATATCAACTTCGGGTACTATCATAATATGACGTTCGGCTGCGTAGGCTACAATATCTTTGTATTCTTCTTGTGTGTAGAATCCGCCAGCTTCACCACCTACTTCAGTGCTTCCTCCGACCTCTGTCAAAAGCGGCCATGATTTGATTTCTATGCGCCAACCCTGATCATCTGTCAGGTGTAAGTGCAATACGTTGTATTTGTAATAAGCGAGCAAGTCAATATATTTCTTCACATCTTCTACACTGAAGAAATGACGTGCTACATCGAGCATTGAACCCCGATACTCGAATTGTGGATTGTCAATAATTTTTCCTGTCGGAATTGCCCAAACGGGATTTGTTGTTAAGGTATCATTACTCTTTTCGGGAATGATTTGGCGTATGGTTTGAATTCCTCTAAAGGCACCCGCAGCGGTATTCGAATTCAAAATGATAGAATCTTGGGTGATATAGAGTTGGTAAGCTTCAGGCCCCATCAAATCTGTGCTATCAGACTGATTGATATAAATAACCGTTTCTAAATTGGGAATTTCAGCAACATTCACTTGTACATCTAAATCTGTTTTTCCTTTGATTTTTTTTGCTAAAAATTCACCTACTTCTTCGAAACCAGCAGCATTTTCAGAAGTATAAATGGCTGTGAACTCATCTAGAGCAAAACCACCATTTGTTGGTATCACTTTTAGAGGTTTCGGAATCATGTTTTCAGCGGCTAAATCTGTTTTCGGAAAATCTATACTGCGTTTCTTTTTTTGTTGGGTACAGGCACTACCTATGATAATGACTAGAAAAAGCAATAGACTTCTGGTAAGTGTCGAATTTTTCATTTCTTTAAAATGTTTAGGTGTATTCGTTTATTTGATTTATCGCAGCAATTTGGCTGAAACTTATTCTAAGTAGGGTTTTATGGTGCTATACCAAATTGCATAACCTTTGGCATTCATATGTAAACCATCTTCTATAAAAATGTCTTGCTTCAATTTTCCTTTTTCTAGCATTGGTTTCCAAACATCAACATATAAAAGATCGGCATCTTTTCGACTCAATTTTTTAAATTTTCGATTTAACTTTTTATAATTGCGTTTCAAATTCCATCTGGCAATGCTTGGTTTTGCAGAGATCAAAACAATTTTGGTGGCAGAATTTTGTGTTCTGACTTCAGATATGATAGCTAAAATATCTTTGATAATTTCTTTAGATTTTTTTCCAACTGAAATATCATTATCCCCCTCATAAATAAATACTTTTTTAGGCTTGTATTTCAAGATGAGCTTATTGCAATAATTCAATAAATCAGATGCTTGCGAACCTCCAAAACCAGAATTTACGATCTGATGTTCTGGAAACATTTCCTCTAAATCATTCCAAATACGAATGCTTGAACTTCCTGTAAATACAATGGTTTCTTTGGATTTATCCCAAAGAGAGTCATATTTTTTTTCGATCGCCTCAACCTCTTCAAAGAAAGGAGGCATTTCCTGTCCACTTAAAAAAATAGGTAAGGCAACTAATATATAAAGGAAGTATTTCATGAATCAGGAAATCAAAATGCTATTTACTCGGCTGCCGAAGGAATTATTATATCTTGAGCGATAGCCCATTCGTGAAAACGTTTGATCCAATCATCAGATGGAAGCCCTTGATTTTTCATTCCAAAACCATGTCCGCCTTTGGCATACATCTGTAGGGCAATAGGCTTATTTGCTTTGAGCCAAGAAGAGTATAATTCAACGCTACCAGGTGCTAACCCTAGAGGGTCATCACTGGCGCAGATAACCAACATAGGCGGTGCATCTCTTGGCACTTCTTGAACAGGCATAACAAGCGTCCAAGGATAAACGGGAACTAAAAAATCTGGGCGATTTGTTTTGTCATAATTATAGGCTACTCCCATGGTAACAGCACCACCCGCAGAGAATCCCATAAAACCGATTTTTCTTGAATCAACTTTAAAGGTATCTGCATTTTCACGAACATGTTTTATAGCGGCTAAACCATCTGCATAAGAAAAGGGAAGTACGGGTGCAACACGTTCTCCAATCCGCGCAGGGTTTGTTGCCGCCTCATCCGAAATTTCTTGAACACCATCTTCACCAGTGGGTACTAATCTGTATTTTAAAACGAAAGCGGTAATACCTTGTTGGTTTAACCATTTGGCAACATCAGTTCCCTCGCTCTTTATACTCAATGCATAAAGTCCTCCACCCGGTGCAACGATAACCGATACACCATTCGGATTTTCAGGTCTAAAGACTTCCATGGTGGGAATAGACACGTTGGTCACCACATCATTTTCCCAGAGTTTAGAGTAGTAGGCTTTTTCGCTGCCTTCCCAGGTAATGCCGGCTGCTTTTTCATGAGGTATTTGAACTATTTCTTGGGCCGTGGTAAAATTACCTGCACTAACACAGAGTAATAGTATGATGATTCTTTTCATTATTAATTAGTTTATTTTTCATTCCCTCGTTTGTGCTGAACTCGTTTCAGTAAAGGAGAGAACTGTTTCTATTAGATTTTAAATCATTTCTATCCAAAGATATACTAAAGCTGCTGCTACTCCGCCAGCAATAGGCCCGAAAACAGGAATCCACGCATACCACCAGGCACTGCTTCCTTTGCCTTTGATAGGTAAAATAGCATGCATTATACGAGGTCCTAAATCACGTGCCGGGTTAATAGCGTAGCCGGTTGGCCCACCTAAGCTTATACCAATAGCAAGTACTAAAAGCGCAACAGGTAAGGCATCTAAAGAACCTAATGATATGGCCTCATCAGAAATACTACCTCCGGCGATATAAAATATGGCCAATACAAAAGCAAAAGTGGCGATAAACTCTGTGATAAAATTCCAAAACGGACTACGAATAGCGGGTGTATTGGCAAAGCTGCTTAAAATCCCTCCTTGATCTTCAGTGGTATCATATTGTTTTTTATAAGATAACCATACTAGAGTTGTACCCGTCATTGCTCCTAAAAACTGAGCAATAATATAACCAGGAACCAATGACCATGCGAATTTTCCAGCAGTAGCAAAACCAACTGTTACTGCCGGGTTTAGATGTGCTCCACTAACATCTGCAGAGACAAAAACCCCAACAAATACCGCTACTCCCCAACCTATAGTAATACCTACCCATCCTGCATCACCACCAAAAGTGTTTTTAAGTGCAACATTTGCAACAATACCATTACCTAAAAGTATAAGTAATGCAGTTCCTATAAATTCGAATAAATAGACTTCCATTTTGGAGTGTTAATTATTAGTGATGGAAGATATAAAAAATCAACAAGATTTGATCTTAAAAAGAGGATGATGACCTATTGAAAACACGTTGTGCTAAAAAGCTCATTTTGGCGCTGGTGCTGCTATCTAACGATATATTCAAATATGAAATATAAATTTTTCACCCTTGTTTTTCTTTTTTTGTTAAAGAAATTTTTACCTTACAGTTCTGAAATAAGTATAAACAAGTTTATCTAAACCTTAAAACAAAAGTACCATGAGCGACAGAGATGAAAAATTAGCAGCCTTAAAAGCAACTGCGGTATCACAACTAAATGAGTGTGGTGTTTCAAATATCAACCATGATCAATTAGATGGTTATGTAAATAGCTTAAAATCAATGGTTGATAATAAAGATGCTACCTTGGTTTCTGGCAGCGACCAATCTGAATTGGAAACTGTTTGCAGAAACTTCTGTGAAAAAAAATTAGGTGTTACTGACAGAGACAAGGCTATGGCTGCGGTTACTAAAGTAGCTGATAAAATGTCTGGTATTCGCATGAAAAACCGTCCAGCGTTTTACTATTTGGTAGCAAATGAATTAAGCTAAGCGACTAAAACGATAAATAGTTTTAACGTAATATAAAGAAGGCCTCCATTTATGGGGGTTTTTTTTATTCAATCATTTCGAAGTACATTTAACCTAACCTACCAGAGTGAAATTTGTCTAAACCAACCAACCCTTCGCTATGTATTGTTTTAAAAATTGTATTCCTCTTCTTTGTTTTTTTTGTGGCTTATTTTTTTTAAATGCTCAAGACCAAATTAATACAAGTGATTTGAAGCCTCGACCGACCGCTGCTGCCATTGCCTTAGAAAATGCTCCTTCTATAGATGGGAATGTTTTAGATGACCAAATCTGGAAGGCCATAGAACCCATTAGCGAATTGAGTCAGGCACAGCCTAATTTTGGACAAGCACCAAGTGAAAAAACAGATATTCGTGTGGCCTATACACCAGAGGTATTTTATGTTTCTGTGGTGTGTTATGATGCGAACCCGAACAGTTTGGTAGTTTCTGATGCTCGAAGAGATGCTAATCTTGACAATACAGATGCATTTTTATTTATTTTGGATACCTACAAGGATGGTCAAAATGGATTCATATTCGGCACCAATTCTCTGGGAGTTGAATATGACGCCCAAGTTGATAATGAAGGACAGGGTAATTTCAATCAGAACAGACAACAAGGCGGAACCATTGGCGGGTTTAACCTTAACTGGGATGGTGCATGGCAAGTAAAAACTAAAGTTGGAGACTTTGGTTGGAGTGCTGAGTTTGCAATTCCATTAAGAACCTTACGCTTCCAGTCTGGGAAGGATTGGGGTATCAATTTTAGACGAAATATTCGAAAAACTAATGAGATTGCATTTTGGGCTGAGATGCCTGTAGGTCTTGATTTAAAGCGGCTTTCACTTGCAGGTACCTTAACAAACTTAGATTTGCGTAGCCCTGGTAATTTAAAGTTGATTCCCTATGCTCTCACTCGGTTCGATTCAGATTATACCCTGCCTGAAACCGTACACGATACGAATTTTGAATTTGGTGGTGATATCAAATATAGTATCACGCCAAGTTTAACGCTAGATCTAACCTATAATACAGATTTTGCTCAAGTGGAAGTCGATGATCAACAGGTCAACCTTGACCGGTTTAATCTCTTCTTTCCTGAAAAAAGACCTTTCTTTTTAGAAAATGCCGGATTGTTTAGTGTGGGTAGTCCCGGAGAAGTGGACCTCTTTTTTAGTCGTCGGATTGGTATTGGTGACAATGGAAATGTGGTGCCCATTATTGGGGGAGCACGACTGTCTGGAAAGTTAAATCGTACCAATGTGGGACTTCTTAGTATGTGGACCGAGGATGTCAGTGACAAAGGAATTGAAGAAAACAATTTTACAGTAGCAAGGTTCAACCATGAGTTTAAGGGGCGTTCCGCTTTAGGTGCTGTATTTATTAATCGGGAAGGTTTACAATCTGATGACAACTACAACCGAACCTTTGCCTTAGATGGAAAGTTAGGCTTGGGCCGAAAGGCCCGTATGTCAGGCTTCTATGCGCAAACCAAAGACCCAAATGATCGCGATAATGCGCATTCTTTTAAGCTTCAAACTACCTACAATTGGAACAATCTTGAAATGCGAGCTGGCTATACCGAAGTAGGCGAGGGCTTTAACCCTGAAGTAGGTTTTCTATTGCGTTCTTCATTTAAGAAACCTGAAGGTTTGATTTTATATCATTTGCGGCCTAAAAAACCAGATGCTAAAATTTTAGAGTATCGTCCGCATATTTCTTACCGAGGGTATTGGAATTTTGACGGATTTCAAGAAACAGGCTTTCTACATTTAGATAACCATTTTGAATGGAAAAGTGGTAACGAACTACATACTGGTGTAAATATTACTAAGGAGGGAGTTGTAAATCCTTTTGACATTTCCCGAGGGAAAAACGTTATTGTAGATGCCGGTGTTTACAATCATGCAGAATCACAACTTATATTTTTCACGAATCAGAGTAAACCCTTTTCGGTCAATTTGCGTTCAGTTATCGGTGGTTCTTTCGGAGGTACAAGATTTATAGAAACTATTACAGGAAGATATCGTGCTGGTGACCGATTCAACATTGATGCAACTTTTCAGTACAACAATTTCCAGCTGCCCAATGGAGATTTCACGGCGAATATTTTAAGTACACGTTTGTCCTATGCTTTTAAACCGAATATCTATTTACAAGGTTTGATTCAGCATAACACTACAAATAAACTTTGGGCCGCTAATCTGCGTTTCGGATGGCTACAGCAAGCAAATACAGGTCTCTTCGTAGTTTGGAACTATAACTTGCAAGATGGTGACCCGTTAAATAACAGTTTTATCATCAAGTACACTCGAATCTTTGATTTGGTGAAATAGTTTTTGAACGGACTATGCGACTTGCTTTTGCAATTCTTTGTGAAAGGCCAAAATCGAACCAACACTTTTTTGGTCTATTCGCTGGCAGCTTTGAATGGCTATTTCTATTCTATTCATCATTGTATTGAAGCCTCCGTTTTCAAAAATATTCCCATGCTCACGCTTAAAAATCCCACCTTCAACAATAGCCTCTTTTAATTCTTGAACAGTGTCAATATTTGGCATAGGAACAAAGCTGATGCTGTCTAATGCTTTTAATTCATCATTTATTGAATCAGCCATTTGTTTGATGTTCTGGGTAAGCGAATGCACTTGTGCTTGGGTTACGTCCTCTCTTTCTTGTAGGTTATTGAGTGATTGAAGAATACTATTTTTAATCCCAGTGATTTTCTTATATAATTTTGAAAGCATATCATGCTGCTGATATCGATTTGTCAGTTCAGCTGTTTTGCCAATTTTTTCGGCCATCACATAGTGTAAAGCAAAAAACGAGGTATCCCATTGTTTGAAATTTTCATTGAAAATTTCCTCTCTTTGCTTTAGTAGTGATGTATATCCGCTTTCCAGATTCTTTTTGTTGTATTCAATTCCTTTAAATGAGAAGGAATTTTCTTTGGCCGTACCCTGAGCAATCTCTTGTGCTTTTGCCATCAAAACTTCAATTTCCTTGACCGGTAACATTAGTGTTTTCAACTCTAATTTTAATGTATCAAGCATAGTGCTAGAAGGTTCTTTGATTTTTGCAGCAGCTTGTTTTAGTCCGGAAATCTCTGGAACATGCATAAATCTGTCCTGGAAGGCATTGTCATATTCCTCTAATAATTCTGTTCCTTGAGTCTCTGTTTTTATAAAGTCCTCAAAAGCTTCTGTAGCGACGGTACTATCAACTTCTTTGGCAAAGTACTGCTTGTAAAGTAGGACGGTCATCTTTTCCTGTAACTCCTCTTTATTCCCAAATAAAAGCCATGGTGATCTTTCATCCTCTTCACAGACTACATAGGGTACTTTGGCACTATCTTCTCTTTTGTCATTCGGCGGGTGACTTGCGTACATGCTTACTTTAGAAGCTTCAGAAACCGAAAAATAGTGTTTTCCACCTCTATGATCATCTGGGAGCTGATTGAGCAATTCTTCTTGTTTTTCTGCCCCTCTTTCGATTACTAAACTGTTGTGCACATAAAGGTTTTTGACAAACATCTTCTTTTGAGAAGCTAAGTAAGCATGATTTAATGTACTATTCCAGTTATTAGACCCATCATCTAACTTCCATAAGGCAGAGATAATAGCGTCACTTCCAGATGTACTGACCGCTACTTTATCCGCATTGAATTCCATTTCCCTAGAAAGTGAGGAATACATGATATTCAAAAATTGATAGAAGAGATTTAGCATTTGACGAATAATCCAAATAATTGGCGTAATTACCCATGCTGCTGCAGATAGTCGTATATCAGATGCTCTCCATTGATCTAAAAGATCATCCCACTTATCCCTTTCAAAAATCATATCATGAATAATCGTATTTGCTGAAATTATATAACTACCAATTTTCATGCTTCGCTGAGCAAAATGTCCAAATTCATGACTAATTACCGCTTTGAACTCTGATAGATTTAAACAATCTGTTAGGCCCATGCCAATAGTAAGTTCTTTGCGAACAGGTAGAAATAGACTTAACCACATATTGCTATAGGCAACATAAGCATTTACATCAGGATCTACATAAATTGATTTTGGTTTTGGCGCCCCAGTCTCTTCACAGATTTTATGAATAAAAGACCAAAGCTTTGGGTGTTTTTCTTTTTCTAGTTTAATCCGATTTTCAAACTTGTGATTTTTGAGTTTAAAAATAAATTTAAGTGTAAAAACAAATAACATTACAGCCCCGGCTATTGCTCCTATTTTCAGCAAAATGGTGATTTTGTTTACCTTACCCATATCATAAATAATCGCATAGTAAGCAAGATATCCGAGCGCGACTACCATTGCGGTATACAAAATGAAAAATAAGAGAATCGCTAGGATGGCCAGAAAGGCCCGAAATTGATACGAGGGGGTAAGACCAGTTAATTTTTTAGGAATGTTCGTTGGGCTTAAAGGGTAATAGGTAGAAGACATAGATGCTAAGGGAGTTTTATATGGATGACACTTAAGTAAATCATAACTATTTATTTATGGAATTATTTTAAAAAAAGTAAGAAATTACCTGACTCACTTTGATTTTATTACGGTACGTCAATTGACTACATCTAGAAATTTTGTAGCTAAATGAGAGGTGATATTTATGAAGTGGATAAAGATTAATATGGAAGTACCTATCCGTATTTCAATCCGCCAGATACCTAAAAATTCTATTTTGAAATCGACATTTTAACCAAAAGGAATTGAATTAATCCCAGACAAATTTCCAATTCCCATCAGGTTGTCTTTTCCAAACGGTATGAAAAGTACCTGTATTCTCTTTCTTTGCGCCAGTTGAATCTATAGTAGTGAAAACATATCCGCCGTAAGTATAAGCCAGGTCCCCTGAACTGCTAACATCGATGAAATCTGGTTTCCAAGTTAATGTTTCTCCAGGTCTACTATCGTTTCGATACCAGTCGCCAATGGCTTTCGGACCTTGAATTACCTTACCTCCCTTTCGAATTACACCCTTTGGTGCAGCATAGGTTTCAAAGGCAATGGCGAGTCCCTTTTCTTGAGCCAAATCATTAAACTTTTTTTCAACTGCCCTAATTTCAGCTTTCCATTTCTCCACGTCTTTGGTATGGCTACTCTGATTACAACTCGTTAAAAACAGCAATAGAAAAAACAAGTACGTATTATTTTTTTTCATGACTCTCTAACGAGTTAAGTTTTATAGCATTGAAAGCTTACGTAAATAGATGTTTGAGACAATGAGCAGAGCCACTAAAGTCAAATTGATTACGGTTATAAAAAAGGGATCTTTATGAGCTGTATGTGCCACTATCGCGGTAAGTAAGAACAGGGCTATACCAGCGTAAGCCCAGTCTTTTACTTGAAGAGGTATTTGAGGAATAAGAATTATAACAACTGCTATTACTTTTAAGATGGCCAATTGAATTCTAAAGTGATCAGGGAAGCCCAATTCCTTTACCCCATCTATCATAGGTTTGCTAAAAAGATAACCGTAAGCACTCCATAAAAGAAAAAGCGATAACAGTCCCGTCGAAGCCCAATAAATAGTTTTCATTTTATCCGATTTGTGTCATTTCTTGAAGCGTGAATTTTTCAACAGCACCTTCAGTAGCTTTCATATATTCGGCAATATGCGCGCTAGCTAAGTGTTTTTCTAAAAGCGCTTTGCTCTCCCAATTTTCATGAAAAACAAAAAGGTTGGGATTTTCACTATCCTGATGTAAATCGTAATTGATGCAACCTTCTTCTTTTCGTGTGGGTGCAATAAGCTTAATTAGCTCGCTTTTGATTAATTCTCTTTTTTCTTCTTTTGCGAATATCCTTGCTATTAGTGTTAGTTTGCTCATAATCTTTTGTACTATAAATTGATAATTAATCCTTCATCTGGGGGCAAAATACCAGCACATACACTAGGATGAATGGCTGCCAATTGGTTCAAGCCATTTAGTTCTTTAAAAATAAGCCAACTTTTCGTTTTTGCCGCAGTCTCCATTAGGAAACCTGCTGTTTTTTTGTCAAAAGTATCAGGGCCCCATTCCTTCATTCGTTTTTGAATATGACCTGGAGCAAAGAAAAATGCGCTGCGTTCTGAAATGGTTCCTTCCTTGGGTTTTGCATTTGCCCAGTGGGTTAAGCCAACATTAGATGTAAATTTCATTTGGTCACCCAAGTGTACATGCAATGCAGCTAATACTTGCTGATTTCCCGACATATCGACTATTACAGTCGGAATACTAGAATCAATACTTGTGACTTCTTTGTAGGTCAAACAATGGTCATAAATATTCAAGTTCTTGACGGTTTCTAAATTCCGTGGAGAGGTCACACCAATCACTGCAGGGGCATTTTCATCGGTTTGAAGCGCATAGCCCAAACCGGTGCTTGTTTTGCTGCTTGCGCTTAAAATTACCAGCTGTTTTGCCCCATGCCAATCTTTGTCTTGCAGAGCATCCCACAAGCAAAACGAAGTAAGATGCAAGGGAAATAGCAACATTCGCTCTCTATCAAATTTAGGATTATACTGCTTTTCATTGTATACTCTTCGATAAATATTATAACCCGCTGGCAATGCAGAACGATGTGCCGAACCATCAATAAACCGATTTGCTTTACAGCCTACAGGTTTCATTTTCAGATGTTTGGCTGGCGGAAAATATCCAAATAGACGGTCCCCAATGGGAATCTCATCGGTTTTCGATTCAACTACAGTAGCAAAGCCCCAAACGGGAATTACGCCCCAACCATCTGTAGTATCACCAACTGGGGGAAAGAACTGCCAATAGCCTATCATGTCTCCAGCAACAGCATAGGTGATGTTATTTGCGGTGTAAGCAAACTTTTCAATTTTTACCAAAACCTCGCCCTGTTCTATGTTCAATTCAGCCTTTGGGGTTTCAACTAAACGATTTCGGATAAAAACATTCTGGTTGACCTGAAATTGAGGACTTTCGATTGCGGAATGTTCCTCAGCATCCATTTGCGAAATGAATTGTTCTAGTTTCATTAAGGCAGGCATAGAAGCTTTTCGCATTCTTTTCAAAATAGCCATTTTCAATTCGTCGGTTTTATCAACATTCTGCACCAAGCTACCAAAGCCATTCAAACGATTTTCGGTAAGCCAATTGCGAAGTTTCTTGTCTTGTGACCAGGTAAATTGATTGCCGAGTTGTGCTGAGAGCATTCGTATCCAATCCGTATCATGATTTGGTAGGAGAACGACTTGACAAAGTTTGTTTTTAGCTTGGTCACCTTTGTAGTGCGCTTCAATATAGGCAATAACCGAAGCACTGAAAACAGGTTGATAGGAGCGCACAGTTTGTGGTGTTATCAAACCTTCTTGAAATATAGGTCGGCTGTCATGCTCCGAGATTGCGGTAGCTGAACAATCGATGTGAATATTTTCCTTTGAGGTAGGAATGATTCCCTCTTTCAAAATGATTTGGTCTTTTTTGAGCTGCTGTACCCTGCCCAAACGCACTACGTTTTTGATTTTTCGAAGTTCTTCCAATTCCAATTGACTGACGGTTGCCCCGTGAAACATTTTAGGACGAACATTCTTATCGAGTCTTGTTAGAACACCAGTATCTTCTAATCGGTCAAATAAATCGGGAATTGATTTCGCTTTCGGAATTGCTTCCATTTGTGCAGCAATGGAACCAATAGAAGTTTCAAAAAACTCATCTGCAGGTTGGGCATTCTTACGGTCAAGTAACCAAGCATCCCGGGAAACAATCCAAGTAATAGCATCGGGATTGACTTGCTTTTCCAATAGCCAGAGACACGCATCTATTCCTGTTTTTCCACCTCCGATAACTACGTAGCCCTCCGGTTGATTGGTTATTTTAGGAAGGTCATTTAAGGGAATAAATTGTACGCCGTCTTCAATAGAAAAATTGGGCGTATGTGTTGCTGGTACACTGGTTCCTAAAATAGTAGTATCTACTACTTTCGAATTCACTTTTACGAGCTGCTTCTCGCCAGTCTCCAAAGATTCAAAGGCGCCATTGCCCTTGTAATCACAGTTAGGAAAGTACTTCACCCTTCCTGAGGTCAGGAAAGTGTTTTGCATGACATCTTCGTAATAGGCATATATTTCTGTCCCTTTTGCCAGACTATATAATCCTTTATTGGTTCCCGTTTCATCTTTAATCCCGTTGCTTAGTTCTTTCGAACTTACTCCGTAAAACTGTGAAGGTTGATGAAGGGTTACAAAGGGGTAAGCTACATTCCAATGCCCACCTGGTTTGGCGTAACGGTCTATTATAGTAATATCAGCATCCGTTTCTGATAACAAGGTATCAACGAAGGCCATACCAACGGCACCGCAACCTATGATTAGGTAATCTGTTTCTAGCATATATTCTTTTAGGGCTTAGCCCAAATTAGAGTGTTCCTAAAAATTTCATGTTGTGTCGCATGCTTTCCATAGGAGTGCTTGCATACTCTTCTTGCTCGATAAAAATATGTTCTACTCCTGAGGCTTCTTGATGAGCCATCATTGAAGGAATATCGAGGCCTCCTTTTCCGAACTCCGTGCTTTCCTTTTTGGTCATATTCATGTCTTTCAAATGCCAAAGAGGAAAACGACCAGGGTACTTTTTGAAATAGTCTAGAGGGTCTTTTCCACCGACAATAACCCAGCCTAAATCCAATTCCATATGTACTAAATCTGCTTGAGTATTGTCCATTAAGACGTCGTATAAAATCGTTCCATTTTCTGACTCAAATTCATATTCGTGGTTATGGTACCCGAATTTTATCCCCAGTTTTTTACAAGCTTCCCCGGCCTTGTTGAAAGCTTCTGCAACTTTTTTATAATTGTCGACAGTTTGCCCTTTACTAGGCATTGAAGAGCAGATTAAATACTCTTGGCCTGAGGTAACTGCTTCCTCCATGGTTTTGTCAAAATTATCATCTAATGCCACATGGCCACTAGTCAATTTCATGCCTAAGGCATCACACGCTTCTTTCATTTCTTTTGGTGAAAGTCCATAATAATGACCTTTTCCGCTACGCGCAGATTCTATTTTTTTAAATCCTACGGAAGCTATTTTTTCTAAAGTCCCTAAAGCATCTTTTGCCATTTCATCGCGGAAGGAATATAATTGAACCCCATAGTGTTGTGCTACTGTAGTACTGGCGAAAGCGCATGAGGGTAGCAGGATTGTTCCTGCAGTAAATAGTCCTGATTTCAATAAAAATTCTCTTCTAGTGTTCATGTTTACATTATTTCAATTCGTAGCTTACAAAGGCGATATGCTGACTATCTGGTGCCCATGAAGGAACATTAATAGTACCTTGACCTCCAAAGAGTTTAGCGATGGTTTTTACTTTTCTAGTTTCTAGATTCATTAATCGTAATTGAACATACTTATTAGCCGGATGACTACCAGAAGGAATATCAGTACCAAATGTCACATATACAATCCATTTGCCATCAGGTGAGGGGTGCGGAAACCAATCATTGAGCTCATCTGTAGTAATTTGTTCTTGTGCATTGCCATCGGTATGCATGCGCCAAATTTGCATGGTGCCTGTCCGTTCAGAATTGAAATAAATATATGTACCATCAGGGGAATAATCTGGTCCGTCATCCAAACCTGCTGCTGAGGTCAAACGTGTTTCTTCCCCACCTTCAAATGGAATAGTATAGATATCATAATTGCCATTGCGTTCGGCGCAATAGGCCAAAGTTTTCCCGTCAGGAGACCATCCGTGCCAATACGATGGACCAAGTGGTGTGATTTGTTTTGGTTCACCACCGGTAATGGGCAAAGAATAAATTAGAGACTTTCCGGTCTCGGTTTGATCGCTTATTACCATTTTGGTTCCATCAGGAGAGATACCGTGATCATTGTTGATTTTGTTTAATGTTCCTGTGGAAATTAATTCAGGCTCACCACCATCCACTGAGATTTTATACAATGAACCTTTGCTGTTATAAATTATGGTCTTTCCATCAGGAGTCCAATTAGGCGCTTCAAAATGGATAGGTTTACTATATATCGTTTTCCGCTCCAAAGAAGAAATAGAAATGACTTCCAAAGTACTTTCAATAACCATCTCTGAATTGCTGTTTTGAGCTTGACCAAGATTTGATAAGAACAAAATTCCTAATAAAAATGACGGGCAAACACGAAGGTTGAATAAACAAGACATTTAGCACAAAATAATTTTCAATCTTTTAAAGATAACTAAAAATTGATTGTACAATGGAAGCTCGAAAACAGTTGTGATTTGTACTTTTACCGAAAGTAATTTTGATGAATTCAAGACAAATCCAATTAGCTGCTTTTGACCGTTTGCTCACTATTATGGACGAGCTTCGAGAGCAATGTCCATGGGATAAAAAGCAAACAATTCAAACCCTACGTCACCTTACTATTGAGGAAACCTATGAGCTTGGTGATGCTATTTTAGACAATGATCTCAACGAGGTTAAGAAAGAATTAGGTGATATTCTATTACATATTGTTTTCTATGCCAAAATAGGTAGTGAAACAAATGATTTTGATATCGCTGATGTATGTAATGAAATTTGCGAAAAACTGATCAATCGGCACCCACACATTTATGGTGATGTTGAGGTAGCCGATGAAGAAGAAGTAAAACGCAATTGGGAGAACTTGAAGTTGAAAGAAGGAAAAAAGAGCGTTTTAGAAGGAGTGCCTAAAGGACTACCCGCACTCGTAAAAGCAAATCGTGTACAAGATAAGGTGGCTGGAGTAGGGTTTGATTGGGAAAAACCTGAACAAGTTTGGGAAAAGGTTCAGGAAGAATTAGCTGAGTTTCAAGATGAGGTTAAAAAAGAAGATTCGGACAGGATGGAAGCGGAGTTTGGTGATGTGCTTTTTTCAATGGTGAATTACGCACGATTTTTAGATATAAGTCCTGAAAATGCTTTAGAACGTACAAATAAAAAATTCATCAAAAGGTTTCAGTACTTAGAAACTAAAGCCAAAGAAATGAGTAAATCGCTAAAAGAAATGACTTTAAAAGAGATGGATGTTTTCTGGGAGGAAGCTAAAAAAATAAAAGATTGAAATACCAACTAACTAAGTGCTAAAAAACTATACAAAGGAGTTTCTCTACAATATAAAATTATCGGTACCTGTTATTATGGGCCTTTTAGGCCATACGATTGTACAGCTTGCAGATAATATCATGGTGGGGCAATTAGGTACCGCTGAACTTGCAGCTGTATCATTAGGTAATAGTTTTGTGTTTATCGCGATGTCTTTAGGTATTGGTTTTTCAACTGCGATTACTCCATTGGTTGCTGAAGCAGACGGCGCTGGTAACAAAGCAGATGGTAAAAGTGCTTTGAAGCATGGTCTTTTGTTATGCACAGGTATAGGTATTTCTCTATTCGGTGTTATTCTTTTAGCAAAGCCAGTGATGTATATGATGGATCAGCCACCAGAAGTGGTTGAACTGGCTATGCCCTATTTAGATTTGGTGGCATTGTCATTGATTCCACTAGTTATTTTTCAAGCTTTTAAGCAGTTTTCTGAAGGATTATCTCAAACAAGATATCCTATGTACGCCACTATATTGGCAAATGTGGTAAACATCACCTTAAACTACCTATTAATTTTCGGATCGTTTGGTTTTCCAAAAATGGGAATTGTTGGGGCAGCGATAGGCACTTTAGTTGCGCGTATTCTGATGGTAGTATATATCTGGTATTTGTTGAAGAGCAAGAAGAAATTTCATGATTACGTAACTGGGTTTAATTTTAGGAAGCTAGAAAAGAAAGTGATTGATAAAATTATCAGTTTAGGTTTTCCATCTGCGCTACAAATGTTTTTTGAAGTAGGTATTTTCACCGCAGCTATATGGTTGAGTGGAGTTTTGGGTAAAAATGCCCAAGCTGCAAATCAGATTGCTTTGAATTTAAGTAGTATGACCTTTATGTTCGGAATGGGATTAGGTGTTGCCGCTATGATACGCGTTGGCAATCAGAAAGGATTACAAAACTTCAAGGACTTAAGACGCATTGCTCAATCCATATTCCTATTAACTTTTTTGATCGAAATTATATTTGCAGCACTTTTCTTATGGGGTAGAAATTGGTTTCCAACCTTGTATTTAGATTTTGATTCCGTATTAAATATGTCTGATAATACGGAAGTAGTTTTCCTGGCGGGCCAACTTCTTTTAGTGGCCGCTTTTTTCCAAATTTCCGATGGAATACAAGTGGTTGTTCTCGGAGCTCTACGTGGACTTCAAGATGTCAAAATTCCAACTTTTATAACCTTCATTGCCTACTGGCTAATAGGATTTCCTGTTTCATATTACTTAGGATTGCATACCGAATTAGGAAGCACAGGTATCTGGGTAGGCCTACTGGTAGGTCTAACAGCCTCGGCGATTATGTTGTATATTCGATTTAATTATCTCACAAAAAAATTAATAGTTCAAAGCTAATACCAATGGAATTTCCAAAGTTTTTACTCGGTGACAATACTGACTATCCATCGGCAATATTTATTGTCCACACAGAATATCCTAGATTCATCATCAATCTTGAAGATGATGAAGTACAATGGTTTGAAGAATTCACTAGTGAAGATGAAAAAGAACTCGAAACGGAAACAGAAAGTCTTATAGAACAAGCAACTGCTTTCTATGACCGTGAGGTTTCCAGATACGAAGATTAACTTTCATGTTAGAAGAAATTCTGAAATACGACAAAGAGGTTTTTTTGTTGCTTAATAATTTAGGTAGCGAAACTTGGGATGGTTTTTGGATGTTCATGACCAACAAATTCAGCTCAATTCCTGTTTATTTAATTCTCATATTTCTTTGCTATAAGCAAATCGGATTAAAGAAGACCATATTGCTAATAGTTGCTGCCATTTTAATGATTGTTGCAACAAACGGGCTCGCGGACTTTTTTAAATACGGTGTAGCTCGTCTTCGACCGTGTTATGATACCAGTGTCAACGAATTGATGCGCTTGGTAAAAGATTCATGTGGAGGTAAATTCGGATTCTTTTCGGCACATGCCGGGAATACCATGGCCGTAGCTGTCTTTTTTTCGATCTTACTTAAAGAGAAGTTCAAACTAGTGGGAATTCTATTATTGATTTGGGCAGTTTTGATAAGTTATAGTCGAATATATATCGGGGTACACTTTCCGTTAGATGTGTTTGCAGGTATGGTAATCGGACTCTTTTTTGGGTGGTTGTTTGCAAAGTTATATATATTTGCTCTCCTCAAATTACCTCTATGATATCTAATACTAGGTATTGGTTTTTGTTATTTCTCGTTGTTCTGGTGTATATCGCTGGAATGTTCGTAAAACTTTTTGAGAACGATTCTGCCCAGTTTGCAGTCATGGCCATGCGTATGGTTCAAGAAAATGATTTCTTGAGCCTCTTTAAAGGTCCAGAGGAATATCTTGATAAGCCACATATGCATTATTGGTTGGCTGCACTTTCTTATAAAATCTTTGGAATTCATGAATGGGCATATCGTATTCCGGGAATATTAGCCACCCTATTAGGAGCTTACAGTTGTTTCGGACTAGGTAGGCTTTTATACAATAGGGAGACAGGGAAATTAGCTGCTCTTATCTTTATGACGGCACAAACTATAATGCTCTCAGCAATAGATGTCCGCACCGATGCCGTTCTTACCGGATTTACAGTCTTAGCCATTTGGCAATTGGCCACCTATATCGAGACAAAATCGTTTAAAAATATTGTACTTGGTGCCTTTGCGGCAGGTATCGCTTTTTCAACGAAAGGACAAATTGCTTTATTGGTAATAGGTTTTCCATTGTTATGCCATTTGGCCTATACGAGAAAATGGAAACGTTTTTTGAGTTGGAAGGTTTTAGTTGCCATACTGATTTTTGCTATCGCTATTGCTCCCATGTTATATGCGTATTACCATCAGTTTGATCTGCACCCAGAGAAAATAATTCGTGGAAAAGGTGAGCGAAGCGGAATTTTCTTCATCTTCTGGGAACAGAGTTTTGAGCGCATGAGTGGAGCTGGAATGGGAAAGAATAGTAGCGATTATTTCTTTTTCTTTCACACCTTTTTATGGGTGTTTCTACCTTGGACCATTTTAGGACTTGCTGCCTACGGTAGCCGTATCAAAACACTTATCAAGCTTAAATTTAAGTACAACTCTAAGTATGAGTTCCTCACTTTAGGTGGAATTACTTTAATATTTATTGTAATCAGTTTTGCTCAATTTAAGCTTCCCCATTATTTGAATATCACAATGCCACTATTTTCCGTTTTGACAGCATCTTATTTGTATAGTCTTTATAAGCTTACCAAAAAGAAGACTATCAAAGTATTGCTGGGGGTTCAGTATTTTATTTTGAGTTTGGTCTTTATTGCTTCAATGTTGATATGCTTTTATGTATTCAAATTTGAGAGTAATTATTCATATATCTTGTTGGGGTCAGCATTTGCAGTAATCATTTACTTCTGTCTAAAGAGAGAGGAATACTATTTACGCATCATAACACTTTCGGTCTATAGTTCGCTGTTGCTTAATGCAGTGTTGAATATGCATTTTTATCCCTCTTTGTTAGAATATCAAGCCGGTTCATCAATGGCGGAGACCATTGCCGAGAATAATATTCCTATTGACAATATTTACAAGGTTTCTACCCATCATACTTGGGCTTTAGATTTTTATAATAAGAAACCGGTCAAGATTACCACAATGGGAGAACTCAATAATAAAAGCAATATTTGGGTTTATGTAGATGACTTACAACTTAAAGAACTTCAGAATTTAGGTTTTGATTGGGATAGACAGTATACCGAAGATCAATTCAGAATTACAAGGCTGCAAGCTAAATTTTTAGATCCCGCTACCCGAAAGAAGGTATTGAATAAAAGGCATTTGATACATATTTATTAGAGACAAGAGACAAGAGACAAGAGACAAGAGAAATTACCCGTGTCATTTAGTGAACTTTGCAAAACCAATGCGCTTTTTGCATTTAAGTTTTATTTACCTCAAGCTTTATCTTTTTGAAGTGGTAGACAATTCCGCAAAGCGATATCACAGCTGTTATTAAAAAGAAAAGCATACTTATTCCCACCGAAGTACTTTCGTTTAGACCCAACCATGTTGCTCCGTAAAAGAAGGTGAGTTCACGACTTCCTATACCACCAATGGTTAATGGAATTACAGATACAATTGATGAAATTAAAAAGATAACCAAGTAGGCGATGGTATTCATTTCAATTCCCAATGACTTCAAAATAAAGAAAACACATATAAGTTGTGATAACTGCACTAATGCCGAATAGCCAAAGGATTTCCAAAAGACAGGAATAACATATCCGAAGAACTTTTTATTCAAAAAATAAAAAACGATTATACTTAGAAGAATAGCAATCCCAAATAGGATTTTAAAATCTTTTAGTTGACTACTTTCTAGAAACAGGGCTAATCCGCAAGCATATATAAATAATAGCAGCAAGCCACTCAATCTATCCAATACTAAAACGGAGACTACCTTTTTAGTGTCTACTTCAAATTTCTTTTTGATGAGATAACCTTTGTAGGCATCACCACCAATTCCTCCGGGAAGAAAAAGATTATAAAACATGCCTAAGAGATACAATTTTAAGTTGCTCTTTTGAGTCAGGAATACTTTTAACTCATGAAAATATAGATTCAATCGAAAAGCGGCCACTATTTTAGATACCACGAAAAGCAATAACGCTAGCACCAAATAGAAAGGATTTGCCTTTTTAACAGTTTCTAAAACTTCAGCAACATTAAGTTTGGTAAAAATGAAATAGATAAGTGCAGCACTTATAACAATCTTTAGAAGGGTTATTCCTTTCTTACGAAGATTCGCCACCTACTGTAATTTTTTTGATTCTGTATGGTCGCTTTTGCTGCGATTCATAATAGGTTCGAATGAGAAGTTCCATAACAATACCTATGGTGAATAATTGAATGCCCGCAAGAATAAACATTAATCCGAAAATGAGTAAGGGGCGCGTTCCGATATCTTGACCAAAACCAAATTTCACAATCAAAAGATAGATATTAATAAAAATTCCTATTATGATTAATAAGACCCCTAAGATTCCGAAAAGGTGTATTGGGCGTTGAAAGTACTTGCGAATGAATAACAGTAGCATCATATCAGCCACAACTTTAAAAACACGCTCTAGCCCATATTTAGATACTCCTGCATGCCTCGCATGATGTTTTACGGGTACTTGCTTGATTTGAGCTCCCTCTAGGTGCGCAAGCAAGGTAATAAAACGATGCATTTCGCCATAAAGGTTTAGTTCTTTAGCAATGTCTTTGGTAAATACTTTAAGTGCGCAGCCATTATCTTTAATATCCAATTTGGTAACTCTCCTTACCAAGAAGTTGGCAATTTTAGAAGGTATTTTTTTAACTAGGGAATCCTTTCTTTTTTGTCTAATTCCAGTAACAACATCATACTCTTCCTGAACAGCATAGCTCAGCATTTCGGGAATATCACTTGGGTCATTTTGTAAATCCCCATCCATGGTGATTATGTATTCTCCCTTAGCATGGTCTATTCCCGCGGCAAGAGCTAAACTTTGTCCGTAATTCTTCTTTAACTCGATCAAATGAACTTTGTTATCGTTCATTGCTTTTACAACCGTTCGCGTATTATCGGTAGAAAAATCATCTACGTAGATGATTTCATAGTTATAACCGGTCAAACTTTCATGGATTTTTTCAGTAAGAAGGACGGCATTGTCTTGCTCGTTATAAAAAGGGACGACTATGGAAAGTAAAGAATCGGTAATTACGTTCATTGACTAAGTGTTGCTGCGACAAATTTAGGGTATTTATTTAGGATTCGTTTGCAGTAATTTTTCCGCAGCGCGAAATGGAGATATCTTATTGTTAACGACATCTGTAACGAGCTCCTCAAGTGCTGCGGCTACCTTTTTATCTTGGTAAAATCGTTGTTTGAGTTGGTCGTCAAGAGTTTGAAGCAACCAATTTTTATTTTGTTGTTGACGTTTAGAAGTGAAGAAATTTGACGCCTTGTTTTCAGAAATGTAATTTGAAATCATATCCCAAACCTCGTCTAAACCTGTATTTTCTAATGCTGAACAACTCAGTACTTTTGGTACCCATCCATTTTCTTTCGGCGGATACAAATGCAAGGCTCTAGAAAATTCAACTGAAGCACTGCGAGCTCTTTTCAAGTTATCGCCATCAGCTTTATTAATCACAATAGCATCTGCCATTTCGATGATTCCACGCTTGATACCTTGCAGTTCATCACCAGCCCCAGGAAGTTTAAGCAATAAAAAGAAGTCGACCATACTATGCACTGCAGTTTCACTTTGACCTACTCCGACAGTTTCCACTAGAATTACATCATAACCTGCGGCTTCGCAAAGAATAATGGTTTCTCTAGTTTTGCGTGTAACTCCGCCTAATGAAATACCAGAAGGGGAAGGGCGAATAAAAGCATCGGGATCTTTTACCAATTCTTGCATACGGGTTTTATCACCCAAAATACTTCCACTAGTTTGTGTACTTGTCGGATCTACCGCCAGAACGGCTACTTTTTTGCCAAGCGAAGTGAGTTTTTTTCCGAAAGATTCAATGAAGGTGCTTTTACCAACGCCGGGTACTCCCGTAATACCGATCCGAATGCTGTCTGTGTTTTTTGCCAAACACTTCTCAATAATGAGGTTCGCTTTTTCAAGACTTTCTTTTTTGGTGCTTTCTACCAATGTGATGGCACGTGCCAAAGCGGTTTTATCATTTTTAAGAATTCCAGAAGTCAGCTCTTCAACAGTCGGAATTAATTTCCGGCTATCTTGAATTTTAGAAATTCTATCTGGAGTTATTGTTTTTTTTGACGCCAAGCTTACTTGTTAATAGGGACTTGTACAATGGTTTCATCCCATGATAAAGAAAGATTTACCGGATTTGCTTCATCAAAAGAAATCGTGAAATTTTCTAATTCTGAAGAAAGCGATTTCGTGGGAACTTTGACCGTTAAAACATCATTTTCAGAGTCTCTGGTAGTTTCCTTACCTCCACTAATTAGGGTTACTCCCCATTCAGGGACCTCACTGTTAAAAATAACAGACCAGCTATCTTTTCCAGGAATTGTCCATAAGGCATATGTACCTGCAGGTAGTTCTTTGTCAATAATTTTAATGTCTGTTTTAGTAGTAAATGTGGTCGGTTCATTTGCTCCAGTTCTCCAAACAGTATCGAAGGGTACGAGTTCTCCAAAAATAACTCTCCCTTTTTTAAATGGACTAGAGTAAGCAACAGATAAATCCATTCCATTTTGTGTGTAAGTAGCAACTTTTTGGGGGCTAATTTTTTTGGTTTCGCCTTGCATATAGGGCCATGCGATAAATTTGAAGATCAAAAACAAAGCGCCAAAAGTAATTAGCAAACCGATAAGCCATTTTTTTAATTTCATGTCTAAATATGTTTTGGGTTAGTCTAAGTTACTAAATCGGTCGTTATTCAAGCAATTTTGAATATGACCTAATTAAAGAAGATCAAATACAAATTTTGACTTATTTGAATAAATTTCACCTGGACGGAGCTTGCAATTCGGAAAATTCTTTTGATTTGGAGCATCAGGGTAGTTCTGCGTTTCGAAACAAATTGCCGGAAAATCAAGAGGGGTGTAAACTACGAGCCCCGGTTGATTTGTGCTTACTTCCATAGAAATACCTGATTTTTCAGAAGAGACCTTCGCTGCTACCTCGGTTTTAGGATTAATTACGTAAGCATTATCTAAACGGGTGTTTTCAATTGGCTTTTCCGTTAGAAAATCAAACGGAGTGAGGTCTATTGAAATTATTTCACCGGTCGGAAGTTTGTTTGCATACATTTCAACCACCTTTTTACAATTAAGTTTAAGGTTGTATTCGTTTATTTGATTGGCATCATCTAATCTAAAATAAGAATGATTCGTTAGATTGACTACTGTAGTACGATCTGTACTTGCTTCATGAATAATATGCAGTTGATTATTTATGAGTTTATAGGTAACATTTACTTTTAAATTTCCCGGGTAACCTTCTTCTAGATGTTTGCTTTGGTAAGAGAGTTTTACAAAAGGTTGTCTGCCTTGATGTACTTCTTCAATAGTCCAATATTTCTTACCAAAACCTTCTTTACCTCCATGAAGATGTACACCGTCTTTTTGATGTAAATGATAGGTTTCTCGGTCTAATTCAAATTTGCCATTAGAGATGCGACCTGCATATCTTCCAACACAAGCACCTAAAGATTTGGTATCTTCTAAGTACTTGTCAGGGGAATTAAAACCTACGACAACGTTTACCGATTTACCTTCTTTATCTTTAACTAATAATTTTTGAATTATCGCACCGTAATCAAGCACAATCATTGTAATAAAGGGTGTGCTAATGGTAACTTGCTTCATAAATTTATTCTAATTATTTGGGGGAATGGTTTGAATGAAATACGAGTTTTTCGGATAAATCGATGTTCTTGTACCCAACTTATTCAGATTAATTTTTATAAAATTAATTGTTTTTTGCAACATCGAATTTTTTTGCTCGTCTTTAAAGGGAATTCATCATCAAAACCAACAACGAAACTAGCTAATGTTTCAAATTGATATCGTAGAAGATTGCAAAGCGAATAGCCGCAGAGCACAATTAAAGCTTTACAAACAATATTGTGATGGCATGTTTTGTGTAGCAATGCGATTTCTTAAAAATGCTGATGATGCCGAAGACGTGATTCAAGAGTCTTTCATAAAAGCATTTCAAAAGATTGATCAGTTTAAAGGAGATGTAACATTTGGAGCATGGCTAAAGCGAATAGTAATCAATAAGAGCATTGATTTTTTGAAGGCAAAGCAATTGAAAAAGGTAGAACTCGATGAAGGTTATATGCAAGTGACTTCTGATGAGGATTGGTCGGTTGAAGATGATATTTCTATCGATGAGGTAAAACAAGCGATTAACGGTTTACCAGAAAAATACAAATATGTTGTTATGATGTTTTTAATGGAGGGGTTTGATCACAGTGAGATTTCACAAGTATTAAATATTTCGCAATCGGCATGCAGAACAAGATTGCTAAGAGGAAAAGGATTATTAAAGGAACTATTAAAAGATAAAAGATATGTCTCAGGATCTTAGAGAATTGTTTAAAAGAGAACGGGAAGAACAAAAGCATGAAATGCAGCAAGGTCATGAAGACCGTTTTCTAAGGCGTTTGGATGAAGAACTGCCAAGAAAGAAGAACTCATCTTTCTTTTTCTTAAAAATTGCTGCTACGGTGTTGCTTTTGGTCACGGCCGGGTATTTTGGATTCATGAAGTATTCCAAAGGACACACAATCAAAGAAATCATTGTAGATGGCAAAAATGAAGCACAAGAAGAAAAAGGAATCTCACTTGGCGATTTATCACCCGATCTCAAAAAAGTGGAAAATTACTATGTGGCCAATATCAATTTAGAACTTTCAAAATTAGAAGTTTCAGATGACAACAAGGGCATGGTTGATAGTTTTATGGATCAACTAGAGAGTCTTAATACGGAATATCTTAAACTCAATGAAGAGTTAAACCAAATTGGGCCAAATGATCAAACCATATCCGCATTAATTCAAAACTTACAGTTACGATTACAATTACTACAGAAATTAAAAAAGAAGTTAAACAATTTAAACACATCAAAAAATGAACAAGTTGAGACAAACATTATCTAAAACCCTTGTCTTGCTCCTATGTTTCATCACCATGGGAGTTTTCGGACAATCACAAACAAAAACTTTTAAGGAGACTTTTGCGGTTTCTAAAGAGGCTATACTTGATGTTAATACAAGTCATGCTGATATCGAATTTGAAACATGGGCGAAAGATCAAATTGAAATAGAAGCTACCATAGAGATTGAAGGAGCTACTGATGAAGAAGCTGAAAAGTATTTTGAAGATGCTGGTTTTGAGATTTTAGGAAATAGCAAAAAGGTTACCATTTCTACAGGTAAGGAAGGCACCCCGCGTTGGTCGCACCCTTTAGGAGATTTGCAAAACTTTCATATTGAAATGCCCGAGTTTCCAGAAGTTCATGCCTATAACTTTGATTTTGATTTTGAAGAGTTAAGTAATATGCCGATGCCTCCAATTCCGCCTATGGCTGAGTTTGATCATAAAGCCTTTAAAAAAGATGGGGATGCCTATCTCAAGAAATGGAAAAAGGAATTTGATGAAAGCTTTGATGAAGATCATGTGAAAGAATTAGAAGAATGGGCAGAGCGCATGGAGGAGAAACAAGAAAAAATGACAAAGAAACGGGAAGAGATGATGAAGAAAAGAGAGGAGATGATGGAAAAAAGAAATGATAAGCGTCTGGAGCTTCAAGAAAAAAGGGCAGAGGCCAGAGTTAAAAGGATGGAAGCACAAAAGGAAAGATGGGCACTTTCGCTTGAACGAAAAAAAGCGAATGGACTTTTTGCAAATGATTCATCACATGTTTTTATTGTCAGAGGAGATAGTGTAAATACGTATTTTCGAGGTGGACCAAGTATTTTTTATGGTTCTTCTAATGGATTACATAAAAACTATAAGGTAAAAAAGACAATTAAAGTCAAAATGCCTAAGGGTATGAAGATCAAAATGAATGTTAGACATGGAGAGGTAAAACTGGCTGAAAACACAAAAAATTTAAATGCCATTTTATCACACTCAAGCTTATGGGCATCTACGATTGATGGAGATAAGACAACAATAAGTGCTTCTTATTCTCCTGTAAATGTTCAGAACTGGAATTATGGACAACTTCAGGCCAAGTATTCTGATAATGTAGCTTTGAAAGAGGTACTTAATCTGCGTTTAGATGCAACTTCGTCAGATGTTACCATTGATAAGCTGATGAATAGCGCTTTTATTAAAAATGATTTTGGGCCATTGCGGATTAAGTCTATATCAAATAATTTTTCAGATATAGATATTGTGATACAAAATGCCGAATTGAACTGCAAAACGCCGAGAGTTCCGTTTACGATATACGTAAATGGAACATCTTCTAAACTAACCACCCCAGCTTCTATTACTTTAGATCGCACAAAGAATTATAGAAATACAATACATAAAGGTTATTTTAAAAGTAAAAATGCTGGTAGTTCAATTACTATAAATTCGAAGTATAGCGATGTAGTTTTAGATTAGTTACTCTTTAAGAATTATTGTCCCAAAAACGTCAGCATCAATCCAAGCTCTATTTTTATCCTCTCCAGGAACAAAGACTGAACCAATAAAATTTTCTCTTTCTGTACTTTCATCGTTATCGCAATAAGCAATTGCAAAGCCAATCTTTTGATTAACTTTTAGAATTACAGATCCATTCTTTTTTCCATCCTCGAATTCCTCATCATAAATTGTTATTGCCATTTCCCATAGGCTTTTATTGCCTTCAGTGACTCTTTTCGAAATAACATGTTCATTGTATAGTTGAGGTTTTTTATTCGGGTTAAAGTCTACTACATTACCATCTAAGGCAATATGGTAGCCAAAAGCATTATGATTGTTCTGATGAAGTCCTCCGGAATTGTCCTCGTCAATAAACACCTGGATAGAATCGTCATTCCACCATAATTTTAACGGATCCTTTACCTTATCGTATAGTGTATCATCAACAATTTCTACAAGTAGATAGAGCCGATTCTCATCCCAACTCAACTTGTAGCGCCCATTGAAATCATCATGTTCATAAGGATTACCCAACCAATTTTGGTCAAGTGGGTGCCAGGTGGCTAAGTTCCAAGAGTTTTCGGCGCCCTTACCGTCAATAGTCGGACTTTCCGATACTTTTTTTATTTCAATGATTTGATGATCTTTTTTCTTAGGCTGATGCGTTGTACATGCGTACAGCAGAGCGCATAGAAATACGGGTATTGCTAGCTTCATAGGTTGCAAATTTGGGGATTCGCATTTCCAATATAGTAAATTCTTACGTTTTAATGGGATTTTAGTGTACTAAAAAGAAATCAAGTAAGCGGTAGTGGTAAAACAAAAAAAGCGGCTGCAAGCCGCTTTTTATTTTTTTAAGTTCTTTTTTAATGAGCGTCTTCCTTGAGATACTCACCAAAGTTTGCTTTAAACCGATTTAGCCTTGGTATAGAAACATTTGTAATATAAGAGTTATTCGGATGCTTCTTTTCATAGTCTTGATGATAATCTTCAGCAATCCAGAATTTTTCAAAGGCAGTAACTTCCGTTGTAATTGGGTCGCCGTCATATACATTTTGATCTACTAATGCACCGATATAGGCCTCTATAATTTTCTTTTCTTCCTCATTCTTATAAAAAGCTACAGATCGATATTGCGGACCTCTATCTGGGCCTTGTCTATTCAGTGTTGTAGGATCGTGAGAACCAAAAAATACCTGAACAAGAGCGGTAAACGAGATTACTTCTGGGTCATAATAAACCTCAATGGCCTCAGCATGACTTGTTAACCCGGCTCCTACTTGTTGATACGTTGGGTTTTGTTCTGATCCACCTGAATACCCAGAAACTGCTTCTTTCACTCCTTTAACACTCTCAAAAATAGCTTCAACACACCAAAAGCAGCCACTAGCAAAATAAGCCGTTTCGTATTTACTTAGGTCTTCTTGAGAAAGCTTAGCAAGCTCTTTTTTTATTTCCTTTACAGGTTCAGTTGTTTCTTTTTTCTGATTTGATTGGCAGCTTGATGATACCAAGAAAACTATTAATAACAAGCTAGTTTTTAAATATCTCATAATTTATTTTCAAAGTTTGTTGCTCAAGTTACAATCTCCTTACAGCAAAGCGAGTTAAAAAATGTTAAGGTTTATTTACAGGAAAGGATTAAACCTATTTTTTTGGAATAAAAAACCTCGCTTTTAGCGAGGTTTTTAAATATCACAAATTCTATTTTACTTAATTACCAATCATTCCATTTCCAAAGACTTCAACAGCGGAAATTTTTGGCTTGTCAACAGAAGAAGTAAACACAATATTTAACTCACCATCCATCACCTCTACATCATACATTTTGGTAAAAGCTGTCGCAGCTCCTCCTGCTACCTCGAAAACATCAAAGTTTGTCAGTATACGGTTTCCTTCTATATCTACATTTAGAATTCTACTACCAACCCCTCCATCGGTGCCGTCTGCATCCCTTTTGAGAACTCCCCAATAAATCTCGGCAAAATGAAGTTTTACAGTGTAAGTTCCATCCGAAACTGGAATATCATAAGAAAAAGGCCCTTGATTGGCTTCGTTAGACGTAATGGATTCGCTTAAATAGATTTCATCAAGTTCAGTATTCTCAATTTCTGTAATACTTGGGTGCGCAATGTAAGAAGCAAATAACCCGCCGCCATATTGTTCGTCAGCAGCCCAAACAGCACTATCAATTGTGGTAACTTCTGGTCCTCCTGAATTAATTCTCAACAGGTTTGGACCTACTTCAACTGAAGATTCTTCAGCATCTTCAGGGCAACCATCTCGAGCCGGAATACCTGCTATATCAGGACAAGCATCATCTTTATCGGCAATTCCATCACCATCGGCATCTGGGCAACCGCCTAAATCAGCAAGACCAGCTTCATTCGGACAAGTGTCATCTTTATCAGCTATTCCATCAGCGTCAACGTCTGGGCAGCCATCTAAAGCAGCGAGACCTGCTTCATTTGGACAAGTGTCATCTTCATCAGCAACCCCATCACCATCAGCATCAGCAACAGCGACAGGCGGTTCAGGATCATCACTTCCGCAGGAAACGGAAATTATAGTCAGTGCAAAAAATAGCATTAGGAATTTCATTTTTGAAAAAATAGCTCTTTTCATAATCAAGTAGTTTTGGGTTTAACTTATTTATTTCTCTTAGTCTTATTGATATTAAAACTATCAAATGGCTCATCACCCAACAAGAGATTTTTTATATTATCGACCAACTGTAAGGCCTATTTTTAAGGGTTTTTCGATAAAACCCCTGTTATTATATAGTACAAAGCTAGTACGAAATTAGTTCATAATCAAACGTCATAGATTAACGGCATACTTTTTTTAAACAACTCATACTCGAAAAACCCTAAAATTATCTCAAATTTGAAATATAGATTAAGTGTATGTTTTCTTCGTTCAAAGAATTTCTGAAAAGCTGTAAGCCGATTATCAAACCGATAGATAATTCAATTCACATTAGGCAATATTGCCGAATAGACCTAAGTAACTTAAATCCAGATCTGAAAGATATTGCGATTACCAGACCTGATGATTGTCAGAATTACATCAATTCCATTCTCAAAAAAAATGATGCACTCGTGGCGTATGGAGGTTATCTAGAGAAACGAAACCTTTATAGTGATAAATCAAGCTTCACAAAACATGAGGCAGTTCGAAATATTCATTTGGGTATTGATTTTTGGACAAAAGCATATACACGAGTAATCACACCGATAAAAGGGAAAGTGCATAGTTTTCAGAACAATACAACAATAGGTGATTACGGACCAACTATAATTTTGGAGCACGATATGGACGGTGCTGTGTTTTATACGCTATATGGCCATCTTTCACTTGCGTCTATAGCCAATATTCAAATTGGACAAGAATTTGAAAAAGGAAGTGTCTTATCCACTTTGGGTACACCAGATATTAATGTAAACTATGCGCCGCATCTCCATTTTCAAATCATAATTGATTTGGAAGGAAAGAAAGGTGACTATCCCGGAGTTTGTTCTGAAACCCAATTAGAATTCTACAAACAAAATTGCCCAGACCCCAATCTTTTGCTAAATCTATAAGTTTTTTTCTGTTAAAAGGCACTTAGTTTCGGTAAAGTGAATCTAACTAAGTTCCAGTTTATCGGACGTTTTTTACACTTCGCCCATAGTTTTGTTAGTCACCGAAAATAAAGGCCTAACAACGAATCTCAACCCTCGAAAACACGCTTGCGGAAGTTATTATAATAACAAATCGCAAGACATGAAAGCTATACTTACTATATTATTTGTTCTTTTTATTGGAGTTGCAGCTCAAGCTCAAGCTTCAGATGCTCAGAAAGGTGAAGTTAAGGTAGAAACAGTAGGAATGACTGTTGTAACCATTAGCTCAATCGAGAAAGTTAGCTTAGAAAAGAATACTGAAGTGGCTCGTTTGTACAAGTTCAAAAATTCTAGAATAAAAAAGGCCTTGAAATTTACTACCAAAAGAAATAAGGCTAAAATGGCCTAAGAGTGCATATTTCAAAGCAATCTCTCTAAAATAGCCCAGACATTCTCACGAACTATTTTTTGTCCTTCAGCCGTGGGATGAATTCCATCAGGTAGATTCAAATCAGGATTTCCGGCAACTCCATCCAACAAAAAAGGAATCAACTCCAAATTATTGGTTTTAGCCAAATCTGGAAAAATGGTTCGAAACTCGACGGTGTATTCTTGCCCCATATTAGGCGGAATCTGCATTCCAGCTAATATAATCTTGGTCTCAGAATTCTTTTCAAGAACAGCATCAATTATAATTTGAAGATTGGCTTTGGTTTCCTTTAGAGGAATGCCTCGCAAGCCATCATTGGCTCCCAATTCTAAAACAAAAATATCAACCTTTTGTTTGAGCACCCAATCCAAACGATTTTTACCACCTGCGGTGGTTTCTCCACTAAGTCCGGCATTGATAACTGAATAATTTAAATTGAGAGAGTCTAATCGATTTTGAATTAATGATGGAAAAGATTCCTTAGTGTCTAAACCGTATCCGGCGGTTAAGCTGTTTCCAAAGAACAAAATAGTTTTGGTCTTGTTGTCTAAATTGTTCGGATCATTAGTTTCTGATTGGACCTTTACTTCTGTAGAAGTCGTACCATCATTCTTTTTACTTGTGGTATTTCCGCAGGAAAGCATCCAGAGAAAAATAAAAATATAACTAAACTTTAAGATGGTGCGCATAACTGTAGGGTCTATTTATCAGAATCATTTCCTTATTTTGCAATTTGCTATAGGAAACAGAAAATCATGACAAAGATATTAAACGTTCGTAACCTAGGGAAGAGTTATACAAGCGGTTCTAAGCAGTTAACAGTATTAGATGATATTTCATTTGATGTTGAGGCCGGATCCACTTTTTCAATCGTTGGACCCTCAGGTAGCGGAAAAACTACTTTACTTGGACTTTGCGCAGGACTTGATAAAGCAGATTCAGGTGCTGTAGAACTTTGCGGAACCACCTTGAGTACTTTAACTGAGGATGAGCGAGCACTTTTAAGAAATAAAAATATCGGTTTTATCTTTCAAGATTTTCAATTGCTACCAACTTTGACGGCTCTTGAAAATGTAAGTGTTCCGTTAGAGCTACAAGGAAACAAAAATGCGGCAAAAATAGCACAAGAACTTTTAGAAAAAGTAGGTCTAGGTGAACGCACTGATCACTATCCTTCACAGCTTTCAGGAGGAGAACAACAGCGTGTAGCCTTAGCACGAGCCTTTTCAAATAAACCTTCCTTACTTTTTGCAGATGAGCCTACAGGAAATTTAGATGAAGAAACCGGAGAAAAAGTAATTCAACTTCTTTTTGAATTAAATAAAGAAGCTGGTACCACTTTAGTGATTGTTACCCATGATCTTGATTTGGCTAAAAGAACACAGCGTATTCTGAGACTTAGAGGAGGTAGAATTTTAACTAACGAAACTACTGTTGCCTCGTGAGAGACCGTCCGATAATTTCAAAAGCTGGCTTTAATTGGCTGTTCAAAATGGCATGGCGCGATGGCAAAGCTAGTGGAAAGCGCTTGTTGCTATTTATGGCTTCTATCATTTTGGGTATTGCCGCAGTAGTCTCCATTCAGTCTTTTAGTGAAAATCTTAAGGAGAATATAGCAGCCCAATCCAAAGAATTGATGGGTGCCGATTATATTATAGATAGTAATCAACTTCCCACAGAAAAAGTTCAAAAGATTATAGATTCTTTGGGTTCGAGTGGGAGAGAGGTAAGTTTCGCTTCGATGGCGGCCTTTCCAAAGAATAGCGCTACAAAATTAGTGCAGATTCGAGGTATTGATGGCGAATTCCCATTATACGGTGAAATAGAAACGGTTCCTGCAACTGCTGCAAATGAATATCGAAGTAAAAATGGAGCTTTGGTAGATGCAACTTTAATGTTGCAATACAAATTAAAAGTTGGAGATAGTGTTAAGGTTGGTGAGCTAACTTTCCCGATAATTGGTTCTGTGGTTTCTTCACCAGGTAGTAATGCAATTTCCACGACGGTGGCCCCACCAGTGATTTTGCCTTTTAGTTTTATAGAAAACACAGGATTACTTCAAACCGGAAGCCGATACAAATACAACTATTATTTTAAGACAAAAACTGGTTTTGATGTGGAGGCATTAGACAAGGCCATTGACCCAATTTTAGATGCTGAAAATGCTGATTTTGATTCACACATGTCAGTAAGTCAAAGACTAGGTCGACGTTATGAGAATTTTGCAAAATTCTTGAATTTGGTCGCTTTTATTGCCCTTCTATTAGGTTGTGTTGGTATTGCCAGTTCGGTTCATATTTACATCAAAGAAAAGTTGCGTGGAATTGCAGTTCTCAAGTGTATGGGAGCTACGCGTCGACAAACCTTTTTGATTTACCTCATTCAAATTGCCGGATTGGGACTGTTAGGTGGTATTGTCGGAACCCTTTTAGGAATAGGGCTTCAACAAACTTTTCCTTTGCTTTTGCAAGAGTTTCTACCTTTTAGTGTGGAGATCACAACAACTTTTCAGCCTATGGCCATGGGGCTTTTATTGGGCATTTTTATGTCTGTTTTATTTGCGTTACTCCCACTTTTGTCGACATGGTATGTATCTCCGTTAGAGGTATTACGAGTTCAAGAAGGCAGCTCGATAGAATTGAAGAGAGCAGGCGTATTCGTTTTAATGGGTATTATGGCATTTATTTACTTCTTTTCACTTTGGCTTCTTAAAGATGCTCGCTATGCCATGGCTTTTGTATTTGGAATTTTAGTAACCTTCTCGATTTTAGCAGGTGTTTCCATCTTGTTTATGAAGGCAATTAAAAAGTATTTTCCCACTTCATGGGGATTCACAGCGCGAACTAGTCTTTTAAATCTTTTTCGCCCCAATAACCAAACTATGGTTTTGATATTGGCTATTGGAGTTGGCTCATTTTTGATAAGCACATTATATTTTACAAAGGATATTTTATTGGCAAAAGCAACGCTAGAAGCTAATGCAAATAACCCTAATATTATTTTGTTGGATGTACAAACGAATCAAAGGGAAGAAGTTGCTCAAACAATCACCCCCAAAGGATTACCCATTATTGATAATATTCCAATAATTACTATGCGAATGCATAGTATCAAGGGAGTTCCAGTAAATGATTTACGTCTCGATACTACATTGACCATTAGAAAGTGGATTCTTAACCATGAATTTAGAGTCACATATCGGGATTCTATGGTAGCTTCAGAAACCTTGGCATCAGGAGAGTTTAAACGTGAAGTTCCTGAAAATGGAGCAATTCCTATTTCTTTATCTGATAATGTTGCTCGAGATGCCCAAGTGGTTTTAGGTGATACTATTGTGTTTAATGTTCAAGGGGTTTTGATGGAAACAACCGTAGGAAGCATTCGAAAGGTAGATTGGGGTCGAATGCAGGTGAATTTTTCGGTAGTTTTTCCTAAAGGAGTTCTTGAAGATGCCCCGCAATTTCATGTAATTACCACTAAGGCTCCTGACTCGAAAACTTCTGCTCAGTTACAGCGGGAATTGGTTACCAAATTTCCAAATGTCTCAGTTATCGATTTAAGACAAGTTTTAACCTTAATTCAGGGCATTCTTGACAAGATCTCTTGGGTTATCAATTTTATGGCTTTCTTTAGTATCCTAACGGGAATTATAGTACTCATAGGCTCGGTAAGAACAAGCAAATATCAGCGGGTTAAGGAAAGTGTATTGTTACGAACTTTAGGGGCAAAAAGCAATCAAATATTGAAAATTACGGCCTTAGAGTACTTATATCTGGGTGTTTTAGGAAGTGGAATTGGTATTTTACTTTCTTTGATAAGTGCTCAATTGTTGGCATGGTTGGTTTTCGAATCTCCCTTTGTTCCGTCTTGGATACCTTTTGGAGTTTTATTACCAGGTATTACGATTCTCGTTTTACTCATCGGATTGGCGAATAGTCGGAGTGTATTGAATAGCCCACCCCTAGAAGTTTTGCGGAAAGAAACTAGATAATTAAGTAATATGCTACGCTAAAAAAATTAACAATTAATACGTAACATTTGCTTTATTTTAGCGTCTCTTGAATAGAACTACTTTTAATAAAAACTTTAAGATTAGAAAATGAAAAAAATGTACTTTTTAGCTGCAGCAATGCTCGCTTTTGGCTATTGCGCGGCTCAGAATGAACCCATTAACGATGGAGAATCATTACCAGGTATTGTTTTAGAAAACATGAAACCTGATATAAGTCCGAAAGATGACTTTTACAACTTTGTAAATGGTACTTGGATGGATGAAACAGAAATTCCCGCGGATAGATCTAGCTGGGGAGGCTTTTCAGTACTACGCAAATCAACAGATAATGATGTCTTAGAAATACTAGCCAAGGCAAAAGCCAGCGGCAAGTATGGCCCTGAAACCGATCAGGCCAAGGCTTTAGCAATCTTTGATACAAAGCTGGATACAATAGCAAGAAATAAATCAGGTTTAGCTCCATTGCAACCTGCACTTGATGCCATTGCAGGAATCAAAAACCTTATTGATCTACAAACTGTGCTTTCAAAGAATGATGCGGTATCATCTCCTTTTATTGGTTTGGGTGTACAAGCAGATTTGAATAATAGCGCCATGAATGCTGTTTATATGGGCCCTGCAGGACTAGGATTACCAGATCGGGATTTTTATTTAGAGCAGGATGAGAAATCCAAGGAAATCCGTGAAGAGTATAAGAGACATACTGCACGTATGTTACAAATGTTAGGGGATAGTGAGGCCGATGCAATAGCTGCTGCAGAGAAGATTTTAGCTATGGAAACGATGTTGGCAGAACCAAGGCTTGATAAAGTGGAAAGCAGAGATGTTCGCAATTTCAACAACCCAAGAACTATTGCGGAAGCTGATGCCATGTTGAGTACGATTGATATTAATAAGATGATTGTCGATTTAGGTATTACTAAAAAGTTTGATACGCTTATTGTAACGCAATTAAAATATACCGAAGCGCTAGACAAATTTTTAAAGGAAACGCCTATCGAAGATATCAAAACACTATTGAGGTGGGATACTTTCAATAGTGCGGCAGGAAGACTAAACACTGCTGCAGAAAAAGCAGATTGGGAATTTTACAGTAAATACTTGAGAGGCTCCGAAAAACAACGTCCATCTGATGAACGCGCTCTAGCGACAGTAAATGGTTCAGTTGGGGAAGCTTTAGGACAATTGTATGTTGATGCTAAGTTTCCTCCGGAAGCAAAAGCAAAAGCAGAATTAATGATTGCTAATGTAATCGAAGCATTTAAAGAGCGAATTCAAAAGTTAGATTGGATGGGAGATGCTACAAAAGCAAAAGCCATTGAGAAGTTAGATAAGTTTACGGTTAAAATAGCCTACCCAGATGAGTGGGAGGACTATTCTAAAATGGAAGTTGCGGCGAATAAGTCCTATTTTGATAATAGGGCCGCAGTTAGTAAATGGAGGAGACAAAAGAACTATTCTGAAATAGGGGAGCCTGTTGATAAAAAAGAATGGGGAATGTCTCCGCAAACGGTGAATGCTTATTTCAATCCGTTGAACAATGAGATTGTTTTTCCCGCAGCAATTTTACAACCTCCTTTTTATAATTATCAAGCAGATGAAGCTGTAAATTATGGTGGAATAGGAGCTGTAATCGGACATGAGATTTCTCATGCGTTTGATGACAGTGGTGCCCGTTTCGATGCTAACGGCAATGTAAACAACTGGTGGACAGATGAAGATCTTGCAGCTTTTACGGAGCGTGGAGATGCCTTAGCTGCTCAATATGATGGTATACAAGTATTAGATAGTGTAAATGTAAACGGAAAGTTCACCTTAGGTGAAAACATCGGAGATTTAGGTGGTGTTCTAGGAGCTTATGATGGCCTACAGCGTTTCTACAAAGAAAACGGAAGACCTGATGATATTGATGGTTTTACTGCTGAGCAACGATTCTTTATGTCTTGGGCAACAGTTTGGAGAACAAAGAGTAGGGAGGAAGCTTTGAGAACGCAAATCAAAACAGACCCGCATTCTCCCGGACGTATAAGAGCTACACAGCCTTTGTTAAACATTCAGGCATTTTATGACGCTTTTGATATCAAAGAAGGGGATGCCATGTATTTAGCCCCTGAAAAAAGGGTTAGTATTTGGTAGTAGAATTAATTTAAAAAATTAAAGCCGATTTCTTGTTAATAGAAATCGGCTTTTTTTTTTGCTACAAAATATCCTTCGGAAGAATTTTACGTGTCCAGGTTTTGACACGTTTGACATTGCTAACTTCTGAATCAGGATTGAATTCTAAAGTAGTTTCCCAAGCATTTTCGGGTTTGAATTCCTCTTCAATTCCCTTAAGAACAGAAGCCGTAATTTCTTCTGAATGAATGATTGCCAAACACTCCGTGTTGAGGTTTGCACTTCTTGGGTCAAGATTGAAGGTGCCAATCACTGTCGTTTTACCATCGACAACCATGCTTTTGGAGTGGAGCCCAAATATGGGTTGGTAATCGATAGCAGCCTGTAATTCCCCTGTCATTATTCGTTTGCGTTCAGCAGCGTCTGGTCGGAATTCAAAAATTCGTACTCCGGTTTTCAATAAAGCTTTACGGTCTTTTTGGTAACCACTAAAGGCCTCTAGATTATCTGTGGATGCTAAGCTATTGGTTAGTATACGGATTTTTACACCGCGATCTGTCGCTTCTTGAAATAGCTGCCGACTTAATTCGGACGTGATTAAATACGGACTTTGGATTTCAATTGATGTTTTGGCGTTCTTCACCAAACGAATAAGTTTGCTTGTTGAAATTCCGCCACCACCAAGTCCGCTATTGCCATCATTCTTGCCCGGTTCATCAGAAGTAAATTCAACATCATCTACCCAAACCAAGGATCCCGATTCTTTGATTGCGGGAAAAGCTGCTGGTAGGTTTTTAATTTTCTCACGAACCTGAGGCCAGAAGTTTTCTGGATTACAAGCGTACTCGTGCAATTTATCAAAGCGATTTTCATCAGTTATATTATCAGGAAGTTCATCTATCAAATCTCCTACATTGACACTGAGGTCACTATTCCAGAATTTTTGAAAAGAAGTATTCACTTTTTTGGTTTCCTTTCCTAGAAGTAAAACATCTCTATCCCTGAAGTTATATTCATGGTCGTAATCAAAATATTCATCTGCAATATTCCTCCCGCCAGTAATAACAACTTTTCCATCAACGACAAAGGTTTTGTTATGCATTCGTTGATTGAAGGAACGAAAATCAGTCGCTAGTTTACCGAGCTTATCGAAAATGTTTTTGCCAAGATTTACACCGGGATTATAGACTTTAATGCTTATGTTTTCGTGGGAATCTAGCGTTAATATATCTTGTAAATCGGCATCAACCATAATGTCATCTACCAACAATCTTACTTTCACTCCTCGGTCAGCTGCTCGAACCAGATAATCGCAAGCAATAAGCCCGACATTATCCATCGAAAAAATAAAATATTGAATGTCAATAGTTTGCTCTGCATATTCAGTCAACCAGGCTCTTGTAATCATGGCGCCACCACCATCTTCAAGTACATAAACTCCTGTCTTTGTTTTCATTAACTCAGAAATGTCTTCCAGTTCTTTAGAGAGGCTAATAGAATCGTTTCTATGAATGTTGTCGCAAAAACTAGTAGTCAATTTTCCTGCTAATGGATTCTCTTCTTCTTTACATGAATTGAAGAGGGATAACCCAAACGTAAGGCATAGAAGAAATAGAAATTTTGGTCTGGTCATTTTGGCTTGGTATTTCCGTGCTGCCCTAGATCCTAATGGGAGGCAGCGTTTAATTCTTTATGGATTTTTGCGAGTACAAATTCTAAATCGTCTAAGACTTTCTTGTTCTTAAATCTTATTTCTTTTATTCCAACGCTATTTAAATATTCTGTTTTTAATTGATCTTTTTCTTGTTGTTCTATGGAAGCATGATATTCACCATCGATTTCAATTGATAAACGTTTTTGGTGACAATAAAAGTCTAAAATGAAAAAATTTATTGGATGTTGTCTTCTAAATTTAAAACCTAAAGGTTTGTTTTTAAGTTCCTCCCAAAGGATTTCCTCGGTTGCCGTCATCTTTAAACGCAGTTTGGCAGCATTATTAAATATGCTAGGAGTTGCACCATCATGCATTCCGTTTATTTTGAGCAAATCTTTTTTCATTTCATAAAACTAATGATCTCTGTTGAGTTTTGGAATTGTATGCCCCAACCCTAAAGGGGGGACTTCGGGACATTGGACAATGTTAATCACTGATAAAGTTATTTGGTATGGCATCCCTTTAGGGATTGAGGGCCGATTTGTTTACTGAACAATTTCAATCTGAGAAGTTAGGGTTCTTTCATTATCATCAGAACTTGAAACCTGAATGTAATGACCTTCATTTACTTCTACTATCTGGCAGGTCAATACCATTTTCGGAATATCTTTTTGTTCAGGATTTGCCAAGTTTGCAACTGGAGTCAAGGTATAGGTGCATTCATCTACCCAATCAACTTTAAGCTTCAATTTATAACCCAAAGACGTATTTTCTTCAATTTGATAATTTTGATTTCGGGCAATAGTGGTAACGCCGTTTTTTAGGCTCTCTATCTGAAAATTACCAGTTTTTACATTTGAGCAGTCACCACATTGCAGATTAAAATCAGTCAAATAAGATTTGGTAATAGGTTGACCGCCAAGAGCTCTAGTAGCCTTAAGATATTTTTTGGCGTTTGCACAATCCTGACTATTCAAATATACAATTGACAGTTTGTATGCGGTATTTATGTATTTAGAATCAATTGCATAAGATGCTAATAGCTTCTCTTTTGCCATTTTCAGGCTTTTTTGTGCATTTTGGTAATTTGAACGGACGTTTTCATAATACTCCCCCAAATAGGTGGTGGCGTAATCGGTTAAAATTGGAGCGCTTTCAGGTTCAATTTTTAAACCTTCTGTATATTCGTTTCTTGCCGCATCATAGGCACCTAGAGCTGTATAAACCGCTCCATAGCCCCAATAGATTCCTGAATTCTTCGGATTTAATAAATAAGCTTGATTAAAACGATACATGGCAGTTTTTAAATCACCTTTGTAGAGATAATCAAAACCGATACGAATCATATCGTGTGCACCTTCGGATTTCGATTTCCCCCCTTCAATAATAGAATTTACAAACTTTTTATCAGCAGCTATTTCCTGTTTTGTTTTTTCGATATTGCCAAATTCAGGAAGCATTCGAATATCATTTTTCGCTTGTTCTTTCCAAGATTTAAACGGTGATTGTTGTGCATTAATTCCTGAGAAAGAAATAAAAAAGAAGATAATTAAAAAGTGCCGCATAGGTTGAATTTAACCTATATATAACGGATAGTAGCTGCTTTTGTTGCTAATAACAAAGTTTTAACTTCCCTGTTTGTGATCATATGGGTTTGCACGATAATACGCTTTAGGGTCAAATTTTCGATCCTGAAACTTCTCTGGTAGTACTTTGAAGTGTTGAATACGATCAATTCGAAAAGCGCGATAGTCTTTTCTCAAATGGCACCAGGCCATTAATATCCATTTGTTATCAGAATATAGAAGCATATAAGGTTCCACTTTTCGAAAAGAAATATTTGGATCGTCTGCTTTACGATAGTTGATTTCAATGTAATTAAAGTTTGTGGCCGCCAATTGTATTTCAGAGAGCGCATTGCTGCTTATGTTTTCTTTTTGTTGACCAAAAACATATATTTTTTTGTTCAGCATTTCGCTTTTCTCCAGAACTGACGAGCGGAACACTGATTTAATCTTGGTAAGTGCTTCTTCAAAATCAATCACAAAAGAAGAATCATTTGATTTGCTCACCAAATGCTGAGCAGTAATTAAAGCGTTCGCTTCTTTCTCTGTGAATTGAACAGGAGCTACGGTATAACCATCCATTAAGGTATACCCTCTACCTTCTAAAGTAACCACTGGCACTCCCGCTTCGATTAGTTTTTGAATATCTCTATAAACGGTACGGATGCTGACCGCAAACTTGTCAGATAATTCCGTTGCAGTCAAAACCCGTTTGGATTTTAAAAGTGTTAATATCGATATAAGGCGGGATAATTGTGTCATTAGAAACAAAGATAGCGAACCGCCAACCGATTCGCCATCTTAAGAATTTTAAGGTACTAGTTCCAAGAATGTAAGGCTATTTTGTTTCCTTCAGTATCTAATACTTGTGCCATGAATCCGTTTTCGCCAATATCGGTCTTTGGCATTACAATTGAACCTCCAGCCGATTCAACTCGCGACAATGGTTCACTTAGATCTTTTCCACCGTTAAGATAAACCACAACACCTTCTTTCGAAGGAGTGTAACCTTCCATCTCTACAATACCGCCCCCAACACCATTATTATCTTCATCGTAGGCGAACATTCCGTATTTCATTTCGGCCATTGGGGCATCGGTGATTTTGGTATCCAATACAGTAGTATAGAATGATTTTGCTCTTTCGAAATTTTTAACTGGAATTTCAAACCAGCTGATTGCATTTGTCATTGTATTTTAATTTAAAGGTTAAACTTGATACAAAGATATTTGTGGAAATGTCAAAAGTTGTCAGGGGTATTCTGAATTTAGAGGAGAATACTTGTAACCGACTCCAAAATAAACTCAAAAACTCCCGATTAAAAACCACTTCAATCGGCAAGGTGTTTTGAGCATTGAATTCACTTATCGAGCATTTTAAACACTTCACCCTAATTTTTGTCAAGTACCGAAAAATAAGGCTTTTCAGCGATTGAAATCTAGCCAAGGCTTCAACCTGTCGTTATTTTGGTGTAACCCAAATGATTAAAAAAACCTACTTATGAAGTCTTTAATTACACTTCTTTTTATCCTTACATCTACAGTATCTGCTTTAGCAAATACAAGCGACCACGGTAAAGTGTTGAACCCTCAAATCGAAAGTTATGTACAAGTTGAATTTTCTCAAATGGGCGATCTTTTGGATAGTAGCACTACTGTTACTACCGAGTATAATGAAATTAAGACAGCAACTGAAACTGAAGTTGCTCGTTTATACAAATTCAAAAACTCGAGAATAAAAAAGGCATTAGCTTTTAAAACAAAAAGAAATAGAGCCAAAAAGGCTTAAGACATAACCCCAAATAAAACAGATACCATGATCGTATTAGCATCTTTAATACCTGCAGTAGTTCTTACGACAATGCTCTTAAGAGTTAAAAAACAAACGAAAAAATTAGAACCTATTAAAGTAAAGGTTCAGAATGATAGAAGACCGTTTCAGTCTTAATAATACAAAGTCCCCCTCTTAAGCCGTTTCCTGACGGTGCGGCTTAAGAATTTTGTCACCTATCAATACCAATATTAATTAGTAAAGCATCAAACGATTCTCCGAGGAGAGGTTTGGTGCTTTTTTGTTTGTTGGATTTTGGATTGTTGGAATTTGAATAATGTGGTTTTCAAAGTCAAAGCAAACAATAATTGGTTATTGCGAAATAGGCTTAGGACTTTGATATAGTTGTTATTAATTTAAGCTCAGATACATGTTCCGCTGATGTTGAATCTTAAAGTCTACTCAAGAACATCCGATTAAAAACCACTTCTATCGCTAAGGTGTTTTAGGTATTGTTGTCACTTATCGGACATATTATACACTTTGGCCTAATAGTTGTAAAGTATCGAGTAAAGGCGTATTTCAACGTTTCAAAGCAAACTCAGGTTATAATCTGACGTTATCTATATGTAACTTAATTAACTTAAATATTATGATTGTATTAGCATCTTTAATTCCCGCAGTAATTCTTACGACAATTCTTTTACGAACTAAAAGACAAACGAAAAAATTAGAGCCTATTAAAATAAAGGTTCAAAATGATAGAAGACGATTTTAGTCTTTACGATACAAAGTCCCCCTCTTGAATCGAAGCTGTAACGGTGCGGTCTGAGAATTTTGTCACCTTGCGTACCATATTAATTTGTAAAGCATCAAACGATTCCCTGTTGGGAGATTTGGTGTTTTTTTTGGAATTATCGGGTGTTTGTTTCTTAAAGTATTCTGCAAGAATTTGCATAAACATCTTAGTCTAAAAAGCAAGGAGCCAATTTTTTAAATTTGATAGTCTTTCAAAGTAAAACAAAGCTTTTACAAGCTCTTCTCTTACGATGCTTAGATTTTCTCAGCAACAACGACATAGGTAGGAAAAGCATAAGTCTCTCTGTCTATAATCTCTTTGATTTTAAAATTGTTTATCAATAGGAATATCTCAATTTCATCTTTTGTAAAGGTTCTTATTATCGAAGTATCATCACTTATCTTCAAATACTTATTTCCTGCTTTTTTACTATATCCGGCCTCCCAAACAAAGTCCATTCCCTCTTTTAAATTTAACTCCCACTTACTTTTCCGTTTATATTTTACGCCTTTGTAAACTACCTCATGTGTTATTTCTTCTCCCTCCTTGATCCTAGGTATAAATCTACTAGCATCGATAAAATCAAAACTTAGTATTCCTCCGATTTCTAGATTTTTATAAATTCTTGTAAAAGCAGACATTAAGTCTTTATTACTCAATAAATAACTAATGGTTCTTCCTGTTATTATAATGCTATCTACTGTACTTTCGGTAGCAAAAGTTTTCATATCTCCTTCTATAAATTTACTCGAAGGCAACTTACGTTTTGATATTTCTACCATTTCTTTGCTCAAATCTAAGCCACAATAGTTATAGCCATTTTTTTCAAAATAGATAGCTAAATTACCTGTTCCGCTTCCAATTTCGAGAAGATTTACTTTTTTATACTTGGAAAGTATTTTATTATAAAATTTATATTCTTCTTCGTAATTAATAAACGTAGTATACATGGCTTCATATACTTCCGATAATTTAGAATACAATTTCATACTTGTTCATCTATGGCGTAATAACTCGTATTTGAACACAACAAATTCTTATGGCTTTAATGGTTTCAGAGCGGTTAGTAGAAGAAACGTAGGGCAGGTGATAAGAACTACGTTTCGGTTTGGTACTAAGCCAAATATAATATTTTGCTTTTATCTTTTTTGTTGAAAATGCCAAATTTTATATTTGGCGACTTTATTAAGAAACACATACTTTCAAATTAAGCCTAAACCGCCCTATGTTTTTTATACATTGTTAGCCACTGGCTTTTATCATTCAGTCGGGAAATGTTTGTCTAAAAAATCATATACAAGATTAAAATGTTCTAAAGGTGCTATGTGTCCACCATCTATTGCTATGTGTTTGTTGTAATGCTTGAATTTTTTGTTTTTTAATCTTTGAATTAATTGGTCAGACATTTCTGAAGCTGGCCATTGGTCATCGGTTTTACCCGATAATATCAATATAGCTCCGTTAATATTTTCAACTTCAATTTCAGCTTTTTTTACACCTTCTTTGTCTTCAAGTATCATTTTATGAGCAGTATATAAATCTCCTTTTAATGCAGGTGAGATTGTTTTTAAAGGTGCTGGGACATAAGGAACTTCTTCTCCTTTGAAAGTCCAAGAAGAAGTATTTGCAGACCAAGTAATTGCAGGGAAGCTTACATTCGATGTTGACATTGCAATAACAGCATTGAAATGGTTAAATCTGCTAGCTAAATTCAAGACTAATTCTCCACCACGAGAACCTCCAATAAGTGCAATTTTTGATTCATTAATTTTATAATTTCTTTTGGCAATATTCATTATCGTATCTGAAATTGCATCTAGTGAAATTCTGTCAAGATTTTTCGGTGTTCCGTCAGAATTGAAGTATCCAATTGCCAAAATCGCATAGCCTTTTTGAATAAGACTATCTCTTTTACTTTTCATATGATTTCTGTGCCAATCAATTCCACCTTCTGCACCACCAAAAGCTACAATTAAAGGCTGATTTTCTGTGTTTCCTGAATATAATAGAGTTTCAACAACTCCGTGCTGTTTTGATAACCTTGGTACATAGGTGAATATGTAAACTATTCCTGAAATTAAAGCTAGAGTTAGGATTAATAATATTCTTTTAGTTCTTTTCTTCATTATAAGTTTTAATTTAGGGTTAAAACTAGTAATTGAAATCATTAGAACTTTTGACCTAAATCAAATAATTACTTTTTAGCTCTTATTCGACTTAGTGTTTCTTGAGTTATTCCTAAATATGAGGCAACCATACCTAAAGGAATACGATGATAAATTTTAGAATAAGTTTTTTGAAAATGATAATATTTTTCTTTAGCAGATGTAAACCTCATAGAAGTTATACGTTCCATAAAATGACCAAAAACAGTTCCCATTGACAAACGAGCGTAACGTTCCATTTCTGGAAAATTGTCAAAAAGATATACAAGGTCGTTTACGTTGATAAAATATGCTTCGGTATTTTCAATTGCATCAATATAATAGATGTCTTTTTCTCTTTGTGTAAAGCTTTTAGGTGAATTAACCCATTCATCTATTCCTGAAAAATATTCGCTGATTTCTTTTCCATCTTTGATAAAATAGGTTCGTAGTATACCTTTGTTAATGAAATAGCTCTTATTAGAAATGTTGTTTGCGTCTAAAACAAGTTCTCCTTTTTCGAATGCAATCGGTTTTATTCGTTTTGAAAGTTCAGATTTTAAATTTTCTGAAAGCGTAATAAACTTTTCAAAATGGGTGAATATATTTTCTGTTTTTTCGATGTTATTCAATTTGAGTACAGGTGTTTCTTTAACTTGTGGCTAACGGTTCGGCTAAGCGTAGTGGGGTGGCAAGGAAACTTTTCGTTTCCGTCTGCCGACGTAGCTAAAGCTTATTGTTTTGCTTTTTCCTTTTTTATTCCAAAGCTAAATCCATAAGATTTAGCGACTTCATAAATATACACAGACTTTTGGGTTTTGCCCTAAAGTCCGCATTACGTTTAGGCATTGTTGGTAATAGTATTTTTAATGAAGTAAGAGTTAAATTTTAATCTAAAATAGGGTCGGGAAAGACAGAAGTGCATTTTCCACCAGATCTTTTCTTCATTCCAGTAAATAAACAGAAATAACCTTTATTTAAGAATGTAGTTTCATTTTCAATTACCAATTCATATTGAAAAACTCTATCTTCATCTTGAAACTCACTACCCTGAGGGAAGAAAACTCGAGATTCAGAATTGGAGTTAGCTTGATAAACAAGATTTTTGTCCACATCAAAAATTTTAAGAGTAAAATTCTCGTACAATTCTAAATTCCTTATACTCCAAGCGTCATTTACTCCATCATTATTAGGGGTTGCGAAACCATAAAATTCTAGCTCACCTCTTGACTGCTCTAAATTATCCACGTTTGTATCGGCAAATGGATTGTTATCGCAGCAAGAATAGTTGATACTTTCCAAATCCGATTGTAAATTATCAGATGAACATGAATTAAGAATTATTGTTAAAAAACCTACGAATAAATATCTCATTTTTAAATTAACTTATTGGGTTCTAATTTAATATAATTCAAATGGCAAAAAAAGAGTTATATTATTGCCAACGGTTGGGCTAAGCGTAGTGCGGAGGCAAGGAAACTTTTAGTTTCCGTCTGCACACGAAGCTAGAGCTTTTGGTTTAGTTTTTATTTTTCTTTTCCAAAGCTAAATCCATAAGATTTAGCGACTTCATAAATGTACACAGACCTTGGATTAAAACCCGAAGTCCGTATTAATTATAGGCATTGTTAGCAACTGGCTTTTTCTACGTTACCTAATCCGCTTGTATTTCGCACTTATACGCAACTTTTCTTTTTTATTTGGGTAGTAATAATTTAATCTTTTTTCAGATATTTTGATAGTCCAGGAATAGTCGGTTTTATGTCCATTTCTATACTCGGTCATAGAATAAAATTCACCGTTCCGAGTGATTTTTCCATTACTGATTTCAGGTTTATAATTTTTATATGTTTTCCATTCCTTTTTATTATTTACACTCCAATTTTTTCGAGTATATGTTGAATCAGAATGTATTGTAATTTCACTAATTCCGTATGAATAGACTGAGCTGTAGTTATGGTCATGACCTAAATAAGTTCGGTCATTTGATTGTCCAAAAGTTGTAGATAGGAAGAAAAATAGAAGTAGGTTTGGAATTCTGATTTTCAATTTTAAATGATTTTTGAGCTTGTTGCTAACGGTTGGGCTATGGTTTCGTTGTGGAATTGTCCGCGAGGACCATCCCGCCGAGACCAAACGATGGTAGAAAGGTAGGAATTTTCAGTGAAAAATTCCGCCACAATGAATTATAGCCGTTGTTAGCTGTAAGTATTGGCTGATATTCTTTAATCATATTACAGTAGATTGTAACATTATAGTTCATTGCTGTAAGCTTCAATTAAATCATTCACCAATCGTCCATAAAAATACTTGTTGTGATGAATAACACGTGCGAAAAAAAAATAGTCATGTTGAACAAGAGGCTTTCCATATTTAGAATCTTTCAAATATCCCTCAGTGTCAGTATGCAATATATTATTCCTCACATTATTATCTAACCTCTGTTTACTAATTTCAGAAATTATAGACTCTTTCTTGCTTCTTAGGTTATCATCTGCTTCGGATTGATTAATCTCTTCCAAATGAATGAAAGCCCGCTTCATGTCACTTCCTTTTCCCGATAATTTACCAATGATATAATCAATTAATGCCAAGACACTATAGCAGAGCAATTTGTCATATTCGAATATAAAGCAACTTTACTTTCTAAGTATAAATCCTGCAAGAAACTATCATTAGTTATTTCCGCAATTTCTAGTACTTTAACAGATTCAATTTCTTTCTCTATAAAATAGTTTATGTTGTCTTCAACAGTCGATTTTGTATGAATTAGGAAATCTAAGCTATTTTTCATGATTGTCTTTCTCCAAATTATCTGTTAATCAATATTGCAGCTAACAATTCGCTAAGCGTACCACGGCACGCTTAGCCCTTTTTTAGGAATACTAATAGTTTTTTTAAATTACTCTTTAATCCCAGGTTGTAAGATTTTATAACCCGTTTTAGCCTTCTCAGCATCAACAATATCTTTTACTTCTTTCAAGAGTGCTTTTGCATCATAAACGATTCCATCTTTGATGGTATATTTTACGCCACCTTCACGAATCACTTCATTGTCCTCAGTAAGTTTTATGGTACCGGTGCCGTAAAGTACTTTTAAGTTCGCCAAAGGATTCGCATCTACAACCACAAAATCTGCTAATTTACCAATAGACACAGATCCTATTTTATCATCCATACCCAAAGCCTCTGCACCATTTAAGGTAGCAGAACGAATCACTTCTAAAGGATGAAAACCTGCTTCACGAAGCAATTCCAATTCCCGAATAAAAGCGAATCCATAAAGCTGAAATATGAATCCTGAATCGGAGCCTGCAGTTACGCGCCCGCCTCTGTTTTTATATTCGTTGATGAAGGTCATCCAAAGTTGAAAGTTCTCTCTCCAAGCAACTTCTTGCTCCGTTCCCCAATCGTGCCAGTAACTTCCATGGGAAATTTTGCTGGGTTGGTAGAAGTCCCAAAGAGAAGGCAAGGTATAGTCCTCATGCCATTCAGCACGACGGGCACGTTGCAAATCGCGACTTGCTTCATAAATATTAAAGGTTGGGTCTAGCGTAAAATCAAGATCTAACAATTCAGTCATTACGTTTTCCCAATGCTTAGAGTACGGTTTTGCAGCCTGCGCCCAAAGTTTTCCTGCATTTTCAAAACGATGTTGTTCGTTTTGGTAGTTATAATCCAAAGGATAATCTTGTACCGTTCGATCATCAAAAAGGGCTTCTGGGAGGCCGTACCAGTGCTCCATTGAAGTTAATCCCGCTCTAGCGGAATGCAAAACGTTCCATCTAGCCACACTCAACTGGGCATGATGACAGGCTGAACCTAAACCTAATTTTTTATTCTCATCTAGAGCTGCAGCCATGATTTCTGGTTCTGCTCCGAAAAACTTAATACCATCAGCTCCTTTCTTAGCATTGGCACGTACCCAAATTCGTGCTTGTTCAGGAGTTGAAATTGGAATATCATTTAAAGGATTAAAGCTTCCGCTTGTTTGTCCGAATCCCGTATACGCCATAACCCTTGGAGCTACGATTTCATTTTTAGCACTTTTTCGTTTGAGATCCATGGTGAAATCCACGCCGCGACCACTAGGTTCTCTAACCGTTGTTACTCCATGCGCCATCCAAAGTTTGAAAACATAATCAGGTTCTGCGCCTTGTGATTTTCCACCAATATGACCGTGCATATCGATAAAACCTGGCATCAAATACATGCCATTGCAATCGAGTTCTTTGCCGCCAGCTTTCAGTTTCGGTCTTTTAGATTCATCGATGGGCACGCCATCATAACCTACTACCTGAATCTTTTTGATAATGTTCTTTTCTACCACAATATCAATGGGACCTTGAGGTGGTGCTCCATTACCATTTACGAGCATCACGCCTCGAATTATTAATTGGGAATGTGGTCCGTCGCCTTGTGCGGATTGTGAAAAGCATTGAAGAACTCCTACTAAAAATAGGACTAGAGTGAATAGGATGGATTTTGTTTTCATTTCAAATGGTTTTATTGTCATTCCCGTGAAGACCGGAATCTTTTTAAGTATTATTTTTTGATAGCACGTATATGCATAAAGCTGGTAAAAGCGGATTACTAGAATATTAGATTTTTGGATTGTTAGACTTAACTATAATACGGTGTTGTGGACTTTCGTTTTTTCTATCTAAAAATCCAACAATCCAACAATCAAAATATCCAATAATCAATTCCTAGAAGGAACATTAATCTTATCTCCTAAAAACAAAGCATTTAGAAAGAGTCGATTGGTTCCATACCAGCTACCTCTAAAATTCGGGTTGTCAGCAAATAAAACAACTCTACCACTTCCTAATTTACTTACAATCAAAGAAGCTGAAGGTTTTAGATTCTCCTCCATATTCTTTTTAGTGATGAATCCGTCGATATGTGGGTTTTTAGCATATTTGGCTACCGTTGCATATTCATTTTTACTTGGTGCTAGCCATACCGTATTGTTCTTATAAACAGGAATCGAACTGTCGCGGTACCCAAAGGCTAGGGGGTGCGTCATATCCAAATCTGCCCTAAGAATAACTCCGCCAATACTTTCCTTACCAAGATTTTCGCCAGCATCTACGTAGGGTTTCCTATCAACCACTTTGGTCGAATCTTTTTTTAGAGAATCTTTCTTTGCATCGGTCAGTTTTTCTTTTACCAATTTTTTATCAATTGCCCATTTTGTAGCTGTTCCAATGGTAATTAAGGTATTCCCTTTGCTTACCCAGGCCTTGATTTTTTCTTGTTGCTTTTTGGTTAAACTATATCTGCCGGAGACCATTACTAAAGTGGTATACTTATCAAAATTTGTGCGATTGAAATTGCGCATTTGTAGTTTGGTAATAGGCATATTCATACGAGTGTCTAATAAATGCCAAACTTCGCCTGCTTCATAAGATCGTGTTCCGTTTCCGATAAGCATAGCCGCTTTTACTTTTTTAATTGGCTGAATGTAACGACTGCCTAAATCAACCCCTTTTAAGCTGTATCCTGAGTTTACCGCGTACATGGGTACTTGATATTTCTTTTGAGCTTGTTGTAGTAATTCGAATACTTCTGGAGCACTTTTCTTTTGAAGAGAAACGGGTACTACTAATGATCCGTAATTGAAAGATTTTGAGTTGTTACCCGTTTTTACCGTAAAAGGTTTAAAAGCCGATGAGATAACCAATCCCTTTGTTTGCAAATAATTCAAAGCAGCTGGGGCATTGTAGTCATCCCAATCAACTACATAGGCGTATTCTGATTTTTGAACGGCGGAAACAGTCACGAGATTATCCGTATTTTCTATTTTCTCACCCATTTTTACTGAAGTAGTTGGTCTATACTTCATATTGTAAAAGTTTCCTACGGACCAAGCTGAAGCATCGTAATACACACTGTCCCGATATTTCGAATAGGTCTCAAACATGGTTTGTACCATTCGATATTGGGGTTGTTTTGTAGGCACTACGTATTTGTTTCCCGATTTGTAAACATCAATTTCATGCACTAGTAGTTTGTCAATAAATGCCTTAGTACGGTTTTGATCATGTACATCACCAAAAGTGTAGCCTTTGATTTTACTTTTGGCCGCACGGCTTATTGCACTTTTAAAGAAGTCCTGCTGATATTTTCGCATGTAAGCCTTATTCGCAACTGCTGTTTTTACCGTAGTAATACTAGAAGTATATTGATTTCGAATTGTAAAGGGAAAAGTAATTTTTCCAAAAGCCGTTTTTTGTTCATGACCTCTAGAACTTGCCTGCTCGAATAGTAAGCCCAGACCTCCTTGTAAATCCGGATACGAAGAACCGTAACCTGGGTAGGTGCCATCAAATACCTCTTTGGTAAAGTAAAAAGATCCAATACTATCTAAGGCCTTTGCAAATTGAACACCGAACATATCGTTTAGATCTTCGTAGTTTTCTTTTGGCATGATAGGATCGTAAGAAGCATTGACTTTCATTGGCTCAAAGAAATATGTGGCTTGACTTCCCATTTCATGAAAATCAGTTACTACATTCGGGTACCATTCATGATACCATTTCAACTTGCCTCTGCTCTCCGGATTTATAGCTAATAACCAATCTCTATTCAAATCAAACCAGTAGTGATTGGTTCTTCCGCCCGGCCAATATTCATTGTGTTCTGCATCTTGAGGATCGGTCACATTTGGTGTTCCTTGGTAAGTATTTGCCCATTGTGTATGGCGATCACGACCATCAGGATTGATAGTCGGGTCCACCATGATTACAGCATTTTTCAAATATTTTAATATCTCCGGATTGTTGGATGCTGCAAAGGTATATGCAGACAACAAAGCAGCTTCTGAACTGGATGGCTCATTGCCATGCACATTATAGGCGAGATTAATGAAGATAGGAACATCTCCATAATTGGTAACATTTTGAGTAGGATCGGTAAAAGCAATATGCTGCTCTTTTATTTTATCAAGATTGGATAAGTTTTCAGGACTAGTAATGGTCAAAATGACCAATTTCCGTCCTTCATGGGTTTTTCCATATTCATAAATAGAGGCTCTGTCTGAGGTTTCCGCCAGTTTCGTTAAATAAGCAACGATAAGGTCATGTCGTGTATGATGTTCTCCAATACCATATCCTAAAAACTCTTCAGGACTTGGAATGGTTTCATTAAAAGGATGAAATTTTTTGAAAAAGTAATCTTGTGCTTGAATTGTGGTACTGCAGCAGAGTACCAAAAGGAGTAATCTTTTAAGCATTGGAAGGAGTTTAGAAATTAGTCGTACTAAATATAAGTATAATACGGGTAATTAAAGACCTTCTAGTTCAGATGCTAAGCGGGCTGTATGGCCGGAGGAATCGATTGTTTGATTTCCTTGAACTTGACTATGTAATGAGTGCCTTTTCTTGTAATGTCACGAACAATTGAACCCCGCAGCTGTCGGGCAAGATTATGAATGAGTTTAAGACCCAGTGATTGGGTAGTTTTATGATTGATAGTTTCTGAGTACCCAACTCCCGTATCTCCTATGTTCAGTAAATATTCGTCATAATCTCCTTTGCGAAGTTTGATGAAAATATGACCTTGGCTATCATCAACAATTCCATACTTCAAGGCATTGGTAACGGCTTCATTAATCAAAAGCCCTAATGGAATGGCCGTATCAATATTCAACTTTACATCAGGAATATCAATATCTAATGTAATGTTACTACTTGTTCCTTTAATCGAACGAACCAAATATTCAGCAAGTTCCTGCACATACGATTTATATCCTATTTTGGAAATATCTTCCCGCATATACAGCATTTCATGAACCATTGCCATAGAAATAACTCTGTTTTGACTGCTTTTTAAAAGACTTTTAGTGTCCTTGTCAGAAACGTTCCTAGATTGAAGGCTTAGCAAACTAGATACGGTTTGTAAGTTATTTTTTACGCGATGGTGAACTTCTTTAAGCAGGGTTTCCTTTTCATTGATTTTACGTTCTAACTCATCTTTAGTCTTGTAAAGATTATGATGGGCACTTAATAAGTTTTTCCCAAAGACTCCCCCTAAAAGATATATTGAGAATAGTACGCTTAGCAGCGCAAAAATATTCTTTGATTTTTCGGGAATAACATTGGTTGCAAAACTAAAATCAGCGATACTTTGTGAGTAGATAAGAACAATAATTAGAAGACATAGGTTAAGGTACAATGAGCCGTAAGATTTTGTTGTAACGTAACCAGCAATGACAATAATAGCCAATACGAATATAAATGGACTGTTAATACCACCACTAAACAAGGTAATAACGCTAGCGCCTGCTAAGGTCATTACGGAAACTATATTATAAGTTATAGTGAGGTTTTTATGATAATAATACAGAACGGTATTGATAAGGTTTAAAATTCCAAACCCTAAAAACACGTACGGAACGATTTCTGTAATGTCTAGAAGAAACAAACAGATACAAGCGAATATTAACGAAAAGGCAGAGGTAAAATAATTTACCCTTAGAACCAACCGTGCTTTATCCTTTAGCCGCTCTTCAAGTTTTTTATTCTCCTCCATGGTACTCGGTTTATAGGTTGGTTGAGATATTAAGTTAATCCGAAAATTAACAAAACGATCTTATAACAAAGCTAAATATGTTTTAGCTTATAATCCAATTTATAGCTTTTTATTTGTAGAACTACTTTTGATTCACTCTTAAAACAATGATATTGTAAGTATAAGCAATAAAAATAAATCTCTTAGATTTCTATGCGACCGGGCTCAAAGTTTGGGGAACATCTTTAAATTTAATATTGTAGGTAGTGCCTTCTTTTGATTCGTCTTTTAATGCTGATCCCTGTAGTTGTCTAGCGAGGTTGTGAATTAGCTTGAGGCCAAGTGATTTTTTTAAGGTTGAATTTCCTTCATCAGTGAATCCGATTCCATTATCACTTATGGTTAGCACATAGCTATTATCTTCACTTTCTTCTTTTTGAAGCCCGATTGTTATTTGACCTTCTTTTTTACCTTCAAAACCGTATTTCAATGAGTTTGTAATGGTTTCATTGATCAATAGTCCTAGTGGAATTGCTGTGTCAATACCCAACTGTATATCAGGAACGTCGATGTTCAGATCAATAGTGGGACCTGAATCAGCAACCGATTTCATAAGAAAAGCCGAAAGTTCTTCTACATATGGTCTAAACTGAATTTTAGAGAGGTTATCATTTGTGTAGAGCATTTCGTGAATCATTGCCATCGAAATCACCCGATTCTGACTACTCTTGATAATTTTTTTGATTTGTTCATTAGTTGTATTTCTACCTTGCATACTCAACAAACTAGAAACGGTTTGTAAGTTGTTTTTAACCCTATGGTGTATTTCTTTGAGTAAGGTTTCTTTTTCAAGGATTTGCGCTTCAATTTCCGTTTTTGATTTGTACAAACGATGATGGGTCTTTAATAAGTTTTTTCCAAAAATAGCTCCGAGCAAATAGACCGAAAACAAAGCACTTAATAAAGAAAAATTATCTCTTGAAGCGTCGGGAATTTCATTGGTCAAAATGATAATATTTAACTTTCCCACCGCATAAATAGCACTAACAATTCCTAATACAGAATATAAGTAGATTTTACCGAAGAGGCTTGTAACCACATATCCTGCCAGAACAATAAGAGCAAGTACAAATAGAAAGGGACTGTTTATACCGCCACTATATAAAATTATAATGATCGTGCTAATTAAGGAGAGTAATGATGTTACCACCGCCATTACAAGTAAGCTACCATGACGTTTGAACATAACTACGTTCAAAAGATTAAGAATTGTGTAGGTGAAAAAAGCATGTGGAACAATATTCTTAATCTCAAGGAAATAAAGACACAGTACTCCAAAGACTATACTCAACAAAGAAGAGGTATAGTTGAATTTTAAGAGCAATTTAGTTTTATCACTAAGTCTGCTATTTTTTTTAGCTGAATTATGCATCACCTTTCCTTTTGAAAGTAGAGAATACAAGTAAATAGGGTAAGAAGGGACAAATTCTATAAGGTAAAGCTACCTTTTAATAGGAAATTGCTTGCTGAAAATGTGGTGAAAGAGTCGATTTATGTGGTATACACGTGAATTTGCAGTATAAGTCCAATAATTTTGACGTTTACGAACACTTTTATGCAATAAAAACGGCGACCATAAGGTCGCCGTTTTACTCTTTACCTTCGCTTAGATTAGTCCTCAGTCAACACCCATTCCCCTTTGTTAATTAAGGGTTCTGCTTGTTTATACTTCACAACTTTACTCTCGCCAGACATAATGTTTTTGATAGTCACACGGTCATTTCTACCAATTTTCTTATGCTCACGAACTATAGTTTCTGTAATCGCAGGTCTACCGCCTTGATTTTGTCCAATTGCTCTACTTTGAGCAGCGCGTTCATCACTATTCGGAATTTCTTCTTTACTTGTCTGTAAGTTCTCTTTCGGTCTACGAATGTTATCAGCTTGTTGAATATCATTCGGGTTACCACTTGGTAATTCACCCTTGAATAAGAAAGAAACCACTTCTTTGTTTACTTTTTCGATCATGCCTTTGAAAAGCTCAAACGCTTCAAATTTATAAATCAACAAAGGATCTTTTTGCTCATGTACCGCCAATTGTACGGACTGCTTTAATTCATCCATTTTGCGAAGGTGAGTCTTCCATGAGTCATCGATAATGGCTAAAGAGATATTCTTTTCAAAATCCGTAACTAGTTGAGCTCCATTACTATCATAAGCTTCCTGCAGATTAGTTACCACATTTAAGGTTTTTACTCCATCAGTAAAAGGGACAACAATACGCTCAAAACTATTGCCTTTGTCCTCATATACATTTTTAATCACAGGGAAAGCACTAGCAGCATTGCGCTCTATTTTTTCCTTATAATGATCGTAAGACGCTTTATAAAGGGTTCCAGCAATTTCTTGTACACCTTGTTTCTCGAATTCGTCTTCAGAAATAGGCGAAGTAATAGAGAAATACTTGATCAGTTCGAATTCAAAATTCTTATAATCATTAGCTGCCTTATTTTGTTCGGTGATTACTTCACAAGTGTCATATACCATATTGGCAATATCTACTTGAAGGCGTTCCCCTTGTAAAGCATGGCGTCTTCTTTTGTAAACTACTTCACGCTGCGCGTTCATTACATCATCATATTCTAACAAACGCTTACGAACTCCAAAGTTATTTTCCTCAACTTTTTTCTGCGCACGTTCAATGGATTTGGTCATCATAGAATGCTGAATAACTTCACCATCTTCAAGTCCCATTTTATCCATCATTTTAGCAACACGATCAGATCCGAAAAGACGCATTAGGTTATCTTCAAGAGATACATAGAACTGCGAACTTCCTGGATCACCTTGACGACCAGAACGACCACGTAATTGTCTATCTACACGACGTGAATCGTGACGTTCAGTACCTACAATTGCCAATCCACCAGCTGCTTTTACTTCATCTGAAAGCTTAATATCAGTACCACGACCAGCCATGTTGGTTGCTATGGTTACGATTCCTGCATTACCAGCTTCAGCTACAACGTCGGCTTCTTTCTTATGTAATTTTGCGTTCAGTACATTATGAGGGACTTTACGAATGTTCAACATTCGAGAAAGTAATTCCGAAATTTCAACGGAAGTTGTACCAATCAAAACTGGTCTTCCAGCGTGAGATAGTTTGGTAACCTCGTCAATAATTGCGTTATATTTTTCGCGCTTAGTTTTGTAAATCAAGTCGTTTCTATCGTCACGAGCGATAGGTCGGTTGGTTGGGATTTCCATCACGTCCAACTTGTAGATTTCCCAGAATTCACCAGCCTCCGTGATCGCAGTACCTGTCATACCGGCAAGCTTACTATACATTCTAAAATAGTTCTGTAAGGTAACTGTTGCAAAGGTTTGTGTCAACGCTTCAATCTTTACATTCTCTTTCGCTTCAATGGCTTGGTGCAAGCCATCAGAGTAACGACGCCCGTCCATAATACGACCGGTTTGCTCATCTACAATCATTACTTTGTTGTCCATAACCACATATTCCACATCTTTTTCAAAGAGGGTGTAGGCCTTCAATAATTGGCTCATGGTATGGATTCGTTCACTTTTTACTGTGAAATCTTTGAAAAGTGCCTCTTTTAATTCAGCTTCCTTTTCAATTTCAAGGTTTCTATTTTCAATTAAAGCAATTTCTCCACCGATATCTGGCATTACAAAGAAATCTCTATTCTCTTCTCCTGAGATATAATCAATTCCTTTATCCGTCAGCTCAATTTGATTGTTTTTCTCCTCGATAACAAATAGCAGATCTTCATCTACCTTAGGCATCTCACGATTGTTGTCTTGCATGTAGAAGTTCTCTGTCTTCTGCAACAACTGTTTTACACCTTCTTCACTTAAAAATTTGATTAGTGCTTTATTTTTAGGTAAACCTCGGTGTACACGAAGTAGTAAAAATCCACCTTCTTTCGTATCACCGTCAGCAATTAACTTTTTAGCTTCTGCCAATACTCCAGTTAAATGTTGTCTTTGTTTTTGAACGATCTCATTAACTTTTGGTTTCAGCTCATTAAATTCATGACGGTCACCTTCAGGAACAGGTCCTGAAATAATCAAGGGTGTACGAGCATCATCCACTAAAACAGAATCGACTTCATCGACAATGGAATAGTTATGCGGCCGCTGCACTAAATCTTTTGGCGTATGAGCCATATTATCCCTCAGGTAATCAAAACCAAATTCGTTGTTAGTTCCATACGTAATATCGGCGTTGTATGCTGCCCGTCGGCCATCAGAATTAGGTTTGTGATGATCAATACAGTCAATTGTAAGTCCATGGAATTGAAAAATAGGAGCCATCCAAGCACTATCACGTTTCGCTAGGTAATCATTTACGGTTACCAAATGTGCGCCATTTCCGCCAAGGGCATTTAAGTAGAGTGGAAGAGTAGCAACTAATGTTTTCCCTTCCCCTGTTTGCATCTCTGCAATTTTACCCTGATGCAATGCGATTCCACCAATCAGCTGAACGTCATAGTGTACCATATCCCAGGTGACTTCTTTTCCGGCAGCGTCCCAAGAATTTTTCCAGATGGCATTGTCGCCGTCTAAGGTAACATAGTCTTTGCTTCCTGAAAGCTCTCTGTCATATTCAGAAGCAGTGACAGTCAGAGTTGTATTATTTGCAAAGCGTTTTGCAGTTTCCTTTACAACTGCAAATGCTTCCGGTAAAATTTCGTTTAATGTATTCTCAGAAATCTTGTAGGCTTCTTCTTTTAGCTTATCTATCTCGGCATAGATATCTTCGTTCTTATCGATGTCCTTTGATGAGTTTACTTCTTCTTTCAAAGCTTCGATTTGATCATCTAAAGATTTGCGATCTTCTTTAATTTTAGCTTTGAATGCTGCAGTTTTTGCGCGAAGTTCATCGTGACTTAATCCCTCAAGGGCAGCTTCAAAAGATCTAATCTGATCAACCATAGGTTGCAACTGCTTCACATCTTTTTGAGACTTGTCGCCCACAAATGCTTTTAGAACTGAATTTAAAAAACTCATAAATATATTTTATATGGTGAACCGCTTATAACCGAATAGCGGTACTATGTATTTTGATTTCCAATGCCTTTGGTTGAGCAAAAGGTATTCCAGTTTCCACTTCAATAAGATATTGACTGGATACCTGACAAAATTACATAAAAAAAAAGCCTCGTATGAGACTTTTTAACTTCAATTAACTTGAAATGTTATTAATATTCATCCTCGTTCCAGAGGTAGTCTTCTTCTGTAGGATAATCAGGCCAAATCTCTTCAATGGACTCATATATCTCTCCACCTTCTTCTTCCATTGATTGTAGGTTTTCAACAACCTCTAAAGGTGCACCAGTACGAATCGAGTAATCGATTAATTCGTCTTTTGTTGCAGGCCAAGGCGCATCACTTAAATAAGATGCTAATTCTAATGTCCAATACATGGTAATAGTTTGATTTTAAATTTTTTGCAAAAATAATTTTTAAAAGGAAACAGCCAAGTTTTTTAGCGTTTTTTATTAAATATTTTCGCTTTAATAGTTTGATAACGAAGAAATATCAAATTTATTAGCCTTTTTTCTCAGGAATCCATTTGATTTCTTCTGCTTTCAAATCAAAAGACAATTTTCGTGCCAGCATGAAGATGTAATCAGAAAGCCTATTGATATAGATTAAAACTCGTTTGTCAAAAGGTTCATTTTCATTTAGAAGGGAAGCCATACGTTCTCCTCGACGACAAACTGTACGAGCAATGTGACAGTATGACACGGTGGTATGTCCACCAGGAAGAATAAAATGAGTCATCTGAGGTAATTTTGCTTCCATCGCATCCATTTCTTTTTCTAGGAGTTCAATGTCAGCGACTTCTATTTTAGGAATATTTAAACGTTCCTTGCCATTTTTAAGAATAGCTTTTTCAGGATCTGTGGCTAGAATTGCACCAACAGTAAAAAGTTTATCTTGAATTAAGGTCAATATCTTTTTAGAGTGAAGGTCAATTTCTTGATCTCGAATTAGGCCTAGCCAAGAATTCAATTCATCAATGGTACCGTAACTCTCAATACGCATATGATGTTTTGGAACACGAGTACCTCCAAATAATGCAGTTGTGCCGTTATCGCCTGTTTTTGTATAAATTTTCATCAATCAGTAATTAGTATGTAGTGGTTAGTTTGTAGTAGCTCAATTAAGATTGAATTCAAATTATTGTTGAATTATAAGGGATGTTTTTTCTTTGTCTACCGTCTACTTCTTATCATCTCGCTTGTAGTCGCCCATAAATTTTCTAGACTTTCTAGCTTTTGACCTACTTCTGGTGGTGAGTGAAATAATTAGGTAAAGCATAAATACACCCCCTAAAATGATATAAATCGTGTTATTGCTCATTTTGTGAATACTGAGTTTAAAATTACAGGATTAAATCCGAATCTTAAAATGTTCTTTTACCTGTTCTTTTCTAAAGAAAAGTGCTCCACAATGGAACATATCGATTGAAACGGTAACTATTTCATTTTGTCTTAGCGTTTCCCATCGTGCTGAGGAGTTTTTATTTCTATGGATGTTTTTTATGATAATGATGCTTTCATTATGGATTTCGTCTTTGGAGATAATCAGAATGTCTTCGATGGGGTTATCGAGGTAAATTAAATCAAAAGGATTTCCCTCGGAAGGCTTTAGTCCAAATTCCTTGGCAATTCGATTTCCGATTTGTGAATCTTTCGAAGTCAGTTTAAACGTCTCAATGGAAAAATACGGAATGCTTTTCAAGAGTATTCTGTTAGTCTTAGAGCCTTTGAATTTGGGTTTGGCGTATAAACATTTGGTTATGTAATTATAGACGAAAGGGGAATGTACCCCATGTTGATTTGTGGCGGTTACTAGGTGTTTTAGATATTTTAGCAAAAAGTACATTATTCAAGCAATGCCGAAAGCTCAAACCATCTTTCGGTCTTTGTTTCAATACCATCACTAATTTCTTTCAAAGCCTTTGAAAGTTCTGCGATATCATCTCCAGACAAATCGCCTGTTACAAACTGCTGTTCTATTTCACCTTTCTTAAATTCCAACTTTTGAATTTCCTTTTCAAGCTGTTTGTATTCTTTCTGTTCAGAATAGGATAATTTCTTGCTCTTTTCCTCAGTCTTCCAAGAATTCTTGGGGGAGTTGGCTTCTTTGGTTTTTTCTTTCGCCTTTTCTTTTTCAGCCCTGATTTCTAGAACAGTGCTATCTTCATAAGCTCTATAATCAGAATAGTTTCCAGGAAAATCTTCCACTACGCCATTTCCACGAAAAACAAAAAGATGATCTACAATCTTGTCCATGAAATAGCGATCGTGAGAAACGACTATTAAACATCCAGGAAAATCCAGTAAGAAACTTTCTAAGACATTTAGGGTAACAATATCCAAGTCGTTTGTGGGCTCATCTAAAATCAAGAAATTCGGATTCTGAATCAGAACAGTACATAAATACAGCCGTTTACGTTCTCCACCACTTAGCTTATCTACAAAATCGTATTGCTTTTTTCGGTCAAAAAGAAAGCGTTCTAATAGTTGTTGCGCTGAAATCTGACGCCCTTTCGCTAAGGGAATATAATCTCCAAACTCGCGAATGACTTCAATTACTTTTTGGCCTTCTTTTATCTGGATTCCCTTTTGAGTGTAATACCCAAATTTGATGGTGTCCCCTTTGATCACTTTTCCAGAATCAGGTTGATCTGTGCCAGTTAGAATGTTTAAGAAAGTAGACTTTCCAGTTCCGTTTTTTCCTATAATTCCGATTCGCTCTCCTCTCAAGAAGTTGTATTCAAACTGATTTAGAATAGGTTTACCTGGGTAAGCCTTTGAAATTTTATGTAGTTCAAGGATTTTACTTCCCATCCGTTCCATATTGATTTCTAGCTGCACTTCGTGATCTTTACGACGCTGACTTGCCTTCTCCTTTATTTTATTAAAATCGTCAATACGAGACTTTGATTTGGTGGTTCTAGCTTTGGGCTGTTTGCGCATCCATCCCAATTCCTTTTTAAAAAGAATTTTTGTTTTGTGATGTTCTACAGCTTCTTGCTCGATACGAGCTTCTTTCTTTTCTAAGTAATAGGAATAATTGCCTTTATAGGAATACAACTTTCCATTGTCTAATTCTATGATTTCATTACACACCCGTTCCAGAAAAAAACGATCATGCGTTACCATAAAGAGGGTCATATTTTCTTTAGCAAAATAGTGCTCTAACCATTCAATCATTTCAAGATCGAGATGGTTAGTTGGCTCATCTAAAATCAAGAGTTCGGGCTTGTTTATTAAGGCATTTGCTAATGCTAGGCGTTTTTTTTGCCCCCCTGAAAGCAGTCCCACTTTTACTTTAAAATCTTCTAATTTTAGTTTGAAAAGAATCTGCTTGTACTGTGTTTCAAAATCCCAAGCTTGATGATGTTCCATGGCTTCGAAAGCTTGTTGATACGCTTCTTGATCCTCAGGATTTTCTAAGGACTTTTCATAAGCAGCAATAACCCTGAGAACTTCACTGTCAGATGCGAAAATTGTTTCCTCAATCGTTAGATCAGGATTCAAATCAGGTTCTTGTTCTAGAAATGAAACACGTATTCCTTTTCGGTAATTTACTTGCCCTGTATCTGGGGAATCACTTCCTGAAAGCATTTTTAGAATGGAAGTTTTTCCTGTCCCGTTTTTAGCAATCAAGGCTATTTTTTGGTCTTTGTTTACTCCGAAAGAAATGTTTTCAAAGAGTACCAATTCGCCAAAAGATTTGGATATATTTTCTACTGTGAGTAGGTTCATTTTAGATTATTGGATGGTTGTAGATTCGGATTTTTTGAACATTTGCACTAAAAAGAGATAGCGCAAAGCTAGGGCTAATAGAACAAAAATGATCAGGGGAGAAAAGACTTGAATTTTAAATAGCCAAAGTATTGTTGTTATTACAATTCCTATTAATAGAACCCAAAGATATTTTTCTACCCAATTTTTTGGGGCCTTATTCTTGGCTAGTATAAATGCAAGAACCAAATTTAATGGAAACGCCCAAAGCAGATTGAAATTAGCTTTCGTAAAAACATGGTCGGTCATAAACCATAGGAAGAATATTAATAGTCCCGCGGCCCCAGTAATAAAGAACAGACCAAAATCTAACCATCTTGTTCGTTTTTTATTTTTGTGATCAAAGTAGGTAATAAGAACAACCGACACCATGAGTACAATTAACCAGAATAGGGGAGTGAGTAGAAAAAATGCTTTTTTATCAACGGGTTTTTCTTCAACCAGCACTTCTTCCTTGACTACAAATGCTTCTCCGTTTATGGTCGTATTCGGCATTTGTTGATAAACATATAACGGCAAAAACTGATGCTCCCAAGGGGTTGCCTTTCGATCGATGATAGAACCCAATGCCAAATCTATTCCGAAGGTAGCCCAAGCATTTTCATCCAAACTTTGGTGAATCAGTTGTCTAAATGTAAAAGTCTCTTCTAAGTGAGGATAGTCGAATTTTAGTTTATCACCTAAGCCGTTCTTTAAAACCTCAGGAATTTTTGTGGCACAATTGTCAAAAAGAAAGTCGTACAAATAATAGCGATTTTCTTTCTTGATGTTATTTTGTAAAAAGGCGAAAACTTCATTTCTCTCAGCTTGTGATAAGTTTAAAGTCTGTTCTTTTACCCATCTATTTTCTTGTTTGTAGGCTTCAATAAAACCACCGGTGTTATAGACTGACATTCTATAATTGAGCTTGCCACGGGCAAATTTCACATAGAAGCCTGGAGGGTCAAAATCAAAGCCACCATAATCATAAATCCGATCAAAACCTAGTGTCGGATCTTGAATGCGGAAGCCACTATGTCCAAATTTTGAGTACAATTCATCCCCGGTACCTACGGTGAGCAAACTGACTTTCGATAATGGAGAAAGCAGCATTTCTTGGCAAAATCCTATTGATGAAAAAGTAACGAAAAGGATAAAAGCTATTTTTTTAAGCCTCATTTTTGATCGTGAAATGTTAGGAACACAAATATCCGAATAATAATGGACTAAAGCGATTACTCGAAAATTGTATTATTTTTACGTAAACCAGTCCAATAATGAAAAGACACATTCCTAATCTTATAACTCTTTTAAATGTTTTCTGCGGATGTGTGGCAACCATATTTGCTGTTCTCAACCAATTAGAACTGGCAGCTGTTTTCGTTTTTCTAGGGATTATTTTTGACTTTTTTGATGGTCTAGCAGCACGTATGTTAGATGTGAAAAGTGAATTGGGATTACAACTCGATTCTTTGGCAGATATGATTACGAGTGGTCTGGTTCCTGGTATTGTTATGTTTCAGTTATTAGGCATGTCAATGTCTGGAGGATGGAATGTAGATTTATCCTCTCAAGCTGCTGATTCAACATTCTGGGTAGGATTGAAGGTTGCGCCCTTACCTTTTCTAGGTTTCTTAATTACCCTAGCTTCAGCATATCGTCTGGCAAAATTCAATATTGATGAAAATCAAGTTTCATCTTTTATAGGATTGCCCACTCCTGCAAATGCCTTATTAATTCTTTCCTTGCCATTAATATTGTTATATCAGAATAACGACTTCTTGAATAGTATCATTTTAAACCAATGGTTTTTAATTGGTATCACTATTTTGAGTGCATTCCTTTTGAATTCCAAAATAGAACTCTTTGCTTTGAAGTTTAAGAACTGGAGTTTTCAAGATAATGCCTTGCGTTACGTCTTTATCATTATAAGCCTGGTACTATTGGTTACCATGAAGTTTTTAGCAGTTCCTGTGATTATTGCTTTTTATATTGTGAGTTCAATCATAAGCAAGGCCTCTGCAAAATGAATAGTATAGCTATTTTAGTCAAACAAACTCAAGACGCCCATTCTTGGACGAATAAGTTGATTGATTCCATTCCAATGAAAAATTGGGAGGATACCCCTGAAAATCTTGCATCTAACATCAATTGGCAAGTAGGCCACCTCGTTATTAGCGAATATTATCACGCTATTTTAGTGGTTTCGGGTTTCGATGAAGAAATCACCAAAAAGATTGATTTGAAAGCCCTTAATCAGAGGTATGGTTATGAAAGTGTTCCATCTGAGCTAATCGGTTTGAATAACTCGAAAAGCTTAAAAGAACATTTGATTTTTATGCAGAACAAAGTCATTCAAAATGTTTCCGCCCTGACCTTGAAAGATTTGGAAAGCGAAGTTGAACAACCTATAAAACAAAAACATCCGGTAGCAAAAACAAAATTGGAAGCAGTTTCATGGAATATCAAACATACCATGTGGCATTGCGGACAGATAGCCTCCATTAAAAGGCTAATACATGGAGGTTTTGATTTTGGTTTGCCAAAAAGAAGATGATATGTATAATTTAATTAGTAATCTGTAGAACTATGAGTTTTAGAAAATCAATTTTTATTGCCTTCATCACAGTCGGTTTTTTAAGTGCCTGTGGAGAGAAAAAAGCAAATGAAGTTCAGGTCGATGCTGCTGAAATCGAGAACGCTGCAGCTGAATTAAAAGCCAAAGCAGCAAAGGAAGAAGCTGAGTTAAAGGCGGCCAAACAAAGGGTTGAGGACAGTTTAAGAAAGGTTGATAGCCTGCAACAAGTAAAAGAACACGGTCACGTTCATTAAAAAAAGAAATGCCTAGCAAATGCTAAAAAAAACAATACTATTTTTTGTTTTGTGTTTTGTTTCGGCAAGTGCCTATGCGCATGGGGTTGATGATGAAACTCAGGCCTTTTTATTGGGTAACAAAGGAGTCGCGTTTGGACCTTTTTTATATATCGGCGCCAAGCACATGATAACTGGTTACGATCATTTACTCTTTTTGGTTGGAGTTATTTTCTTTTTATACCGAACGAGAGAAATTATAACCTATGTGAGTTTTTTTACCATCGGACATAGTTTAACCCTCTTATTGGGGGTTATGGCCGACATCAATGTAAATGCCTATCTCATTGATGCGATAATAGCCTTATCAATTGTTTATAAAGGATTCGATAATCTTGGTGGCTTCAAACAGTTTTTTGGGAAACAGCCCAATACCAAAATTGCCGTAACGATTTTCGGGCTTTTTCACGGATTCGGACTAGCCACAAAATTACAGGAGTTTGAGTTTGATAAAGAAGGTCTTTTCGTCAATTTATTGGGTTTCAATCTAGGTGTTGAAATTGGACAATTTTTAGCTTTAGGTTTAGTGCTTCTTGTATTAAGCGTATGGCGGAAGTACGATAGTTATCTTAAATTTTCTAAAACGACAAATATTGCTTTAATGGCGGCAGGATTTCTTTTACTTGGCTTTCAGTTGGCAGGATATTTTACCTCTTAATTTTTGATTATGGATACTACAAATCAACCAGTTCTAAATAAAAAACAATTGCTGAAGTCCGTAATCATAGCATTGGTTATCGGTGCAGTAGTTTTGGTAACTGCAGTTTTACCAGCAGAATATGGAAAAGACCCAACGGGTTTGGGGGAGCTATTCGGTTTCAGTAAATTATATGTTGGTCATTCTTCAGAGGAAACTACCGATGGTACTATTCAAATTGTCCCTAAAAATGTAAAATTATTAGAACTAAAAAAGTTGGGCTCTCCACCAGAGGTTCCTAAACCAGTTGCTGCGCAAAATCCACCTCCCGCCGAACAATTAACCATGAGATCAGATACGATAACCATAGTTGTACCTTCTGGTAAAGGTTTGGAATATAAGTTTAAGGCCTTGAAATTAGGGAGTGTCAAATACGATTGGAATACCAGTAAGAGCAATATCGTTTATATTGATTTTCATGGAGAAGTTCATGAAGAAAACCCACCTGAGCAGGTTTTTTATGAAAGCTACACTTTAGCCTATTCCAATAATATGGCAGGTACTTTTACTGCGCCTTTTGATGGAAAACACGGTTGGTATTGGAGAAATAAAAATGGTGCTGACGTTACCGTTACTTTACATTTAAAGGGTCAATACGAGTTGTTAGAAGAATATAATCAAGAAGAATAAGACTCACAGAAATTTAAAAATCCAGTTTCTTTTTGCGAAGCTCAAAATTTTGTCCCAAATACACTTTACGTACCATTTCATCAGCAGCCAAATCTTCCGGGATTCCTGATTTCAGAATACCACCCTCAAACATAAGATAAGAACGCTCTGTAATCGCTAGGGTTTCTTGAACATTATGATCGGTAATAAGAATACCAATATTTTTATCTTTTAATTGCGCTACAATACGTTGTATGTCTTCAACCGCTACAGGGTCAACGCCTGCAAAAGGTTCATCCAACAAAATAAACTTAGGGTCGGTTGCTAAAGCACGTGCAATTTCGGTTCGTCTGCGCTCTCCACCAGACAATAAATCACCGCGATTTTTTCGAATGTGCCCCAAACTGAATTCTTCAATTAGAGACTCCATCTTCATTTCCTGTTCTTTTTTGCTAAGCTTAGTTAGCTGAAGAACACTCATAATATTTTTTTCAATACTGAGCTTTCGAAAGACCGAAGCTTCTTGAGCTAAATAACCAATTCCGTTTTGAGCGCGTTTGTACATGGGGAATTTTGTGATCTCCATGTCATCTAAGAAAATCTGTCCACCATTTGGTTTCACAAGACCTACAATCATATAGAATGAGGTGGTTTTACCTGCACCATTGGGGCCCAGTAATCCAACGATCTCCCCTTGGTTGACTTCCAAAGAAATTCCCTTTACTACCTTTCGCCCTCTGTAGGCTTTCATTATGTTTTCTGCTCTAAGCTTCATTCTTTCAAATCTAAAGCATATAAATTCCGTTAATGGAAAATCGCCCTATTATTTAACTTTTTTTAGCACGTTTGGCTTCTTTTTTCGCCTCATTCTTCAAGACTCGTTTAGAAATGTAAATGCTTATTTGATATAACATTAAGATAGGTAATGCAACTAAAATTTGACTTACAACATCAGGTGGCGTTACAACAGCTGCAAGAATTAAAACAACTACCAGTGAAATTTTCCGATACTTTTTTAAGATCTCAGGCGTGACTAAACCAACTTTTGTTAAGAAATAAACAATGATTGGAAGTTCAAATATTAAACCGCAGGCAATCACCGAGGTTCTAACTGTGCCAATAAAGGAAGCCAAATCGATATTATTACTTACTTGATCACTTACGGTAAACGTCCCAAGAAAATTAATCGAGAGGGGTGCAACCAAATAATAACCAAACAGAGCACCACTAAAAAACAATAATGAAGCCGAAAATATGAAACCTCTTGAATGCTTTCTTTCATTCTGATGTAGCCCAGGACTAATAAATTTCCACATCTCATAAAGTATATACGGAAACCCTAAAATGAATCCTGCCCAAATGGCGGTCCATACGTAGGCCGAAAACTGTCCTGACATTTCACGACTTTGAATAATGAGTGGCAATTCATCAGCACAAAAATTAGACTCAATATTAAGGAAAGTACCAACTTTGCAAAAGAACCTATATGTGGGAAAATCCATATTTTTTGGTCCAAAGAGCACAGTGTCGAAGATGAATTCTCGCATTAAAAGAGCGATACTCGCAATAATTACAACTGCTATTACAGAGCGTATCAAATGCCATCTTAATTCTTCCAGATGGTCTAAAAACGACATTTCATCGGGAGACTTGGTAGGTGCTTTTGCCATTGTTAAAGAATACCTTCGTTGATTAGGTTATGCAAATGTACAATACCCTTATAATTTTTGCCCTCAACAGCGAGCAATTGTGAAATACCTTTTTCTTGCATGAGTTCAAGTGCGGTTACAGCCAAGGTTTCTGTTTCAACAGTTTTTGGATTTTGACTCATAATGTCTTTGGCTGTTAATCCGTTAATACTGTCATATTTATTGAGCATTCTTCGGATATCCCCATCTGTAACTACACCTATAATTTCATCGTTGTCAACTACGGCTGTTACTCCGAGCATTTTTTGAGATATCTCCACAATGACTTGTTTGATATCTGTTTCAGGACTCACCTCTGGTTTTTGGTTATTGGCAACAATATCTCCTACACGTAAATAAAGACGTTTTCCAAGAGCACCACCAGGGTGGTACATTGCAAAATCATTACTACTAAACCCTTTTAGTTCTAGAAGACAAATAGCCAAAGCGTCTCCCATAACTAATTGAGCGGTGGTACTTGTAGTAGGCGCTAAATTATTTGGACAAGCTTCTTTCTCTACATAAGTATTTAAAATAAAGTCAGATTGTTGCCCTAAAAAAGAATCAATATTGCCAGTCATCGCAATAAGCTTATTTTTTCCTCTCTTGATTAAGGGGACTAACATTTTTATTTCTGGAGTATTTCCACTTTTGGAAATACAAATGACAACATCATTTTCTTGAATTGTGCCCAAATCACCATGAATGGCATCCGCTGCATGCATGAAAATTGCGGGAGTTCCCGTAGAATTTAAAGTGGCTACAATTTTTGAGGCAATTATTGCACTTTTGCCAATACCTGAAATTACGACTCTGCCTTTTGATGATATGATACACGAAACGGCATTTGCAAAATCAGCATTCAAAAAAGTGCTCAAATTTTGAATTGCTTCGCTTTCGGTTTTTATGGTTTTCTTGGCTAGATCAAGTATAGCTTTGGTATTGCTCAAGGTATAATATGAATTATTGGTTGCTGTATGTAAAGAATGTATTATATTTAAGACTACAAATTTACGTAAAGTTACGTATATCGGATTCTTTTTAAATAAAGCAAAGTTAATTTGGTAAAGTGTTAATTTAAAAGTTTAGAAATCCGTATCTTAAGAAACTAAAGTGTTGATTTTTAGTGATGAAATTAGTAATGAATAAACAAAACAGGGTTTGATTTTGAGTGAACTCGATTTACATGCTTCATTAAAAAAATATTTCGGATTTTCCGAATTCAAAGGTCTTCAAGAACAAGTAGTTAGGCATATAGTTCAAGGTAATAACACCTTTGTTATTATGCCGACAGGTGGTGGAAAATCACTATGTTACCAGCTACCTGCCTTAATGCAAGAAGGTACGGCAATTATTGTTTCTCCTCTTATTGCCTTAATGAAGAATCAAGTGGATGCTATTCGCGGTATATCGGCTGAGCATGGTATTGCTCACGTACTGAATTCTAGTTTGAATAAGTCTGAAATCAAACAAGTAAAGGAAGACATAGTCAACGGAATTACTAAACTGCTTTATGTTGCGCCTGAGTCTTTAACGAAAGAGGAATATGTTGACTTTTTAAAAGCTCAAACGATTTCCTTTATGGCGGTTGATGAAGCACACTGTATTTCTGAGTGGGGACATGATTTTCGACCGGAGTACCGCAACTTAAAATCAATAGTAAACCGATTGGGTGATAATATTCCCATTATCGGACTTACGGCTACCGCAACTCCAAAAGTGCAGGAGGATATCATAAAGAATTTAGGGATTACAGGTGCTAAAGTTTTTAAAGCGTCATTTAATAGGCCCAATTTATTTTATGAAGTACGGACGAAAACTGAAAATGTTGATTCAGATATCATTCGTTTTGTAAAACAAAATTCAGGCAAGTCTGGTATTGTATATTGTTTGAGTAGAAAGCGTGTCGAATCATTGGCACAGGTTTTACAGGTTAATGGGGTCAGTGCAGTTCCATATCATGCTGGTTTTGACGCTAAGACAAGATCTAAGCATCAAGATATGTTCTTGATGGAAGATGTTGACGTGGTGGTTGCAACGATCGCTTTCGGAATGGGTATTGATAAGCCTGATGTTCGCTTTGTAATTCATCACGATATTCCGAAAAGTATTGAAAGTTATTATCAAGAAACGGGACGAGCAGGACGAGATGGGGGAGAAGGACATTGCTTGGCTTTCTATTCTTATAAGGATATCGAGAAGCTTGAGAAATTTATGTCAGGAAAGCCTGTGGCGGAGCAAGAAATCGGAAATGCGCTTCTACAAGAAGTAGTTGCCTATGCAGAAACTTCAATGTCTCGAAGAAAATTCATGTTGCACTATTTCGGAGAATCTTTTGATGAAGTGAATGGTGAAGGTGCTGATATGGACGATAACAGTAGGAATCCGAAGGAGAAGCAGGAAGCAAAGGATAACGTTGTTAAGCTGCTACAAGTGGTTCAGGGAACTGTTGAAAAATTCAAGTCCAAAGAAATTGTACACGCCTTAAGAGGTAAAAGTAATGCCCTAATTGCTTCTCATAAAACAAACGAAAAAGAGTTTTTTGGAATAGGCGCTGATCGTGATAAAGGATACTGGATGGCATTGATTCGTCAGGTTCTGGTAGCCGGACTTTTGAAAAAGGAAATAGAGCAATATGGAATTCTAAGAGTCACTGACAAAGGGAAAACGTTTTTAACGAACCCAAAGTCATTTATGATGACTGTGGATCATGTTTACACAAAAGAATCTGCCGACGCTTTAGTAAATGCATCAAAAGGTGGAGTGACAGACGAAAAGCTTCTTAAACAGTTGAAAGATTTGAGAAAGGCTGAAGCGAAGAAAATGGATGTCCCGCCCTACGTAGTTTTTCAAGACCCTTCTCTTGATGATATGGCTTTGAAATATCCTATTTCCATGCAAGAATTACTAAATATACATGGTGTAGGCGAAGGTAAGGCAAAGAAATATGGAAAGCCTTTTATAGCGCTAATCAATACCTATGTCGAAGAGAATGATATTTTACGGCCTGATGACTTGGTAGTTAAAAGTACTGGGGCAAATTCTGCTTTGAAACTCTACATAATACAGAATATAGATAGAAAACTTCCTTTAGATGATATTGCTTCAGCAAAGGGTCTAGAAACTCCAGAGTTAATAAAAGCAATGGAACAGATTGTTTTTAGTGGAACTAAACTCAATTTGGGGTATTGGATTGATGAGATTCTTGATGAAGATCAACAAGAAGAAATACACGATTATTTTTTAGAAGCTGAAACGGATAATCTCGAAACTGCTATGGAGGAATTTGATGGAGATTATGAAGATGAGGAATTACGCTTGTATCGACTTAAGTTTTTTAGTGAGGTTGCGAACTAATCAAAAATAAACTTTAAATAAAAAAAGCCCTGTCGATCGACGGGGCTTTTTTTATTTAAAGCTTACTGTTTATGCATCCTCTTTGGCCTCAATTGCCATTTCACAGCCATATTCGTCCATAAAGAAGTTATCTAGATCATCAGCTTTGAGCGCTAAGTTCTTGATATCTTGTCTTATAGTTTCTGCGTGATCGGTGAAAATATCCGATAGGTGTGCGCGGTAAGACAAGAAAATTTTGTTTTCGTGAATACCTAAAGAATAAGGAGCTACATGATCTTGCAACAAATATTCCGTCAATTCTTTCAAGTTTTGTTTTGGAAGATTATTCATTGGTGATGTTGCTACTAAATAATCTCTTTTAAAGACAAAGATTCGCACTAAGGCACTACCTTGGTGGAATTCCCAGAAATCTCTTCCTGCTCGCCCTAGAACCGGATTCATTCCCAATTCAGTTAAAGATTCTTCCACAAATTTCGCAAAATGACTTTTTTCAAATTCTTCCCAAATGGAAATATCCATGTCATTTCCACAGTTATTACAGAACTCTGTTTGTTGTTCAGTGTAGCCATCACATGAGTTACACTTTACTCTATATGACTGATCGGTGAAAGAGAAATCGTTGATCTCTTTGATTAAATCTAAGTGCTTGATGCCGAAACCTACGTTATCAGCCTCAGTAAATTTAGATGTAGTTACGCCCACTAAAATACCAGCCTCATTTAACATAGGTCCGCCCGAATTACCAGGATTGACAGCAGCATCTGTTTGAATGTAATGTCGCGGTCCCATGGGCTGACTAGTCGATGATATGATGCCTTCAGTAATTGTATAAGGCATTCCAAAAGGATACCCATGAATAAAAGCTTTCTGAGCATTAGATATGCCTACATTTTCATCTAAGGTTATAGCAGTTTCGACATTTTCAAAGCCTTCAATATGTAAGAAAGCTAAATCTACTTCAGGATTTACCATGACTACATCGGCTACAAAACGATCTTTTTTATGATTTTCTACTGCAACGGTTTTAGCCCCTGCAACTACATGATAGTTGGTAATTACATGATTTTTTCCTGCCACTATGAATCCGGTTCCGGTTCCAGAAGCAGTTATTATTTTGAATACTGATTTTCTAATATTTTCCATGATGATTTCTTTTAAATTGTTAGTTTTTGATTATCCGAAAAGTTTCGCGAATAGCCCTTTTTTTCCACCTGCTGCTGTGGTGCTTCCATTTAAGAAACTTCTGTAAGTTTCTAGTAATTTAGGTGCAGCAACTTGAGGCTCAAGTCCTGAAACTTTTTCTAAAACATCATAGATGGCATTCTTATGAACTTCTTCAACATTGAAATTGTAAAGTATATATAGAAAATTATACTGGAGGAAATAACATAAAGAGAAATTATCTCCGTCATTGACATAACGATTAACAGTAGCTTCTAGTTTTTTTGCATCATCCTGTAAAATTTGAACTGAGCTTCTCCATTTTAAAGAGATAAAAGCGTCAGCATGGTAGATGTCTTTCATGAAATCTTCTTTTGATTTCTCACAAAGCTGCGACATGAAATTTGTGCCTTTATCAATTCGATGTTGAAAGTCAATTTGACCATTGAATAGGTTGTGAACGTACTCTTGCAATTTGGTTCTCAATGTGCCATGTACGTAAGGCATGTTCACAATTTTAAGGATAGCGATGACCATAATGTCCCATTGAAAGGCATTCCATCTCTTTTCTTTGAATAACGCGCTATGACCTTTGTATTCTGTTAGAATTGTATCGATTTGTTGCCAGACTTGTTCTACTTCTTCACCTGCTAAAGGCTGTGTATTAGACTCTTTGTAAAAATCAGCTTTATATTTTTCAACAAACTCATCATCATAATCATCCGCATAAACACAGATCTCACGCAATACATCATATACCTTATACGGTTGACAAAGAGAAATTGGGGTTTCGTATTCAAACCACAGCGTATCTTCTTTTAAATGGATTTGAGCAAGGGTTAATGGGTTGAAGTTCACTTCTGCAATTTTACGATATAAAGCAACTTTATTTGTGGCATCAGTAGCCCTTAAGAAGGGTGCCTTAACTGAGAAAGTGGTTTCTGAAATATGAACCTGAATTTCAGCTGACCCTTGACTGCGAACTAAATTTATTTCACCATTAGTATCTTTTCCATTTAGAAGTTCAGGGTTGATATAGTTAATGGTTTCGATTAGGGATGTTCTGTAGTTTTTGGCATCATAAGCGTCCATAGCCTTGTCCCAATGAGATACTGCTGTGCGTGGCTCATCAATACCTTGAATGGGTCTTTGAAATTTTGGCAATACGTTTTTCATGTGGTTGAATTTTGTTGAAGATGATTGAAATTGTTTTTTTACAACGGTTATTTCGTTGATTTATTTTTGGTTTCAACCCCTCCGATTAGTATACATTGTTCTTGATACAAATATCATGGCAACTACCTCTTTAAATAATCCTGATTCAGGTGAAATGAATATCCCTGAAAAAAGGGGGGTAACTACAATATTAACTTTGTTTAACAATAAATTAAAAACTTTAAACAAAATTTAAGACTTGTACAGTTCTCTATCATTTACTTTTGACGAAACTTAAAAACATTATTATGAAATTGATTAAAATTACTTTGGCTTCTGCTTTGATGTTATTCTCAGCAAGCTCTATTGCACAATCTGAAAATATAGTAGGTGTTGCTGCTGGAAATGAAAACTTTTCAACCTTGGTTACCGCTGTAAAGACTGCCGGCTTGGTCGAAACTTTAAGTTCTGAAGGTCCATTTACTGTATTTGCTCCTACCAATGACGCTTTTGCTAAATTACCTGATGGCACAGTTTCAAGTCTACTTTTGCCTTCAAGTAAAGATGGTTTAACGACGATTTTGACCTATCATGTTGTTGCAGGTAAATTTGAAGCTGCGGCCGTTATTGAAGCAATAAAGGCAAATAATGGAATGTTCAAAGTAGCTACTGTGCAAGGTGGCGAGATAACCTTGTCTCTTGATGGAGGTAATGTGATTCTAACTGATGCAAACGGAGGAAAAGCTACCGTGGTCATTGCTGATGTAGCTGCTTCTAACGGTGTTATTCATGCCATTGACTCAGTGGTCATGCCCGCAAGTAAATAAGATAATGAAGAAGTTAAAAGCCGCTTGTAATTCGTTACAAGCGGCTTTTTTATGAATACTATTTAAGCCTTAATCTGCTGCCGAAGTACCCCCATTAGATTTAGCTCTTCGCAGTTGTCTCTGTATTTTCTTGATGGCTGATTCAATAGATTTCTCGGGTTCGATAATATTATATTGACCCCAGAAATCAGGATCTGCGAAACCTAATGCCTCATCATTCAAAATTATGGATGACTTCATTCGATCTTTTACCTTAGGTAATTGGCTGGTCATATTTCTCTCCCAGTCTGTGACTGCCATTTCGCAAGCCATGCTGTAAACAGAATTGAATAATTTTTTATCCCAATTTACTTTGAACTCTAACAAAACGTTACTGTAACCATAGTACCAGCGTCCGTTTTTTTCTCGATAATCCACACGATAAGCAACTTCAGTAGGCCACACTTTAGCATTCTTTGGTTTCTTGCGAACGAACATTTTTGATGCTCTGTCTTTATCCGTAATGTTTAAAGAATACACCGCACTTGTCAAAATTTTGTTTTCAGCATCAATAAACAATTGGCCTTGGTAAAGAGGGGCACCAATGCTTTCGAGTTGTTTGAAATTTACAATGTAGATAAGTTTATCGTTTACCCGAGTTGATCGATCGAAACTAAAAACATAATCATCTATAGATTCTTTGGAAAAGATATATTCTGGGTATTTGATTAGATCAACAAACAAGGCATTAAACGGACCGCCTTGTAATTTTAGCGCCACGGTATCTAATTTACTGTAATCGGTGCTTTTGCGAGCTTTATAAAGCTCAACGGCATCTTTGCGCTCAGAAGTATATGGTGTCTTATAGATATTGACTACCGCTTCTGATAAAGAAACATTCTTTCTTCTTTTCTTGATTGTCTCTCTATAGAATGCTGTCATTAGGGTTGGATCATCGAAATAGTTTTCACCCTTTTTTCTAAGGGTTTCTTTGACCAGTACCTTGGCATCTTTTGGTATACTCAAATCAACTCCCGAAAGTTCCATAATTGAAACATCCATAAAAATTCGGTTTTTTCCATCTGTCAACTCTGATAAAGGAATAGTTTTCGTTTTATATCCTAAAAAGGAAATCACAATTTTTCGAGTATCAGACCCTTTAGGAACTTTTAAATTGAATTCACCTTCCGTATTGGTGATGGTGCTAATATTTGATTCGGCGATTGCTAGAGAAGCAAAAACAAGTGGCTTTTTACTTTCAGAGTCTAGAATCTCCCCTTTATATTGCATAAACGAGAAAGCCTCTTGTTCTTCATCTTGAAAGAACGCCATTGTCTTTTGTGTTCCTAATACCCCAACAAACAATACTATGAGAAGCATTAATATCATGGATTTTTTAGGTGAACTAATTCTTGTTTGTATCATGATTAAAGAAATTTATTGTAATAATTTTTATCTTGAGTCGAGGATTACCTTCTAAATTACTAATTAATGTAAACATTTTTAGTTAAAACCGGTTTTAATATCAGTAGGCCAAGGCAGTATAAACTTTACCTGGTTCTAGACTAAATGTATTTTCAGAGGTGTTGCTAAAAGTAACAGGAAAAGAACTATATGGGTATTTCCATCTACCCCCTGTAGCAACAAAATGCAAATGCGGATAGCCCGCAAGTCCAGTAGCGCCGGTTAGACCAAGAACATCGCCTTTTTTTACGACCTGACCCTTACTAACTAAGGCACCTTGATAGGTCAGATGCATATACTGAGTATGACTTCTGTCTTCGTGTTGTAAGACTACCTTGTTGTTTGGAAATTCACCATCAAAACCTGATTCTTCAACGAAAACAACTACACCATCTCTGGCAGCCGTAACCTCGGCACCATGGCCCATATCGAAATCTATTGCAAATTGATCTGGTTCACCGCCGGCATGGTATGAACCACTGCAATGGGCAAGATTTATAGAATAGGTTTTTCCAACTGGGAATGGTAAAACATAAGGAGAGGTTTCCCAATCGTCATAACTGGCTCCTGCACATCCAACATACTCAGCGTTTGCATTTGCATTAATAGGACGTCCATCTGATTCCTTTATGCAGCTCATTACGATAATCGCTGAAATTATCAAAACAAACCACTTTTCGTAACTTTTCATAGCATGATAATATGACACAAATTAACAAAACAGGCTTAAATTCAATGGAATTGCAACAGAATTAACACTTTCAATACCCTTCCAGTATCTTGCAAAATGATTCGTGCATTTTTTAATGGTTTGTCCTTTTCTTATTCTTAGACATCCGATATCTTCGAGGAATCTGAAACCAATCGATTAATTTCCTTTAGTTCTTCCTTAGTAAGGTCACGCCACTTTCCCAGAGGCATATCTAACTTCACGTTCATTATACGAACGCGCCTTAATTTCTTCACGCGATATTCTAAGTACTCACACATACGCCGAATTTGCCGATTCAAACCTTGTGTCAATATAATCTTGAATTGGTATTTACTGATTTCTTCAACTTCACACTTTCTGGTAACCGTATCGAGAATGGGAACTCCATTTCTCATCTTTCTTAAAAAGTCAGCTGTAATTGGTTTGTCTACCGTAACGATGTATTCTTTTTCATGTCCATTTCTAGCACGCAATATCTTGTTGACGATGTCTCCATCATTGGTTAAAAAGATAAGTCCCTCACTGGGTTTATCTAATCTACCTATAGGAAAAATACGTTTTGGGTAGTTGATAAAGTCAATAATGTTATCTTTTTCAACTCGTGTATCCGTTGTGCAAACAATGCCGATGGGTTTATTGAATGCGAGATAAACAGGCTTTTCTTCAGATTTAGAAACAGGTTCTCCATCTACGCGAACATCATCTCCGTCCACAATTTTGGTTCCCATTTCTGGGACTTTTCCATTGATGGTTACTCGACCTTGCTCAATTAACTTATCGGCGGCTCTTCGCGAACAATAGCCTACTTCGCTGAGGTATTTGTTGATTCGAGTTTGTTTGGGTTCACTCATATTTTACCACAACCAGATTAAGATGTAGGTGATAACAACTACTAAAACAATAATATGATAGATGTAGTTTTTATACCAAGGTACATTTTCAAATCCATCCATCAATAATTCTTTGCGATAGGTGAGTAGCTTCATTTTTTCAGCATCAGGAGCTGGAGTCATTAAACTCACAACAACAAAGATAACTGTAGAAAGTAGAATCATTAACCCAACATTAATCGTGTAATGCAAATGCCACATATCAAATTGCTCTAAAACGAATAATCCTATTCCTGCTAAGGTTCCTAAAACTAATGTCCAAAACGCACCGTCTCCATTTCCTCTTTTAAAGAAAACACCGACTAAAAAGATTACCGCTACTGGTGGTACAATTATGGAGAACATTTGTTGCAGGTAATCCCAAAGGCCTGTAAAATTTTGAATTTGTGGTGCCCACAGCGCTGCAATTACCATAAAAACCAGCGTGCTAATTCGGCCATATTTTACTATATCTTTTTCAGTAACATCTTTTTTGACAGGTTTTATAAAATCAATTACCAAAAGGGTGGAGGAAGAGTTTAAGGCAGAATCAACACTTGACATAATTGCAGAAATAACACCGGCTAAAACGAGGCCAATCAATCCGACTGGAAGTACCTTAGTTACTAAAGTTGGAAAAACTTGGTCACCATTGGCTATGTCTGGGAATAAGCTGATTGCCATGGCTCCTGGAATTACCATGATGAATAGTGGAATAATTTTTAAAAACCCTGCAAAAATTACTCCCCAGCGAGCTTGCTGTATATCCTTAGCTCCCAATACACGCTGGAAGATATACTGGTTGGTCGACCAATACCAAAATCCTAAAAAGGGAACGCCCATTAATAAACCCGGCCATGGAAGACCTTCATCATCTAAAGGTTGTACCACCGAGAAGTGGCCTTCAGGAGCAGCTGCTACAACACGAGCCCAATCATAATCTAATTTACCAAAGAGAATCCAAGTGATAATACTACACCCTACGATTAATATGACTGCTTGAATAGCATCCGTATAAACAACCGCTTTGAGCCCTCCGCCAGCGGTATAAATACCAGCTATAACGGCTAAGACCAGTGAAGTCTGCCACATCACTAAATCTGGAAAGAACGTTTGCAGTACCAAACTTCCTGCATACAAAGCTCCGGCAGTCTCGATCATGATGGTGCTGAAAATAGTAATGATAGAGAAAAACTTCTGAGACCTTCTATCGAAACGAAGTTGCAAAAATTCGGGAATCGTGGTGATTTTGCTTCTAAGGTATAATGGAATGAAAATTAGAGCTGCAATGATTAGCGGTAGACCGGACATCCATTCATAGACTGAATTTACAATTCCGGTTGTATATGCGGCTCCAGCCAAACCTACTATGGTGGAACCAGAAATGTTGGATGCAAACAATGATAGTCCTATGATTCCCCATCCGAAAGTACGTCCTCCTAAAAAGAGGTCTTCACCTGTTTTTGTTTTTCTGGAAATCCATAAACCAATAAATAAAACGATAAGGAAGTAGGAGATGACAATGCCAATGTCAATGTTCGAGATGGTACTTTCCATGGGGCTATTTGTTTGAGTTTAGTCGATTTCGATAAATATAGTGAAAGAATAGTTCTTAGGTTCAATCTGATATTTTTCCATGGGAGCAGTAAGCCATGAATCGATTCCACCAAGTCCCATATGCTTATGGTCGATACATAAATGAACGCCACCCTCTTTTATGAGTTCGTAGTCTCGACCTTGATCTCTTTCCGTTCGATTCAATTGTTTGGGACTATAATCCAATGCACTGAACCCGAAGGAGTCGTATGTGCTAACCTTCAAATGTCTACCTTCTTTATCTTCCAGTTTAATCCATTTACAATCTTGTTTTGCTCCGTTTTCTTGATTGGAAATATAGGGCACATATTGCTCGGAAACTGTTGCTTGATGGGTGTCAATATGAGTAGCATATTTTCTGTCAGGATAGTTTTCAAAAGGTCCACGACCATACCATTGCAAGTTTGAGAAGTCATCATCAAGATTGAGATAAAGTCCAAACCTCGGTAAAATTGGTAAAGACTTCAATACTTTTAGCTCGGCTGTAATCGATAATTTTCCCTCGTCAATTAAACGATATGTCAAATGGACTTCGGCATCCTTTTCTCCAAGATTGAACTTTGCGGTAATTGAATTTAGACTTCCTGCCAACGAAATCAACTTTAGGTTTTGGGCAGCAGTTTTCCAAAAGGCACACTTTTTAGTCATCTCCCATCCAAAATCATTATCCACCGGTGGTCTCCAAAAGTTTGGCATTACAGGTTCTAAAAGCAGCTCTTTCTCTTTTGAAGAGACAGAAGTAAGTAAACCTGTCTGGCTGTCAATCTGAGTTTGGATTTCATCGTCAGCTAATGTCCAATAGCTATTCGTTCTTGAAATACAGTTTTTACTTTTATAGATATCCGTTTGTATTTGGATTTCCCCATCTACAATTTTGAATTGCTCTCTTGCTATGACAAGCCCTTTTTCTGCCCATTCCTCGTATTTATCTGCAACAATAGAAATATTTAGAAAATGATCAAGTTGCCGATCTAAATTGGATGAGGAGTAGGGGAGCGCTAGTATTTCTTCAGAATCTGCTTTCGTATTTAATTGAAATTTCCCTTGATGGTTTACCCCTACCTCTGTAGAAATATTCCATTCCAAATGACAGCTTTTCAGTGAAGTAAATAACCACTCATTTTTAATTTTTAATTTTCTATTTTCAATATCTCCCAAGCTGAATTTCACTGGAGCATACAACTTCTTAACTTCCTCCATAGCTGGTTTGGAGGTTCTGTCAGGCCAAAGTAATCCGTTGATACAAAAATTTCCATCGCTGGGAATATCCGATGGACCAAAATCTCCCCCAAACGCCCAGAACTCTTTACCATCTTTCTGAGTAACCAAACCTTGATCCATCCAATCCCAAATAAAACCGCCTTGCAGACAATCGTATTGGTTAATCAGATCCCAGTATTCTTTTAGGTTGCCATTGCTGTTTCCCATTGCGTGTGAGTACTCACACATTATAAATGGGCGGTCGCCTCTATTTTTGGCATAATCCTCAACATGTTCGGGAGTAGGATACATGGGGCAAACGATATCTGTATTTGCGTCCTCCATGGATTGCTCATATTGAATGGGGCGCGAAGTATCTTGTTTTTTTAACCAGTTGTAGGCTACCTTAAAATTGATTCCATTTCCGGCCTCATTACCCATAGACCAAATGATAATTGAACAGTGATTTTTACTACGGTGGTACATGCGTTTTATGCGGTCTAAATGCGCCTCTTGCCAATCGCTATCTTTTGCCAGACTTTCTTCCTCATAGCCCATGCCATGACTTTCGATGTTGGCTTCATCGATCATGTAAAGTCCGTATTCGTCACAGAGTTTGTACCATTCCGAATGATTCGGATAATGACTATTTCGTACCGCATTGATGTTGAATTTTTTCATCAATAAGATATCGTCAATCATACTCTGAGTTGTGATGACGTGACCCGTGTGTTGGTCATGTTCATGACGATTGACTCCTCTTAAAGTTAGCGGTTTACCATTAATGCAAAGTTGATTTTTTAGGATTTCAATGGTTCGAAAACCAATCTTGTTTTCAATTTTATCAACAGGTATACTGTTTTCTAAAAGTTCTATCGATAGCTTGTATAAATGTGGATTTTCTTCGCTCCAAGTTTCTATTTCGGGTAATAAAAGGTGCATTTCAACATCGATATCTCCTTTTGGAGGACACGAAAAGGAAGCTGAATGAATTTTAGAATTTCTTCCCAATGCATTGCTTATTACAAGGGTTACCTCACCCTCTGAAATTTTTTTAGTAGTATTCTTGATCTTTAAAATTAGTACAAGCTTACCATCTTTGTAATCGTTCTTTAAAGTTGCATGAGTTTTGTGATCAGCGATAAAGGTTTTATTTCTAGCTATCAAATATACATCGCGTTCTATGCCACTTAATCGCCAAAAATCTTGACATTCTAAATAACTGCCATCGCACCAACGGAAGGCTTGAATGGTAATCTCTATTTCCGAATTAGCATAATTGGTGACATCGAAAATGACTTCTGTTTTACTGTCTTGATTGTATCCAATGAAATCTCCGTTAACCCAAAAATAAGCTGCTGATTTAATCGCACCTATAACCAAAAAAACTTGCTTGTTTTCCCAATTCGAGGGAATTTGCACCTTTCTCTTATAAACACCAGTAGGGTTATTTTCTGGCACGAAAGGTGGATTCTTTTCGAACGGATATCTATCATTCACATAAATAGGAATGCCATAGCCATTGATTTCCCAATTCGCTGGAACTTGAATTGTATTCCATTGAGAAGTGTCAAAACCTAGTTTTTCGAAGTTCTCAGGTAGGTTCTTTTTGTTTTCGGTCCATAGAAAATTCCATTCTCCGTTAAGACAAATACTATTGTGTTCATTAAATTCTTGGTGTCTAAATGAAGCAGGGGGTTCTTGGCCGATATTGAAAACAGATGGGTCTGTAAGCCAATCGTAGGTTGGAGTTGGTAAGGATAGATTTTTCTTCATTTACAAAATGTGTGGCAAGTTTAAGTGGATTTAGTTCTCTCAGAACAACTAAATTTAATCACATATTTACAAACTGATAACCAGCTAGGGGAATGTCTCTCAAATCAAATTCGGTTTCATTGAGTAGAATGCCATGTTCGAGGTACGCTTTTAAATTAGCCAGCCAAAACGTCCACCCATTGCTGCAGCCATGGTGAATGTCGAGCATGCTCTTCTCATCTAAAGGAATATCATATTGTTTCAAAGTAACTAATACGGCTGTACCTTTATCTTCTAAACAAATGGAAACTTTACTTGGGTTGGCAAATAAGATTTCTATAAAATTCGTTCCATTAGCTTCAAGCACTTTTCCTTTTTCCTGACCATCCCAATTGTGCCATTCCCAAGTATAAGCGTCACCAGCTTGTACTTGTGCTTCAAGACCCCGCAGTTGCCCATTTTTATCTTTGTATTCTGCTTTCCGAAGAAACCAAGAAGAGATTCCCTCTGTTGTAGCCCAGCACCAGTATATTTTTTCCAGGGAAGATTTGATGTAAATTTTTTTGGTAAAGGAATCAAAACTTAACTTTTCCATTACATATCATTTTTTACGATTCAATTCATAGTTGTACAATTCTCTACCTAGCTCCGCCAAAAAAGGAAAACCTATCTCGTCGTATTCATAGTTGTTATCATTAAAAACACCATTTTTATTTACTAGAATCGTTGCTGTCAATAAGAATTCCACATTGTTTTTGCTGTCCTGAATGTAGGCGCAGTCTGTTAGCGTTCCGTAGGCGTCACCAACTTTATTATAGATTTTTATATGCTCTGGAATGTTCTCCTTAGTGTCTCCGTACATGAAAAATTTGCAATAACCGTCGTAGTATATGTCAGCATCATAACCCGTATTTTTTGGAAGTGTACGCATTGCCTTAAGTACAAAATCAAGTTGTTCTTGAGTAAGATTGATTTTTTCATCTGATTGAAATTTCGCAGGAAACATAACTGTTTTAAGTAATTGATGTTGTGTTTCAATCGGATAGTAATTCTTTAAACTAAAATCAAAAGCTTCTTGCATTAGAGAATCTCCATCAATATAGCCCAAACCTTTTTCTATATCTTTTAGTGCTAGGGGTTGCGCAGAAGTATTTATGGTATTTGGAAATGTGGTGGTGGTACTGTCATTTTGATATACGATCAAAGGTCGTGTCGTAATTTCATCTGAATCAGGTGTAGATACCCGATGCGAAATACGAATTGGTCCAAATGGAATTTGCGATAGTTCACTGTTTATATAATCCTGCCCCAAAAACTCAAAGAGCCGATTGTAAGATTGGTTATCGCTTACTGCGAAGATCTTTTCAATTTCTCGCGCAAAGGTGGTTTCTAAAGTATCTCCCTCAACATAAAACTTGGTATTTCTATCCACCCCGTCAATATCATTTAATTTAGACAGGGTCAATAAAGCGACTGGGAATTTCACCGTACTTGCGGGATAAAAATACCTCGAAGAATCAACCTGAAAATTGTAATCTCTAAAAGAAATATTTCCATTTTTTCTTTCAATTTGGGTAAACTTAATTTGAACAGCGTACTGACGAACACTATCCATTACCATTTTGATATTAGGATTTTGAGAAGCTAAGACAGTTTCGAGTGGATTTCTTGTATCTACTTTTTCTTGACTTCCACAAGAAAAAAGAATAACTGAAAGGAAGAATAAGATTATTTTTTTTAGCATGGTCTAGAACCTAAGTTTAATCTTGGTAAACCTCACCTCGATGAGGTTTTAACACATCGCGAAGTTTGATCATATTTGATTCTTCGGTTACCATGTAAGCAAAACTGTACATGTCGTTTTGATGTTGAAATCCTGTAATATTCAATTCCAACTTCTCAATTGCAATGTATTCTTTAAGGTGTTTTTCGTGATGCTCTGCTGTTTTAGCCGCAGCGGGTCCTCTAAAGTCCCAAATGAGTTTGATTTTTCGATCCATGGCTTTTGATAGCTTATGTTAACGAATTTAGGAAATTCTTTGAAGGCATTATAAAAATCTGTTAATCATTAGTGCGAGCTCTTGTGAGAGCGGTGATAATTGTTATTTTTGCGGGATGTTTTTAAAGAAACGGAAAACACTAGCCCCTAGTTTAACCACTATTCTTGCTTTACTCATTTTGAGTTCATGCGGTTCTTTTCTAAAGGATGCAGATGAAAATGCGCCAATAGCTAGAGTTGGTGAAAATTATTTGTACAAAGAAGATATTGCTCCCTTGTTGTACGATGGTATGACAAAAGGTGATAGCACGACCATTGTGACAAATTTTATTAATAATTGGGCGTCAAAACAGTTATTACTTTCAAAGGCGAAAATCAACCTTCCGGAATCCAAACTAGCTGAATTCGACGAACTTGTTTCAAATTACCAAACAGATTTATATACACGGGCCTACAAAGATGCTCTAGTGCAACAGGCGGCTGACTCTATGGTTAGCGATTCTCAAATGAAGCGTTTTTACGAGAAGGAAAAAGAGAATTTTAGACTTCAAGAAAGAATAGTCAAAATTCGCTTTATACATTTACCGAAGCGCTTTTTGAATAAAGATGAGGTAATCAAGCGATTAAAGAGTTTTCGAAAAAAAGATATCGCCTATTTAGACTCTATAGGAGTTCAATTTAATAAACTGAATTTCAATGATTCTATTTGGGTAAGTGCTTCTAGAGTTATATCAGAAATACCTCCTTTAACCCTTGAAAATCAAGGCAAATACTTAAAAAAATCCCAATTTTTTGAATTGGAGGATGCATTAGGGGTATATTTGGCAAAGGTTACAGGGGTACTTCAGATTAATGATATTGCCCCTTTATCTTTTATTGAACCTACGATAAAGCAAGTTTTAATAAATCGAAGAAAATTAGATTACATCAGACGCTTAGAAACGGAAGTAATCGATGAAGCAATTAAACAAAACGAATTTGAAGTATATGTACAAGAGGATTAAAGTTGCGACTATTTTAGTACTAATATCTGTTTGTGGTTTTGGCTATGCTCAAACAGATTCAATAGTAGTGCCAGACACCAATTTGGAGCCACCTGAAATGACAGTTGAAAATACCAGCATCAATAAAGACAGTACCAATAATTTTAAGAAAGTGAAGTTAGATGGAATTGCCGCTGTAATTGGGGACTACGTGATTTTAGATTCTGATATTGATAAGACTTTGATAGATCTAAGAAATCAGGGCGCTTCAACAGAAGATGTAACAAGATGTGGTCTTTTGGGGAAACTTATGGAGGATAGGCTTTATGCCCACCAAGCGGTTCAAGATAGTATTTTAGTTTCTGATGATGAAGTTAATCTCACAGGAGATCGGCAATTACAATCTTTAGTGCAGCAGATTGGATCTATGGAAAAAGTATTGAAGTACTACAAGAAGGATAATGAAGCTGATTTTCGTGAAGAGCTTTACAAGATCAATAAGTTGCGTATGTTGTCAGAAAAGATGCAGCAAAGTATCGTCTCTGAAATAGAAATTACACCTGAAGAAGTACGTCAATTTTTTAATAAAATACCTGAGAGTGAGCGACCTGTTATTGGAGCAGAAATGGAGATCGCTCAAATTGTTAAAGAGCCAAAACCTTCTCAGGATGAGATTCAAAAAGTAATAGATAAATTAAACAAAATAAAAGCTGATGTTGAAGATAATGACGCCAGTTTTAATGTAAAGGCAATTTTATATTCTCAAGGCCCTTCAAAATCGAAAGGAGGAGCGATTCCTAGTGTAACCAAAGAGTCTGGTTACGTTGCCAGATTCAAAGATATGGCCTTTGTGTTACAAGAAGGAGAAATTTCAGAACCTTTTGAAACACAGTTCGGATGGCATATCATGAAAGTAGAAAAAATACGAGGTCAAGAAAGAGATGTGCGTCATATTTTGCTTCAACCAGAAATAACACAATCAGCGTTAGATAAATTAAAGGTAGAGTTAGATAGTATTCGTCAAAATATTATGGATGGAAAGTATACTTTTGAGGAAGCTGCTTTGAATTTTTCTGACCAAAAGGAAACCAAATTTGATGGAGGGAAACTTCGAAACCCTCAAGATTTTGGTCCACGATTTGAATTAACAAAAATGGATCCTGAGTTGTATAATCAGGTTCGAAATTTGGAGGATGATGAAATTTCTTTACCTCTTTTTGAAAAAGATCCTCGCGGTGGGCCTCCAAAATACAAAATCATGAAGATTACGAATCGTTATGATGAACATGTAGCGGACTTTGCCCAAGATTATATTAAGATTCAGCAATTAGCAAAAACAGAAAAGCAGTACAATGCTATCAAGAAATGGATGGATGAACATATAGAAGACACGTACATCACCTTAAACGAAGGAAACCGTGATTGTGAATTTGCTAACAATTGGGTTAAAGAGTAATTGATGTCAGACGTTACCGCTATAAATAACCTCGTTACCAAACACCAAGACCTCAAGCAAGAAATTGCAAAGATTATTATTGGACAACATGAAGTAATTGACCAAATTCTGTTGTCAATTTACACAGGAGGTCACTCTTTATTGATAGGTGTTCCGGGTTTGGCTAAAACCCTTATGGTAAATACGATCGCTCAAACTTTGGGACTTGATTTCAAAAGAATTCAGTTTACACCTGACTTAATGCCAAGTGATATTTTGGGTAGTGAAGTCTTAGATCAAAGTCGAAATTTCAAATTTATTAAGGGACCTATTTTCGCCAATATCATTCTTGCAGATGAGATTAACAGAACTCCCCCCAAAACACAGGCTGCACTTTTAGAGGCAATGCAAGAAAGAGCGGTAACCATTTCGGGGCAGCAATACATGTTAGATCTTCCCTATTTTGTTTTGGCAACTCAAAACCCCATTGAGCAAGAGGGAACATATCCTTTACCAGAAGCGCAGCTAGACCGTTTCATGTTTGCGATAGAATTGAAATATCCTTCTATATCAGAAGAAATTCAAGTTGTAAAAGCTACAACTGATGATAGTACACCAACTGTAAATAAACTTTTTAGTGCAGAAGAAATTTTAGAGGTGCAGCATTTGGTGCGTCGTATTCCTGTGCCAGATAATGTGGTGGAATATGCTGTAAATTTGGTAAATAGTACACGACCGAATTTAGAGACTGCTTCTGATTTTGTAAAACAATATATCGATTGGGGTGCAGGTCCGCGAGCTTCCCAAAATTTAGTCTTAGGCGCTAAAGCTCATGCAGCAATTACCGGTAAATTCTCTCCAGATATAGAAGATGTAAAAGCTGTTGCAATGGGAATCTTAAGACATCGAATCATTAAGAATTACAAAGCTGAGGCCGAAGGTATTTCTGAGGAAGATATTATCGCCAAACTTTTATAATCTACTAGTTAGTAACTAGTTGTATTTTTACTTAAAATATTGCCATTTCTGTAAATGAAGCATATGTAAATTAACATTTTCATGATGGCCTATTAATCCTTCTCTAAAAATTTTATTACCCCTTAGTATTTTCTTATTTTCGTAAAATTGCAATTAACTAAAATTCTCATAGAATGGCATTTGATATCGATATGATCAAAGGCGTTTACGCCAGAATGGCCGAAAGAGTCGATAAGGCTCGTGAAATTGTCGGCAAACCATTAACACTGTCTGAAAAGATTTTATACTCTCACCTATGGGACGGAGTTCCTTCTAAGGAATTTACCAGAGGGAAAGATTATGTAGACTTTGCGCCAGATCGTATTGCATGTCAAGATGCAACCGCACAAATGGCTTTATTGCAGTTTATGCAAGCGGGAAAGCCAAAAGTTGCTGTACCAACTACCGTACATTGTGATCACCTTATTCAAGCTAAGAGTGGGGCAGCAGCAGATTTAAAATCTGCAAACAACACAAGTGCTGAAGTTTTTAATTTTCTTGAATCGGTTTCTAATAAATACGGAATTGGTTTTTGGAAACCTGGAGCAGGAATTATTCACCAAGTAGTTCTAGAGAATTATGCTTTTCCTGGTGGGATGATGATAGGTACCGATTCACATACGGTTAATGCTGGTGGATTAGGAATGGTAGCTATTGGAGTAGGAGGTGCTGACGCTGTTGATGTTATGGCAGGAATGGCTTGGGAGTTGAAATTTCCCAAATTAATAGGTGTAAAACTAACTGGAACAATTTCTGGTTGGACAGCGCCTAAAGATGTTATTTTAAAGGTTGCTGAGATTCTAACTGCAAAAGGTGGAACTGGGGCAATTGTAGAATATTTTGGCCCAGGTGCCATAGCTTTATCTTGTACAGGTAAAGGAACCATTTGTAATATGGGTGCAGAAATTGGTGCAACCACCTCTACTTTTGGTTATGATGAGTCAATGGAGCGCTATTTGAGAGCGACCGAAAGAGCTGATGTTGCAGATGCTGCAAATGAAGTTAAGGAATATTTGACTGCAGATGCTGAGGTGTATGCAAACCCAGAGCAGTATTTCGATCAGTTGATTGAAATCGATTTAACGGAATTGAATCCATTATTGAATGGTCCTTTTACACCAGATTTATCAACTGCTGTTGGTGATGCAATGACAGAGAAGGCTACTAAAAATGACTGGCCTCTTCAAGTCGAATGGGGTCTTATAGGTTCTTGTACTAACTCTTCTTATGAAGATTTATCAAGGGCATCTTCAATTGCCCAACAGGCCTTAGATAAAGGTTTAAAAATGAAATCAGAACTTGGTATCAATCCAGGTTCTGAGCAAGTACGTTTTACCGCTGAAAGAGATGGTATTTTAGATGTCTTTGAACAATTAGATGCTAAGATATTTACGAATGCATGTGGCCCTTGTATTGGACAATGGGCGAGATATAGTGATCCAAAGAATGCACCCAAGAATAGTATTGTGCATTCGTTCAATAGAAACTTTGCCAAACGTGCTGATGGAAACCCAAATACACATGCTTTTGTAGCTTCTCCTGAGATTACGGCGGCAATAGCGATTGCTGGTCGTTTGGATTTTAATCCAATGACCGATAGCTTGATTAGTGAAAACGGAGAGGAAGTAAGGTTTGATGAGCCAACAGGATGGGAATTGCCTCCAAAAGGTTTTGAAGTCGAGGATGCGGGCTTTTTGGCGCCAGACGAAGATGGCTCTGGTGTAGTTGTCAAAGTGGCCGAAGATTCTGAACGTTTGCAGTTACTAGAACCCTTTGTCCCAATTGAAGATAGCGAGCTACAAGGAGCAAAGTTGTTAATTAAAGCCTTTGGTAAGTGTACAACAGATCATATTTCAATGGCGGGACCTTGGTTGCGTTATAGAGGTCACTTAGATAATATTTCGAATAACTGTTTAATAGGAGCTGTGAATGCTTTTGGTAAGAAGACCAATTTTATCAAAAACCAATTAACAGGTGAATTTTCAGGAGTTCCTGATGCGGCACGTGCTTACAAAGCTGCTGGTGTAAGAACGATCGTTGTTGGAGATCATAACTACGGAGAAGGTTCTTCAAGAGAACATGCTGCGATGGAGCCTCGTCACTTAGGTGTAGCAGCTGTAATTGTAAAATCATTCGCTCGTATTCACGAAACAAATTTGAAGAAGCAAGGAATGTTAGGATTAACCTTTGCCAACGAAAGTGATTATGATTTAATCCAAGAAGATGATACCTTCAACTTCGTTGATATTGCTGATTTTTCTGCAGGAAAACCCCTAACAATAGAAGTCGTTCACGCAGATGGTAGTAAAGACACTATTCTTGCAAATCATACCTATAATGAAGCGCAAATTGGATGGTACCGAGAAGGTTCGGCTCTCAACGTTATTAAGCGAGAGAACGCGTCGTAGATATAATATCTCAAATAGTTTAGAAAAACTCCCGATAATCTTCGGGAGTTTTTTAGTTTTGAGAGAGTTCAAAAGTTAAAGTCCCTCTATGAAAAAACAAACGGTTTTCACTCTTCTAATTATCGCTTTGGTACTTTCTTTTTTTGTCACACCTTTAGGCGAGTTTAGTAAACTTCAGTTAAATCGCCTAGTGGCCCCTTCTCCAACAATTATTGAAACTGAAAACGGAGGTAAAATCTCTGATTATAATTGGAAGTTAAAAGATGAAAATTGGGATTATTTCAATTTTGAAAGATCGAAAGGAAAGGTGGTAGTTATTAGCTTTTGGGCTTCTTGGCACCTTCCTTCCAGAGCACAATTGAAAGATTTAATAGATTTGTATGAGACCTACAATGGTACTGTTGATTTTTACTTGATTACAAATGAGGAGAAAGCACCTGTGGAGGAATTTATGGCTAAAAATAAATATACTTTTCCACTAACGTATCAAATAATAGGTGAAGAAAGTCCTCTTCAAGTTTTAGATCCGCCAGGATCTTATGTTCTAGACAAAAGTGGTGTTATCAGAGTACATCAGACTGCTATTTCTGATTGGGACAATAAAAAGGTGCATAATCTTCTAAAAGAACTCATTGCTCAGTAATGAAGTTTACCAAAGAACAGCTTACAAATTTTACTTTTATCATTGTTTTAGGGATAATTCTTTTTACCCCTGTCGGATTTCATATTCGAGTTTTTGTTTCTAAAATCATCTCTTTTAGTCCTACCGAACTAGATGTAGAAGATCAAGTAATCTTGTCTGATTACGATTGGAAATTGATTGATAAGGATGGCAACCTATTTGATTTTAATAATACCAGGGGTAAAGTCGTTCTTGTAAATTTTTGGGCCACTTGGTGTCCACCTTGTGTTGCTGAAATGCCAAGTTTACATTCATTATATATTGACTATGCTGATAAAATTGAGTTTGTATTAGTGACTAATGAAGATCAAGAAAAAATTGCGAATTTCTTGCTTAAAAATAAGTATGATTTTCCTGTATATTTTGAGCAGAAAAGTAGGCCTATTTCGTTATCTTCAACTAGTATTCCGACTACATATTTAATTGATGCTAACGGTAAGATTATAATTAAAAAAGTAGGTGCTGCAGATTGGAATAGTGATCAATTTAGAAATACCTTGAATGGCTTATTAAAGTCAACCAAGTAAAGTGTTAAATATAATTGTCTCAAATAACGACGCTAACATTATTTAAATATTCCGGTTTTAGAAATAAACTTTTGGTGTTTTGGAGAATTCAATTTGCGTATGGTTCTCTTAGACGAGTAAAAAGATTCCAGCCTTATAAGTCTAAAGGAAGTTGGAAAGGAAGCAAACAGTCACCAAATTTATACTATAAGAAATAGAAGTACATAAAGAAAATTAGTTGGGCTAGGTAAAGATTCAATGAGAATACTTTGTTTCCGTTTATTTTAAAAAGGCGAAGAATAATATGGAATAGAATTGCTATGCTAAACCAAGCAACGTAGTTCTGCAAAGGAACTAGGTTTCCCTCGAAAGTCCAAAAGTCGAAGGTAGGAGCGCTGTGTTCCATGAAGAAATCAAGAATAACCATTAGGGTGGCGCCAAGAATTATTTTTGGCCAAACTGCGAGTTTCGAATAGTTAAGAATACTTGAGGTAATGAACGTTAACAAAGCCCAATAACAACCAATAAGCAGGGGTACCCCGTCTATTTTGGGTCCAAAATTATTGCCATACGCATAGGTTCCAAAAAGTAAGTTAAACTTAACACCAAGCCATTCTGCAAACATTCCTCCCGCAAAGAATATGACAAAGGCAATCCATTGTTTTTGTTTAATTAATGGATAAGAAATAAAGAAAAGTAAGAGGGATAGGCATAAATTTAAAGGGGTTTTTTCAATAAACCAGTCGAGGTTGCCTAGGTTAATACCAATTATGGCAGAAATATGAAAAAGCCATACGATGCCAATAGTAATTGCTACTTTATATTTTTTAATAAAATTCTCCAATTTAATTAGGTTTAGGGACTAAATCACTAACAATTTTGGCAGACAATAGACAAAGTGGAATTCCGCCACCTGGATGTACAGAACCTCCACAGAAATATAGATTTTTAATTTTATTTGAAAAATTAGGATGTCTTAAGAACGCCGAGAATTTGTCGTTACTGGCAGCACCGTAAAGTGCCCCTCGGTATGAACTGGTATTATTCTCAATTGCCACTGGGTCCAAGACATATTCAGTGGTTATCAGTAACTCTAAATCAATTTTTAAAATTCTATTTATCTTTTTAATGATTGCCTTTCTTGCCTGTTTTTTTAAGGCATTCCAGTCCTGACCATAATTACCAGGTGCGTTGATCATTACAAACCAATTTTCATGTCCTTTTGGTGCATCTGTTGTTTCCTCCTTACTTGTGATGTTTATGTATATCGTAGGGTCGCTAGAAAGGTTTTTGGTCTCAAATATGGAATGAAACTCTTTTTCGTACGAATCGCTAAATAGAATATTGTGTAAATCTAATTCTGGGAATTCTTTTGATATTCCCCAGTAAAAAATTAAAGCAGAGCTTGACCTTTCTTGAGCTAGTACTTTCTTTGGATGTTTTTCATTTTTTAGAAGTTTTTTATAACTAGAATAAATATCCATATTAGACACCACAATGTCTGCATTATAATTGTTTTGATTTGTAGCTACACCTGTTACTTTTCCATTCTTAACAAGAATTTGTTCTACTTTTTCTTCAAACTTAAATTCAATATTTTGTTTTTTTGCAAGGTCATATAAACTCAGGCTAATGCGATGCATTCCTCCTTTAGGAAAATAAGTGCCGTAATACATTTCTAAATGTGGAATCATTGACATTATACCGGGAGTCTTATAAGGAGAAGATCCATTGTACGTAGCATAGCGATTAAAAAGCTGAACTAATTTTGGATTTTTAAATGTCTTTTTATTCAAATAATTTAAGGAGTTATTTATATCAAGTTTTCCTAGCTGAGCTATAGCTATTAGAGTATCTCTAGATAGATATGTATTAATTTTATGGAGTGATTTTTCTAGGAATAAACTGGCTGTTAAATCATATTTTTTTTGATTACCCTGAAGATAGTTTTGAATTTTTTCTCGGGGCTCATTAAATGATTTAGAGGCATCTTCAATAAATGAAGTAAAGTTTGACTTTGCTGAAAACCGAAGACCATCTTCCCAAAAATAATTACAAATGATTTCTTTCTCAAAAAATTCAAAGTGTGCTGAACTTTTTACATCAAACAGTTCAAAAAGTTCAGTGACCAAATGGGGCATAGTAAATAATGAGGGACCTAAATCAAAACGATATTCGTTGAGATTAATAGCATGTAATTTACCACCGGGATAAGAATTAGATTCAAAAATAGTAACATTATACCCTAACTTCTTGAGGCGAAGCGCTGTTGCAATTCCGCCTATACCTGCTCCAATGATAAAGGCGTTTGTCATGTGTAATGCTATTTTTTAAAGTACTTGAACGGAACAAATAGCATTCCGAAGCATTCTCCATCACTTTTGCCCAAATGTTTATGATGAATTTTATGGGCTCTTCGTACGCCTTTTGCATACCAATTATTAGCATTTCTAAAGAGCTTAAATCGTTGATGTATGAATATGTCATGAACTAGGAAATAGGCGATACCATAGGCTAAAATTCCAAAACCTAAAGCATAACCATACCACCAGCCATTTGCTCCAGTATAGAAAAGAGACATACTCACCGCGGCGTAGAATATGAAGAAAAAATCATTTCTTTCCCACCACGAATCATGATCTTTATGGTGATGGTCTTTGTGTAAACTCCACAAAAAACCATGCATTACATATTTGTGGGTAAACCACGCCATGAATTCCATTATGGAAAAAGTTCCAAGAAAAATTAGTATCCAAAGAAAAATCTTCATTTTTAAACTAAATGTAATTTATAATTAACGTATGATTTTGCAAGTAATCCGAATTTTTGATAATTCGGTACCCGAATGCGAGCGTTTTTAATCTCCACAGACGGCGTTGCCTGCAGTTTTTGCAATAATTTGTAATAGTATCGATATGCGGTGTAAACTCCAAATTTAGCTTCGTTTGGAAGTTTTATAATTCCAGAATACCCTACCTTAAAATCGTTTCTAATTTCATCAATAATCTTCTTTTTCGAAACTTCATCTAATTCGTTCAGATCTGCATGAGGAAAATAAGCCCTACTAAGGTCTTCAAAATCAGCTTTCAAATCCCTTAAAAAATTAACTTTTTGAAATGCAGATCCTAAGGCCATCGCTGAATCTTTTAAGTATTCATACTTTTCTTTATTTCCTTTCACAAAAACTTTAAGACACATTAGCCCTACTACATCTGCTGACCCATAGATATATTCCTTGTATTCAGCTTCAGTACGATAGTTGCTTTTGGTTAGGTCCATGCGCATGCTTTTCATAAAGGAGTCGACTAAATGATATGGTATTTGATGTTTATGATAGGTATGTTGAAAAGAATTTAAGATCGGGTTTAGACTTATTTTATCGGCTATAGCTGTCTTTAATTCCGTCTCAAATCTATTGAATAACTCTGGTTTATTGTAGTCATGAAAGGTATCTACAATTTCATCAGCAAAGCGCACAAAACCATAGATGTTATAGATGTCTGGTCTAATGCTGGTGTGTAACATTTTTGTGGCCAGACTAAAAGAAGTGCTGTAAGACTGTGTTACAATTTTACTACAATCATAAGATACTTTGTCAAAAATACTCTTCATACGTTTCTACTTGTTTTCTTTAGTAATTAACTCTGATACTAATTTACCTGAAATCAGAGAAGGTGGCACACCGGGTCCTGGAACGGTGAGTTGCCCTGTGAAAAATAGATTTTCCACTTTTTTACTTTTTAATTTGGGCCGTAGGAACGCAGTTTGTAAAAGCGTGTTAGCCATGCCATAAGCATTGCCCTTGTACGAATTGTATTCCTCAATGAAATCATTCACACAAAAAGACTCTTTAAATATAATATTATTTTCAATTTGTTGCCCTGTTCTCAATTGAAACCTTTTTAGTATTATGTCTAAATACTGATTTCTCAATTCAGGAGTGTCTTCTAAATCTGGGGCTATAGGAACCAAGAAAAAGCCAGTTTCACAATCTTTTGGGGCCATAGTTGTATCTGTTACAGAAGGAAAATTAGCATAAAACAAAGGGTTTGTTGGCCATTTCGGAGTATCATAAATTTCTTGGGCATGCTTTTCGAAATCCGTATCGAAAAACAGGTTGTGATGTTCTATGTTCTTAAGTTTTTTATCAAATCCTATATAAAATAGAAGCGAGGAAGGGGCAAAAGTCTTTTTCGACCAAAATTCTTCTGAATACTGTCTATAGTTTTGATCTAATAAGGTTTCTGAATGATGATAATCAGCTCCGCTTAATACAAAATCACTTTGAATTTTTTTACCATTTACTGTGATACCCAAAACTTTCCCGTTTTCTACATTTATTTTTTCTACTGAATTACCTGTTTTAATTAACACCCCTAATTCAAATGCCAAATCTTTCATCGCCTTGATGACTTCATACATTCCACCTTTTGGATGCCAGGTGCCCAGGCCAAAATCAGCAAAATTCATAAAGCTATAAAAAGATGGTGTTTTACTGGGTTTTGCTCCAAGAAATAACACAGGAAATTCGAGAGTTGAAATTAACTTCGGATTTTTGAATTTTCTACGTACTTGCCCGCTAATAGTTTTAAAAAATTGATCAACTTTTAAAACAGTTTCTTTAGTAACTAACTCAAATGGAGAAAGCCCTGGTCGAAGCACAACTTTATCAATAGCAATGCTATAGTTTTCTTGGGCTTCACTAATGAATTTTCTTAAATGTTTGGAGCTTCCCACTTCTATGCGCTCAAATTCAATACATATTTTATCCATGGAGTCGCCTATCGTTATTACATCATCAGAAAAGAAGATTTTGTAAGCTGGGCTAAGTTTATCTAACTGATAGTAATCAGAAGTTTTTTTTCCAAAATCAGCAAAGAACTTATCAAAAATATCTGGCATCCAGTACCAACTTGGGCCTATGTCGAATGTAAAGCCATCTTTTATTAATTGCCTTGCTCTTCCACCAACAGTAATGTTCTTTTCAAAAATTGTTACTGAGAAACCTGATTGTGCAAGATAACATGCTGCTGATAGGGAAGAGAAGCCTGACCCAATAATACTTACTGACTTATTCATATGCTAAGAGGAACTTCGGAATTAAAGTCGATCAATGACCTGATCTATTGAGTTGAAAGTTTTGATGTATTCTGGTAACTGAGCAGGATCTAAATGTTTCGTCTGATAACCCAATAACCACATTTCTGAAGAACCATATTCTTTTGTCAAACTTACAAACTCTTTGATATACTTGTCTATTCTTTCTTTGGTAGGTGATACCGTAAAATAAGATAGAAAGCATAAGTTGTCAAAATACTTCATCACATCTTTCAAGGTATCTAAAGGTACTGTCTGACCTAGATATATTGATTTGTAACCTCTGAGTACTATTTCGTAGTTCAGATATAAAAGTCCGATTTCATGAATTTCATTTTCAGGTAAAAAAGGAACAAAGATTTTAGATTTTTTTATTGGTTCTTGATGTTGAAGTTTTTCGGTGTTAATTAAAATCTTTTGCTTTATCAAACTTGTTATAAAATGCTCGTGTGCCGGACTAATTGTATCTGTCTGCCATAAAAGCCCAAGCTCATTAAGTAAGGGAATAAATACGTCTTTGAAAACTTCTCGGAATGATTTGTCAACTAAAATACTATTGTAAGTACTCATGAAAAGTGACTGATCAAAATTGATCATCGAAAGTTTAAAAGCATTTATAGCATGGTTTTTCACGCTATTTTTAGAGACTATTTCTCTTACCATCAAGGGGATATTACCCTCAGGAATTCTTGAAATTTTAGATATCTTATAACCGTTGTTATAAAGAAGGGTGATATTTAGTAGTTTTTGAAGACTACTTAAACTGTAAGTTCTAATGTTCGTGGCAGTTCTTTCAGGGGAGAGCAAATTGTAGCGTTTCTCCCAAATTCTGATTGTGTGCGCTTTGATTCCTGATAAATTTTCTAAATCACGAATACTGAAATTTTTCTTTACGTTGTTCATGCTTTCGTAAAAATACTTAAACAAATTTATTAATTAAAGTATCTTAAGGTGAAATTTGAGTTAAAATTTAATTTTGAAAGTTTAACGTTGATCACGATGTATTTCAGTGCTTAGAAGAAATTGGAGTGCTAATAGAAAGGATTGAGGAAATAAAATTCATAAAAACTACAAAGAGAATCCTGAATTCACCTATGAACTTAAGCGTTTCTATCCACAAAAAAAGTCAAGCAGGTTGCTTGACTCTAAGTGCGCACGAGAAGACTCGAACTTCCACGGCCTAATGGCCACCAGCCCCTCAAGCTGGCGCGTCTACCAATTCCGCCACGTGCGCTTTTTTAAGCTGTGCAAATATAGAAAGCTATGGGTTAACAGAAAATTAATTTCACCTATTTATGTTCTAAATAATCTAACCTAAGCATTCCATTTAAAAGTAGAATTTGAACACAATAGTGAAAGTCAAGATAGCGCGTTTGAAGAAAGATGGATTGCCAATTCGGACATCACTTTTCTGTACGATCGTGAAAAAGGAAGCTTCATTTTAAGCTGCTTTAAATGACATTCATGTTTGCCAAGATGAATTCGTGAAATATAATTTTGATTAATTACAAAGCTTTGATGAATTCGTCGAAATGAATTTGGTAAGATAGATTCAAAGTATTTTAGAGTTTTATAAGCTACAATTTTTGTTTTATCACTCATAAAAAACTCAGTAGAATTATTGTCTGCCTTTAAATAAAGAATATCCTTGATTTCAATAAACCTGTAATCACTGTACGTCTGTAAGCAAAGTTTTTTCGATATATCCTTTTTAGGAATGTTTGCCATACGTAGTCTAGAATCTAAAATGCGCAATTGTGATTCATTTATGGGCTGTAGTAAGTAGTAATAGAAGTTATTTTTAATACAGTTATACGCTTGTTTTTTTGAAGAAGCAATAGCCACTAAACGAGGTTTTTTTTGGAAAGGTCTGTATAAATCTTTAATCGTGTTGATAGGTTCGATAAAGTCTTTTTTAGAATAATTATCGACATTGATGAAAATAAGGTTTGGCGTTCCAGCAAGAATAATATCCAATAAGTGATTGGTGTTTTCGGCGGTTCCGACTAGGTTGTATCCCCCTAAATTTGCCAAATATGTTGTTAAATCTTTAGAAGACTCTTCGTGCATACCTATTAAAGCGTATTGAGTTGTTTTCATAGCTACAGGGTATAATAGTATTCATAAAGTAAGTATTTTCTTTCAAAAATAAAATTTTATGCGCAATTATTCTCATAACGAGCCACATTTTTAACATAACATAACGAATTGGTATTATTAGTGATTTATCGATTTGTTCTTTCGATTTATCGACGAATGAGGAGACGAAATAGGTAGTTAACTTAAGTTGGAGAGAGTGCTTTGAAAAAGAGAAGAAGGACCATTACGGTATATAAAATAAAAGCCTCTTTTCAAGAGAGGCTTTCGTTTATGTGACCTGGCTGGGGCTCGAACCTTCTTCGCTCAGACCAGTCAGAGTCGAGTACTTGCTAAAATTCACTTATTGTGTTGACGATTTGTGAACTTTTTATGATATAAATTATGTCAAAGTAACTTCCGTTTTGCAAATATAATTGTTTTAAAACCTTAATATTATATGAGGTCAAGATATTTCAAATAAAATGATTGTTGCAATATCGATTTTATGAAAACCTCCCTGTTTGAGTTTGATAGGCTACCTATAATTCCACTCAGCACATTCTCCTCCATTGCATTACGAAGAAAGAGCTTCACTCACAAAAAGTCTTGAACAGTACCTCCGATTTTTCCTTTTCATTCCGCTTTCCCATTCCGCTACGCTGGAACGGAACGCTCCATTCTCAATACAAAATCGGAGATACAGTTCGCTTAACCTGAATTTCATATTTCCATTTGTGCCACTTTCGGTTGTTTTTGAACTTCACATTCTCGTTTTATAGACCTACATCCCGACCCGCCACCGTTTCCTTTTTTTGACGGCGAAACAACAACATTTTTAGAAGGTTAGACTGCATAAAGCCAGGCTCGTGCCTCGCTCTTTTTTATAAGTCCGTCCTTCTAAAAATATTGATATCCATGAAGCAACAAAAAAAGGTAACAGCGATGGCTCTACGGGAAGTAAAACTAAAAATGGAAATGATGAAATCGTTCAAAAAAAACATATCGAAAGCGGCACAAAAAACAAAAAAGGAAAACGCTCTAGATACAATAAGTAAATCAATTCAAAAGCTGTTCGAAGGGTTCGAGCAGCAAATATTAACCCTTAATTTTTTCAATTATGAGTACCCTTAGAAACAAAGTGAGTTTAATCGGCAACGTGGGGAACAGCCCCGAAATCACCAACCTAGAAAGCGGAAAGAAGGTTGTCCGAATTTCCTTGGCTACCAATGAATACTATAAGAACCCAAAAGGCGAAAAGGTGCAAACTACCGAATGGCATAATATAGTCGCTTGGGGAAAGACTGCCGAAATTATCGGAAGGTATGCAGGTAAAGGCAAGGAGATAGCAGTTGAAGGAAAACTTGTATCTCGTTCCTATGAAACCGAGGAAGGAGAAAAACGTTACATCACCGAAGTTGTTGCTAATGAAGTCCTTTTATTAGGTGCTAAAAACAGCAATACCGCACGTGCCTAATCCCTAAAATCAAAGAGGGCGTTCCTCTCGAAAGTTGCGCCCTCTTTTCATCATTAACCATAATAGAATAACAATGAGAAACGAAGTTAAAGAAATTAAAATAAGCTATTGCGAAAGACTAGGTACTATTGAATCCGAATCTATTCAAATGTCCGAACCAGTCGCAAAGTTGTTATACGAGAATTGGAATAAGGACACGATTGGACTTCACGAAACGTTCAAGGTACTACTGCTGAACAACGCCAATAAAGTAAAGGGTGTTTACCAAGCATCATCAGGAGGACTTACAGGGACTTTAGTGGATATCCGAATACTCTTTGCTGTAATCCTTAAAAGTCTCTCTACTACTATTATTTTGGCGCATAACCACCCCGCTGGAACTCTTTCACCTAGCGAGGCGGATATTCAAATAACGAAGAGGATTCAAAAAGCAGCAGCGCTTTTTGACATTCGAGTATTGGACCATTTGATTATTTCCCCAACTGGTGATTACTTCAGTTTTATGGATAATAATATTATTTGAACTGAATTGGCTTAAAATACCTCTAGCTGGATTTCGGCAAGTTACTTATATTTATAAGGCTGAAATCCAGCAATTTTCATGTACGGTTATGCCATGATTTGACTTTCCTTGATAACCCGTACCGTCTTAAACATGATTTTCGGGAATTTTTAATTCCACCAAAAGGCAATCGGGCGCAGCTCGTTTGTTCTGATTTTTTGTTCGCTGTCGCGAACGAAAAGGAGAAGCAAGAGGGTAACACGCTTCGCGATGTTAAGCATTTTCTTTTTCGTTTTAATAAACTGATAAACAGTTGATTAAATAATATTGAGCTTATAATTTTTTATAAAATTCTTCCATTTTTTATGAAAAAACGTTGCCAGCCCAACAAAATCAGCAAATTTTTTATGAAAAAATGGATAAAGGATATGAAAAAGAGCGGTTTGAAGGTCTAAAAATTAAATCGTCGGTGGCGAAGAAATTCAGGAGGTTCAGTAAGAAGATTTCGAAATCGCAGTCGATGACCTTGTTGTTAATGATAGAATTTTTCGAAGAGAACGGGATATCACCTGAGGAGTCAATGGGACCGCATATGCAGACTTTAGAGAACCTTATCAAAAAACGAATCAATGGAGTCATCGCTATAATGAAGGATATTGAGAAGAACCAGACCAAACCTACTGTGGCCATGATTCAATCTTTATTTGAAGAAGCAGAACCAAAAAAGAAACCATTGATTCTGGAAAAGAACGACCCAAACAAAAGACAACCGAAATATCGAGAACGTAATCAAATGGAACTCTAAATAGCATCAAATGTATATCACTATTACATCTCAAAATCTTGGACAGAACTTTTCGCAAAGTGCAGCTGGTTATGTGGCGTATTTAGAAAAGGAAAACCAAGGATTGGAACAGGGTGAAATGGAGCATTTTTTTAATCAGTATGGCGATGAAATTTCTGCAGAAGAAGTGGTCAAAGAAATTGATGGTAACACGGCCAAACTGAAAAAGAAAGAGCCCAAATTTTATTCGATTACTGTGAATCCATCTAAATATGAACTTCGAAAGCTGGAGAATAGCAGCGACGATTTGAAACGATACACAAGAGCGCTTATGCAGGAGTACGCAAAATCCTTTAATCGTGAAATAGATGGTAGGCCTGTTACAGTGGATGATATTAAATACTATGCTAAAATAGAACACCAACGGACTTTTAAGGGAACGGACAAACAGATAATAGAAAATCAGCCCTATGCCACAAAAATCTTAGAATTGAAAAATAAAGTTCGAAATATTGAAAGAGGGCAGGGGCAAGGAAATATTGATAAACTAAAACTCCAGATTGCCAATCTTGAAAGAGAAGCTCCTCATCAACAAAATGGAAAACGCATCATTCAAGGAATGAAAAAAGAGGGCAACCAGAGCCATATCCATATCATAGTCAGCAGAAAGGATGCTTCCAATAGGTTTAGTCTATCTCCAGGGAGTAAATTCAAATCTTCGGAAGTCGAGATGCATGGCAAGAAAGTGGGAAGGGGTTTTGACAGGGATGCCTTTTTTGAAAAAGCAGAACAGGTTTTTGATAAGACCTTTAAATACAATCGAAATTTTGCCGAAAGGTATCGGGCAAGGAAAAACTTTATCAATGACCCGAAATTGTATTTTTCTGCATTGATGGGTTTGCCAACCAATGAAAAGTCCATAGCATTTAAGATGCTATGTGTAACAGGAATACCAATTCTGCAGAGTATCCCGACCAACAAGGCCCAGATGGCCTTAAAAGCATTCAATAGGTTGAAACGAGGGGTGAATGTGGCCATCAAATCAAGTTCTATAGGAATCTAAAAGAATACTATGGAATTACCTATTTCTATGATTTTCATAATTATTCTCATAAGTAGTCTAGTTTTCTTTGGTCTATACCAACTAACAATATACGCTGTTGAATTGAACCTGCTAATCATTTTAATTGGTGTGATTTATCTTCCCTATCCCTTTACTCCCTTGAAAAGTATTCTTTATTTGGGCTGCCCTTTACTTTTGGTCAACACGGTGCTTTACGTCTTTTTTCAAAAGAGAGAATCGGTTAGTACTTCAGATGCTAAATATAGAATTCAATTTAAGACGGAGCGGGGAGGAGGTGTCGAAATCGATGATATCAAACTCGGAGCATCAATTATTGGTTCTGCAGGAAGCGGAAAGACCGAAAGCGTGGTTTATAATTTTTTAAAACACTTTAGCAAGCATTCTTTTTGCGGTGTTATACATGATTACAAAGATTTTGAACTTACCGAAATGGCGTACCCACTTTTCAAAAACCCTAAAATTCCTTTCTACATCATTTCATTTGATAAAATAATAAATCGCGTAAACCCGATTGCGCCAAGGTATCTGGAAAATGAAGAAAGCGTTAATGAAGTGTCACGAGTTTTGATAGAGAATTTATTGGAACAAAAAGAATCTGGGAGTGTAGGAAGCACAAAATTCTTCAGTGATGCTGCCGAAGGGCTTTTGGCTGGATTGATTTGGAAACAGAAAACCTCCTATCCTGAGTATTGTACCTTGCCCCATATCATAACGATTTTCCAGTTTTTGAATACCGATAGCCTGGCGGAATATCTCAGTTCAAATAGTACCTCAAAGGCTATGGCCGATACCTTTATTACGGGAAAAGACTCGGATAAGCAAACAGCCGGGGTTAAGGGCACATTGGCCAATGCGTTCAAGAAGATAAGCACTCGAAATATTTTTATGGTGCTTTCAGCGGATGAAGTCCCCCTTAATATTAATAATGAGAAAAATCCAGCTGTGGTTTCGGTGGTCAACAATCCAAAGTATGAAACTGCTTATTCACCTATAATCGCGACTATTATTCATACGATAACCAAACAAATGAGTGTTCGTTATTCTCTGCCTTCATTTCTATTGATGGAAGAGGCTCCAACTATACGCTTATTGAATATGCACCGTATTCCTGCTACCTTAAGGAGCTATAATATTTCCACGATTTACGTAATGCAGGATAAAATACAGAACGATATATTGTACGGGGAAAAAGTCAGCAAGGCTATTTTGAGCAACCTTTCCTATCAGTTCTTTGGCAAAGCGAATGACCCTGATACCGCTAAATATTATGAACAGTTTTTTGAGATAGTGAAACAGGAAACTACAAGTGTAAGCCGTGGGCATAGTTTAAATTTTGATACTAGAGTTACCAAAGGGGAAAGGGAGGTTGCAAAAATTAGGGCAAACGTTTTCTTTCGTTTGAAAAAAGGAGAGTTTATTACCTATGCCGATGGGCAGGAAAGGAAGGTTCGATTTAAAGTGCCCGAAATTGAAAGGGAGATTCATGAGGAGAAAGAACTATTTTCGAAAGAAGATATAGAGGAGAATTATGAGCGGGTTTATGAGGAAGCTAGGTCAATTTTTAAATAGGTAAATCGGTTAAATACCTATTAATGGGTATTTTAACAATAATATATTTCTGTATTTTTATTAAAATTAAATCTGACATTATGCGATTGATAACTATTATTTTAATGTTTTTATTTTTTGTGAAAGTAGGCGGTCAAGAACTTCCTGGGACAGATGAATTAAATAGGAAATTGGATAATGAGGTGAGTAGTTTTATTCTTTCCAATTACATTCAAACACCATTCGATTTTGAACAAGAAGGAATGTCTTCGGATGAAGTAGATAATGCCATTCGGGATATTATTATTAGTCAAAAGGATAAGAGTATTGAAGGCTTAGATTTTCCTATAAACAACGATAAATTAAATTATTTGGGATTCATTCATCCAACGGAAACTAATATATTTTTTTCTGATTATAATTACTTCCTAAATAATGATGTTTCGATCAAAGGTGATTCCACACATATTTATAAATATGAAAACCTTTATGTATGTACTAAGGGAAACACCGTTTTAGACCGCTATTTAATTTACTATGCCATAAGAGCTCATTTGATAATTAAATACAGGTTTCCTAAGATTTACCATAATTTGTTTCTCCAGACTTCGATTATTCCCCACGAGTTCGTTAGAGAAAATGCCGGAGTTGGTTTTGTAAACCTAACTAAGAATTATTTTATAACCTTTGATGGTCAAAACACTCGACCTGAAAATAATGCTTACTTGGGTACAGCGTATAAACTTCCAGAATATTCTTTTGAAATTTATCCAAATACCCAGGTAATCTATCTAAATAAAAATACCATTAAAAATGGCGGTACTATTGAAGGTGGAGTTAAATTATATCCCAATATAGAGGGAGGAGCTTCTAGTTTTCACCGTTATATGAGGGATGGATTCATTCATACTTTCGTACACGAAAAAATTCACGACTGGATTTTTCAATATAAACACCTCAACAATCTAGCAAAGTTTTTAAGAGAGGAAAGCCAATCATCGGGATTAGTAACAAATTATTATCCATTTGAAGAAGCAGTCGTAAATAATACTACAAATTTACTTTTCGAATCAGAGGTTAATAACGGCGGGTTAAGCGATGATATACTTAATTATTATCGAAGAGATTTAGAAGTAAGCATAAACAAATTCAAAGCTGTCGGTAGTTATGAAAACATGATAGAGGCTTTAAAAATATTTGAAATAGTAAATAGTGATTTTCAAAGCTCTAATACGTACAAAAATTCGAAAGATAGTAGGTTATTTCTAATTGATTTTAGTAGCGTTGAAAATCAACCAACAAAAAAATAGACTTATGGCTTGATAAACACTTAAAAAATCTAGCAATTAATGAAGATAGCCTTTACCTCTTGCGTTCGATATAAAGCGTTTAATAAACAACCAGAATGGAAGCATATTCTGGAATATGACCCTGATTATCTATTTCTGTTGGGAGACAATATCTATATGGATTTTGGCTGTAAATGGTTTAGCTCAGATTATAATGAAAGCCCAAAGCATTTATCAGTAACAGATTTTGAAAAGAGAATGCGTTCTAGATATGACGACCAGTTTGGTGAAGAGAACTTCAAGCAGCTTGTCGAGCATATGAGATCTAAAAATGGTTTTTATGCTACTTGGGACGACCACGATTTTGCTTGGAATGATGCTTGGGGAAATGATGTTCGAGAAGAAAAACTATCTATTACAACGAGCCTTTTTCATGAGAAACTCAATTGCTCTACTAATCTCCCTAAAGTATATTATCATGTCGACACTCCTTTAGCCAGAGTCATTTTTCTTGACAATAGGTCTTATGCAAAAAAGGGAAAAGATGAAAATCGTAATGTTCTCTTAGGAGAAGAACAATTTGCATTTTTAGAGGAAAAGCTAAACCACAATCTTCAATACACAATTGTCTGTGGAGGACTCACTTTAAATGCGACTCCTTTAGGGCTTGGCGATGATTGGAGAAAATTTCCGAATGACTTGAAGAAACTATGTTCATTACTATCTCAAAAGGATAGGGTTGTATTCCTAGCCGGTGATATTCATCAAAATAAATTTATCGAACCAAAGTATAGTTCAAAATTAAAATGTACTACTCCTTTTCAATTAATTTCATCTGGAATGGCAATAAATTCTTTAGGAATTGGTCATGGTATAGATGAAAAACATAATTGGGCAACACTGGAATTAGCTACAGATAAAGCAAACATACAGTTCTTTAAAAGTCATAGACTGCAACCCAAGAAATCTCAAAAAGCTACCAAAGTATTTAATGACCATTTTGCATATTTATAAACCAGAATATTATGAGTGATAATAACCAAAATTCTATAGTAGATATTCATACACATATTTTTAACCTAGATTATTTACCTATAGAAGGTATCTTAAGAGCCAATGGAATTGGTAAGATTCTGGCAAAAGTACTTACCAAGATTATTTCTGCTGTAACGGGGAATACTGATTTTAATCGAGAGGAAATAAGATTAAGTTTTGAAGATGAAAATTACACTCAAAAGTTTATGAAAATGAGAAATACAGAGCTTTTAGAGGATATGGTGTTGAGAATGCCTATACAAGTAATAGATGATAAGGATACACAAGAAGCTCTTGATGAGTTTTTGGAATTGAATGAACCAACTCTTGAAAAATCGGAAAGATTTTCCGAAAAAATAAAGTTGATGGAACCCAATTCTGAAGAATATAAATTTTATTCTAGAGAGGTTATGCTTGATTTTCTTAATGCCACATTGAATAAATCTGAAAGTAATAGAAAGGCAAAGCGCTCAATTGATTTTGATTATATTAAATGGTTTTTGTTTATGACTGGTAATGAACAAAAAATCATTAATATTCTTTTAAGAGAGTATCGGCATATAGACCATTTTGTATTTCATATGATGGATGCGGATTATCTTTTTAAAAAAGGACGTCCTTCCAAAATGTTATTCTCAAAACAAATCGAGAATATGGAGGCAGTAATTCAAAAGTATGGGGATAGGTTTATTGGTTTTATTCCTTTTAATCCTAATAGAAAAAAATCTTTAGAATATATAAGCGAAGCTTTTACAAGAGGTTATTTTAAAGGCATTAAGTTTTACCCACCCTTAGGATATCGTCCCATTGATGATAAAAACGCTAAATACAAAGAAAGAATCGATGAGTTATTTAAAAAATATGGCGATGGTACTGTTCCTTTCTTCACACATTGTACTCCATCTGGGTTTGAATCCATACCAAACTGGAGCGGTAGAAATGCAAATCCTATCTATTGGGAGGAGCGTTTAAAGATAAATCTAAACTTAAAAGTATGCTTAGGTCACGCTGGAGGTGACGCGGGATGGTTTGATGATTTTAATGAGAATGATATTTTCCCTTATTACAATCAGAAATTCATAAAAGATGGTAAAGAAATTATTGAATGTATACGTCCCTACGGAAAAAAAGTCTACGAACTATGTACAACATATAAAAACGTTTATTGTGAAGTGGGTTTTTTAGCCCATAACAATGACCCGGGTAAACTAAATAATTTCAAAAAGAGAATGGAGTATTTGCTTTCAAAGGATTCTCAGAAAAACTATGCTTTTGGAAGTAAAATAATGTATGGTAGTGATTGGCACATTCTTTACAATGAGGGTTTAGAAGATAATTATGATGATGCATATAATGCCGTGTTTAATGACTCAAATTACCCTAATCTAAATAAGGCCAAATCAAGATTCTTTGTTGAAAATGCAAAGAGCTATTTAGGTATAGAAGAAGCGATAGTTTAGGGAAGTGATTTTCTTTGTTAATTTTGAAAGGAATGGAATGATGTTATTTGTTGCTCACCCCAATACTTAAGCTAAACTAAAGTATCCAATAGATAATTCCTTCATTATAAACGGTCGCAAGTTGCAAAATTGATCATAGTATACGACCCTTGCCAGCTCATCCCATAATGCTGTCTTGTAACATTTTTCTTGTATGAACAACCTATAAGTATTCTAAAATAAATTATATGAACTTTTTCAATTTTAGCGGTTTTTCCCAATCAATGAGCACTATCAACATTTTTAACTTCCCTTCGGGTAAAAAACCTGATTTCAAAAATAGGAATGCAGAGGTGATTATTGAAACTGAAAGAGGTCAAGAAATTGTCAGATACAATGACTTCAAAACACTTTATGGATATTCTGGGTTAAAATTGATTAATTCTATGAATTACGATTTGACTGTCTATCTGTTAATTGAAAAAGAAACGATAGGTTCGGCATGGAACCTAGTCGCTCCTGTTATTTTAGAAAATTCCACCATGAAAATAACCCAATTCAATTTAGGTGCTTTTGCACTTCAAGGTTCTGGTGGTGGGTTAAGCAATACTAGTTCACTTTTTCATAAATTACGAGATTATGAAATGAGGGGATACAAAGTTTCAGTAGTTCCAAAACTTGTAGATTCAGAGATTCTCTCGAATTTTCAATTTGCTGATAGTGGTTTAAGGTTAATGGATTTAATTGAGCATCCTAAAACTATTGACTTAGCAAATTATCGCAAAGATCAGTTTGCTGAAATTCATGAGACATACGTTGAATTAACTGAAGATTATGGACTATAAAAGTATTAAAATGACAGCTTCTTTCAACTATATTCTCAGTTACCAACCTTTAAACTTCTCCCATAAAATTAGATTTAGATGAATATTCACGATTTAAGAATAGCCCAAGTTCATTTTGAAAGTCAGATCGATAACGTTCTTGAATCTAGGAAAGAATTATACAAGCTTAGGGACAACTTTTCAAAGTATTTTTCTCCAGCTAGAATAAGTTCAATGCCAATTGATCATTACGCTATTGGGAATGATTTGCCAAAAAAAGGATACAATTTTTGTTATACTATAGAACGAGAACTCGATGGTTTAGGAAGGATTATCGGAGCAACTTCATTCAAATTTGGAGTTTACTACGGTAGAACTAAATCAGAACCGGAATACAAATATAGATTTACAAAGAAGTTTGGTAATAATTCAACGGAAGCATACCTTAATGTAAAGGCCCAAATTCTAAAACTACTTGAAGCGGGTAGAAATGAAAATATTGAAGAAATTGTTCGCAATAAAATTTCGCCAATGTTTAAAGGGAAAATATTATGTACATATTTTCCACAACGTTACCTAAACGTATTTTCAGATGAACATCTTGAATATTTCCTGGTCCAGCTAAATATTGACACCCAAGATTTAGTGAGGTCTGATGCCGTAATTAAAAGAGAGGCTCTTATAAGATTTAAAAATTCAGACGAAGTAATGAAAACCTGGTCCACGGATTTGTTTTCATATTTCCTATATAGAGTTTACCCAGGACGTCCTCCAAAAGAAAATTCAAATTTAAAAAACCCATTGGAAGGTTATAAAAATCCTGATTTCCCAGTAGATCCATCACCGGAGTGGATAGACATGTCAATTGAACCCCCTAAAAAAGTTAATCCTGATAGGAAACCTAGAAAAGAAAAGAAGAATCCAGATTATGAAAAAGAGGCTAGAAAACTAAAAAGACTCGGGGATAGAGGTGAAAAACTTGTTTTAGATATGGAAAAACATAGACTTGAGGAACTCGGGTTTACTAAATTATCTAAGAATGTATCAAAAGCAAAATATGACTATTTAGGTTATGATATAAAATCATTTGAAGAAAATGGAGATGAAAGATATATTGAAGTGAAAGCTACAAGTTCAAAAGTTGGTGCTGCTAACTTTTTTCTTTCCGTAAATGAATTTCAGAAGGCTCAAGAATTAAATAACTATTTCGTTTATGTCGTTTTTGATATTTTATCTGCCAATCCTCAAGTATGGATAATTGGCAATCCTTTTAAGCCAGAGAATAAGAAGGTCAAAATGACACCAATTTCATATAGAGTAGAAATAAATGCAAAGAAAAAATAAAACACTAAATGAAATAGTCTATTCATAGATTTGGGTACTATTTTGTTTGAATCTAACTTAACATAAAATTAGAAAGGCCCCTTCTCCCGCAACCCCTTCTCAGTAACCACCCATTGCCCCTCCTCCTGAACTAATTTGAAAGTCTCAGGCTTTTCCTCATAAGAAGTTGTAAACTTAACCCAGGCTATATCTCTATCAACAATTTCCTGAACAATATTAAAATCAGAAGCCCCACTTTCTGCAGCTGTCATCATATCCTGAATTGAAATAAAGGAAGCATAGCTTTCAGCAGTAGTGTACTTTTTTAGTTTCGAATTGTCTTTTTGATAAAAACTCTCCACCACAATTTTTGCTGTTTCCGTATGAGAGAGTTGTTTGTCGGCACAGGCTATAAACACCAATAATACTAGGTAAGTGCTGAATTTTTTCATGATACTCTTAATTTGGGTTGTTAATAAATCTATGTAAAACTTTGAGTTTCAAATCTCGTTCTCCGTTTTTTTCGTTTAATTCTAGAATCAATTTCCTTTGGTTGCTAATTGAAAATTTAGGTACTACATAAACCAGCTTTTTAGTCTCTTTCTTTTTAATCCTTGCAGGAAGCCCGTACATGAATAGGGGCTCTTGATGTAAACTTTGCAAGGATTTCTTTTTTCCTTTCCTCCGTGTCTCAATAGAGAGATTTAAAAAGTTTAAATCATAGTCTAAAGACGAACCATTTTCAATGCGAATGACGAAATACAATTCTTCCTTATCGAAAGCAATGTTCTCTATGCTAAGTATTACATCATTGTTCGATCTACTTAATGCAAGTATTCTTTGCTTTTGACTGAGCAAATACAAACAAAAACGTTCGTAATAATAATCTCGGTTGTTTGTCTTGAAATCCAGCTGCTGGCTTGAAAACAGCTTTTTTGTAGTTGGTTTTTCATTCCCAATGCTTTGCGATTGGGGAATGAAATAATTCAGTTTGGAAAGGTCTTCTTTATACCTAACAATATACGAAAAAATCGAACCATTTCGGTTGATAACCAGTAAATTACTTTCCTCTCCAGGAGTGGCCTGCAACAAGCCGAAATACTGTTCTTTTTCTCTATTAAAGGTGAATACAAAATTTTCTGACCCGGTTATTCCTTGCCGAATCGGCTCTGGAAAAAACAGGGCTACATTTTTCTGGTTATTGGCATATATGGTGTCCAATATGTGTTGCCCCAATAGGGCGTGGGAACAAAGCAATAAACAAATGCTAGAAAGGAAATTTTTCATGAGATTTCTGTTTTTGAGATTGTGGATAATCAGGTTTTAAAACGAGTTTGTAGTTATTGAGTATGGTTACTCGAACACTTCGATTATTCCTGCGAAATACTTTTTGGATTCCACTTATTTGGGGAACACTTGGAATATTGATATCCTGTAGAATGTCATCAACTACTTCATTGGAGATTTCTTCCCGGAAGTTATTTTCTATATAGATGCCTTCACTTCCGTCTTGAAAATCAATTGCTTTCAGCTTTGTGGGATGATGATTAATATTCTCTATTTCAATTAGGACCCTATTGGGCTGAAATTTTATAAATCCATAAATAGATGTGTTCTTGGCTACCAACCTATCATTGATGGTTGCATCTTTTGTGAGTCGCATTCTTAGACGGTGATTCGCTTTTACGACTTGATTGCCATCTACTGTGACATGAATCTCCGAATCTGTTCTAGAAATATTGATGTCATCATTTTGTATCGGATGGGTAGCAAAGAACAACTTATGTTCCAATCCTAGTTCTTTAGCTGCAGTCTTATGTTCATTTGCCAAATCGGTTGAATCGACTTCGGGTTCTTGCAAAGCTGGAATATGTAGCGTTTTGTATTCAGGTCTCTCAATTTCCGAATAGTAGATTCTGCCTGCTGCATAGATGCTATCCACAATACGTTCCTTTTCCTTATCCAGTAAATCAGGGTCATAGACACCAGTAGAATCGAGGTACTTTTCATCATAAATGCTAGGAGCATTTCTTTCACGCACCTTCTTTAGGGCATCAATAGCCTCCAATTTTGATTTATAGTCCTCCTGTTCCTGCTCCAATTCAGGTACTAAGGTTTGTTTTATGTTGCCATCTCCACCATCTTCTTCCTCCATAATCAATAGACTGTAGGAGACTAAGAAGATTAGGGTAATGGCAAGTACGGCACTAAAGACAATTTTGTTCTTTTCTATCTTCATATGAGTGATTTTATTAATCCCACCTTCCTACGACAGGCAGGTTATGGGCTTTCATTCGATAATTTTTTAAGTGTGTTTTCAAAGTAATCCGTGATAAGCAAGCCATGGGTATTGTTCGGGTAGTTCCTATCCACGATAATCAGCTTTCCCGAAGAAGTCAATTCGTAAGTATCGATTATCGAACCACGGTTGATTTCAAAAACCGTTGTGGTTTTGAACGTATAGTTTCCATTTTGTTCCTGTACCTGACTATCAATGCTCAATATCTTTTGAACGAGGGAATACTGAAGTATGCGGTTATAGACGCCATCTGCTTTCTTTTGCCGGTACAGGTTATCCACAGAGCTATTACCAAGCCACAAGGCCTTTTCTAAGTTCTTTTCGTAGTTACTTGCATCGATATTGTAGAAGTAGGTGTGGAACAGCTCTAAATGAGCCAATGCCTCTACTTGAAAGTTTTCCTTCTGTGTGACCAACTTCAAGGGAATGACTTCGCCATCAGTACCTATTGCAAAGGTTGTATTCAAAGACTTTTGATGAATGTTGAAAACCATCCATCCAGAAAACAAACTGGATAATAAAGCCCCAGAGACTACAATGCTGACGATGACTCTATTGGTTTTTAAAACAGTATAGATATTCTTGTAAGGTGTTTTTAGTTTCATAGTTTACGTTGTAAATAAGCGTAGCGTGAACGTTGTTGCTTTTTTATAGAGTTTGAATTTTAGAAACACGATAAATACAATAGAACCGAGGTCAATTACCGGAGCAAAAAAACGACTCCCTACATCTGTGCCGAATAGGTTTGACCAAAAGTTGGTGTTTAGCTCGGTATATATGGAATTGATAAAAACATTGACCAGAAAAAATGCCGGTACCAACATATACACCGCTGCATATAATTTGAAAAATGTATAGGCCATCGAACGGAATTTTTCGAAAACGGCTAGACTAATGACCAAAGGAAAAAAGGCCTGCATTATACCCAGCAGGAAATAGCGTTCCGCTAGAAACAAGGGGTAGATGAACAAGTCTAGAATCCAAAGAAATAGGCTAATAATGAACGCTAGTATCTTCCAACCATAAAGCGGTGTTACGAGCGCTTCGTACAGTAATGCCATTGCCTTTTTGGCGGCTTCCAATGCGCCCACATCCTCTTCCAGAGGAATATCTTGCATTTGGAGCGGGAGGAGCGCAGGAGCCGTATTGCGATATTGACCTTCAATGGCCACGAGAATGTTGTCGAAGAAACCCAATACCTGTGTTGAAAAAATTACGATTAGCACTATCGCAAAGTTTTTGGCAAGCTCTCCTGGAGTCAAGCCCCAAGTATATCCATACCTATCCGCGACACCTTCATTATACTTTTTAAGAATATTGATTAAGAAAAGTAGAACCGCAAGTGTTTTCATTCCCGCAATGGTGTATTGCAAAAAATCGCTGTCTTTTATGGTTTGGAAGACAGCATCTACATATTCCAGTCCGATTCCTAAAAAGATAATGGCAGTCATTCCTAGTAATTGGTTTCGCGGGTGTTGACTTTATCCTGCATTCTGCGAAATGAAATAATCTCACGATAGCGCTCTGTCTTTTTAGTAATTTCAGCAACCATTTCTTGGGATTGAATTTCTTTGTCTTTCAAAACTTTCGCCCGTTCGGCATCCGTCATTTTCAGGTTGTCACTTGATAGAATTTGATTAATGAAGTCCAGGTCTTTGGTCGAATTTTCCAGAATGGCGCTAAAGGATTCGTTCACTCGATTTACTTCTTCCGCTTTGATATAAGGGGAATTGAGGATTTCCCGTAAATCATCTTGCACGACTTTGTAGAGCTTTTTATTGTTGCTAGTCAGTTGCTCTACGGCCTTTAGTTGTTTGATGGCATTACTGACTTTCTCGATATTCTCCTTCTGCTTCTTCAGAAATTTTACCGTTTTGATAATATTCGAAGTCTGCTTGCCAGCCTCTACAAGTTGTTTTGCAAATGAGATAAAGTTTATGTTGTCATAAACAGGCATCCCTTGGGCCTTAGCGCAACAAGGAGATAAAATACCGATGGCAAGAATTAATACTAGTGTTCTAATTGTTTTTTTCATGATATATTGATTTAAGAATTAATAAATATTTTAATGGCTTCCTCCATGGAGCCTGTTTCGTTATAAATCGCCATTATGGCATCGTTTTCTTTTCCATCGGTCAAGTAGGCGGCATATACCTCCTTCGGGACTTCTAATCGGAAGATGTTACTTTCCTTTCCAATTTTGATAAACATTTCGGTGTATTTTCTTGGCCCTGAAAGATTGTTCTTGATGGATTTTAATTGATTTAAATCATGGCTGGATAGATTGAGCCGCTTGACTAATTCGGCATAACCCTTTTCGTTGTTTAGGCAATAAATCACTTGGGTATTTTCCAAAATGCTAGCAGAAGTAGAGTTATTGGGTAATTGATTGATGGATTGCAGAATAATGCCGATAGCCCCGTTCTGTTTCCGGATGGCTTGATAATAGAACTCCACACTTTCCAGTACGTTATCGAATTTGAGTTGCTTTGCGAACTCGTCGAAAAGAATGATGCCTTTTTCTGCACGATTTCTCCAGATGGTTCTTTGGATGGCGGACTTTATCAATTTGAGCATTACGGAAAGGATTTCCTTATTGTCTCTTACTTCATCCAGTTCAAAAACAATCAATCGTTTTTCTTCGATTTTATAGGTCTGGTCTTCGCTAACTTCAAATAGGAAACTGTAAATACCATTACCTACATACTCAGACATAATGTGAAGAAAGCTTGCGATATTGAAATAATCGGACTGTATTTTAAGACGATTTAAGAGGTCTTTTTGATGTGTCTCAACAAACTTGTAAAATCCTTCTAAAGAGTATTCCTTATCAACTGTTTCCTTATAATAATGGAGCAATATTTTCTTGATGGAAACAGACTGGGTTTTGGTCACTGTTAAATCGGAACCAAATAATTCAAAAAGAAATAGGGATAAATCTTCAAGACGTTCAGGGGTCAGGTCATCAATATTGCTTATGTAAAAAGGATTGATTCCCAAGTTCTTTCCACTCTCATATCGAAGCACGATATATTGGTCTGGGTAGAGTTTGGCAAACTTGGTATAAGAGCCTCCCAAGTCAATGATGACCAATCGGACGCCACTTTCGAAATATTGACGAAGGATGTTATTGGCCGAGAAACTCTTACCTTCTCCCGTTGGGGCGAAAAAGGCAAAGTTCCGTGCCTTAATACGCTTCTTCTTTTCATCCCAAACATCCTTTAAAACTGGAATGTTGTGTTCACGGTCATTAAAGATGATTCCCGTGTCATCAGATTTGTAGTTGCTGTTATTCAGTGTGAGGCATAGCGCGTGTTTTAAATCCGTTACATATAAATCCTCATTGGAAAAATTAGAAGAGAAACAGAAGTAGCTGTTCAGAATATAATTCTTGCGTTCTTCCCCTCCAGGATAGTAGGGTATAATATCGAGCTCCTTAAATTCAGTTTTTATATTAGCTGCTATTTTATCAAGCTCTCGGGCTTCCCGAGCCCAGTAGATTATATTGAGGTGACCTCTAATAATACGGGCATTGTCATCCGCATTAATTTGGTCTTGGACATACTGGATTTTTTTGAGTACAACTTTATTCTGGGAACCGAAATTTGAACTCTTGTTCAGCTCTTCGATTCGCTTGTTCAACAGCTTGCGCCATTTTTGTTTATCATCTAGATAGATGATTTGGTTGACAATATGATTTTCGGTTAGGGTGAGTCCTAACCCATCTACAAAACCTTGATGGAAAACAAAATCATCAGAAGTAAATCGTTCATTGGTTTTACTGCTCTGTACGCTTTCCCCAAAGCACAATTCGCTGTTGACAGCAAGCACATCAAAGTGATTTTCTCCAATGGTAACATCAGATTTCCCTAAAAGTATATCGGTGTCATAGCCTTCATTGTAGCCGTTGAAAAAGCTATCGCTCAGCGAATGGATTTCATGGACTTTTAGCGGAATCAATTCTATTTTTCGACTATTGTTGATGAAGGAAACAGAATCGCTTACGGAGCTTATAAAGCTATACACCGTATCGTTCATTTTTTGAACAATACTCTTGGAAATATTGCGAAGCGGATTGACATATTTGGTGTTGTTCAGGGTCTTGTTTTTAGTAAGGGTAAAGAAGAGGTAACAACTATGTTGCATGTACTCGCGGCCTTTAAAATGATTGTGAGTAGCCTTTTCTAAAAAAGAGGTGTTGGGTAGCTTTTCGGAGGTGTATGATTTCTTTAGATAAATATCTTGCTTATGGATTACCGTACCGATGGGAAGGGATTTCAATGCCTGAAACCAAGCACCGTGTATGTCCTCAAAATCTTTTTCGGAAAGCGAGTAGATTTCCGGGAGTTTCGCTTCATAACACAATACCACATTGCCATTGTTGGCAAAGACAACATTGTCGAGTATCTCGACTATGGGCTGAAAAGAAGCTAGGTTAATTTTCTTCATAATGGAATTGAGATGATTTTTTATTTGAAATCAGCTTTGGAAATGGTCTTGCGATATGAAAGACTCTCGGATTGCTGGAAATTCGCATTAGAACCGTGTAAAGCACTCCGTTAAAAAGGAGGGCACCAATAATAATCGCAAGGCTGAAAGAAAAAATGATGACCAAGAGCGAGGCTACTACGCATATCATCAGTAAAGCGAATAGGGGTAGGGGCAGTCCGAAAATGACCGCCCCTTTTCGTATGTTCTTATAAACTTCATATTTTTTCATGTGGCTTGCCTTAAGGATTATACTACAATGCCTATTAGGTAGGTGAAGATGCCCACTACCGCACCGGCAATGAGAACAAAAACTAACACTCGGGTAATTCCTTTTTTGAGATCGGCGTTCTCACCAAAAAAATGACCTGCATTAAAGAGGAAACCGATAAGGAAGATTACCCCAAGGATAATCGGAAAGATGGTTCGAATGGTATCGGAAACATCGTTTACGGAATCTTCGATACCTCCTATTTGAGCAAAAGTTGATGACGATACCGACAGGAATAGTGCAGTCAAATACATTGATTTTTTCATACTGAAATGGTTTTAAATTGGACTCATTTTTGTTGTATGAAAACTATTGTATATTTGAATTTAAAATACTGATATACAGTATTTTGTGAATAAAATAGTATTTGATTTCAATTGAATTTTGATGCTGTCATTTGACATCAAATCCTATGAATTTTTGAAAAACGGTTGTTGATAACTAAGAATTTGAAATGGGAAGCACCCTCAAAAACGTCAGCTTGGTCATTTTGCTTTTTAAAATGTGCTTTGCTTTTAGTCAAAAAAAAGTCATTGTTATAGATCCCGGACATGGAGGAAAAGATTCTGGTGCAATTGGTATAAATGGTATTCGTGAAAAGGACGTGGTTTTGAATATTGCCAAGGAGATTGTCCGTTTAAATCGAATGGTTTTTGAAGATGAATTTGAGATTTATTTGACGAGGTATGAGGATACTCTGATTTCATTGTCGGACCGGACGAAATTGGCCAAAAGATTGGAAGCAGATGTTTTTATTTCGTTGCATTGTAATCATTCTGATAATCCAAAAGCTAGAGGGGTGGAAGTTTATGTGGCCAGGACTGAAACTGGCTATTTGGATGAATCTATTCATCTTTCTTATGCATTGCAGAAGGGATTTCGGGATAAGCTTGGGTTTGAGAGTAGGGGGGTAAAATTTGCCGGTTTTCAGGTGTTACTTGAAGGGGCAAAGAGTTTTCCATCTGTTCTGTTGGAGTTAGGTTTTTTGAGTAATTGGGATGAGGCATGGTATTTAAGAAATATGAGTGATTTTACAGTTGTTTGCCTTTCGATATTGAATTCAATATAATTTGATGTTGGCACGAGAGAATTTGGACATAGTTTGTTGCTAATGTCAAAGGAAATATTGACCAAATTTATTGATGAAAATGAGAACGATATTCTCTAGTTTTAGAAACTATTGCTCAATTATTTTTTGTTTTAAATAGAAAAAGCAGGGGAATAATATTACCTTGTAAGTTTGTTAATTTTAATACTTTTATTTTGAAATGGGGAAGCCATTTGCCGAAGAACTTAAACAAAACTATGACTTATTAAACTGGGTTTCAAAGCTTGAACTAGGGCAGCTAGTAAGTTCAATTCAAAGATGTCGAAATACTACCGTTTACATTGTTGGCTCAGGAGGTTCTTTAAGTGCCTGTTATTTTCTTGAGTTTTTATTTGAGCAAAACGGGATTGTTGCCAAATCGGTTACTCCGTTAGAGATAATATATTCTAGAAAAAACATAAGTAACTCAAATATATTTTTGGTCAGCTCCAGTGGGAAAAACAAAGATATTCTTTTTGCCTTTAAAAATATTATAAAGGAGAACCCTAAAGGTATTCATATGATTTGTATGAAAAGGAACTCTCCTCTTAAAAAACTTTCAGATTTATATACCAAGGCTAGAATTTATGAATATGAGATTCCTACTGGTAAAGATGGGTTTCTAGCAACTAATTCTTTACTGGCATATTTCGGGATATTTACGATGCTTTTCGGGAAATTAACGGGAGTAGATTCTCTAAAGAAAAATGCACGTGATTTTTTAAAGGAGGTAAAGTCATTTTCGAAAAAAATTGATTCAACTTACACTTTATTTGTTCTATACAGTGGTTCAAGTAAATGTGTGGCAATGGATATTGAATCAAAATGTATTGAAGCTTCACTCTGCGATTTAACAACTGCCGATTACAGGAATTTTGGACACGGTAGACACAATTGGTTTGACAAAAGACCTGAAAATTCAGCTATTATATTGCTTACTAATAATGTTGATAGAGCACTTTCTAAAAAAACTATCGAGGTTTTGCCAAACGACATTCCATACCTAACTATTGATAGCGATAAGCAAATTCCTTTATCGAGTGTTGACCAACTATTGCAATCATTTCACTTAATAGAAGCGCTAGGTAAAAATGCGAATATCGACCCTGGAAGGCCAGGAGTACCTGAATTTGGCAGAAAGTTATATAATCTCAATTACTATTCTATATTCAAAGAAAAGCCCTTAGTTAGCAACAGAGCTTATTATTCTATCCATAGAAAAATAGGTGCTTCAAATACTGAAAACCACAAACTATTAAAAAATTGGAATGAAAATTATGAAGCATTCATCAAAAGAATAAATAATGAAAGATTTACTGCATTAATATTCGATTTTGATGGTACATTGTGTAGCAGCTCAAAAAGGTATGATGGGGTTGATGATACTATAAAAAAAGAACTTCTTACTATTCTTCAAAAGGGCTTTATTATAGGAGTATCAACCGGTAGGGGGAAATCTGCAAGAGAAAATTTACAGTCCTTTATTCCTGAAAAGTTTTATAACAATGTTTTCATTTCGTATTACAATGGATTTGAAACGGGCACTTTAGGACAGAATGAACTTCCAGATTTAAAGAGAAAATCGAATGATTCAATTGTTGATTCTCACAAAATTTTGAAATCAAAGCTAAAAAATTATGACGTGACGCTCGAATTACGGCCAGGGCAATTGACAGTTGAGATAGATGATATGGATAATCCGGTTAAACTCAAATCATATATTAGAGGAACAATATTAAAACACTCTGAACTTAAAGTTCAAATTTTAGAGTCTGACCATTCAATCGATATTATTCCAAAGGATGTTTCGAAACTTTCGATAGTTGATTTCTGCAAAAACAGGGAAAAGGAACTTGGCTTAGAAGGAAATTATTTATGTGTTGGAGATAAAGGTATTTGGCCAGGCAATGATTATAAGTTACTAAGTACTGAGTTCTCTTTAAGTGTAGACGAAGTATCATTGGATGAGGAAAGTTGTTGGAATTTGGCAAGTGTTGGATTAAGTAATGTTGAAGCAACGAATGAATATCTTGGAAAAATTAGTTTTTACGATAATCATATGAAATTTAGAATTACCAAATGAGGCAGAGATTAGCAGAAAAACTATTGCTTAAAATTATGCAATGGGATGTTGATGAGGTTCAAGTAGAAAGACCAATGCTTCAGGCAATATCTAATTTTAAATATGATGAGTACAGACAATTTTCTCCTGGTATGCTTTTTTTAGGAAGTTTAACTAGTTGGCTAAGACAGTTTGAGACACTAGAAGAGAGAAGAATTGCATATAGCTTTGTCAAGTCGCAGCTTGTATTTATTTCTGAAAATCAAGTGCAACAACTCGTCTCATTAGCTTTTTCTGATGCTGTGCAACCTTTTTTACTTACGAAGACCGGAAACGAACTTGAAATTGACCCTTATAAAATTAACGAGATTTATCATAGTGCTACATATAAAAATAATAAAAGAAAGACGCTTTTTATAGGCCTAAGTGATGGCTCTAGAATTGATTTTTTTAGGAGGATCAGCGGACTTAATAATGAACAAGTTTTTTCAACCTATTATATTTCTGAAGAAAAGTCTGCTGACCTCCAGAAAGAATTGAAAAAAGACGGCCATGAGAAATTTAACTCCATTTTTTTAATAGACGATTTCACAGCAAGTGGTAAGAGCTATTTTAGACAAGAAGACAGAAAATACAAAGGCAAGATTTTTAAGTTTATTGATTTCTTATTACATCCTGAAGATTATAAGGATATTTCATTACAAGAATTAATTGACCTTGATTCTTTGGAAATCAATGTTCTTTTCTATATCGCAACTGAGGATGCTAAGGATTATTTGGAGATGTCAATTGCAAAATGGAAAAAAGAAACGGGGAGCAGCATAATTATTAATATTAAGGTTATACAAATAATTCCAAATTCAATCAAGATTAGCAAAGCACAAAACAAGGAGTTCTTTGATTTAATGATAAAATATTTTGATGAGAGTATTATAGATGTACATTATGAAAAAGGCAAACACGATGAACCATATTTAGGTTTCAATGAATGTTCACTGCCATTGGTGTTGAACCATAATACCCCAAATAATTCTTTGCCGATATTATGGTTTCCTGATGATAAGAAATATAGAGGATTATTTCCAAGAATAACCAGACATTTTTAATGAGCAATAAATTAAGAAATCCATTTAAAATGCGTGCATCTGAGAAAATTGAATCAGATGTTAATTTTCTGCGTTTATTTAGCCCAGAGGTTTTAAATGTGCTTATCCAGCAAGAAAAATTACAGGGTCTTTGGGGTAACGTACTATTCATACGAAGTTCGGCAGGAGCCGGAAAAACATCTTTATTAAGAATTTTTGAACCAGGTTTACTTTCATTAGTACATAACCATAAAGGCAACACTGATTATAAAGAGACATACTCTAAACTGAAAACGCTAGGTGTAATCGATAACAAAAAGGTTTTGGCACTCGGAGTGCTTATTAAATGTACGAGAAATTATGAATTGCTGGAAGAAATAGATATTAGTGCACATCATAAGAAAAGGTTGTTTTATGCTCTATTAAATTCAAGACTAGTTTTGGCCACTTTAAAGAGGGTTACAGAACTAAAGAGCTTGAATTTCCCAGATGACTTAGACCAAATTAAATTCGACTATAAAGATGGTCATAACTACTTTAAAAAAGTTAAACTGCCTTGTACCGGAAAGGAACTGTTTGATTGGGCATCAAATTTGGAGATTGAAATTTATGAAGTCTTGGATAGTTTTTTGGCCGTTGACTATGATTCTATAGAGGGACATGATGAGTTATTCTCAATATATGCTCTGAACCCACGTAATATAAAGTTCAAGGAGGAAGAGGTTGCCGAGAAGATAATTTTTATGATTGATGATGCACATAAACTGTCTGTTAATCAAAGAAAATCTTTATTTGAATATGTAACGGAGCAGAGACAGTACTGCAGCGTGTGGATTTCTGAAAGACTTGTAAAAATTCAGGACTTCAGTTCTTTTCTTAACAGAGATTATAACGAAATAAACCTCGAGAGCTTTTGGAGTAACAATACCGCTAAATTTAAGAAGGCTTTATTACAAATTTCACTCAGTAGGGCAAGTTATTCAACTGAAGGCATTACATCGTTTAGGGAGTACTTGAGTGATTTTATAGAAGCTAGCTCTTACAAAAGTAAATTGCAGACTGCTATAGGAAAATCTCTATCAGAGCTTTCTCAAATTTCATCATTTAACTCAAAATTTGACGAATGGGTTGACTATTTGGCAAATGAGACTGCGCTGGAGATTACTCCAGAAAGAGCATACTTAATCAGAAAGGCCATATTGTTGATCCATAGGGATGAGAATAAAAACCAACTTGATTTTAATTTTGCTCTCTCAAAAGAGCAACTTTTAGATGGGAATGCTGAATTGGTTAGTGTTGGAAAGTTGTTTTTAAATAGATATGACAAAATACCCTACTATTATGGGTTTTCAAATCTCTCAAAAATTGCAAGTAATAATATTGAACAATTCCTATCATTTGCTTCTGAAATATTTGAGGGGATATTATCAAATTCAATTGCTGGAAAGAACCCTTCTTTATCTGCAGAGCGTCAAGAGAGAATTACCAAGAGAGTAGTAGCACAAAAATGGGATGAATTAGATATTCTTTTGCCTAATTCCATAGAGGTCAAGAGATTCATCAATAATTTAGGTACCTTTTTACAGTCGAAAACATTTTCGGATACTGCTTCATATGCTCCGGGCATAACTGGATTTGCCATTCATCAAAAATCAACATTGCAACTTATTAAAGATATAGATTGGGAAGAAAGTGATTTTTATGACCCTTTAAGAGAAGTTATAAAAACTTGTTTAGCATTCAATCTATTTGAAATTCAAAAAGTTATACAGGGAAAAAAAGGACAGGAATGGGATGTTTATTATTTGAATAGATGGCTCTGCGTGATGTACAATTTACCTCTTCAACTTGGAGGGTGGAATAAAATAAAACCCAATGAATTATTGAAATGGACGAAAAAATAGCTGAAATATCAAATCTACGTTGGGATCCGTATGTCTTTTTCAAAAACGAAGAATGCAATATTTTTTTTAAGAAACATTTTGCGGAAAACGGAATTAACAAGAAAATACTTTTTGTTTTAGGCCTAGGTTTTGACCCTAGAATGAATTTTGGGATTATGGAACTTTCCAAGGATATTGCTCCAATAGAAATAGAAATAGTTCTATTAAAGTTTAAACAAGAAAAAAATAAGCATTCTAAAAAATATAAGAACCTTACTGATGCTAATCTGGTCGAACTAAAATCAATTAAAAATGTTGTTTTAAAAGAAATACAACTGAATGATGTTGGAAAAAAGAGAGAGATCGAAGCCGCTAATTTTTTTACAAAACAACTTATTTCAGATTTCACAGATGTTTTTTTGGATATCAGCTCCTTACCAAGAAGTATATACTTTTCGACGGCAGGAAAAATTTTAAGCTTAATTGATATTGTCCAGGTCGACAGTGTTATAAATTTCTTTATTACTACTACCGAGAATGCTGAGATTGATTCGATGATAAAGGAAGTTGGCATCAACAATGATTTAGAGTACCAACACGGTTTTGGAGGTCAAATAGAGGTTGTTTCTAAAAGTATTCCCAAGATTTGGTTTCCGCTTACGGGAGAAGGAAAAACAAATCAATTTAGAAGTGCTAATCAATTTATTGAACCTGCTGAAATATGCCCCATGTTACCTTTCCCTTCAAAAGACCTGAGACGTTCTGATAATATTTATATAGAGAATCACGACTTATTTTTTAATGAATTACAAATTGAATCTCAAAACATAATGTATGTGCCAGAACAAAACCCATTTGAAGCGTATAAGAAAATAATAAAGGCAGCTGATAATTACAATAAAACACTTATTGAATTGGGAGGATGTAAGGCTGTAATATCTAGCTTTTCAAGTAAGCTCTTATCAATAGGTGCATTATTGGCGGCTTATGAATATAAGAACAAGAAGAAGAAGCTCAGCATTGGTATTCTAAACGTGAATTCTATGGATTATAAAATAGAGGACGAAAAAGCATTAAAAAAGTCGGTGAAAAAGAGTGAACTTTTCGTAAATTGGCTAACAGGAACACCATATCAAAACTAAATTTTTAAATGAATAAAAATATCTGTGTTGGCACTGGTTTAGTGGCACTTGACATAATTTTAAATGATAACAAAAAAGCTGAACCTCTTATAACGGCGGGAGGTTCATGTGGTAATGTGCTAACAATTTTATCTTTTTTAGGTTGGGAGAGTTATCCTATTGCTAGACTGGATGGTAGTGAAGCAACACAACTTATCTTGGAAGATTTGACTAAAAATAACGTCAAAACTTCATTGATTTCTGAAAAGGAAGATGGAAGTGCTCCAATAATTATTCATCGTATTCTTACAGATAAATATGGTAATCCCAAACATAGATTTGAGTTTAGAAGCCCTAAGACAGGGAAGTGGTTCCCTAACTTTAAACCTGTGCTGAATAAAAGTGTAAATGATTTAGAACCAAGATTACCAAAAGCTAATTTTTTTTATTTCGACAGGTTAAATAGGTCTGCTATTGAATTGGCTAAAATAAATAAAGAAAATGGAGCTACCATTTTCTTTGAACCATCATCCATTAGTAACGAAAAAATGTTTGCTGAAGCTTTGGAAATAACAGACATTATCAAAATCTCAAATGAAAGAATTTCAGATTATAAAGAAATATTTGAGAAAACAAGTGTTACCCTGGAAATCATAACTCAAGGATCCGAAGGTTTAGATTATAGATATAAAAATAGTAAATGGCTTCACTCTGACTCAATTAGCATTGATGGACTAATAGACTCAGCTGGCGCAGGGGATTGGTGTTCAGCAGGAATAATTGAAAAATTATCAGAAATTAAAAAAGATGTAGAGGAACTTAATAATGATGAAATATTAAGTTGTTTAAACTATGGCCAAAAACTGGGTGCAATTAATTGTCTATATATTGGGGCAAGGGGGTTGATGGCCTATATAGATAAAGAAGAGTTGAATAAGTTGGTAGAAATACTTGGCAATAAATCAGAAATAAATATTGATTATACTAAAAGTACTATAGTTAAAGAGAAATTGAACGCTAACCAAGAATTTTTGAAAGAACTTGTTTAGACTATCTCGGATTCAGTTAACCATTATTACATTCTGTATTTGATAGTCTTTTTTAAAACGGATTGAACCTATATAGAAAGGAACCGCATATAAATTTAATGGAATTACTACCTTTTATCCTCACAATCCTTATCAAAAGCAATCAAATTAAACATCTGCCGCATCCGACTACGTACCCTTTCTCCATAACGCTCTTCAAGTTCAACAGCATTAAGATTAGTAGTAGCATGGGTGGGTATTTTCCGTTGTAAATATAGCTCATGCCGCGACAGAATGATTTCACCAAGCACATTACAGTCCTTTCCAAAATGTCGTCCCATAGGTTCAACACCTAAATCATCAAAGCAGTAGAATTGACCATCGCCATAGTCTTCAATGATTTTGTAACCAATATGGTTAAATGCAAAGGCAACGTTTCGTGCAGGTATAATTTCATAAGGTCTTCTATGTGGCACAATATGCCGGAGTAGTTTCATCAAACTGGTTTTGCCGCAACCTACCGGTCCGGAAAGTAAAATACCTTTGTCGGGGTCGATTCCTTCCTTTTTGCAATTCTCAAAATCTCGTATGAAATAATTACTAAGTTTGAAAAGGATTGGTTTATCCTCTTCATAGATTTTGAAGTCTTTTCCAAAGAGCAGTTTGCCTTTAGCATCTAAATATCTTAAGATTTTCGGGAAGTCATAGCTGATTTTACGACCGTCAAAACTTCCCAAAGAATATTCAAGACTGCCTTCGACAATGATATGTGGTCTTCGTTGTGCCACTTAGAGGGGTTCACTATAGTTTTTTTCCTTTTTGGTCTTGAGAAAATCTTCATCGATAGGAATATTTTGTTGCTCACTATTTGATTGGCCATTAGCGGTTTTAATTTCTTGCGCTTTCAGCATCCAGTTTTCAGCTGTCGAATACCAATCGGTGATTTTAATTTTACCACCAAGTTTCCATCCGATAGAGTTGTAGTGGTTGTAGAATTTTTTAGCTTCTAGCGATGGCCATTTTTTATTTTCAAAAAAGAGCAAAACTTCATTTTCACTTTTGGGTAGCTTAGTTTTAGAATTGTTTTCTATTAGTTTAATACTGTTTGTAATAGGTATCAATGCTTGTTCATAGCTTGCTTTGGACTTATTCTCTGCTTGCTCAGAACTTGTTTCAAAAATGAACATCTTAATTTTGCTTCCCTTGTAAGGGTTGTAGGAGGGTAAGTAACACAAGTACTTCCAATCATTCAGATTTTTTAAGCACTTATGATATGTTGCCGTCCCTCCAATTTTTGATAAGCACATGATTTCTTCTCGATTAATATGAAACATCTCCGGGAAACGGTTCATGTTCCAAAATTGGAACAAGGCCATATAGAGGCTAATGTGCGTTGTGTTTAAACGGGAGTCCTTTGCAAATTGCTGATAGACTGCGTTCATATGTTTGATGTAATTCATACATCACAGCTAGAATTGATTATGAACCCGGTTATTTTCCATGACGGTTTGAATTTCCTGGGCATCATAAAAGATAATACCACCAACTTTGGAGTAGGGGAGGGTACCATTGATACGTAGGTTTTGTAATGTTCCTGGGCTGATTTGGAGCATCTCCATGACCTCTGAAGATTTTAGATATTTTTTTAGACCTCCATTTTTCTGCTTTAAAAGCAGTTTCCGCATTTCATCGAGTAAATCCATTTTGAATTCCCGTAGGTCATCTGTAGTGATAATACTTGTTGGCATAATAAAGTGATTTTAAAAGAAAGGGACTATCGCACCGCTGTCAACCTATTTGATAGCCCCTAACCCGATTTGACTTTCGTTCTACAAATTTGAAGTGTATTGCCAACAATCTAGCAGAGTCTCGGCCGAGTTCGGTTGAATTTTAACGTTTCCAAAATTTGAGGCGATTTATATTGCTTTGATATATGTTTCTCTCATATGAGAGTGTCATTATCCAATTAAAAAGTCGAATTTCTTGAAAACAGAGTCGAAACCGAGTTCGGTTAAGAATAATTACCCAATCCATCTTCTTTAATCATCTTATCGAGGAGTTTTTGACTTGCTTCTTCGAAGAATTTGACACGAGAATGTTTGCGATTTTTAAGTTCATTATAAGTCCTAGAAGAATTTCCCTTTGGAACATTAAGAAAATCCCCCAACTCTTCAATTATGGTTTGGATTTCTATATTGCCATTATTAAAATATGACATGGCATCGCACCCATAAACCATTTCAACAAATGCAGCATAACTACCCGTCCATTTTACAGAGGAAAGTCGTTTTGTAAGCTCATTTGACATTTCTATTCCTTCTATTTCCCGCTTCTTTTCTTTTAGGTAGTTCGTAAGCATAGCCATTGCCCTAATTCTTGCTAGAATTCCGTCATGTGAAGTATTAAAGGTGGGGTCTTTGTAATACGGATAGCTTTCTATAATAGGCGCTCGGTGCAGATATTTTCTTGTGAAATAATGTTTGTCCAAGTGTTCATGCGCTTCATCCACATAGATTAAAAATTCAGTATGTTTTTCAAAGAAAGAATTGACCTTATCTACCTGTTTTTCTAAAAATTGGAACTGATTTGTTTTCCCAATTTTTGGGAACCTTAGTTCACAGGATCTTACCTCAGTATAATAGATAAGATATTGCATTGGGATAATCTTGATGCTTTTAAAGAATTGGATTTCCGTATCCTTATTTTCAAAGCCTTGGCTTTGCACCACTTTTTTCATTTTATTGATTGTTCGAGCGCAAAGAATATTGCCAGTATTCGCTTCTTCCAGAAATGTGGAAGTGTTCTGCTGTAATTCTTTTAACTCTTTATAGAATTTGGATAGTAATCCATCATATAACATATCCTCATGTTTTTGAGATTGGGAACTCGAATATGCTGGTTAGACATAAATTTATTTTCTCACTTAAGTAATTTTAGATGACATAGTTTGTAGTAAATAAGTTGTTAAATGGTTGGAGTAAATATAATTTCATAGGGTTTGATATCCAATGAAAACTACCGTATTCGTATACGGAATAACCCGTATTTATATTATACGGCTATCCGTAGTAGTATGATTCTTAATCGAATTATGATTACTAATAAGAGCGAATTATTTTTCTTGTAATTTGAATCTAGTTGTAAATTCAATCCGATTCTTGGTACTTGTTTTTTTGAAGATATTTGAAGCGTGTTTGGAGACTGTACTTTCTGCGATAAAGAAATCCTCTCCAATTTCTTTATATGACTTGCTGTCCAAGATTGACATAGCTATCTCAAGCTCTCTTCGCGTAAGGTTTTTTTTCAAAAATTTGGAATCAAATTTATTAACCTTATAAAATTTAAAAACACCGGCAATTTCCTTTTTATGTTCGAGAAAAAATAAAAACCGATCAACCTCAATAATCGTTATTGCGAAAAAAGAAATATTCACGACGGTAAAGGTTAACCATTGGTAGTCGCCTATAACAGTTAAAACTGGGAGAAGCGCAATACATGCAACACTCAATAGTGAAAGCTTATTTCGGCGTAGAGCAGATTGGTTATTTTTTTCAGAAGTTGAAATCTTTTTATAGAATGAGTAGAGGAAATACAGTGATATTAATGAAACGGGTATCGTAAATGATAGTCTGGCTATATCAATTGAGTTTGTTAAATAGTAAGGAAAAAGATAAAGTCCAAAGAAACAGAGAGTGCCATATATTGAAATGTTTGAAATTGTGAGGTGTGAGTTCAAAAATTCGATATCATACTCTTTATAAATATAATAGAAAAGGTAAATTCCCATGATTAAAGCTACTCCATAGGTTATGACGTATTGAAGGATAAACGGTCCAGGGAAGTTTTTAATTGGAAGAAATCCCCCTGTTAAATTGTAAAAAATAAATAGTAGACCAAGTATCAGATATCTATTTAGATTATTTTGCCTGTTATTTTTTGAATGAAAAAACGCAAACACTACAATGAAAGTATCTATCAAAAGATAAAAGAAAGTTGTCCAATGTATCGAAGTTCCAAACATCGTATCAGTTTAGTTATCATTTTCTTCAAACCTATTTTCATCAACGTTTTTTACAACATTGTTCCAAGAGAATATTCTTCCGTTCATGGCTATAAACACACCTCTACCTAAAATTTTTAAAGCACATATGGCATATCCTAAATTGAAAGGTGCATCGGTGTTTCTCTCATTTCCTAATAGGAAAGAGCCGACGAGAACTATTGTTTTTTCAAGATTTAGATTGCCTAAGTATTTGGCTGTTTCTATCATTGTTATGGTTCCGTGGGTAATCAAAATTTTATCCAGATTACAGGATTCAATTTTTTGTAAAAGCAATTTTCTATCCTCTTTGGTTATAAAACGGCTGTCTTTATTGAAAGCATCATGTATAAAATATTTAAAAGAAACATTAGCAGCTTTCAGAAAATCCTTGATTCGAACATTTGCATATAGAGGTTTGTCCTGCTCATTAGAATATTCCAGCCCTTCAATTGTTCCACCTGTCGTAATAACTTGAATCATGCCATTATTGTTTTGATATTAATTACCCTTGTTTTTTGTATCCATTTGCTAAACTAACGAATATTCATTAGTTTTGTTAAATAAAGAGAAAAAATGAGTGTATTTCACCCTTTAAGGATCAGAGATATTCAAAAGACAACAAAGGATTGTTCGGTTATTCAATTTGACGTGCCAAGTGAATTGAATGATATGTTTTCCTATAAACAAGGGCAATACCTAACCTTAAGAACTACGATTAATGGAGAGGATGTTAGACGCTCATACTCGCTTTGTTCAAGTCCGTTAGATGATGATTTGAAAGTAGCGGTTAAACAAATCACTGGAGGTGTTTTTTCCACTTTTGTAAACAACGAATTGACCATAGGTGAAACTTTGGAAGTCATGCCGCCATCGGGAGAATTCTATGTTGATATAGATCCGTTGGCTTCAAAAAATTACATCGCTTTTGCCGCTGGTAGCGGTATTACACCCATATTATCTATTATAAAAACGCATTTAATATCAGAGCCTTGTAGTACGTTTAAACTGTTTTATGTGAATCGAACTGCTAAGTCAGTTATTCTTAAGGAAGAAATTGAAAAGATAAAAAATCAATTTATCAACAGATTTCAGGTCTTTTATTTTTTAACCAAAGAACAGCGAGATATTCCTTTTTTAAATGGTCGTTTCTCTAGTGAAAAACTTCAATTACTAATACAGTCTTTCATTGATATCATGAACACTGACGACTGTTTTATTTGCGGCCCCAAAGAAATGATATTCTTGATTCGTGATGAAATGCAAACCGCAGGTTTGGCAAAAGAAAAAATACATTATGAACTGTTCTTTTCGGGTAAGACAATAGAAAACGATAAGCGTATTGCAGAAGTGTTGGAACAAAAGGTAGAGGGTACTGAGGTTACGATAATCGATGGCAGTAAAGAATTCCATTTTGTGATGGATGAAGATTATGATAATATCCTAGATGGTGCATTAGCTGCGGGAGCAGATTTGCCATTTGCCTGTAAGGGGGGTGTGTGTAGCACCTGTAAATGTCGTGTACTAGAGGGTTCTGTAGAAATGAAAATAAACTATGCTTTGGATGATAATGAAGTAGCTCAAAAACTGGTTTTAAGTTGTCAAGCTGTTCCAATTTCCGAAAAAGTTATAGTTGATTTTGATGTTTAATAAAAATTTAGCTATGAGTAAAGAAAAAATCAAAAGTTTAGAAGCGCAATTCGATGCTAGAATAGCTCGTGATGAAAAAATAGAGGCAAAAGATTGGATGCCTGAAAAATATCGAATGACACATATCCGACAAATGTCGCAACATGCACATTCAGAGATTGTGGGAATGCTGCCCGAGGGAAATTGGATTACTCGCGCACCTTCTTTGCGAAGAAAAGTGGCCTTGTTGGCCAAGGTTCAGGATGAGGCTGGTCATGGGCTATATCTCTATAGTGCTTGTGAAACATTGGGTATTTCTAGAACCGAATTGTATGACCAATTGCATTCTGGAAAAGCAAAGTACTCCAGTATTTTTAATTACCCTACACTTACTTGGGCAGATATGGGAGCTATTGGTTGGTTGGTAGATGGTGCTGCCATAATCAATCAAGTACCCTTATGCAATACCTCTTATGGCCCTTATGCCAGGGCAATGATTCGGGTATGTAAAGAAGAAAGTTTTCATCAACGTCAAGGGTACGAAATCATGATAAAATTGGCCAACGGCACGACTGAGCAGAAAGAAATGGCACAAGATGCATTAAATCGTTGGTGGTGGCCATCTCTTATGATGTTAGGCCCTACCGATGATAAATCTGTTCATACGGAACAATCCATGAAATGGAAATTGAAGCGTAAGACTAACGATGAATTACGTCAACAATTTATAGACCAAACTGTACCTCAGGCTGACCTAATAGGATTGACCATTCCTGATAAAGACTTAAAGTGGAACGAAGAACGGAAAAGCTATGATTTTGGAGAAATTAATTGGGACGAGTTTTGGCAGGTAGTCAAAGGGCATGGGCCTTGTAACAAAGAACGCTTGAATGCCCGAGTAAGTGCATGGGAAAATGGTGAATGGGTTAGAGATGCGGCAATGGCGCATGCCGAGAAAAAGGAAAAACGAAAACTTGATAAAGCTGTATAATATGGATAAGAACTGGCCTCTTTGGGAAATCTTTATTAGAAGTAAAAACGGACTGGAGCATCGTCATGTGGGAAGCCTACATGCGTCCGATGCCGAAATGGCTTTGGAGAACGCTCGCGATGTGTATACCAGACGTAGCGAAGGCATTAGTATTTGGGTGGTGGAGTCTAAGAATATTACAGCCTCCAATCCCGAGCATAACGGAGAGCTTTTTGAACCAGCACAGGATAAAGTTTACCGGCACCCAACTTTTTATGAGCTACCCGATGAAGTAAAACACATGTAATGAAAGAAAATCTATATAAATATATTCTCGGAATAGCCGACAATTGCCTTGTTTTAGGACAACGTTTGGGCGAACTCTGTGGCCATGGGCCTAGTTTGGAAACCGACATTGCCTGTACAAATATTTCTTTGGATTTATTAGGGCAGGTGCGTAGTTACTATCAATATGCGGCAAAGGTAGAGGGCAATAATAGAACAGAGGATGATATCGCAATGTTACGTAAAGAACGTGAGTATGTAAATGTGCTTTTGGTGGAACAACCAAATACGGATTTCGCCTATACTATTTGCCGACAGTTTTTATTTGATGTATACCACTTGCTGTTTTTAACCGAATTACAGAAAAGTAAGGATGTCACCTTATCCGCAATCGCTAAAAAGTCGATTAAAGAAGTTAGTTATCATGAACGTTTTTCTTCCGATTGGGTAAAACGCTTGGGAGACGGTACACAAGAAAGTAAAGAGAAAACTCAAGAGGCCATAGATTATTTATGGACCTACACAGATGAGCTTTTTCATCAAACCCTTGCCGATAAAGGAATGATTGCCAAGGGTATTGGTGTTGATACATCGAAACTAAAAAAAGCATATTACCAAGGCGTTTCCGACATATTGGATAGCGCAACACTAAGTACTCCAGAATCTAAATGGTTTCAAAAAGGGGGTAAAGAAGGAATACACACCGAACACATGGGCTATCTGTTAAGCGATTTGCAATACATGCAGCGCACCTATCCAAACTCGGAATGGTAATAGTTATGCAACAAATAGACCAGCAACTAATTCCGATTTTAGAAAAAGTTTCGGACCCTGAGATTCCTGTGCTCTCCATTATGGAAATGGGTGTGGTCAGGTCCGCTTTCGTCCATAATAACGAAGTTCTGGTAAAAATCACACCAACCTATAGTGGTTGTCCTGCTATGGATGTTATTGGGGATGATATTAAAAGTGCGCTTCAAAACGCAGGATTTAATGCTACGGTAGAGTTGGTGTTATCACCTGCTTGGACTACAGATTGGATTACCAAAAAAGGACGTCAGGCTTTAGAAGAATATGGTATTGCCCCACCCTTAGAAGCCAATGCGGATAAAGAAGCACTTTTAGAAAATAAGAGAATTGTAAAATGTACCAATTGTGGTTCTACCGAAACGCAGTTGGTAAGTCAGTTTGGTTCTACGGCATGTAAGGCACTCTTTAAATGTGAAAGTTGCCAAGAGCCTTTCGATTACTTTAAATGTTTAAAATAATTATGAGTACTGTACAAAAAGATATCGAAAATGGAGTTGCCTTTTTAAGGTTGAATAGACCCGATGTTTTCAATAGTTTCAATAGGGAAATGGCACTGCAATTTCAAAAGGAACTCAACTTTTGTGAACAAAGCGAACTAGTGCGGGCTATTGTGGTTATGGGAAACGGAAAAGCATTTTGTGCAGGTCAAGATTTAAAAGAGGTAACGAACAAAGACTTAGATCTGAGTTTTAGAACATTATTAGAAGAGCATTACGCACCTATCATCAAAATTATCAGAGGTCTTAAAAAACCTGTAATAGCCGCTGTAGATGGTGTTGCTGCGGGTGCGGGTGCAAATATAGCATTAGCCTGTGATGTGGTTCTTGCAAGTGAACGCACAAGTTTCATACAGGTTTTTAGCGGCATTGGTTTGGTGCCAGATAGTGGAGGTACTTTTTTTCTACCAAGACTTATCGGTTTTCAAAAAGCATCGGCATTAGCTATGTTGGGAGATAAGATAAAGGCAGATGAAGCAGAACGTATCGGTATGATTTATAAAGTTTTTCCGGTAGATGCATTTGAAGAAGAAATTAGAAATATAGCCGTGAAAATGGCATCAATGCCCACTTTAGCCCTTGTATTGATAAAGCAAGCACTAAATGCTTCAATGACAAATTCGCTGGAAGAACAATTGAAACTAGAAACAGAATTACAGCTTCAAGCATCGGAAAGCAATGATTATGAGGAAGGAGTTACGGCATTCCTCCAAAAACGCAAACCTAATTTTAAAGGTAACTGATATGGAGGTAGGCGTAATAGGTTCAGGAACTATGGGAAGCGGTATAGCCCAAGTTGCAGCAACTGCAGGTTGTAATGTAATGCTATTTGATACCAATGTTACTGCTTTGAAAAAAGCAAAGGAATCCCTAGAGAAAATATTGAATAGATTAATTGAGAAGGGGCGAATCAATGCATCTGAAAAAGAACAGATTCAATCTAATATTTCCTACTCGGACCAGCTGAGAGATTTAGCTTGTTGTGAATTGATTATTGAAGCGATTGTTGAAGACTTGACAATCAAAAAAAACGTTTTTTCAGAATTAGAAACGTACGTTTCCGATGAATGCATCATAGCCTCAAATACTTCCAGTTTGTCCATTGCTTCTATCGCAGCATCTTTGGGCAAACCAAGCCGCTGTATTGGTATTCATTTTTTCAATCCTGCCCCTTTAATGAAGCTTGTAGAGGTAATTCCGTGCATACAAACCTCTGAAGAGATTTTAAAGGAAGTAGTGACAATTCTATCTGGATGGGGAAAGACCGTTGCCGTGGCAAAGGACACGCCTGGTTTCATTGTAAACCGTGTTGCAAGACCTTTTTATGGAGAAGCATTACGAATCTTGGAGGAGGGTATTGCAGATATTTCTACGATTGATTGGAGTTTGAAAACTTTTGGAGGTTTTCGAATGGGTCCCTTTGAGCTTATGGATTTTATTGGAAACGACGTAAATTATGTAGTTACGGAAACCGTATTTACAGCCTTTTATTATGACCCAAGATACAAACCTTCATTTACGCAGAAGCGTTATTCTGAGGCAGGTTATTTGGGGCGTAAATCTGGTAAAGGATACTATGACTATTCCGTTGGAGCAACACGACCAAAACCAATAGAGAATAATCAGTTGGCACAAAAAATATGTGATAGGGTATTGGTCATGCTCATAAATGAAGCGGCAGATGCACTGTTCTGGAATATTGCTTCAGCAGAAGACATTGATAATGCCATGACAAAGGGGGTTAATTATCCCAAAGGGTTGTTGAGATGGGCTGAGGAAAAAGGTATTGAATGGTGCGTGAAGACTATGGATGATTTATATGAACAATATCGAGAGGATAGATATCGCTGTAGCCCCTTGTTGCGTAAAATGATATCTGAGACTAATAACGAACCTAAATCGTTTTTTGATGAAAGGAGAGCAAATACCTAAAATAATGCTTCAAAATGATGCCTTTAGCAAATGGTTAGGCATCGAGATTTTAGAATGCGAAATAGGTCGCTGTAAAGCTGGTATGACTATTCGCAAAGAAATGCTTAACGGCATGGGCAAGGCTCATGGAGGGATTACATTCTCCTTAGCCGATAGTGTTTTTGGGTTTACTTCAAATACGCATGGCAAGTTCGCCGTATCCATTGAAGCTTCCATTAACCATATAGAAGCTTTGGAGGAAGGCGATTATATAACCGCCGAATGTTCAATTGAAAAAGTAAAAAATAAATTGGGTTTTAACGTAATTGAAGTTAAAAAAGGAGATGATTTAGTGGCTCTTTTCAAAGGCTTCGTTTACCGCACTCAAAAAAATTGGGAAGAATAGTATGAAAGAAGCGTATATAATAGATGGAATAAGAACTCCTATTGGAAGTTATAAAGGAACATTGTCAACGGTTAGAACAGACGATTTAGGAGCTTTAGTAATTAAAGAAGTGGTATCTCGCAACCCGAATATTCCGAAAGAGGCTTATGATGATGTTATCATGGGCTGTGCTAACCAGGCCGGAGAAGATAACCGGAATGTAGCACGTATGTGCTCTTTATTGGCTGGATTACCTTTTACCGTGCCAGGCGAAACCGTAAATCGTTTATGTAGTTCAGGATTGTCTGCAATTATTCATGCCAATCGCGCTATAAAAGCAGGTGATGGAGATGTATTTATTGCTGGTGGTGTGGAGAATATGACACGGGGTCCATATGTTATTGCCAAACCATCAACAGGTTTCGGAGGTGATTCAAAAATGTATGACTCCACATTTGGATGGCGTTTCGTTAATTCTAAAATGGACGAACTCTATGGAACTGACGGTATGGGAAATACCGCCGAAAATCTTGTTGAAAAGTATAATATATCAAGAGAAGACCAAGATAAATTTGCTCATTGGAGCCAAAAGAAAGCGACTAAGGCACAAGAAAGCGGAAGATTGGCAAAAGAAATGGTTACTGTTGAAATTCCGCAACGAAAAAAAGACCCTATTCAATTTGCTAAAGATGAATTTATAAAACCTACGACTACTACCGAAATTTTAGCAAAACTAAGACCGGCTTTCAAGCAAGAAAGTGGTAGTGTTACCGCAGGGAATTCATCCGGATTGAATGATGGTGCAGCAGCAACAATTATAGCCTCTAAAAAAGCTGTAAAACAATACAACCTTAAACCATTGGCTAGAATTGTAAGTTCAGCCGTGGTAGGTGTCGAACCAAGAATTATGGGTATAGGTCCGGTTCAAGCCTCAAACAAAGCGCTCGAAAAAGCAGGCTTGACTATGGATGATATGGATATCATTGAGTTGAATGAAGCCTTTGCCGCTCAGGCATTAGCATGTATAAGAGCATGGGGATTAGCTGATGATGACAAAAGATTAAACCCTAATGGGGGAGCTATTTCTATTGGGCATCCATTAGGGGTTACTGGAACAAGAATAGCCTATTCAGCGGCATTAGAACTGCACGAGCAAGACAAGAGATATGCCCTGATTACGATGTGTGTAGGGGTAGGGCAAGGCTATGCAGCCATTATTGAACGTGTATAATTAAAAGGACAAGAGAATGAAAAAAGCACAAAATTTTGTACTAGGAGATTGGGTTGAAGGAAAAGGGGCGGGAATACCCATGTACGATGCGATAACCGGTGATGTGGTCGCGCTTTCGGATACGGAAGGATTGAATTTTGAAGAAATATTGAATTTTGGTAGAACCATGGGTGGCCAAGTACTTCGTAAGATGACCTTTCAAGAACGTGGTAATATGCTAAAAAAATTAGCATTGCACCTTACCAAAAAGAAAGAACCATTTTATGAATTGAGCTATAGAACAGGAGCTACAAGAATCGATAGTTGGATTGATATTGACGGTGGTTTCGGTAACTTATTTGCCAATGCATCTTTACGAAAGTTATTTCCTAATCAGTCATACCATGTGGAAGGCGACCCTATAGACTTGTCTAGAGGTGGTCGTTTTATGGGACATCATATCATGGTACCTAAGCATGGCGTTGCCATACATATTAATGCCTTCAATTTTCCAATATGGGGCATGTTAGAAAAGTGTGCTTGTAATTGGATGGCAGGCGTTCCAGCGGTCGTAAAACCAGCTACCAATACTTCATTTTTGACCGAAGCAGTAGTAAAAGAAATTATAGCTTCCGGAATACTCCCTCAGGGAGCGTTACAATTAATTACAGGCTCAGCTAGAAGCATATTGGAAACTGTTGATTCTCAAGACGTAGTAACATTTACAGGTTCAGCAAGCACTGGTAAGATTTTGAAATCAAATCCGAGAATCATAAACGAATCAGTTCCTTTTACAATGGAGGCAGATTCATTGAACTCATGTATTCTAGGAGAAGACGCCACTCCTGGTACGCCAGAATTTTCTCTTTTCATCAAAGAAGTTAGAAAAGAAATGACAGTGAAATGCGGCCAAAAGTGTACGGCTATTCGCAGAGTTATTGTCCCTGAAAAATTAATAGAAGATGTGCAAATAGCACTTGGAAAAGAGTTAGCTAAAATAACGATTGGTGACCCTCGACTTAAAGAGGTTCGAATGGGGGCTTTGGTTAGTAAAGACCAAGTAATAGAAGTAAAAGACCGTGTTTCTGAATTAGCAAAAACTGCTGAAATTGTATATGGGGATTTTGATAAAATCGATGTCCTTGGCGGCAATGCCAAGGATGGAGCTTTTTTAAGTCCAATAGTTTTAAGGGAAGACAAGCCGTTCGAAAATTTGAGTGTACATGATACTGAAGCTTTTGGTCCTGTAAGTACTATAATGCCTTATAAAAGTTTGGAAGAGGCCATTGTTTTGGCACAAATGGGTAAAGGTTCTTTAGTTTCTTCTATCGTCACAAATGATGATACAATTGCCAAAGAATATACAATTAATGCAGCAGCTTACCACGGTAGAATTCTAATTTTAAATAGAGATAGCGCCAAAGAAAGTACTGGTCATGGTTCGCCATTGCCTACCTTGGTTCATGGTGGTCCTGGTCGTGCTGGTGGTGGTGAGGAAATGGGGGGTATGCGAGGTATTAAACATTATATGCAACGCACTGCAATTCAGGGTTCGCCTACCACATTAACTGAGGTTACAGCAATATACCAACCCAATGCCAAATACAAGGAAGTCCCTAAACATCCATTTAAATACCATTGGGAAGATATTCAGCCTGGAATGTCTTTAAAAACCCATAAGCGAACATTTACAGATACGGATATCATCAATTTCGCCAACGTTACTTGGGACCATTTTTATGCCCATACCGATATCACTTCTTTAGACGGGAGTATCTTCGAAAAGAGAACTGCACATGGCTATTTTATCATTTCGGCCGCTGCGGGATTATTTGTTTATCCTAATAAAGGCCCAGTTTCAGCAAATTATGGATTGGAAGAATGTAGATTTCTTCGGCCACTGTATCACAACGATACCGTCTACGTAAGGCTAACTTGCAAGCAAAAAGTAGATAGGGATGTTGCCGGGGCGGAACACCCAAGCGGCATTGTAAAATGGTTCGTAGAAGTATTTGATGCTGAAGACGAATTAGTGGCCATAGCCACTATTTTAACCATGGTGCAGAAAAGGCAAGAGACTTTTGTTGAAATTACGGAGGGTAAGATTAAAGAATGTTTATCTAAACTGACTGAAAAGAGCAATGCTAATTGGGGGACACTTACCCCCCAACTGATGGTAGAACATTTAGAATTTAGCTATAATTTATACGCAGGTAATACCGAAGATTTTGAAATTGGCACGTCGGATAAAATATTAGAAAAAGTTCATGCTACTTTATACAACTACGACAAAATGCCTCATAATTATGAGTTTCCGTTAGCTGAAAAAAGTAAAATCTCGAAAACTATCCATTCTAGCCTAGATGAAGCTAAAGAGTATATGTTAAAGGCAAGAGAAACCTATTTGTCATTCGTGGAAGAAAACCCCACTGTATTAATAAAGACACCTGTTTTTGGTGAACTAAATAGATATGAGTTGTATCTACTCGAAAGAAAACATTTAAATCATCATTTTGAGCAATTCGGATTGCTTTAGAAAAACCAGCCATGAAAAACAAACCTTACGTAAACATAGAGATTGCTAATAATATGGGCATGATAACTTTTTATCATCCCGCCCATAATTCTTTACCTGGTAACTTGCTTAATGAATTAGCTGAACTTATTATCGAAGCTGGCCAGAATGATGCTGTTAAAGTGATTGTTTTAAAAAGCGCAGGCAATCGCGTTTTTTGTGCAGGAGCGAATTTTCAAGAACTACTAGCAATCAATACCATAGATGAAGGCCGGCAGTTTTTTTCTGGTTTTGCCAAAGTCATCAATGCTTGTAGAAAGTGTCCGAAATTTATAATCGCTCGTGTTCAGGGAAAAGCTGTTGGTGGAGGCGTAGGATTGGCCGCTGCAGTAGATTATTGTATGGCTACCCAATATGCATCCATTAAACTGAGCGAGTTAAATATAGGTATAGGGCCCTTTGTTGTTGGACCTGCCGTAGAAAGAAAAGTTGGTTTGTCTGGCATGTCGCAACTGGCAATTAATGCTGATACTTTTCAATCTGCTCAATGGGCAAAGGAAAAAGGTTTGTATACAGATATTTTTGATACAACAGAAGAGTTGGACGATGCGATTGTTGAATTAAGTCTGAAACTGGCAAAATACAACCCAAAAGCAATGCAACTTCTAAAAAGTACTTTTTGGAAAGGTACTGAACATTGGGATGAATTATTAAATGAAAGAGCCAATACTAGCGGGTCACTTATATTAATGGACTATTCCAAAAAAGTACTAATTAACAGCAAATAGTTATAAAGGCTACTCTTAAAGATGCTCTAGAATGAATTTTTATACTCGAAAATGGATTAAACCAGAAGACCTTAATCCGAACAATACACTATTTGGAGGTAGGTTGTTACAGTGGATAGATGAAGAAGCCGCTCTATTTTCAATTATTCAACTAGATAATGATAGAGTAGTTACCAAATTCATGACAGAGATTAATTTTAAAGCTTCTGCCCATGCTGGTGATATTATTGAAATAGGGTTGTGTATCCTCAAACTAGGGAAAACATCTATTACGTTAAAATGCGAAGTCAGAAACATTCAAAGCAAAGAAATCATAATTACCATTGATAATATTGTGATGGTGAATCTTGATAAGTATGGTAACAGTCTTTCTCATGGTAAAACAGAAACCACAGCAAAACTCAGATAATGATATACTCTTTTAAAAGTTACATACCAGTAGTTGATGAAACTTCCTTTGTTCATCCGTTGGCGGCGGTGACGGGAAACGTGATTATAGGAAAAGATTGCTACATAGGTCCTGGAGCGGCTATAAGAGGAGATTGGGGTCAGATTATTTTGGAGAACGGAGTTAATGTACAAGAGAATTGCACGATACACATGTTTCCAGGCAAATCAATTGTACTTAAAGAGAGCGCTCATATTGGTCATGGGGCAATCATACATGGTGCTAATATTGGTAGAAATGTATTGGTTGGTATGAATAGTGTAATTATGGACGATGCTGAAATTGGTGACGAAAGTATTATTGGTGCTATGACATTTGTAAAGGCGGAATCTAAAATTCCTGAAAGAAGCTTAGTAGCTGGGAATCCCGGTAAAATAATCAAAAAAGTGTCCGATGAAATGATTGCCTGGAAAACAAAAGGCACTCAGTTATATCAACAATTACCAGCTCATTGTCACGAAACGCTTAAGGAAGTGGAACCACTTAGAGAAGTGCCCGAAAATTTACGAACACAAGAAGAGTCGTATAAAACTTTGAGAGATACGTTCAAGAAATAATAACATACTTCCAAAAACAAAATTCATTTAATGATTGAGTCCAAAAACGGTAAGCCATCCATTTCTTTAAGCGAATACGGCATTAAGCATGAAAAGATTAACTATCAGTTATCTCCTTCAGAATTGCACGATATAACATTATCCAGGGGTTTGGGAAAAGAAGCTGCATCGGGTGCTTTAGTTATTAATACAGGAGAATTCACGGGTCGGTCTCCCAATGACCGCTTTATTGTAAAAGATAAAATCACCGAAAAACACATCTGGTGGGGAGATATAAACATTCCTTTTGAATCGTCTAAATTCAATAAGCTTTACGACAAAGTGATATCGTATTTAAATGAAAAAGAACTTTACGTTCGTGATTGTTATGCTTGCGCTGACGCAAATTACCGAACTGATATTCGTGTAATTAACGAATATCCTTGGAGCAATATGTTTGCCTATAATATGTTCATTCGCCCAACCGATGAAGAATTGAAAAATTTCAAACCGGATTGGACAGTCATCAACGCGCCTAGTTTCATGGCGGATGCAGCTGTAGATGGAACACGACAACACAATTTTGCTATCTTAGACTTTACAAGAAAGATTGCTTTAATAGGGGGTACAGGATATACCGGAGAGATTAAAAAAGGAATATTTTCAGCTCTTAATTTTATATTACCCATTCAGAAAAACACCTTACCCATGCATTGCTCAGCCAATGTTGGTAAGAATGGAGAATCAGCTATTTTCTTTGGATTATCAGGCACAGGAAAAACGACATTGTCAACGGATGCTTCGCGAAAACTAATTGGCGATGATGAACATGGTTGGAATAATGAAAACTGTGTTTTTAATTTCGAAGGGGGATGCTATGCAAAAGTTATAAACTTAACCCAAGAAAATGAACCTGAAATTTATAAGGCTATCAAAAAAGGAGCAATTCTAGAGAACGTAGTCTTAGATGAAAACGGACATGTTGATTATACAAATACCTCCATAACGCAGAATACGAGAGTAAGTTATCCAATATATCACATCGATAATATACAAGCTCCATCAATTGGAAGTAATCCAAAAAATATTTTTTTCTTAACAGCAGACGCTTTTGGTGTACTTCCACCTATATCCAAATTGACTCCGAGCCAAGCTGCGTATCATTTTATATCTGGCTATACAGCGAAAATTGCAGGTACAGAGGATGGAATCGTCGAACCCTTACCTTCCTTTTCAGCCTGCTTTGGAGCACCTTTTATGCCTTTGCACCCTGTTACCTATGCAGAAATGTTAAGTAGAAAAATGAAGGATTCTAATGTTAATGTTTGGCTGGTAAATACGGGATGGACTGGCGGTTCTTACGGAGTAGGATCGCGTATGAAACTTAAATATACACGAGCAATGATTAATGCTGTATTAAATGGGGATTTGGGTTTGTATAATTATGATGATTACCATATTCACTCGGTCTTTGGAGTAGCCCAACCGAGAAAATGCCGGGGAGTACCCACGCCGGTATTAAGCCCACGCGCTACATGGAAGAATGACGAAGATTATTATAAAACCGCCTTTGAACTCTCTAATGCTTTTCGTGAAAATTTTAAGAAATTCGAATCATATGCAAGCGAGGAAATTCGTAGGGGAGGACCTCAGAGATTTTGTATGTAAGCTCGTAGCTTACTGTTTCAGGGCATGAATAAGTATAAGTTAAGTCCTGGATATCTGGTCAAACAAGTATATCAAACCAATTAGTTATCCATATCAATACCCTTGAAAACTAGTTCTAGTATTGTTCGTTCCAATTCGGCCAAACCTATTATGCCTGTATTGTTATACAATTCAGAATCATAAATCCAGCGAAGAGAGGATAATATAACATTTAAGGTAATTTGCAAATTAGCGGATTTTAACTCCCCTGAATCCATTCCTTGTTTAATTACCTCTGTAAATATTTGTTGATAGCTCGTCCTGATTTCAATAAATTTTGACAAATCAGGCTCTTCAAGGTGTTTCCAATCTTGGGTAATTAGCGCAGTAATATTTTGGTTTTCGGTAGCAACACGGATATGCATTCTAATAATCTCCCTTAATTTATCTTTAAAGGAGTAAGAAGAGTTGTTGACATCTTTTATACCATCATAAAATTTATTTGCTATGGTCAACAATAATACACTTAAAATCTCCTGTTTCGAACTTATATGATTGTATAAGCTTGCAGCCTTAACCCCAACGCCTTCCGCAATATCCTTCATTGAGGTGGCGCTGTATCCCCTGCTATTAAATAATATAGCAGATTCTTCTATTATAATTTGTCTTCTACTTTTACTTTTTTTACTCAAAATTTAAAATTCTAAACCCAACAAAGTTACATAGTTTATTGTTAAAATTCGGTTGTAACTCAATAAAGTAGGATAATTATGGAATTCTAATTTTATCAACGCTATCCTGAATAGCTTTTGGTGCTTTTGAGTAAAACCTAGATACAACGAACATTACAATAAAACTTAAAACCATACCAGGCAAGCCCGCTCCCTGTGGAGAAATTCCAAATAGATAATTGTCAGGAGACCCGTCTAAAAATTTGAAATATATAATATATGATAGTGAAAAGACAAGACCTGTAAGCATAGCTGCTATTGCACCCTCTCTATTCATTGTCTTATTAAATATACCTATAAAAATTACCGGAAATAAGGAGGCCGCAGCAATACCGAAAGAAAGGGCAATAGTTTCCATCACAAAACCAGGAGGGTTAATTCCAAAATAGATGCCTACTAAAATGGCAAATATAGTTGCGAATCGAGCTAAAAGAAGTTCTTTTTTTTCTTTTACCTCGGTGGTTCTATTTATTATGTTTCTATAAAGGTCTCTTGATATTGCTGCTGATATCACTAAAATCAAACCTGCGGCTGTGGATAAAGCCGCCGCAAGACCTCCAGCAGCCACCAGTGCAATTACCCAATTGGGTAAATTTGCAATTTCTGGACTAGCCAAAAACATAATGTCTTTATCAATTGAAAGTTCGTTGATACCAGCATTACTTGAATATTCAATAATACCATCACCATTAATGTCTTGGAACGAAATTAATCCTATTTCTTCCCAAGTTTTAAACCAAGATGGAACATCAGTATAAGCTAAACCTTGTAAATTTTCAATTAGAAAAGTTCTAGAAAAAGCTCCTATAGCAGGTATTGAAATGAACAAAATCACAATAAAAATAAGGGCATAACCTACAGAAGTTCTGGCATCTTTAACTTTAGGAACGGTAAAAAAACGAACTATTACATGTGGCATTCCTGCTGTACCTATCATCATTGTCAAGGCCATCGCAGTTAAATTAATTACAGAACTCTTCATTGATGTAAACTCGCCAAACCCAAGTTCTTGATTCAGTCCATCTAGTCTATCCAATAGATACGTTTCTGTACCAGACATCTTACTGCCTAGTCCTAAAAAGGGAATTGGGTTATTTGTTAGTTGTATGGAAAGGAAAATCACGGGAACCATAAATGCAAATATCAGAATGCAATATTGCGCCACTTGCGTATAGGTAATTCCTTTCATTCCACCGATTACGGCATAAACCAGAACAATAGCCGCTCCAATAATCACTCCGGTATTAATATTTATTTCCAAAAATCGAGAAAAGACAACCCCAATACCTCTCATTTGTCCAGCTAAATATGTAAAGGAAATGAAGAGTGCACAAATTAAGGCAATTGCTCTTGCTGAGGTAGAATAGTATCGGTCGCCTATAAAATCTGGTAGTGTGAATTTCCCAAATTTTCTTAAATAGGGCGCAATCAACATGGCCAATAATACAAATCCGCCTGAGCCTCCCAATAAATAAACCGCACCATCGTAGCCCATAAATGAAAAAATGCCAGGTAGAGATATGAAAGTTGCCGCTGACATCCAATCTGCTGCTGTAGCCATTGCATTCGCAACTGGATGAACACCACCGCCAGCAACGTAAAAATCTTTGGTAGATTTGGCCCTTGTCTTGACAGCAATTAGGGCATATATAGAAAAAGTAATTGCGGTAAATATGAAGGTAAGCGTTTGTGCACTCATAGAAAATCGTAAAAAATATGATTTAGTTAAGCTTGGTGTTTTTCATCTAAACGGTTCATTAATCTCACATATAAAAAAATGAGTATGATAAACCCTAACAATGACCCTTGAACCGCGAACCAAAAACCGAGGGGAAATCCGCCTATTCGAAATTGATTAAGCCAATCAGCCATGAGTATTGGAAGTATGACTGCAATAAAACACCATATTGGCATTAAAACCAACAAGTATTTAACATTGGATTTCCAGTATGATTTCGAATCTTTCATTGGATTGCTTTTAATGGAACCTACTCCCTTAAGTCAACAATTCTGCTGAGTTTACCACCTTCGCTTTTAGGAATTTGATTATGTGCCATCAAGGTTACATTCATGGAGATTCCTATATTATCTTTAATTTTCTTTCCCAATCTTTTACTTAGAAAACTAAGTTTCTCATTTTCATTAACCATCTCACTGGTTAAAACTCCGTTTACATTTTGACTCTTTCCATAATTTTGAGAGAGTTCTACCTTTACCTCTACTTTATCCATTATACCCTGTTTTGTAACCACTAATTGATAGTTCGGAACCAGTTCAACAAAATCATGGATAAGCTCTTCAACTTGGGTGTGAAACAAATTGACCCCTCTAATTATTAACATATCATCAGCTCTCCCCTTGATTGCACTCATTTTAATATGAGTTCTAGAGCCTTGTTGGTCATAATCTATGCTACATATATCATTAGTCCAATACCTTACAAAAGGCATAGCCTCTTTCGTTAGGGTTGTAAATACTAAAACGCCCTCTTCTCCATAAGGTAAAGGCTCACCAGTATATCTATCTACAACTTCTGGAAAAAAGTGGTCTTCCCATATATAGCTACCTGTGCCTTTTTCATCATATGCTTCCTGAGATACTCCCGGACCTATTACTTCACTTAAACCAAAAATGTTAGTTGCAACCACCCCCAAGCTTTCTTCAACTTGTTGTCTTATACCTTCTGTCCATGGTTCTGCACCTAAGACTGCATATTTCAAATTTAATTCCGAAAGTGAAATTCCTCTTTTTTTCAATTCAGCTCCTATAGTCTGCGCATAGGAGGGTGTACAACAAATAACCTCAGATTTAAAATCTCTTAAGAGATTTATTTGTCTTTCGGTCATGCCTCCCGAAACTGGTATTACGGACAACCCAAGCTTTTCACCTCCATAATGAACACCTATTCCTCCCGTAAACAATCCGTAACCATAGGCATTGTGCAATTTCATTCCTGGCTTTGCACCAGCTGCGGCCAATGACCGGGCCACAACTTCAGAAAACAACTCTAAATCGTTTTCAGTGTAGGCTACCACAGTTGGTTTACCTGTTGTTCCACTTGAACAATGAATTCTTGCTAATTCACTTTCTGGTACGGTCAAAAAGCCAAATGGGTAATTATCTCGTAAGTCTGTTTTTTTTGTAAACGGAAGCTTATGAATATCATTTATTGATTTAATATCGGAAACCTTAATTCCTTTTTCATCAAATGCCTTTTTGTAAAAGGGTACTTTCTCGTATACGGTATTCACCAAATTAACCAATCTTCTACTTTGTAACTCTCTGAGTTCTGTCAACTCTAATGTCTCTATTTCCTTATTAAACATTTGTTATTCTTTTAGTCCAACAGAAAAGAAACTGTTGTTGTTATGCCCCAAGCACTGATTCCTACAATGGATAGATTTAATTTGCTAATTTCAACTTCTATTACTTAATAAGTTCATAAACCATAGAAGCAATCTTAAGTAGTTTTTTATCAGAACCTTCAGGACTTTCTAAATGTATCCCCACGGGCAACCCTTCTTTTGTAACTCCAGCAGGAATGCTGATTCCAGGAATACCTGCATAACTGCTTGGATTCATATTTTGAAGAAGAGTGGGGAAAGTTGGGACTTGCTTTCCATTCAATTCAATTGTTTCATCACATCCAGCAATGGGTCTGGCTTCTACAGGAGAGGTTGGGAATAGTAGCACGTCTAAATCATACTTGTCAAAGTGCTCCTGATAAGTTCTTTGTAACCTAGGACGTTCTTCGGTAATGGCAAAATCATACGTTTCATTGGTATTTATTGCCCCTGAATCGAATAAACCTTTTACATCTGGAGAGGAAATTTTAGAAGTCAAATCTTCATATGAAATCCCCGGAGCGTGTTTTTCTAAGTACTTATTTAAAGACAAATAGGTTTCATGAAAGACAATATTTATGCTTTCCGACAATAATTCAGGAATACCTTCTATGTCTATCTCCACCAATTGAATTCCGTTAGATTTTAGTTTTTGAATTGTCTCTTCACTAATTCGACTCACTTCTGATGATAAATTATCATAGAAGTAAGCTCTTGGAATTCCAATTCTAATTGATTTAGCGTCTATTTTGATATCATTGCTTTGGTTTGTTATGACCTCGTCAAGTAAAATTATTTCTTCCATTGATTTTGCTATCAAACCAGGAGTATCTCTAGTTGTTGATAATGGTACAACTCCTTCGGAGGAGTAAACTCCTGCAGTTGGTCTAAAACCAAATACACCACATAATGCAGCTGGAACTCTACAAGACCCCCCAGTATCTGTGCCTAATCCAACGTTAACTACTCCCACTTTTACGGCAGCAGCAGTGCCGCCGCTGCTTCCCCCAGCAAACAGTGTTGAATCATAAGGATTTTTCACCGGTCCGAAATGACGGTTGTTGCTAGTAAGACCGAAGGCAAGTTCATGCATGTTGGTTTTACCCATAACTATAGCTCCCGCATCTCTTAACTTTTTTACTAATTCAGCATCAGTTTTTGGAATAAAATTTTCCAAAGCAGGTGTGCCCGCAGAGGTCGGAAAGTCAGATGTATTGAAGTTATCTTTTACTACAATTGGCAATCCGAATAATGGGGCGGATTTATTAATTCCTTTAAGAGAGTTAATAACGAGGTGTTTGTTATTGTTCGGGTCGGTAGTAAATAAATTAAGTGATTTATTATGGTCTAAATTTATAGTGTCATAAAGTGATAAAAGATATGTTTCTAAAGTCTGAATATCCTTTTTGAAAATTTCGATTTGCTCTACCGAGGTTTTATTTTTAATCATACTCATAGTTATGGTTTCTTTACTTTTCGTTTTGCAGCCAAATAAAAAAAAGCTGCTCAAAAAGATACATTTAAAGATTGATTTCATAGTTCCACAAGTTTAATAAATAAAGAATTAATTGTCTATTTTGATTGCAAAGCACCTATTCCAAAACTACATTCGAAATAAGTGCTTGGCCAACTTAAACTAACTCAAACTTACTTTTTATTTCAAGCCATATCGAAAACCAACATAATATATAGAACCAACAGCTGGACCTCCATATACATAAGAGTACTCTTGATTAAAAATATTACTTCCACCCAAAGTTATCTTTGAGTCCCATTTCGGAATTTTTATACCAAAGCTTGCATCCGTAGTGTTTACCTCTGGAATTACTGTAGCTCCAAATGATGATTCATATTCATATTCGGAGGTTGCTTTAAAAGAAATGTTAAAACTCAAATTATCATTTTTACCAAACCCAGTATTGCTAAAGGAAGCTTGAAAACGATTTTGCGGAGTATTAAAACGTAAACTCCTTTTAAAAGTAGCTTTATCCGTACCTCCTTGTAGTGAAGGGTCATAATCGGGAATGTCAAAAGAACTATTTGTATAGTTAAACCCTAGTTGGAAATTGTTTGGTAAAACATAATCCAATCCTAGTGATAACCCATCAGATGTAACAGTTTGCTCAAGGTTATAATACCATAAAAAGGCTCTTGCATCTGGTCCCGGACCTGCTGCTGTAAATCCGAATAAAGCCGGAAGTTGTATTGCAATGAAATTTGGATACCAAGTTTTATAGTAACTTAAATCTACTCGTAACTTTTTATTAAATACCAACCCTTTATATCCAACTTCGAAAGTTCTATTTTCTTCGGGTTGAACTGCGGTTCGACCTAAAGATTCTCTAACCTGATTCCCTGTAATTACATTGCCAGTAGCCCCAGTATATTGATAATTGTCTAAATTAACTTGACTAGTTCCAAGTATTGTGAACCCAGGAAATAACTCAAAATTGATAAATGATTCTTGAAGACCCGGATTACGAAAAGCTGACTGATAAGAAACTCTGAAATTATGATTCTTGTTTTCATCAGGACTTAAAACAGCGGTTATTCTTGGAGTGAAATTACCGTCATAGTTTTCATTTTTATCATACCTCAAAGAGCCAGTGAGCTTCAATTTGTCATTGAATATTCCCGTGGAAGCTTGTACAAAACCACCATATTGAGAATAGTTAATGACATCGGTAAAGTTATTATCTCTATTATCATTAAAGAAAGTACCCTCAGAATCTACAGTATAGCGTCTAAAATTTGCACCAACCTGCAACTCGAAATTTTCAAACTTGTCTGAAAAGTCATAGTTCAAATCACCATGTACAAAACCACTATTGTCTAAGAATTTAGAACCTCCATTAAGTACATCTGCACTAGCCAAAGCATTTTCTTTGGCCTGATTAAAGTCATTAATTCTACTCTCAAGAATATTTCCGTTCGCATCTAAATAGTCATCTGCAAATGTTCTAGCTTCTTTAGGAGAGCCACCATTGTCAATTATAGACTGGTAATCTGCAATCCAGTCCTGGTTTGGTTTTAAGCCTTGTTGAATGAAATCAGCTGTTAAGAAGCCAATAGAACTCCTGTTGGCTGTTTGTTTTGAGCTATAAACCCTGGCAGTGAAGTTCTTGCTCTTAGCTTCTAACTTATGGTGCGTTTGTGCAAAATCTTCAAAAGGATAAAAGGTTGTAATCCTGAATGAAAAATCATTATGGGCATGTTTAAATTGATAATTAATTTCCCAATCTTCACTAGGTCTATAGTGTAAGGAAGCATTCACTCTATAGTTTTTTACATCACCGTCATACAAATCACCATCTAAAATGCCTGTTCGCGTGACAGGTGTTCCATCGGTTAATGAAAGTACTCCTACACCAAAATCACCATCACCATACCTATTGACTGCATTGTAAAAATTTGCATTGTTTATATCAGTGCCTAGCAGGTTTTCTCTATTGTCAAAATCACCAGCTCCTGTTTTATAATCGAGACTACCACCAATCCAATCTGTCGCTGACCGATGGTTACCATCAAATTTAAAAGCTAACTTATCACTAAATACATGTGCATAGCGAATACTATAATCGTTATATGAATTCGTACCTGCTGTCGATTGTCTGGTCATTCCTGTTTTCCATTCCATACTAAAACCAGGGAAGTCAAATGGATTTTTTGTAAACATCAATACCATTCCATTGAAAGCGTCCGGACCATAAAGGGCAGATGAAGAACCAGGTATCAATTCAACACTACGTAAGTCAAGAGCTGTCGCACCAGCTGTATTTCCGATTATTCCAAAACCGGGAGTAGTAATATCAATACCGTCAATGTGTTGTATAAATCGTAGATTATTAGGATCGGCAAATCCACGTGCATTAATTGAAGTGAAACTCATACTTCCTGTATTTGCTTGAACACCTTTCAAACTGGTCAATGTTTCATAGACATCCGCTGAAGCGGAGTTATTAAGTTTTTTAACACCCAGTTGTTCAATACTAATAGGCGCTTCAAGTAACTTTTCCTTGAAACGTGATGCACCCACTACCACAGGATTTAGGGAAAACGCATCTTCCTCTAATTCAATAATTACATTTGAGCTATTTGATTCACCAACTATTACCTCTTTTGTTTTGAACCCAAGATAGGATGCGCTAATAGTAATTGGAAAAGCTTGATTCGATTCCAAGGTGAATTTTCCGTTTTCGTCCGTCGTTGCACCATTCGTGGTGCCTTTTTCAATGATGTTAACTCCCAAAAGAGGTTCTCCTTGAGATGAGACAATACCTGTTACCGTTACTTGAGCCATAATGAAGCCTGTGCTTAGTAAGGTAAACAGAAGAATAAGTTTAGTTTTCATATTTTTCATTTATTGGTTAATTACCAGTAGTTAATTACTAACTAATGTTCGTTAGCAAATATAAAAAAATATCTCATAAAACATGATGAAAGTCATTTTTTTGACTTTTCTGATTGTTATTTTCTCATTAAAGGCTCTTAAAAATTCTTATTTTATTAAGCTTAGGGCGGTTTTATTTAAAGCTTATTTTTTTGAAGGAACAGTGAAATTAGTTTGGTTTCTTGTTATTATTAAGCTTCATTTTTAAAACAGACATATCTTCACTCACCTTTTTTTCGATTACCCTTGCATATATTTGAGTCGTTGCTAGCTTGGTGTGACCTAGTAGTTTAGATACTGTTTCTATGGGAACACCATTGCTTAAGGTAACCGTTGTGGCGAAAGTATGTCTGGCCATATGGAAAGTGAGGTTTTTTTTAATTTCACACAGGTCGGCGATTTCTTTTAAATAGCTATTGAGTCTTTGATTAGAAATACTAGGCAGAAGACCTCCGGAAAATTTTGTTCGAGGATGTCTTTCATATTTTACAATTAAAGACTCTGCTTCAGGTAGTAATGGTATTTTGAATGGAGTACCCGTTTTCTTTCTATTTGCCATAATCCAGTTACCTCCGTCAATACCCAATACAATACTATTACGATTGAGCTTAATAATATCTCCATAAGATATTCCTGTATAGCAACTAAAGACAAATAAGTCTTTGACAACTGATAGCCGCTCAATAGATGGCGATAGTTTTTTAACTCTTTCAAGTTCGGCCTCAGTAAGAAATTCTCTTTCTCTTTTTTCCAGTTTGGGTTTGAATTTCACGAAAGGATCACGACCTATCCATTCCATATGATAGGCCAAAGTAATCATTTTTCTTAGCCGCTGAATGTGCTTCATAACGGCATTGTTTCCTATTTTTCCTTGGTAATGGTTGGGCTGGTATGCCCTTAGAAAGCTTTCGAAACTTAGTACGAATGAATAGTCCAAATCTTGTAAATATCTATCCTCGGATTTAAACTTTTTTGATAAGAACCTTAAAATATACTTTTGACTGGTTCGATAATGACAAAGTGTTTTCGCACACAGTTTTTCTGCCATTGTTTCGTTGTGATAGTCAAATATATCTTTTAGGGAATAAATTCTTTTATCTTCCCCAAGAAATCTTAATTTGATTAGTTGCGGGGTGATAACTCTCGATTCCGCCTTTAAATCTCGATAATAATTGACTATTTCGGATTTTACTTCGTCTAAATAGAAATTTACTTCTCTAGCTTTTTGACCATTACCTTTCGCTCGTTGTCTTTTCGAATCCCAAGAATCAATATTTACCTTCTGTTTGAGGCTGATATTGACTTTTTTTCCATTCACAGTGATTCTGACATAAATCTTACATTGATTATTTTTGTCAACTCTTTGGGTGTAAATCCAAAAAAGTATTGAAAATGTGGTTGTACTTCGCATGTTTTTCGTCTTTAAATGAAACAATCAGTGAGACGAAAGTCAAATCAACAAAGCAAATTTTCGGGTAATAAGAAAGTCAATTTATAAAAGTGTTGACGATTTTGTTGACGATTTTAAAAAATGTTGACGATTTGTGAACTTTTAAAACCAAATCATATTAAATAAAATGACTCTCTTAAAAACATAAAAGCTTGCTAATCATAAAATTAGCAAGCTTTTGATTCGGATTGATATCCTTTTCAGTGACCTGGCTGGGGCTCGAACCCAGGACCCTCTCCTTAAAAGGGAGATGCTCTACCAACTGAGCTACCAGGTCATAATTTCAGTGCCAAGTTTTTCACTTAGCGGCTGCAAATATAAGTCCATTAATTTATTTCACAAGTCGATTTTAAGAGAAATTTGAAATTCTTTTGAAATCAATTGTTTTTAGTTCAATTTTACCAAAAATAGAAGATGCAAATAGTTTTAATAGGATACATGGGTAGTGGTAAAACTACAATTGGTAAACTTCTGGCTAAAAAATTGAAAATCAAATTTTTAGACCTTGATAGTCATATTGAGGAATCTGAAGGAACTTCTATTTCGAATATTTTTGCTGATAGAGGAGAGATTTACTTCCGCAAAAAGGAGGCTACAAGACTGAGAGCTATATTATCAAATGAAAAGGATTTTGTGCTTTCGGTAGGAGGGGGCACTCCTTGCTACGCAAATAATATGAATGCCATCTCTGAGGTGAACAAAAACGGAATCTATCTAAAAGTAGGTTTAGGCGAATTGGTCAAAAGACTATCAAATGAAAAGGCGCAAAGACCTTTAATCGCTAATATTCCAGAAGGAGACTTACATGAGTTCATCGGAAAACACTTGTTTGAAAGAAGCTTTTATTATAATCAGGCAAATCATGTTGTCAATTGCGACGAAAAAAGTGCTGAGCAGATAGTAGCAGAGATAGAAGTTCTCCTAAGCTAAGGAAACTGAATCGTTTTTTGCTTTGAATTCTACCTTCACATGTTCTTGTAAAGATGTTGATAAAGAGATGCCTTTATAGTCTGCTTTGACAGGATACTTTTTATGATTTCGATTCACCAATACGGCCGTCTTCAATTGTTTTAATGGAGTTTTTAAAAAATGTTGAACTCCATAGATTAAAGTGGTTCCTGAATTTAAAACATCATCTATCAATACTATTGACTTGTTTAAGTATTCTTCTTCAGTAATTGAAGTTTTAACTCCACTCTCCAATGGATTACTTTTATCCATACTCACTTTACAAAGGAGTATATTGGCCTTTGTAATATTCTGTAATACACTTTGTATCTTTTTCGCAAAGCTCAAACCTCCGCCATCAATACCAGCCAAAACAATTTCTGTTTCATCAACATTGGCTTCATAGATTTGATAAGCTATGCGACGAACTTTATGTTGTATCTGCTGGTGTGAAAGTATTTTATTTTGCATCTACGTTTTGCATTTAAAATTCAAATATAAAGAAACCTTAATTTATCAGTGATCTGAAACTTTATTCTTCGCTCTCATTCGAGCCGGTTGGAGATTCTAAATAGTCGTCAATTTCTCTTCGATCTTTTTTAGTGGGTCTACCCATACCATTCTTTCTGTAATAATCCTTTGAGTATTGCAGTAGTTCAGTATGTTCAAATGCTTCTTTTGGAGTCGTATCTTTTCTATATAAATCCAACAGTTTTGCTCCTACGCGACTTTTTGGAGTATCTAAAACGGTAAATTGATAGTTGATTTGATTTTTTCTAAGGATTATTTTATCCATCGGATATACCTCTCTAGAAGGTTTTGCTATCTGATCGTTAATTCTGACATGTCCCTTTTTACATGCTTCCGTGCCCATATTTCTAGTCTTGAAATAGCGAGTACTCCATAGGTATTTGTCAATGCGCATAGAGAATTAAAAATGTTTGTTAACGTCGTCAACAAAAATAAGGGAAAATTGTATCTTGCCGACCTTAAATTAGAACAATGAAAATGAATCGAATAGTTACATGTTTGTTAGGTGCATTGATAATGTTATCCTGCAGAAATGATGATAATGTTCTACCGGGAATATCCATACCTCAAAGATCGCTTTCTGAGGTTGCTTTAGAAGATGATGCTGAGCTTAAAGAATATCTTCAAACCCATTTTTACAATTATGAAGAATTTGAAAATCCGCCTGCTAATTTTGATTTCAAGATAAGGTTTGATACGATAGCTGGAGATAATGCCGGTAAGACCTCGATTTTTGATAGTAGCAACTTAAAAAGCCAGATTATTAAAGAGGAATCGGCAATATTTGGTTTAGATGATGGTGAAGAAGTTAATCACACGCTTTATTATCTTGAAGCTAGACTAGGTTTAGGGGGGAGCCCTACCGTTGGAGATAATACCGTTTTGCGGTATGAGGGTTCGCTTTTAGATGGAAGATCTTTTGACGCTTCTACAGTGCCATTGAACCAATATTTATCTGGAGGTTTGATTCGAGGTTATTCGGCTGGAGTTGAAAAATTTAGTGCAGGTATGGGGCCTGAAGAAAATGGAGACGGTACAGTAACTTTTACCGATTATGGTGTTGGAGCAATCTTTATACCTTCTGGTTTAGGTTATTTTAGTAGCTCACCTCCAAATTCAATTATTCCGGCTTACGCACCATTAATATTTAAAATTGATTTATTGGCTTTTGAAGAAGATACAGATTTTGATGGTGATGGAATTCCTTCAATTTTAGAAGATCTTGATGGTGATGAAAATTTAAACAACGATAATACAGATTCTGATAGCGAACCGGCAACCGTTTTTCTTGCAAACCACAATGATGCCGATGATGATGGCGATGGAATACCTACTATTGAAGAGATAGAGTTAGATGCTGATGGCAATTTTGTTGGATTTAAAGACACAGACGGAGATACTATTCCTGATCATTTAGATAGTGATAGTTAAACTGAAACATTCGCAAACTAAAAAAGCCCTGAATTTAAATTCAGGGCTTTTTTAGTTTATTACTAATCGACTATAATTTTAATGAAAGACTTAAGATCAATTGATCTGGTCTTGTATCTAGACGGCCTTCTACAGAGGCATCTTGAATATTGGTATTGATAAATTTAGCCTCATTATTGCTTAAACCTCTTTCGTATCGTAAATCTATTCCCAGTTTACCCAAATTCACACCAGCACCAATATGTGCACCTACTGAGAAATCGTTTTCAATATTGTCGATGCTTATTCCATCAAATTCGCTATTTAAAATGTACTGAAATGCAGGCCCAGCAAAGACATGTAAGGGACCAACGACTTTTACTCCAACCAGAACCGGTAAGTCTAGCTTACTCATATCGAAAGAGTCTCCGTTATAATCTGATTTTGTTTTGGTGTAAATTAATTCTGGACGAATGTATAAGCGACTAATTTTAATCTTACCGAATATTCCGGCGTGATATCCTATGTTTCGATCTGGCTCTTGAGCTGCATCACCAACAGATTCGAAGTAATTGCCATTACCGTTGTAGTTTAAACCGCCTTTAATACCAAATCCAGAATCATTTTGCGCAAACGCAGTAATGCTTAACATAGCAAAAACTGCTAGAAGAAGTGTTTTTTTCATAATCATAATAGTGTTTCGTTCGTAATACGTTCTGTGGTATCAAAAACGATACCATTATCACTTTCTTTTCAACACTTTTAAAACGGCTTTCTCAATGGCTTTATTGTTAAGTCCATACTTCTCCATAAGCTGATCTGGAGTACCACTTTCTCCAAATGTATCTTGAGTAGCTATGAATTCTTGTGGCGTAGGATGCTTAGAGGCAAGCATTCCGGCAATACTTTCGCCAAGACCACCTAAATAGTTGTGCTCTTCAGCAGTTACAATACATCCTGTTTTTTTAACAGACTTTAACACAGCCTCTGAATCTAAAGGTTTGATAGTATGAATGTTAATGACTTCTGCGGAAATACCTTGCGCTTCGAGATTTTCGCATGCGATTAAGGCCTCCCAAACTAAATGTCCTGTGGCAACTATGGTTACATCACTTCCCTCATTTAGCATCAGCGCTTTTCCAATTTCAAACTTTTGATCTACGGGAGTGAAATTAGCAACCTTGGGTCGACCAAAACGGAGGTAAACGGGCCCCTCATAATCAGCTATAGCGATAGTCGCAGCTTTGGTTTGATTATAGTCACATGGATTAATAACTACCATGCCAGGCAGCATTTTCATAAGTCCTATATCTTCCAAGATTTGATGAGTTGCTCCATCTTCACCAAGTGTAATTCCAGCATGGGATGCGCATATTTTTACATTTTTACCTGAATAAGCTATAGACTGACGAATTTGATCGTAGACTCTTCCAGTAGAAAAATTGGCAAAAGTTCCTGTAAACGGAATCTTACCTCCGATAGTTAAACCGGCAGCAATACCCATCATATTAGCTTCTGCAATTCCTATCTGAAAGAAACGATCAGGATTCTCATCAATAAATTGCTGAATTTTTAAAGAGCCGATAAGGTCAGCACATAAGGCAACCACATTAGGGTTTGTTCTTCCTAATTCGGTCATTCCTGCACCATAACCACTTCTTGTATCGTTTTTACCTTGATCTACGTATTTAGTCATCTACTTTTATTTTCATTCTTACATTTGTGCTGTCTCTAGACTTCGAAGGTTTCAGCAAAGGCAAGAATCTTTTGAATCTATTTTATTTTTATATCCCCCTCCTTGGAAGGGGCTAGGGGAGGTCCTTTTACTAGTAATCTCCTAAAGTTTCGGCATTTTGCTCCAAAGCATTTTCTAACTGCTCATCACTAGGGGCTTTACCGTGCCATGCATGTGTGTGCATCATAAAATCTACTCCATTACCCATAACGGTGTGCAATAAAACGCAAATAGGTTTCCCTTTTCCAGTTCTACTTTTAGCTTCTTGATAACCCTTTAGTATGGCCTCAATGTTATTCCCTTCTTTGATTTCTAGAACATCCCACCCGAAGGCTTCAAACTTAGCTTTTATATCTCCCATAGGAAGCACATCATCAGTAGAACCATCAATCTGTTGTCCGTTAAGGTCAATCGTAGCAATAAGGTTATCCACGTTCTTACCAGCTGCGTACATAATCGCTTCCCAGTTTTGCCCTTCCTGTAATTCTCCATCTCCGTGAAGGCTGTAAACTAATTTTGAGTCACCATTTAGCTTTTTAGCCTGCGCTGCTCCAAGGGCAACGGACATTCCTTGACCTAAAGATCCTGATGCAATACGAACGCCAGGCAATCCTTCATGTGTTGTTGGATGCCCTTGTAGACGAGAATTGATTAAACGGAATGTGTTCAATTCATCCACAGGAAAATATCCTTTTCGTGCAAGTACACTATAATATACCGGGGATATATGTCCGTTTGAAAGGAAGAAAAGATCCTCTCCAATTCCATCCATATCAAAACCGTTATTAAGTTCCATAATCTCGTGGTATAAAGAGACAAAAAACTCGGTACAACCTAATGAGCCACCGGGATGACCTGAATTTACTTTGTGAACCATACGAAGAATATCTCTTCGAGTTTGAATAACGATATCTTGTAATTCCTCTATTTTTGGCATTTTATTGAAGCTATTTTATAGGTGTCAAAAGTAGGGGCAATCTTTTGGGTATACAAGCGTGAGTTATTATATTTTATTAACTGAAATCGCCTTTATTGTTAGATTTCAAGTTTCTGTTAAAAAGGTAGAATTTTACCTAAGCCCGTCGAACTTCATTTAAACCTATCGTACAAGAACTTTATTTTTTCATTAAGGAATAATGTGACCTAGTTGTATATCTTTGCCGCTGTTATATGCCAATGAAGTTTACATTAGAACATACAGACCTCCAAAGTAGAGCCAGAGCAGGAAAAATGGTGACTGATCACGGTACCATTGAAACACCAATTTTTATGCCGGTGGGAACAGTTGGCTCTGTAAAAGCAGTACATCAAAGAGAATTGAAAGAAGAGATTAATCCTGATATTATTTTAGGGAATACCTATCATCTTTTTTTGAGACCCAAAATTGATATTTTAAAGAAGGCCGGTGGCTTACACAAGTTTATAGGATGGGATAGAAATATCTTAACTGATAGCGGCGGGTACCAAGTATACTCGCTTTCTGCGAATAGAAAAATCAAAGAAGAAGGAGTAAAATTCAAATCACATATTGACGGATCCACGCATATGTTTACCCCGGAAAATGTAATGGAAATTCAAAGAGTAATTGGTGCGGATATTATAATGGCTTTTGACGAATGCACTCCGTATCCTTGTGATTATAATTATGCGAAGCGATCGATGCATATGACGCATCGCTGGCTAGATAGATGTATTTCTCATTTAGAAAAGACACCCTTCGAATATGATTATTCACAAACTTTTTTTCCTATAGTTCAAGGCTCTACTTATAAAGACCTAAGGAGACAGTCAGCAGAATATATTGCCAATGCAGGTGCAGAGGGCAATGCGATTGGCGGCCTATCTGTAGGAGAACCTGCGGAAGAAATGTACGCCATGACCGAAGTGGTGACTGAAATTCTACCTGAAGATAAACCTCGCTACTTAATGGGAGTAGGCACCCCGATAAATATTCTTGAAAATATAGCACTCGGAATCGATATGTTTGATTGTGTAATGCCGACAAGAAACGCTAGAAATGGAATGCTTTTCACCGCTCACGGCACAATAAACATCAAGAATAAAAAGTGGGAAGATGACTTCTCGCCAGTGGACGAGATGGGGATAACGTTTGTAGATCTTGAATATTCAAAAGCCTATCTACGTCATCTATTTGCGGCCAATGAATATTTAGGTAAACAGATCGCTACAATTCATAATTTGGGATTCTATCTTTGGTTGACTCGTGAGGCCAGAAAGCATATTTTAGCCGGTGACTTCGTCGATTGGAAAAACATGATGGTAAAACAAATGGATAAACGATTGTAAAGTGACCATTCTAGATCGATACATACTCAAGCGTTACCTTCTTACTTTCATTGTAATGTTATTGCTATTTATTCCAATCGGAATTATGGCTCACTTGGCGGAACAAATCGGAAAAATTCAAGATAACGAAGCACCCCTTAATGAGGTAATAGCTTACTTAGGGCACTTTAGTGTTTATATTGGTAATTTTCTTTTTCCCATATTTTTATTTCTGTCGGTAATTTTCTTCACCTCTAAACTTGCTAGTAATACGGAGATAGTGGCAATGTTAAGCTCGGGTATTTCTTTCAATAGATTTTTAAGACCCTATATGATCGGCGCCTCAATAGTTGCCGTTTTTATGTTATTAATGGGAATGTTTGTAGTACCCACCGCTAGCAAAGGATTTAATGAATTCAAGTATAAATATTTAAAGAAAGGACGAGAGGAACGTATTACAACCAATATCTACAATCAACTTAATGAAAAGGACTTTATTTACGTAAGTAGTTTTGACCCAAGACGGAAGAATGGTTCTAATTTTACCTTCGAACGATTTAAAGAAGGTAATATTCTTGATTTTAAGATTTCCGCATCGAGTATCCGATGGATTGATAAAGACAGTATATATCGTTTGACTTCGTATCGAAAAAGAAAAATTTTAGGAGATACTGCTATTGTAGAAACCAAAAGACGCCTAGATACACTTTTCGCTTTTAAGATTGATGATTTGACACCTGTCTCTTATGTGGCAGAAACTAAGAATCTTTTGGAGCTTAATGAATTTATCGATGACCAAAGAAGAAAGGGAGCTTCAAACATCAATTCATATATCCTAGTAAAGTACAAGCGTTGGGCTTTGCCAATTAGCGTTTTTATTTTAACGATAATTGCGGTGGGCGTAGCATCTATAAAAAGAAGAGGAGGCATGGGGCTTAATCTTGCCTTCGGAATTGTTGTTGCGTTCGTCTTTATTTTCTTTGATCGTATTTTTAGCACACTTGCAGAACAAGCAGGACTTGAACCCTTAACTGCTGTTGTCGTACCCAATTTGTTTTTTGGTATTCTAGCTTTCTACCTACTGCAAAAAGCCAAACGCTAGACTAGCTTCGAAAAAGAAAGAATGAATTCTAAGCTGAAAAATTATATACACCTTCACTTTATAGTTTTAATTTGGGGTTTCACTGCTGTACTTGGTAAACTAATTACTATTGATGCACTTCCTTTGGTATGGTATCGCATGGGTATCGCTTCTTTATTGATTTTCTTATTTATAGCCTTTAAAAGAGATTCTCTAAAAGTATCTAAGAAAACTTTTTTTGCCTTGGTGCTTGCAGGTGGTTCACTAGCGCTGCATTGGGTTACTTTTTTCATGGCAATTAAGGTTTCAAATGTTTCAATCGCCCTTGCGACGATGTCTACGGGAGCTTTTTTTACCGCATTACTTGAACCACTTTGGTATAGAAGAAAAATAATTTGGTATGAACTTTTATTTGGAGCAGTTGTAATTTTAGGGCTCATATTAATTTTTAAAGTAGAAACGCAGTATGCTCTTGGAATGTTATTGGCTTTACTGTCGGCATTTATGAGTGTAATTTTTACTTTAATTAATGGGAAACTTGTACAGATAGAAAAACCCACCGTGATTTCATTTTATGAATTAGGTATCGGTGTTTTATTATTGTCTATATTCTTAGGAATAAAGGGTGGATTTACTACAGAGTTTTTTCAACTATCTCAGAACGACTGGATATTTATTTTCGTTCTTGCCTCTTTCTGTACTGCCTATGCATTTATTGGCGGAGTGCAGGTGATGAAGTACATAAGCCCATATACAGTAGTTCTGACTGTAAATCTAGAGCCTGTTTACGGAATCATATTAGCTTTTATTATTTTTGGGGATAATGAGCGGATGAACCCTATGTTTTATGTTGGAGCGTTCATAATTTTGTCAACTGTTATTGCTAACGGAATCCTGAAAAATAAAGACAAGTTAAAAAAGCAAAGTGGCGAGCAGGTTTAGTCTTTAATATTTTATATTTGCATGTCAAACTCATAAAACCGAAAACCTACTAAAAATGGAATATTTAGAATTTGAACTTCCCATTAAAGAGCTTGAAGATCAACTCGATAAGTGCATGATAATTGGCGAGGAGAGCGATGTGGATGTTACTGAGACTTGTAAGCAGATCGAAAAGAAGCTAGCCGAGACTAGAAAGGAAATCTATAAAAACCTTACGGCCTGGCAGCGAGTTCAACTTTCAAGACACCCAAATAGACCATATACCCTAGATTATATCAACGCAATTTGTGGTGATACCTTTTTAGAGCTTCACGGAGATCGAAATGTTAAGGATGATAAAGCAATGATAGGAGGCCTCGGGAAGATTGGCGATCAAAGCTATATGTTCATAGGTCAACAAAAGGGATACAATACCAAAACACGTCAGTACCGTAACTTCGGAATGGCGAACCCTGAGGGGTATCGAAAAGCGCTGCGACTTATGAAGTCAGCGGAGAAATTCGGAATTCCTGTTGTTTGCTTGATTGATACTCCAGGCGCTTATCCCGGTATTGAAGCCGAAGAACGTGGACAAGGTGAAGCTATTGCAAGAAATATATTGGAAATGACACGTTTGAAAGTCCCAATTATTTGTGTAATTATTGGAGAAGGAGCTTCAGGAGGAGCTCTTGGTATTGGAGTAGGAGATAAGGTATTAATGTTAGAAAATACTTGGTATTCTGTTATTTCGCCTGAATCATGTTCTTCTATTTTATGGAGAAGTTGGGAATATAAGGAGCAAGCAGCTGAGGCCTTAAAGCTAACCGCCACTGATATGAAAAAGTTGAAATTGATTGATGAAATTATTCGCGAACCTGCAGGGGGAGCGCATAGCAATCGTCCAAAAACTTTTGATACGGTCAAGAACAAAATTTCCTCTCATTTTAAAGAATTGGAAAAGTTATCCCCAAAAGAACTCGTTAATCGGCGGATGAACAAATATGCTGAAATGGGTATTTTTGACGGCTAATAGCAGCTTTTGACAAGCTTAGAAAAATCTGGAGGATGAAATCTCCAGATTTTTTTTGTTATCAACACAAAATCGTAACTTATAAACACCTAATTGTTGAACAACTGTGAATATCGTGTTTCAGGTATTCTGTGTTAACTCAAGGTTAATTGCATACTTTCGTCGCTATGGAGAAACCAAACCCTATTATTGGTCGCAAGATTGACAAATCTACGATAATCAACCTAGAAAGAGGTAAAATACCACCTCAATCAGTTGATTTAGAGGAAGTTGTATTGGGGGCGATGATGATCGATAAAAAGGGAGTTGATGAAGTAATAGATATCTTACATCCTGATGTTTTTTACAAAGACGCCCATCGTTATGTTTATGAAGCGATTTTTAAATTGTTCGAAACGTCGGAGCCAGTCGATTTATTAACCGTTTCCTCACAATTAAAGAAAGACGGACGATTAGAGTCCGTAGGAGGTGATTTTTACCTAATAAAACTGACTCAAAAAGTAGCTTCTTCCGCTCATATTGAGTTTCACGCCCGAATCATTCTTCAGAAGTATATTCAGCGCAGTTTGATTAAAATCTCGAATGAGATAATTGAAGAGGCTTATGATGAAGGAACTGATGTTTTTGACCTTTTAGACGCAGCAGAATCCAAATTATATGATGTAACCCAGGGGAATTTAAAGCGTTCTGCGGAAACTGCTCAGAACTTGGTAATCCAAGCTAAAAAACGCATTGAAGAAATAGCCAATAAAGAAGGTTTAAGTGGAATTCCATCAGGCTTTGATAAATTGGATAAACTTACTTCTGGTTGGCAACCGAGTGATTTGATTATTGTGGCGGCAAGACCTGGTATGGGTAAAACGGCTTTGACCTTGTCTATGGCAAGAAATATTGCTGTGAATTCCAATATCCCAGTTGCATTCTTCTCTTGTGAGATGTCTTCCGTTCAGTTAATTACTAGATTGATATCTTCTGAAACAGGACTTTCTTCTGAAAAATTGCGTACAGGAAAGTTGGAAAAGCATGAATGGGAGCAATTAAATGTCAAAGTAAAAGCTTTGGAAAAAGCTCCTTTATTTATTGATGACACACCATCGCTATCTATTTTTGACCTTCGTGCAAAGGCAAGACGATTGGCTTCCCAGCATGGTATAAAAATGATCATTATTGATTATTTGCAATTAATGACCGCTGGTGGAACAGGAAAAGGAGGAAATCGTGAGCAAGAAATTTCTACCATTTCGCGTAACCTCAAAGCTTTGGCAAAAGAATTGAATGTGCCTGTAATTGCACTATCACAGTTATCACGTGCAGTTGAAACCCGTGGTGGAAGCAAAAGGCCTATTCTTTCTGATTTACGTGAATCTGGAGCGATTGAGCAAGATGCAGATATTGTTTCCTTCATATTCAGACCTGAATATTACAAAATTGATGAGTGGGATGACGAAGAACGCTCACCAACCCAGGGTCAAGCCGAATTTATTGTGGCAAAACACCGTAATGGTGGATTGGAAAACATTCGTTTGAAATTTATAGGTAATCTTGGTAAGTTCGATAATCTTGACGATTTCGATTCTCCATTTGAATTCCAGTCTAAAATGAATGAGGGTGAGGATAACCCGTTTATCACAAAGAATCTTCCAGACGCTAATGAAGCTTTTGGTAGTTCTATGAATGACGGTTTACCAGAAGAGGACAATGATGTTCCTTTTTAAGATTCTTTAACGTCGGTCAAAATACTTCTAGTATATTTTTCGTTTATCTTTGAGTAAGCTCCACTAAAGACAGTTTATGAGAAGCATTCTTTTATCTCTTTTATTTATTCTATTTTCTTTACAGGTTTCAGCTTCTTCCATTCTTATTCCTATGGATGCGGAGGGTCAAAAAAACCACCTAAAAGCATACGGAATTACCTATTGGGTATTGACCAAACAACAAAAAGTACAATGGTTGTTAAACTATCGGGGTGGTTCTTTTTTACTTCCAGATGGGGAAAATATTCGAAAAGAATGCCAGATTAGAGGTGTCTCTTTTGAAATCTTATCTGATGCACAAACGCAATCGATTTTAGAATCAATTAGTAGTCCTTCAAAAAATCAAGAAGCCGTAGTCTTGGAAAAGGCACCGAAAGTAGCGGTATATTCTCCTAAAGGGAATCAACCTTGGGATGACGCTGTAACCATGGTACTAACTTATGCTGAAATACCTTATGAAACTGTTTACGATGAGGAAGTTTTAGATGATCAATTGGCGCTATATGATTGGTTGCACCTGCATCATGAGGATTTTTCTGGTCAATATGGAAAGTTCTATGGCGCATATAGAGCCGCGCCTTGGTACATTCAACAAAAACAAGATGCGGAAGCCTTGGCCACTAAATTGGGGTTTTCTAAAGTGTCCGAAGAAAAAAGAGCAGTTGCACTTAAGATTCGAAATTATGTAATTGGTGGAGGTTTTATGTTTGCCATGTGTTCAGCTACTGACAGTTTCGATATCGCCTTGGCTGCTTCAGACGGAGTAGATATTTGTGAACCCATGTTTGATGGTGATCCATCTGATGCTAATTATCAAAGCAAATTGAATTTCAATAAAACCTTTGCATTCAAAGATTTTACTTTGGAAAGGAGTCCTTTGAAGTATGAGTTTTCAACTATTGATATGACTGCTAAAAGAAGAATCCCCAAAGAAGTAGATTATTTTTCACTTATGGATTTTTCTGCAAAATGGGACCCGGTTCCTACAATGCTTTGTCAAAACCACACAGCATTGGTGAAAGGCTTCATGGGGCAAACAACTTCCTTTGAACGAAGAGAAATTAAATCTAACGTATTAATATTAGGTGAAAACAAGCGCAATGAAGAAGCGCGTTACATTCATGGTATAAAAGGAAAGGGATTTTTTACTTTCTACGGCGGACATGACCCCGAAGACTACCAACATAGAGTAGGAGATCCAAAAACAGAATTGGAGTTACACCCAACCTCACCAGGCTATCGATTAATTTTGAATAATGTTTTATTTCCTGCTGCACAGAAGAAAAAACAGAAGACCTAATTATTTTCACACCAAAATCATTCTTGCTCGTAGTCGTATAATTGGTCTCTTCTACAACGATTTGATGGGCATTTTCAGGGCGAAACAATAAATCAAGTTTTGCTGTCATCTAACAACGAGATGCTTCTCGTTCGGCTTCCAAGGTTTCAATTTCTTGCTCAATTTCTTCAAGATCCTCACTTGAAGTAAACCCGCTGTCCCTAAGGCATTTTGCATAAGCAATTCTTTCGGCGATATAATTGTCAGCTGCCACATTAAATTCTTGGCAAAGTAATTGATTTTCTGGATCGTTGGAGAGCGCGACTAATGCATCAGAATAGGCATTAAGAAGTTCTGGATCATTATATTCGGCCAGGCAGTTAATGCTATCAACAACATCGGACAAACCACAGGAAGTAAATATCGAAAGAATTAATACGGCCACATATTTTTTTATTCTCATTTTCATAAAAATTTAAAATAAAAAATTAACCAAGGGTTGTTTAAATTACATGTCATACCTCTGAGATTACTCTAAGCTTCGACCTAAATTACTGAAATAAAATCAGTTTTTCCAAAATCCGTTCTACACCATAATCATCATTGCTAGTGGTTTTGTAGTTTGCAATTTCAGAGACATTTGCGTGCGCATTTTCCATGGCAAAACTATACTTCGCTTTTCCCAGCATTTCTAAGTCATTATTATAGTCTCCGAATACCATAGTTTCCTCTGAAGAAATTCCAAAACGTTCCTGCATTTTTTCAAGAGCAAACCCTTTGTTGGCATCGGTATGATTTAAATCAACCCAGTTAAGTCCAGAAACTTTCACTTTGATTTGATCTTCTAAATCTTTCATGGCGGGATAGATGTACTCTTCAGCACTAATATTGTGGTATACAGCAATCTTTATGATTTCATCTGTAACCGTATTAAAATTATCATGAATCTCGTAACTGGCATAATATTCCTTTAACTGTTCAAGAAATGGAACGGATTTGCCATCAAAATAGGCATTATATTTCCCGCATAGCATGGCATGAGCACCATCAATATTCTCAATTTTGGAAAGCAAAGAACTTTTAAGATGATTCTGAATAGGGGTAACTAGAAGTTCTTTTTCTTTTTCTTTTACGAGCGCGCCATTTTCTGCTATTACCAAAATCTCATTTTTAATTGGTTCTAGCTTATGCACAATACTGGCATATTGCCTTCCACTTGCAGCAACAAAAAGAATATTGCGTTTTTGTAATTCTTCAAATAACTCAAAAAAACGTGAACTGACTTCATGGTTGGAGTTTAATAAGGTGCCGTCCATATCAGACACAACCATTTTTATTTGAGATAAATCCATTAGTAATTGATTTCTTGACGCAAAGGTATTTGTAATAGGGGAATTATGGTTTAGATTTACAAAGAATTACTATTTTTTCTCCCCAATAGGGGAGGTACCCGAAGGGCGGAGGGGTTGGGTTGAACTCGTCTACAGGATTTATTAAAGCTACTATGATATTCCATCAAAAAGAACTCCAACTAAAAGCTTTCGAAAGAGGATTCCATCTCATTACCGAAACTATTTTGAACAGCATTCCTGAGATGAAAGATATCCAATCAGGAATGCTTCAAGTATTTATAAAACATACCTCTGCAAGTTTGACTATTAATGAAAATGCAGACCCAACAGTGCGCACAGATTTCGAAAGTCATATGAATAATATGGTGCCCGAAGATGCACCTTATTATATGCACACCTATGAAGGACCTGATGATATGCCAGCACATATCAAGGCTTCTTTGATGGGCGTCTCTGTGCAAATCCCTATTACCAATGGAAAGTTGAATCTAGGTATTTGGCAAGGTATCTATCTTTGTGAGCATAGAAATAATGCTTCAGGAAGAAATTTAGTGATATCTGCTTTCGGAATTTGAGGGGATCTTTATAACTTGTAGAATACAAACCTAAATTTAAAACACATGACCACAGAAGAATCCATACTAAACAAAATCCAAATTCTAATTACGAATCATTTTGACACTCCAGAAGAAGCATTTAGTTTTTTTGACGCCGACAGCAGCGGTAAGCTTAAGAAAAGTGAAATCGTAAAATTGCTAAAGCAAGCTGAAATTAGTGGTTTTATTAGAGGCTTAGTTGGTTCTAAGTTAATTGAGGGCTACGATAAAAGTGATGATAAGGAAATCGATTGGCAAGAATTTAAAGCAGCTGTAGACAAAATAAATCAGGCCTAATTAGACAAGGGCAAAAAAAATCCAGTTCGTCAGAACTGGATTTTTTTAAAGTGAGATAAGTTTAAAATCTATTTTATTTTGTCTACTAAAGCTTTAAAAGCTTCAGGATGATTCATCGCTAAATCGGCTAAAACCTTTCGGTTTAATTCGATACCATTAGCTTTTACTTTACCCATGAATTGCGAGTAAGACATTCCGTGCATACGAGCACCCGCATTGATACGGGTAATCCATAAAGCTCGGAAGTTTCTTTTCTTATTTCTACGGTCTCTATAAGCATATAACATTGCTTTTTCAACCGCGTTTTTAGCTACTGTCCAGACGTTTTTACGTCTTCCGAAGTAACCCTTTGCTTGCTTCATCACCTTTTTTCTTCTGGCTCTAGAAGCTACTGCGTTTACTGATCTTGGCATAATTTAAATTGTTTTTGTAGTAGGCGGTCAATTCATGACACTTTTTTTTGCCCAACTCCATGGTTAATAATTTACCGAATGTGAATAATTACTTTAATCGTAATTGTTCTTTAATGCTGTTAACATCAGCTTGGTGAACCAAACCGTCATGTGTTAACTTAAGCTTACGCTTTTTAGATTTTTTAGTCAAAATATGACTCTTAAAAGCGTGCTTTCTTTTGATTTTACCAGTTCCGGTTAGCTTGAAACGCTTCTTGGCACTGGATTTTGTTTTCTGTTTAGGCATTTTTCCTAATGTATTTAATTATCTCACTTATTCATACTAAACGCCGCTTATCAAATAAATAAGCAGCGCTCAGTAATTTTATTAAAATACGAACTTAGTTCGTTATTTTCCTTTTGTCTTAGGGGCTATGAACATGGTCATACGCTTTCCTTCTAATCTTGGCATCTGCTCTACCTTTCCTAACTCTTCCAATTCTGATGCCAAACGGAGTAATAATATTTCTCCTTGATCTTTATACACTATTGAACGGCCCTTGAAAAAAACGTAAGCTTTTAATTTAGCTCCATCCTTTAAAAACTTCTCAGCATGTTTCTTTTTAAACTCGTAATCATGATCATCCGTATTCGGACCGAATCTGATTTCCTTTACCACTACCTTTGAGGCTTTGGCTTTCATTACCTTTTCGCGCTTCTTTTGCTCGTAAAGGAATTTTTTGTAATCAATGATCTTACAAACAGGCGGGGCTGCATTTGGAGAAATTTCTACCAAATCTAATCCTTCTTCAGCTGCCAACTCCATTGCCTTTGCCAATGGATAAACACCTACTTCAACATTGTCTCCAACCAATCGAACCTCAGGCGCGATTATTCTTGCATTAATTTTGTGCGGGTTTTTGTTTTCCCTTCTAGGTTGGGGCCTAAATCTTTTTCGTATTGCTATGACTAATTATTTTTAATTAAACTTAATTTTTAAAACGACTTTAAGGTACTATTTATTTCTGTATCGACCAAGTTAGCAAAGTTGTCTATCGTTATTGCTCCTAGATCTTCTCCTCCGTGTCGTCGGACAGAAATGGTGTTAGCCGCTTCGTCGTTTTCCCCAACAATTAGCATAAATGGAATTTTATTCATTTCTGCCTCACGTATTTTCTTTCCAACAGTTTCATTTCTATTGTCAAGAAGCGCGCGAATTTCGTTATTTTCTAGGGATTTTAAAACTTTTTCAGCATATTTTTCATTTTTCTCGCTTACGGGCAAAACAATTGCTTGATCGGGAATCAACCATAATGGAAAATTACCACCAGTATGTTCTAGTAATAAAGCAATAAAACGCTCCATACTTCCGAAGGGTGCTCGGTGTATCATTACAGGTCTATGAGATTCATTATCAGAACCTTTGTAGGTTAAGTCGAAGCGTTCTGGTAAATTATAATCTACTTGAATTGTTCCTAATTGCCAGCTTCTTCCCAAGGCATCTTTAACCATGAAATCTAACTTTGGTCCGTAGAAAGCAGCTTCACCTTTTTCTATGACAAAATCTAGTCCTTTTTCTTTAGCGGCATTGATAATAGCATTTTCTGCTTTTTCCCAATTTTCCAACGAGCCAATATATTTTTCTGGCTTATCTAAATCGCGAACAGATACCTGTGCCGTGAAGTTTTCAAATCCTAACGAACCGAGTACATATAAGGATAAATCGATTACATTTTTAAATTCCTGGTCTAATTGGTCTGGAGTACAAAAAATATGAGCATCATCTTGAGTAAAACCACGAACGCGAGTAAGTCCATGTAACTCACCACTCTGCTCATATCGATACACAGTTCCGAATTCAGCATATCTTTTCGGTAACTCTTTATAACTAAATGGTCGGTGGTTATATATTTCACAATGGTGAGGGCAGTTCATTGGCTTTAACAAAAACTCCTCACCATCCTTAGGTGTATTGATAGGCTGAAAACTATCAGCACCGTACTTTTCATAGTGACCGGAAGTCACATATAGTTCCTTTTGACCAATATGCGGACTAACCACCATTTCATATCCGGCTTTTTTCTGCGCCTTTTTTAAGAATTGCTCCAAACGTTCACGCAAAGCAGCACCTTTAGGTAGCCATAAGGGTAGCCCTTGACCAACCTTTTGAGAAAAGGTAAACAGTTCAAGTTCTTTTCCTAACTTTCTATGATCACGTTTTTTTGCTTCTTCTAGTAATTCTAAATATTCTGTAAGTTCCTTCTGTTTCGGAAAAGAAATTCCATAAACACGGGTAAGTTGTGGCTTGTTTTCATCACCTCTCCAATAGGCACCTGCCACACTTAAGACTTTAATTGCTTTTACAATTCCAGTATTGGGTATGTGACCACCACGGCATAAATCTGTAAAGCTATCATGATCACAAAAAGTGATAGTGCCATCCTCAAGATTTTCGATAAGTTCTACCTTATATTCATTTCCCTCAGATTTATATTTCGCTAATGCATCAGCTTTTGAAACCGCACGCATTTTAAAAGCATGCTTTCCGCGAGCAATTTCGATAGCCTTCTTTTCAATGGCTTGAAAGTCTTTGTCAGAAATACTTCCTTCTGGCAAATCGACATCATAATAGAATCCATTATCGATTGCTGGGCCTATGGTAAGTTTAATTCCGGGGTACAATTCTTCAAGTGCTTGAGCAACAATGTGAGAAGTAGAATGCCAAAACGCTTTCTTTCCCTCAGGGTTATTCCATGTATATAAAATCAGAGAACCATCTTCATTCAAAGGAGTCACAGTTTCAACAACCGTATCATTGAATTTTGCAGATATTACATTACGGGCTAAACCCTCACTAATGCTCAAAGCTACATCCATTGCAGTGCTTCCTTTGCTATACTCCTTAATAGTCCCGTCAGGTAAAGTGATCTCAATCATAGTATCTATAATAAGAGCGCAAAGATAGCACCTTGTTATTTCGCAGGCAATAGTGATATGGAGATTGTCAAGCTTGTTTTTTTATCAAATCCCCTGTAGTTAAGGACAACTAATAATTCAATTTCATTAATTTAGTCGGCACCTGATAAAAAACTAATCAATCAAGAAACAATGGACAACCATAAGAATCAGCAAAACGAAAAATTTAAAAAATGGCTTGATATTCTGCAACAAGAAAGTTGGCAACTTGAGCTTATAATTTCTGGGTTCGCTATTTATGGTTTGTTTATGGTCGTTGATCCAATTCGGGTATCTATTCTGAAAGCGCAAATTGATGACAATATGTATTCGGGCTTCTTCTGGTATGGATTGTTTGTGTCATGGTTTATTTTGACAGTCAATCTTCTCGCTCACGTGGTGTTAAGAGGTTTATGGATTGGTGCCATTGGGCTGCGTTATGTTTCGGGAGAAATTGACTACGACGCACTAAATTACAATGTTAAATTTTTGAATCATCTCAAAAAAAGAGTTGGCTCTTTCGATGACTATGTTGCTAAACTTGAAAAGTATTGCAGTGTTATTTTTTCAATTACTTTTCTTCTGATCTTTTATATGCTTGGTGTATTGCTGATTATTTTTCTAATGTCTTCTTTGGAAAGTTGGGTTGGTGAACCTGAGATTTCTAATTATAAAGCATGGATAGGGGTACCGGCAATGATTTTATTAGTATTAGGTTCATTGTTAACCTTTATTGATTTTATTTCTCAAGGATGGTTGAAAAGAAAAAAATGGACCACTTTCTTTTACTACCCCATTTATTGGGTTTTTAAGTATTTGACTTTATCTTTTTTATATCGCCCTATGGTATATAATTTATTGGATACGAAGTTTGGTAAGCGTTTGAGCTTTATAATGGTTCCATTATATATAGGAATTTCTATTTTGGCAGGAATGAGTTTTAGAACTTCGAATTATTTAGATTTCGGTTCAAGGTCCACTGCTGAGGTTGCAAATGTCAAGAATTATGAGGAATTTATTGAGGATGAAATGGATTATGTGAATTTGGCTTCTATTCCTTCAAAGGTAATAACTGATCCCTTTCTTAAGGTATTCATTATGTACGGCAGTGCAGTTGAAGATGATGTTTTTTATTTCTATGAAGAGCTAAAACCAAATGAAGACAGGAGAGGATTTGAAAGTCCAATTAAGTTTGGTTCAAATAACGATTGGCGTAGCTCAAAAAAACCTTTGAAAGATTATTTAAATGCTTTGCAGGAAATGTATCGGATTAAAATAGATTCTACACGCTTTCCAACAGAATTGGTATTGACGGAAAACAAGAAAAATCAGAAAGGATACGAAACTTTTTTGGATATGAAAGATATGGCAAGGGGAAGACATCTTTTAGAAGTTGCAAGAAAGACACATGTTAAGGATAGTGTTTACTTCAGAAAAATAGTTCAAATACCTTTTTGGTATTACCCAGAGTAGGAAAATAAACTACTTTTTTTCAATTTACTGTTTTGAACCTTCTTTATTTTAGGTGATATTTCTTGTACTGTTAAAGATTTTCCCTTAAATTTAACACCCTTTTTTAGTGAAGGCTAAGGTGTAAAAATCTAATAGTTAGTATTTTGTGAAATAGGGTGAAAAAAAGTTTAAAAAATTGCTGCATTTCGCTTGGTGAATTAAAAAAGCATCTTACATTTGCAGCCCGTTAAACAGATATGTGAATATGGTTTAGCGATATTAAAGAGGTTACGTTCCTATAGATTAAATGTTGTTTTTTATCGTCTTCTGAAAAAAAGATTCTTTTTTTTAATTAAAAGATTGCGGGTTAAAAAAACAGTTATATATTTGCAGCCGCTTAGAGAAATCGGGGTGATGAAACTGCAAGTTTTTAGGAGTAGTTTTTTTTGAAAAAGTTCATTGACAAATTGTAGAGACAGCGCAAACATTCTTTAGGGGATGTTTTGTAAATTAAGAATCATATATGGTATTTATTGAAAGATAGATATTGTAAGAATTAAATCGAGATTACGGAGCTGGGAGATGATTTTGGTTGTTAGTACTTAATATTATTTAAAGATTAACGATGAAGAG
>NZ_JBLFER010000007.1:0-245275 GCF_047345145.1 Maribacter taeanensis
TGCCGATGCGATTGACTTTACTCTTGTTAACGGCACAGTTAGCTTTACAGATGGTGCGCAATCACAAACTATCCTTATCGATGTAACCGAAGATCTAAACATTGAAGCAGATGAGAACTTTACTCTAGAACTTTCTAATATCGCTACCGCTAACGGATTCGTAACTGGATTTGCAGATGGGAATGCTACAAACACTGCTACAGGTACTATTATCAATGACGATAATGCAGCACCTGGTGATGGAGTATCCTTTGACAATGCCACAGTTTCTGTTATTGAAGGAAATCCTGGGGATAATGTTCAACTGTCTTTTGTTGTAAACTATACAGGAAGTATTCCTGCGGGTGAAACTGTTTCAGTTGACTACAATACCATTGTGGGTACTGCCGATGCGATTGACTTTACACTTGATAACGGTACAGTTAGTTTTACAGATGGTGCGCAGTCGCAAACCATTCTTATCGATGTAACCGAAGATCTAAACATTGAAGCAGATGAGAACTTTACTCTAGAACTTTCTAATATCGCTACCGCTAACGGATTCGTAACTGGATTTGCAGATGGGAATGCTACAAACACTGCTACAGGTACAATCATTGATGATGATATGGGTGAAATTATCGTAGAACCTTATATTGAAGAACATACAATAATGTGTAGTGAAACTATCCCAGAAGTACCTACACTTATTTTTACAGGAGGTTGTGGTAACTATACAGTAGATTTTACAGAAGTAGAAGAGTTTACCCAAGGTACTGATGATTACATGATCGTTAGAACTTGGAATGTTACTGACATTTGCGGAAACACGGCTTCTTTTCAACAACTAATCTTTGTAATGCAACCAGAAAGAGTATCAATTACAATTGATATTTGTACCGGAGATCCTGCAATAGATTTATTAGACTCTTTACCATCTGATTTCGATAGAACCGGTAATTTCATTGTTACCCAAGGTAATGTTAGTCTAAATGGAAACCTTTTTGAACCTATGGGTCTTGAATTAGGTGAATATCTAATTACTTATGAGTCCATCAATACTTCATGTAAATTTTACGCAGACTACATTATAAATGTAAATGCTGATTGCCTACCATGTGATATTAATGATTTAGTGGTGTCGAAAACAATAACCGTTAACGGCGATGGCATTAACGATTATTTCGAAATTTCAGGATTAGAAGATTGTGGTTACACCTATCAAGTTATGTTATTCAATCGATGGGGAACCAAGGTTTACGAATCTAATGATTATCAGAATGATTGGGGTGGATACGCGCCTAGCGGATCGATTGGTAGTTCAGGAATTCTTCCAACTGGGACATATTATTATATGATTACCCTATCGGATCCTGAAATCCAACCTATAAACGGATATATCTATATCGGTTCAAACAAGTAAGACTCCCAAATGTCAGAAATGAAAAAACTAATATATATACTAGTACTAATTGTGACCACGACGGCAAGTGCCCAGCAATTACCACAGTTTACGCAATATGTATATAATACAATGTCTGTAAATCCTGCATATGCAGGTAGTAGGGAAACCTTAAATATTACGGGGCTTCATCGAAATCAATGGGCTGGTATTGAAGGAAATCCAACTACCAGTACTTTTTCTATTCATTCTCCAGTAAAGTTCAGTAGGATTGGCTTAGGACTTACTTATATTAATGATAATTTAGGAGATGAAAGTACCAATTACGTTTATGGAAATGTTTCGTACACAGTTCCCCTGACTAGAACTGTGAATATGTCTTTCGGATTAAATGGCGGTGTCACCAACTATAATTTAAACGCAGATTTTAATGACCCCTTTTTCAACGATGGTTTTACCCCATGGAATCCGAATTTCGGGGCAGGAATATATGTTAGTAGCCGCATGTGGTACATTGGGCTCTCTTCACCTCGCCTATTGAATACAGATTTGAATCGAGGTGAGTTTGCTGCTATAGAACGGAACAGTTATTACACAATCGGAGGAATTGTTTTTGATGTGGGAAGAGATACCAAATTTAAAACTACCGCAATTGCTAAAATTACCAATGGAGCCCCTGCTACCTATGATATTACTGCAAGTTTTTTATTCTTTGATAAATTGTGGCTAGGAGCATCATATCGATTTAATGACGCTGATAGCTTTGGAATACTAGCTGATTATCAAATTTCAAATTCTTTTAGAGCTGGCTACGCCTATGACTTACCAACATCAGATATTCAACCTTACACTGGAGGAACACACGAAATTATACTAATCTATGAACTACCAATAAAAAGATTAGGAGGAATCAAATCACCCCGCTTCTTCTAAAGGAAAAAACAACCAACCAAAAAGCCCTTTTCAAAAATTTGAAAAGGGCTTTTATAGTTTTAACAAGCCGATATTACTCTAAAACACCGTCTACAATTCCGTATTTAATAGACTCTTCAGCGCCCATCCAATAATCACGGTCAAAATCTTTCATCACCCTTTCATAATCTTGTCCACAGTTCTCAGCTAAAATTCTAGCACTAAGCTCTTTCGTCTTTATGATTTCCTTAGCCTGAATTTCAATATTTGAAGCTTGTCCTCTAGCACCGCCACTTGGTTGGTGAATCATCACTTGAGCATGGGGTTGAATAAATCGCCTTCCTTTTTTTCCTACAGATAAAAGAATAGAACCCATTGATGCTGCTAGACCTGTGCAGATAGTTGAAACAGGGCTTTTTAATGATTTTATGGTATCGTACATTGCAAATCCAGAGGTAACATAACCTCCGGGGCTATTAATATACAACTGAATCTCTTTATTATTTTGCATATCCAAGTACAACAAACGATCTATCACGTGTTTTGCAGTGTCATCATCAACCATACCCCAAAGAAACACTTTACGTTCCTCTAGCATTTTTTCGTCTATAGCTTCTTGTATTTTTCCTTTTTTCGAACCCATTTTTTAATTTCTTGTTGAGCTTCAAAATTAATCAATTATTTATGAAAAAAGCACTCTAAATATTTCTCAATTATAAGTCCTTTTCATCTTTTAAAACAATGAATAACTAATCTATAAAATATTGATAATCTACATATTAATATAATATTTTTGTTAAAAAATTAATGCAATAAAAATTACATAGCTTGTTATTCGAGGTTAAAAAACCGAAAAATAAGACCGTATAACGTCTAAATTTTATCACCACTAAGCTTTAGGTTTTCTTTATAAGTCAGCAGTCAGTATCTCATCTTTAAAAAGATACTTTCAAATAGTACAAGAACAAACACTATGAAAATGCTTATAAAGAGAAGTTTGCTATTCACCCTTCTGATTATAGCCCAAAGTGGTTTTGGGCAAGATAATTTACAAGAAAAGGCAGATTACTATTTTAGCCAATTGTTCTATGCAAAGGCTATTCCTGAATATGAAAAAATGCTCAGTAGCAGTGATAATACTGATTATGCGAATCAAAGGCTTGCAGAATGTCATTTGAAAATGAGAAACGCTGAAAAAGCAATGCCATACTTAAAGGCGGTTGTTCTATCGGCAACACCTCCTCCTCCTGATTTCTACTTTATGTATGGTATGGTTTTGTATAATATAGGTGATAAAACAGGTGCGGAAAAATGGCTAAAAAAATATGATAAATATGGCAAAAACGATGTCAGAGTAAAAACATTTCTAAACAATGGAACCCTTGCCGAAATAATCTCTAACAAAGGAGATCTTTATGAGCTAGAAGCTGTTGATTTCAATTCGACTTATAGCGATTTTGGAGCTTTTGTAAAAAGTGACCATTTATATTTCGCATCTTCTCGAACTGATAACACCAAAGAAGAACTGTATGGGTGGACCGGAGAGCCTTGGCTTGATATTTATATGTTAAAAGAAAATGATCCTTTAGCAGAACCAGAACCAATTCCTGGTAATATCAATTCTGATTATCACGAAAGTTCTATGGTGTTCTCGTTAAATCATAAAAAAGAAACCGTTCTATATTTTACCGGTAATAAGTACTTCAAATTTAAAGGTAAAAACTACTTTAAGAAAAAAAAGAAAAAAGATCTAAATGCTAACCTAAATTTGAAAATTTTCAGCGCCATTAAATCATCAGGAAAATGGAAAGTAAATCAAGATCTTCCTATCAATAGCGAACATTTTTCTACTGGGCATCCCTTTGTAACCTCTGATGGAAAAAGAATCTACTTCGCCTCTGATAGACCTGGTGGGTATGGCGGATCGGATATTTATTATGCACCCATTCACAAAAGAGGAGGAATCGGTCAACCAAAAAATGCTGGTCCTGTTGTAAATACATCTGGCGACGAAATGTTTCCCTTTGTGGACAAAGAAGGGCGTTTATTTTTTACTTCTGATGGACATGTTGGATACGGCCTATTAGATATATTTTCTACGGTATTAAACGAGGAAAACAAAATTGTTGGAATTAATAATTTAGGAAATCCCATTAACACACCATCGGATGATTTCGCATACTTTGAACATGAAAAGGGTGGCACTGGCTACATTAGCTCTAATCGTGAAGGGGGCGTGGGAAGCGATGATATTTATAAGTTTAAATTTACTCCCTCGCTGTCCATTGCAGGAAAGATTACCGATGAGATAAACAAAAAACCCCTAGACAGTGTTAAAGTTAAAATCTACAATCAAAAAACCAACAGTATAGTAGCGGAACTTTTGACTGATGAAAAAGGGCACTATAGAACCTTCTTAACTCGTAACAGTGATTACAAAATCGAAGCCATTAGAAAAACACATTTGATTGCATCAGTGCAAGTCAAAACTCATAAAATCTCTAATAATGTTCGAGATATTCCTCAAAATCTTACTTTAGAACCCGTCTTGGATTTGAAGGTGTTAGCCGGTTTAAAAAAGATCAAATTTAATTATGACAAAAGTAACATTCGACCAGATGCTGCATATGAATTGGATAAAGTAGTACACTTAATTACTAAAATCTACCCTGAAATGGTAATTAAGATTGAAGCCCACACTACCCCCCTAGGAAGCCATAGTTACAATGATTTGCTTTCAAACCGCAGAGCAAAAGCCGTTTATGATTATTTGATTGAAAATGGTGTTTCTGAAAACAACATTCTTTCTTTCGAAGGTTTCGGAAAGAGAAGATCAATTAACGGGTGCGATGGCAATTTAGATTGCACAAATGAAGAACTTGAGCTTAGTCGTAGAATTGAATTTCCAATTGTTCAAATCAAAGGAAATATTAGCAACCTTAATCTTAGCTCAGCTATTACCAAAAACAAATAACCCACCCAAAATAGATTGTTGAGAGCAGGCTTGTCATTTTAATAACAAGGCTGCTTCTTTATAATTATATTTACATTGTTGTTTTATAAATAAAATCGAAAACCATGAAAAAAATTCTACTTCTAGCATCCCTCATTTTTGTTACCACTTCAAGTTTTATTGTATCAAATGCAATACAGGAAGAAACCATACTTCAAAAAGTGGCTAATGCAAACGGATTCCAAAATTGGAAGAATGTAGAGGAAATAAAGTTCACTTTCAATGTAGATCGAGACACCACACATTTCGAAAGAGATTGGACATGGAATCCTAAAACCAATGATATAACAGCAACATCAGCTGAGGGGACAATCAGTTACAATTGGGCCGATATGGATAGCGTTGCCTATAAGACCAATGGAGGCTTTATCAATGACAAATTCTGGTTACTTGCGCCTTATCAATTGGTTTGGGATGCCGACAATGTAACGCATAGCCATGTCATAGAAGATGTGGCACCCATGAGCAAAAAAGCCATGCAAAAACTGACCATTGTTTACGGCAACGAAGGAGGTTATACTCCAGGAGATGCTTATGATTTTTATTTTGGGGATGATCTCATTATTCAGGAATGGGTTTTCCGTAAATCAAATCAAGCTGAACCTTCAATGATTACCTCTTTTGAAGACTACAAAATGCTAAATGGGCTGAACATTGCCACAATGCATAAGATGGCTGAGGGAAGTTTCAAATTATATTTCACCAACCTGGAAGTAAAATAATTGGTACGTTTTTTGTTTCAAAAAGTAAACAAAACCGCCATATGAAACTAGCACTACTTTTTTTCTCTTTTTCAGTTACTTTATGTTTTGCTCAAAATCAATTTAAAGGTCTTCTTCTTGATTCACAAACCAAAGAGCCAATCGAGTTTGTGAATGTCTATAATGGAAAGGACTATACCATTAGTAACGAAGATGGGCGCTACGAATTCTCTACATCTAGAGACTCTGTTGTTTTTTATTTAATTGGATACGATAAACTGAAAACGACATTTGAACAACTTCAGGATACTATTTTATTAACTAAGAGTGTTTTCGAATTAAATGAAGTTGTTGTAACCAACGGAAAGACACTTTATCAAAAAGTGAAAGACTCCATACGCAAAAACTATAAGCTCGAGCCCTACAAAGAAAAATTCTTAATTAGAGCATTGGCCAAAAAAGATAATGAAATATGGAGAATTCAAGATTTACAAGGCAAGTTGAAACGAAATACTTTGTTCTATTTGAAAAATATGGAGCAAACAAAAAAAGACTACACGATTGAGTTAACAAATATGCGAAAACTAGGTGCTGTTACTGATGAAAACAATGCATACCTAAAATTCCCATCTTTCCAGCAAATACTTAATGAGTTAGTCACCATGAATATTGAAGAGTCAGAATTTGATATTGAAGAAAGTTTTTTTGAAAATGGAAGTAAAATAAAACTCACCTTCAAATCAAGACCCGAAGAAAAAGTCAAAAATATATCAGGGTACTATGTTATTGACGCCAAAACTTATGCAATTCAAACGTATCATTTAAAATCAGTTCCAAAAAACAACCCTTTTAAAAAGAACAAGTTCTTGAAATACCGTACTTCTTTTTATGACGTAACTGTCTATTTCAAAAAAAGTATTGAAAAAGATGCATACTTTATTAGTTCGGCCAAATCAATATACAAAGTGGAAACAACAGATGAAGAAAAATCTTTTAATCTAGTTTACGAACTAACCTCAATTTTGACAACTTCAGATAATTTTGGAGACTTCAAAGTCAAAAAGAACGTAAGCGCAACCAGGGATCTTTTCAAGTTAAAATATCCATATAATGCTGAATACTGGAATTCGCAAAACCAGTTATTACTAACTGAAGAAATGCAAGAATTCATTCAAAAAATGGGAAAAGAAAACAACGAATTCAAGGTAAGAAGCAACATGGATTAATTTTTTTTGTTCTTCAAAACAAAAGTAGCACCCAGAATAAAGAGCGCACAAATCAATAATACCCAAAAACAAGTCACTAAAGAAGACCTATCTGCAATTTGACCTAAAATTGGGGGTGCGCAGAGAAATCCTGCGTAGCCTGAACCGGCAATAAAGGCAATTCCTTGTGAAGATTCAACACCTTTCACATTACCTCCGATTCGGAATACTTCTGGAACCATAACTGAGAAGCCTAATCCGCTGAACGCAAAACCTAAGATTGCCAAATTCATTTGTGTTGAAAGTACTAATGCATAACCAACAAGCACAAATAGGGTTCCAAAAGCTACCATTTTAATTGAGCCAATTTTGGCACTTATACCATCTCCTAAAAACCGCCCTAAAGTCATTGTGATTTGAAAACCTAAGAACCCAGCTCCCCACAAAGCTTCTGGAGCGATACTAATTTCCTTAAGATACAATCCGCTCCAATCGACTATAGCGCCTTCGCTTCCCATGGCTATAAAAGAAATCAATCCTAATAATAAAAATGGCTTGAATACCTTCAAACTAAGAGGTTCCTTTTCTATTGCGGCCGCCACAATATGTTTAAACTTTTGATGAAATATTATATTTACCACCAAAACCAGAGCAACGGCTATTCCCATGTGTAAAACAGGATTATCCAAGGGGCCAATCAAAAAGCTTCCTAAGCCTGCAAGAACGCCTCCTAAACTAAAAAATCCGTGGGCAGCAGACATAAACTTTATATCATCTTTCTTTTCGACCTCAGTGACTAAGGTATTCATAGCGATATCAGTAAAACCATTCGATGCGCCAAAGAGAAATAGGCCTGCCATTAAAGTGTAATAACTCGGTGCAAGTAGAGGTAATATTGCCGCGGCACAACTACATAAAACACCGTACCAGGTAGCTTTACCTACCCCGACTTTATTAATAATTTTTGAAGAAATTGGGAAGACGGTAAAGACCCCAAGAGATAAAAAGAATATAGCAATGCCCAGTTGTGACTTGTCAATCTCCAAAGCCTCTTTTACAGTTGGAATATAGATCGCCCAAGTACCAAACAAAATATTTAGACTTGCAAAAACCCAAGCCGGTCCAAAATATGTAGGGTTTGAAAGTATAAGTCGAAGTGATTTCATTCGAGGCCTAATTTAAGCTGACTAAGATACTTGAAAAGATAGGATTTGATCAACAAAAAGACCGCCTAAAAAGACGGTCTAATGTGTATCAAAAATGGAAGGGTAAAATTGAGTCTATTAACCCCTTGTTTATATTATCCACATTGCTTTATAAAACTCCATCTGGTGAAATCTCTTTCATACAAGTTACCTCTATAGGTCACACGGTCGCCTACAAAATATCTTCTTCTGGGTGACCATTCTTCCACTCCACTGCATGCATTGATATCTCCCCCTGTATCACCGCCAACTGGTGGGTATATAGAATTTGTGCCTTGAATGTCTAACGAAGATATTCTTGCTTGCCTACTAGGTAAAACATTACCATTGAGATCAGTTATGGTCGGCAATCCATTCTTGCTAAAAGTATAGCTACCATACATCATGGTAGAATTAATATCAAATTGACTTGTTACTAAAGAAGCTGAATTACTTTTAAAGAATTGATCAACCGCATTGTCTTGAATATTATTAAAATTAATGCGGACAAAATTATCTCGATCACTTCGGTTTTGCTCATGAATATAACCCAAGGTATGTCCGATTTCATGAATAATAACAACCGCGGTGGCACGAGTTCCCAAGCGAATAAAGCCCCTTGAACCATTAACACCTAAAGTTGCTACTCCTGAATTACTATTAGATCCGGAAGAGGAAATAGTTACGTAATTCGATTCGTTTGTTCGTTCTTTAAAGCGAACGTTGGTCTTACTTGTCCATTCGTTAAAAGATTTTTGAAGCTCTGATCTAACAGATGAGCTCAATCCTGAAATACGATAAACAATCGTACTATTTGGCCATTTTCGAACACCACCGCCAAGAGCAAGGGCGCTGCGGTCATCTTGAGGCTCTGGATTTTCTTCAAAAGCATCAGCCGTATCTGATAATTGGTTTTCAAATAAACGTGTATCACCTCCAGCCAAACTATAAGTACCATCTTCTTCCAATCTGACTTTTACTTCATCTCCTAAAAAATATTTAGTGATAAATTTTGTTTCTTGATCCACAGCAATTTCTTCAACCGCCGTTTCTGGTTCATTACTAATACTATCCGTTTCACATGCCATAAAAGACATTGCAAATACAAAAGCCATAAGCAATGCGGGTAAAATTCTTTTCGTACGTTTCATTTTTTCATTTTTAGTTTTCATGTTCATTTTAATTTTGGGGTTAAAACTCATATATATGTACGCAGTGAATTCCCAGAATGTGATCAAAAACAGGGTGTTTTCGATGAACGGTAAGCACTAAAATTGTATTGAACTGATAATGATGGAGTTATAACCATCGAAAAATGCAAAAATGAGAACTATAGAACTTTTAAGAAACGCCCTCTAGAATTCCTTTTTTAAGAATTTGGCCGAAATGATACATGTCTTCAAATGAACAATAGAATGGTGCTGGTGCCAAGCGAATCACATTAGGCTCACGCCAATCAGTAATCACACCATTCTTCATTAAGTAATCGAACAAAGGTCGTCCTTGACCATGAAGAAATACGGAGAGTTGACAACCGCGATCTTCAGGAGTAATAATTTCAAAAGTACTTTCTACCTCTTTATCGATTTCATGAAGAACGAACTCCAAATATGATACTATTTTTTTTCGCTTTTCAATCAAAGCTTGCATACCCACCTCCTCGAACATTTCTAAAGATGCCAAATAAGGTGCAACCGATAATATAGGTGCATTACTAATTTGCCAAGCATCGGCATTTTCCATCGGTTCGAATTCAGGTTTCATCAAGAAACGTGTTTTCTTCTTTGTACCCCACCAACCCTCAAATCTCGGAATATCATCCTTACCTAAATGCCGTTCGTTTATAAAAACACCCGAAGCATTTCCAGGACCACTATTCATGTATTTATAACTGCACCAAGCTGCGAAGTCAGCACCCCAATCATGAAGTTTTAGTTCTACATTTCCGGCGGCATGGGCTAAATCCCACCCTACATGGGCACCTACAGATTTTCCTGCTTTGGTGATAGCTCCCATATCAAATACCTGACCGGTGTAGTAATTCACTCCACCAATCAAGACTAGAGCTAGCTCCTCACCTATTTCATTGATTTTGGCGATAACATCTTCAGTACGCCATTGGTTTTCGCCATCTCGTTTTTTGATTTCTACAAGGGCGTCATTGGGATCAAAACCATGGAATTTCACCTGACTTTGAAACATATACTGATCTGATGGAAAAGCCTTTTCCTCACAAATAATTTTATAACGCTTCAAAGTTGGTCTATAGAAGGAAACCATCAATAAATGTAAGTTCACGGTTAGCGTATTCATTACGGTAATCTCTTTGGTTTTGGCACCAACAACTTTTGCCAATGGCGACGCTAACCTTTCGTGGTAATCCCACCAAGGTTTCTCGCTATGAAAGTGTCCTTCAACCGCTAATTCTTCCCAATCAGTCATTACCTCGTCAACAAATTTTTTGGTACGCTTGGGTTGCAGACCGAGTGAATTTCCTGTGAAGTAAATCACCTGCTTTCCATCTACTTTAGGGAAATGAAATTCATCACGATACTTTCTCAACGGGTCGTTTTCATCTAGACTTCGAGCAAATTCTAAAGTATTCTGAAAGGGCATAAAAGCGTTTTGTTCAAATTTACGACTTCAAACTTGATATCTTAAGACTAAATATTGTCAAATTCAGTTAACCGCATTTCAATCAAATGCTTTTTAAATCCCACCTTTTCATAGGCCCTGATTGCACCAGGATTATCATCGTAAACGGTAAGTCGAACTTCTTGTAATCCCTTTGAAATAGACCATTTTCGTAGTTCATCAACAATTAGTTTATTAACTCCCTTCCCCCGAAAATCGGGTTCGGTAAACATAAAACCCAAATAGGAATAAAATTCATGATGCAAGTATGGTAGTGCCTTTTTGATTTTGGCATAGCCGGATGCAATTACCCTAGAATTATATTCAACTACTATCACTTCTGCATCTTCAGAATGTATCAATTCAGAAATATCATAATACGATATTGGATCTACGGCCAAAGTAGGATCCATAGGGCGCTCTGCTTTAATTATACCTTGTTCAAATTCTAATAAAACCGCTAAATCTTCTAATTTGGCAGGACGGACTTTAAATTCACTCATATATGTAGTACTAATTGTCAATACTCTAAAGTACTATATTTACAGAAAAAAATAACAATGCATTTTTTATCAGACGCATTAGAAAATTATATAAAAGACCACTCCGAAAACGAGCCCAAATTGTTACGAGAACTAACACGGGAAACTCATTTAAAAGTGATTCAACCTCGAATGATTACAGGTCATTTTCAAGGAAGAGTCTTAAGTATGCTTTCCAAGCTAATCCATCCGACGAATATATTAGAGATAGGCACCTATACAGGTTATTCAGCTATTTGCCTGGCTGAAGGACTAGGCAACGATGGACAATTGCATACCATTGACGTTAATGAAGAGTTGACTGAATTACAACGAAAGTACTTTGATAAGAGTGGTCATGGAAATCAAATCATTCAGCATACCGGTGATGCTGTTAATATAATTCCACAATTGGATATAGTTTTTGATTTGGTCTTTATTGATGCAGAAAAGAAGAGCTATGATGCTTATTTTGAAGCTGCAATTCAAAAAACAAAATCAGGGAGCATCATTCTTTCTGACAATGTACTCTGGTCAGGAAAAGTAGTAGAGCCTTTAGACCCAAAAGACAAGGCTACTAAAGTATTGCTTGACTTCAATAAAAAATTGAAAAAGGATAAAAGAGTAGAAACAGTGCTGCTGCCTATTCGTGACGGACTCACATTATGTAGGGTGCTATAAATTTTTGATGCATCCGATAGAAAACCCAACCAGAAAGAATTCCTATTAACATTCCTGCTAAAATATCTAAGGGATAATGCACGCCCAAATACATTCTACTAAAGGAAAAAAGTATGGGCCATATTAATAGTAGATACGACCACTTCATTTTCCGTTTTAGATACAACATCGTTAATGTTGCAATGCTAAACGAGCTAGCAGCATGACCTGATATAAAACTATAATCCGACGGTTTTATCAATACGCGCAACAGGTTATGTAAGCCTGAGTCATTAACAGGCCTCAAACGACCAAAATATTCTTTAGTAAAAAAAATAATTATCGTAACTATAATCAACATAGATAAGAATGAGAGGAAAACCCAAAAACCTTCCTTGCGATTGTACATTCTAAAAAGAAGGATAATCATAAAAAGAAAAAGTGGAATCCAGGTCAGAAAATTAGTTGTGATAAGCCAAAATGAATCAAACTGTTTTGCGCCAAGATTATTTAAATAGATGAGTGTTTCTTGATCCCATTCTAACAATTTTTCAAACATTCTATTTTCTTTTGATGACGCCGGTGATATCTTCTACACCATCTTTTACCTCATCAATCTCTTTGGTAAGTCCTGAGGTCAAATTTCCTTTTACCTCATCGATATCTTTTTTAATATCTGAAACAAAACTCGTATCGATACCTTGCTTATCAGCACTTCTTTGAATTTCTTGCTTGATATCTTCTGTAGCGTCTTTCAATTGACGCATGCCCTTACCCAAACCTTTGGCAATTCCTGGAATTTTATCCGCACCAAAGACCATTACCACTATAAACATGATAAAAAATATCTCACCGCCGCTAATAAATAAAAAGTGCACTAAAAACATACTACAAATATAATCAAGTTTAGCAACTACGCTTATTAAAAAAGCCCTGTAATATACAGGGCTCGTTTTTATTAATTATGGAATACACTATCCTTTAATTTTCTCCTTCATCTTGTCAAAATCACTCTTCTCCTCTTTTCTTGGCCAACCGTTATTAGTAGTATCGATATCTGCCGTTTCAGCTTTCGGATCTACCACAATACCAGTCAATTCTTTTTGAGACGAAAGAACAACACTTACTTCTTTATCGTTCTTTCTCCAGATCTCTGCAGGATATGTGATGTTCTCAGTAGACCCATCAGCATAGGTGTATTCTACAATTAAAGGCATTGGAATTCCACCCGGCTTATCATAAGTCACCTCGTAAAAATACTTTGGCTCCTTAACCGCAGCTCTCTCGGCCGCAGTCATATTGTCCATCATGAACTCTTTTAATGTAGTTGAATTATCCGATGGACTTTTACCCTTTAAATTAGGGTCAAAATCAGCACTTCCCTCTTCTACTAAATGAACTAAAGGAGGTAAATCATCCATAGATTGACCACTTTCTGCTATTGCAGCTTTGAGTTTTTCTGAAGGGTTATTACTAACATAGTATTTTTTGAGTCCTTTTACACCTATATCAACGTAATCAGTTGTGTAAAACCATCCTCTCCAATAGTAATCTAAATCTACGGCAGAAGCATCTTCCATAGTTCTGAAGAAATCTTCAGGGGTTGGGTGCTTGAACATCCATCTTTTGGAATAGGTCTTAAAGGCATGGTCAAACAATTCTCTTCCCATGACTGTTTCTCTAAGAATATTTAATGCTGTAGCTGGTTTTCCATAAGCATTTGGACCTAACTGATATACATTTTCAGGGTTCGACATAATTGGCGAAATCGTACTTTGATCACCACTCATATAAGGAACAATTTTCGCAGCTGCACCTCTTCTTGACGGATATGCTTTGTTTGGTGCTACAGCCTCAGGGAATGCTTCTCCAAATTCTTGTTCAGCCATGTATTGCATGAAAGTATCTAAGCCTTCATCCATCCATCCCCACTGACGCTCGTCAGAGTTTACAATCATTGGAAAGTAGTTATGACCTACTTCGTGAATAATTACACTAATCATTCCATATTTAACACGATCAGAATACGTACCATCAGGATTCGGACGACCGTAATTCCAGCAAATCATTGGGTATTCCATACCTTGATTCTTTGCATGCACAGAAATCGCCTTAGGATAAGGATAGTCAAACGTATGCGAAGAATAAGACTTCAAAGTATGCGCAACCGCTTTCGTAGAATACTCCTCCCAAAGTGGATTTCCTTCTGGCGGATACATTGAAACCGCCATCACATCTTTGTTACTCATTTTTACAGCTTGCATATCCCAAATGAATCTTCTTGAAGTAGCAAAACCGTAATCACGAACATTCTTAGCTTTAAATTTCCAAGTTTTTTTCTTTTCAGAAAATCCTTTTGAAGCTTCTTCGGCCTCTGCTTGGGTAACAATAACAACAGGTTTATCATATGACTTCTTCGCTTTCTCGTAGCGCTTCATCATCTCTTTTGAATAGACTTCTTTTCTATTTTGAAGCGTACCGGTAGCATCTAAAACATGATCGGCTGGTACTGTAATATTTACATCATAATCACCAAAATTTAAAGCAAATTCTCCATTGCCCCAGAATTGATGATTTTGCCATCCTTCAACATCATTATAAACCGCCATTCTTGGAAAGAATTGAGCAATCACATACGCGCGATGTCCATCAGCAAACTCTTCGTATCCTGAGCGCGCTCTATTTACGGTATGATCAGGAACATTGAAATTCCATTTGATTGAGAAAGAAATTTGAGCTTTACTTTTTAGCGGTTGTGGTAAATCAATACGCATCATTGTGAAATTAACAGTATAAGGAAGTGCTTTTCCAGCAGCATCCTTCACATGTTCAATAACAAAACCGCCATCAAAAGGCTCACCCAGAAACTTACCATTAAAGGTAGATGGTCTATATGCGAGAGGAACTCCATCTCCATTTTTCAAAGCTGCTTTCGAATCTTTTTCTCTTATATTCTGATCTAACTGTACCCAAAGAAACTCTAAATCATCTGGAGAATTATTGATGTACGTAATGGTCTCATCACCATAAATTTTATGGTTTTTATCATCAAGCTCGATATTCATTACATAATTAGCTTGTTGCTGATAGTAATCAGGGCCCGGTGCGCCTGAAGCAGAACGATATGTATTCGGAGTTGCAAACTCTTCATACAGTTGTTTAAATTTACTTTGATTGGTGTGACCTGGTTCCTTTTCTTTTGGTGTTTCTTCCTGAGCTGTCAACACAGCACCAAATAAGAAAAGTACCGATGCGAAACAATACTTAATTTTTATCATCTTTTGAGTTAATTATTAATACTATGAAGTCATTCATCTTCCGTCGAAAAGTAAAGTTTTTTTAAGAAATTGTTAAGAAATGTTACAAGTTTAACATTCCTTTAGTATCAGATTTTACCAATACGAAACTCTTTTTTTGGTCTTTGATCTTAAAGTGAAGTACATTTTGCTGCTCATCATAAAGATCAGTAAGTATTTCATTCTTTATTTGGATGGATTTTACTGAGGGCAAATTGACTTGCGGCACCTCTATATAAAAGATGCAAACATCATTGTCATATTTTCTACCAATAAGATCATAGGATACATTCTCTCCATTAATGGCAACCTCAAACTTAAGTCGCAAATACTTTTCTAAATACTCCTCAGTAAGTTTTGATTCATCGTCAGTTGCCAATTTAGCTGTTACATCGTAACGTTCTAACAAAACTGCCTCTAAGTCATCAATAAAGACCCGAGACGTAATTTGCAAAGCCTCATCTTTTTCGGAGTAACCAACATTGGTAACGCTAACGTAAAATTTATGTGCGACTGTAAAGGCAAATAAGGGAAGTAATAATACAAGAAATCCCTTTTTTAAATGTTTCATAAAGTGTTCAATTTCTATCTTTCAAAAGTAAGCAAATGGTATGCCAAGATACAATTCAATCTAAGTCATTGTTTTTGCGGTATTTTGAACTCTGTTTTCTCATGAACTCCCACAACTTCAATTTATCATTATCTGATACTAGGGAGGCAAAATTAGAATCTGTCTCACAGAAATATACAAAATCATCTATATGCTTCTTGGGAATTTTCAGGTTACTTATATAAAGAGAGTCTTTATAATATTTTCTGACTTCTTTTATCATTTCGACATTTGAATCTCGTGCAATTCTTTCATTCAGCATTTTTGTTCGACCAGAAAAATAGTTGAAAATCGGATCTGTATCCACCTTAAAACCAAATCCGATCTGAAGATCCCAAGTACGAGCCGTGTATAATTGTCTTTGCGCTTGTGTAATTGGTTCTAAATTAGAGTTCGGTAAATTCTCAGTGGAAGCAGTGATAATTGGACCTATTTTGAGTTTACTCATATCACGATCTAATGCACCAGAAAGATTATACGGCATGACTACTACTTCATTCAATTCAGTTATAGCCGCTTCTAAAATCACTGTAACCAACTCTGTCTCTAATATACTCAAATCAACCACAAGCTCTTTTTGCTTATACTGAACCGCCGAAAAAACTAGAGTGTCATTAAGTTTCACTGATATGGTAAAAAAGCCATTTGCATCTGTAATTGTGCCTTTATTAGAGCTAATGTTTGATACATGTGTTGCGGCTACATCACTATCTTTGGCAAAGACACGACCCTCAATTTTTGTTTGATAATTTTGGGCATTCAAAGCAAAATGAATCATCAATAGAAATGGTATAAAAAGATATCTTTTTAATCTCATATCACTACATCATTATTCTAAGCCATTGTTTTTTCGATAGACTAAACTGTTACGTTCTAAAAATTCAAATAATCTTAAAATATCATCAGATTCAACTACTTCTGTATACGCTGAATCTACTTCGCAAAAATTCATAAAGTCATTGATGTTCTCCTTCGGAATTTTCAATTCTTGTTCATAAATAGAATCATGGTAAAATCGCTTTACTTTATTCAACAAAGCAATTTCCCCATCAATAGCAACATACTTTTTGAGCTTCTTTGTTCTGCCTGTAACCCGATTCAATATCTTATGAATATTAATCATCACCATCGGATTGAAGGTAGAATCTAAAGCGTAGTGTCCAAATTCAATAAACTTTCCACTATCAGCTTCAGCCAGCTTTCTTTCGTTTTGGGTTTTTACTTTTACATAGGCATTCGGAAGCCCTAATGTTGATGCCGTAACAATAGGTGCTATTTTTAATCGTTTTGCATCTCGGTTTAAATCTCCTGTTAAATTATAAGGAGTAACCACTACCTCATCAAGTTTGGTAAGTGATGCTTCTAAGGGCACTATTAATTTTTCGTTTTCAAGAATTTTTACATCTATTACAATTTCCTTTCGCTTGTATTGTACCGCAGAAAAAACGAGGGTGTCATTGAGTTTTACCGAAATCGCAAAAAAGCCATTTTCATCTGTAATTGTACCTTTGTTTGAACTTACATTTGATACGTGTGTTGCGGCTACATCACCATCTTTACTATATACTCTTCCCTCCAATTTTGTCGCATACTCTTGCGCATTTACTCGAATTCCGAAGAAAAGTAAAAACAGTAAAACAATATGTTTAGCTGAGATTTTCAATATGTTATTTTGAAATTACTGCATGTAATGCCTAATCGAGATCATTATTCTTTCGATAGACCAAGCTCTTTTTTCGAATAAACTCCCATATTTTTAGGCGATCATGAGTATCTACCACCTTTTGAAATTCTTGATCTACTTCACAAAAATATAAGAGGTCATCAATTTTAGTTTCAGGAATCTTCAAATCAGTTCGAAATAAAGAGTCAGGGTAGAACTCTTTTACACGCTCAGTTCTTGAATACAATTTGTTTCTGGCAATTCGCTTCTTCAACATTTTGGTTCTTCCGCTTATTCCATTCAAAATCGGATTTAACGGAATCAAACCACTTCCTGAAGTTGCTTCAAAAAGTTCGCGCTCAGCCTTTGTAATTGGTAACACATATGCATTCGGTAATTCTAAAGTAGAAGAGGTAACTACGGGGTCGGTTTTTATGATATCAATATCTTTGGTAATATCACCAGTCAAATTATAAGGGGTTACCACTACCTCATCCAATTCAGTAAGGGCGTCTTCCAAATAAACGTTAAAGGTTCGCTGCTGTAAAATTTCTCTTGATACTACTATTTCTTGCTTTTTGAACTGAACAGCGGAAAAAACTAAGGTATCGTTCAAATTAGCAGTGATTTGAAAAAACCCATCAAAATCGGTAATAGTGGCACGATCAGTAGAAATGTTTTGAACGGTTGTAGCAGAAACGTCACCGTCTTTACTATACACTCTACCTTCTAGCTTTTTGGAAAAAAGACTCTGAGCTCCAAGTGAGGCAGAAATCAAAAGAAAACCTAAGAAAAAAATACTATTTCTTATCATCTATTTCCGCAAGAAAAATTTGGCTTTCGGTAACTAAGAATTCAATTAATTCAAACTCGTTCTCTTTTTTTAAAAGAGATTGGGTAGGCATTTTTGTATCGCAATAAAATAAAAAAGCATCGATCTTATCTTGTGGAAGCTGAAGATCTACCACAAAAAATTCATCGTCATAGACTTGACGCATTACTTCACTCACCTTTAAGGGAGCCTTTTCTTCGGTCTTATTCTTTTTTAGGGCTTTAGCCAATGCCTTGTAGATTCCAACAAAGTTTAGACCATTTTGCATACCACGCTCAGACTGAGAAAGTCCGATGTTCTCGACCTCAGATGAACGATCGATTTCATATTCAAACTCTTCCTTTAAAATTTTATTCTTAACCTGTAAAAAGCGTTCTTGCTGCTCAGGGGTAACAACTACCTCTTCTAGCTCTGTAACTTTCTCATTTACTTCAATTACCAATCGGTTGTTCTTTAGAATTTCGTCAGTGATTTTTACGATTTCAATCTGATAATTAAGCGCAGAAAAAACCAATTCATCATCAACTTTAACTCGAATAGCATATTCCCCATTTTCATTAGTAATTGTTGCCATTTCAGAGGTAGCATTAATTACATTTTCATTAGGCACACTTACATTACGATAGAGCACTTTACCCCGTAAAATAACCCGGCCATCCTCTTGTGAAATTGCAGATAGTGAAAATAAAAATGTAATAACAAGTAAAAATTGTTTCATATCTCGTTTTTAATCTAAAACATTCCTTCGCTTTATGCGTAGGGTATTCCTGTTCTTAGTGGTTATAAAGAAAATATAAGTTTAGGTCTAAAAAAAAATAGCGTCACTAAACTTTTGTTAATTTGTAATCGTACATATTTGTAGTTTTAAAAAAGTAAGAATTTACTATCTTTTTAAAAAATAAGCACAATTGAAATATTTCAACCGCTTTTCACCCTACTCAACACCCATTTTATCTAGTAAAATGAGTGGTTTGCTTATGGACAGTTATTTTTGTTTGTTTGCTCACCGAAACACCCCTTGTTCCTATGAGAGATTCATTTAAATTCCTACTTCTTGCTTTTTTTATCAGTGCAACCTTAAGTTCACAGGTAAAAATCGGAGATAACCCTCAAAATATTGACCCCAGTTCTGTTCTAGAATTGGAAAGTACAGATAAAGTCTTGGTCATTACAAGGGTAACCACAGCGCAAATGAATGCCATTGTGCCTAGTTCGGGTGCTTTATGTTTCAATACTGATTTGCAAAGTGTACATTACTACAATGGTACACAATGGGTGAATATTGGTGGTAGTGGCGGAACAGGCGGAACTTTAACTGCTGATGAAATTATCAACGATCAACCCACAATTGTAATTACCTCAACGGCTACTGGAAGCAATTTCGAAGTAGCTCCAGAAAGTATTACTACAGAGCAAATAGATGATGGAACAATTAATGGAATAGACATTCAACCGAACTCAATTGGCCCAGGACTTATTCAAGATGGTTCTGTTACGCAAGTCAAGTTGTCTGAAAATTCTGTTGGTCCTGATCAATTGGACAGTGACATTATTGGTGTAAGTGTTTTCAATAATGATGCAGGTTATATAACCGCAGGTGATGTTAATGTTGTAAGTGGTGATGCTGGTAATGTCTTAGACCCTAGACCTGATGGCGCTTTCTATGATGATTCATCTTTGCAAATGGCAATTGATCAAAATACCGATGCCATTGCTTTAGATACTGATCAAAGTGAATCTAACGAAATTCAAAACTTAAGCCTGAATGGTACTGAGATTGGTTTATCGCAAACGGCTGGCACAATAGACATAGGTCCGCTTATATCTGCCGGAGGTTCTGATAATCAAAATCTAACATTGACTGGAAATGAAATTGAAATTGAAAATGGAAATACTATTGATTTAACCCCAATTTTGGGTTCTGGCGGAACTGATAATCAGAATCTGACATTGACTGGAAATGAAATTGAAATTGAAAATGGAAATACTATTGATTTAACACCAATTTTGGGTTCTGGTGGAACTGATAATCAGAATCTGACATTGACTGGAAATGAAATTGAAATTGAAAATGGAAATACAATTGATTTAACACCAATTTTGGGATCTGGTGGTGGTAATCAAAATCTTTCAAGTGTTTTAGGTGAAGGTAATGATGCCAATGCTAGTGGAATTACCAACTTGACAACGGATGGAATGGACAATACCGCTGCGGCGAATGTTGGTTTTGTAAATGCGGCTATTGCTGCTGGAACCACAACCCTAAATGACGGAACAATCTTAATTGGTGATGCTTTAAATGCGCCACAACAATTGGCAATTAGTGGCGATGCAACTATGATTAATACTGGGGTCTTAACCATTGCAGATGACGCAATAGATACTGACAAAATTGAGAACGCCACTATTTTAGCGGAAGATCTGAACGATATGGGCGCTACCAATGGCCAAACACTTAAATGGAATGAGGACGCGATAAGTCCAGGTGTGGGCGGTTGGGAAACGGGAGATCCTGTTAGCCATACCGGAACAGCGGGCTCAATCTTTTTCGCTGATGCAACCGACCCCTTTGGCCCCACAGAAAATAACGCAGAGTTGTTTTGGAATAATACCAATACGAACCTCGGACTAGGAACAAATACCCCCAACCCTTTGGCTAAAATGCATATCGCCAAAGCCGATGTTGGTAATTTGTTTTATGGTCTTGAATTACATAACCTCAGCGGTGTTGATGCGGGAGGTTCTGCTGCAGGAATACTTTTTTCAATAGAAGATTTAGATAGCTTTGGAAAAGGTGCTATTGCTTATGAAAGAAAAGGCATTTTTGGAAAAGGAGACTTCCATTTTCTTCAAAACACAGGAAGTTCAACAGCTAACCCCTCTCTTGCTGATGCCGTTATGACCATAAAAAATGATGGCTTTGTTGGTATAGGCACCACTGAACCTAAAGCCACTTTACACGTTAAGGATGATACCGGACCTAATCTTTCGTACGCTTTAGAAGTACAAAAAGTTAAAGGGGGTGATTCGCCAGGCTCTGGAAATTCGACAGGTATATTATTTGCTGTTGAACAAGCTGGCGATTTTGGAAAGGGTGGTCTTGTATTCGAACGCATGGGAGCCTTTGGCGTTGGAGATTTTCACTTTCTACAAAATACTCTAGCAGATACTTCTGTTCCTGAATTGACTGATAAAGCATTTTCAATCACTAGGGATAAAGATGTTATTCTCTACGGAAATGTTATAGACAAGAATAACATCGGCGGAACCCCTTCAGCGACGTCACCACAAAATAATTGGGTATTAACAAATACCCCAAGTGGTACGCAATGGGCAGCACCATCTGGCGGTCTTCCAAATACAGCAACAAATGGGCAAGTATTGACTTGGGATGAAGATGCCCTTGGTACAATGCCAAACGTAGGTGCTTGGGTAGCTGGAGCTGCACCTATTCCTACAGGAACAGCTGGTTCTATTTTCTTTTCCGATGGGATGGGCGGATTGGTCGAAGATGCAGCACAGATTAGTTATGACAATACCGGTAATAGATTAAATCTTGGAGGAGGGTTTGCCAGCGAGGAACAGAAACTAAATGTAAACGGAAATGCAAGAGCAACCGCATTTTTAGGAGCTGTTAATGGGTCGAATCCTGCGTTTCGTTTTTTCAATGATGCTGACACAGGAATGTACAGTCAAGGTGTTGACCAGTTAACCCTTAAAGCGGGAGATCAAAACATTCTTACAGTTAGAGAAACTGCCGGAAATGGAAATCAAATTACGGCTAATGGAGCCCTAGAACTTGAAGAAGAACTAGTTGATATTACTGGAAATGTGGGTGTCGCTGGCCAAGTTCTAAATTCAACAGGAGCTGGAGTCGCATGGAGTGAGCCAGTAATATTTTCAATGGGTAAAATAAATCCTGATGGAACCAATAACATAAATGGTGCGGCATTATCCGGAAGTGCGGGAAATTATGCCATAACTTTTCCCTCTATGAGAACAGATGCTGATTATATCATTCAACTAACTGTTACTGGAGATTATCGAATTTTTGTAACTAATCAGACAGCTTCAGGGTTTGAAGTGTCTATCTTAAATAGCGATGGGAGTCCATTAATGAGTCCCCTACCAATCTGGTATTATACAGTTTCTGATTTTTAGAAAACCTTTATCATGAAAAAAACACTATTCATACTATCTTGTCTTATAACGATTAGTGCATCAGCACAAACCACCGCCCTATACAACTCTGGCAATATGCAGATTCACGATGAAGGTCAAATTGGTTTTCATACCAACCTCATTAATGATGGTTCGTTTGATGAAAATTTAGGCTTAGCTGGGTTTTATGGTGAATTTCCATTGAATGTTTCAGGAGCCTTTGCTGCTACCTTTTTTGATTTAGAGATTTCCAATTCAAATTTTGTGAATTTGAGTACGGCTTTAAATTCAAGGAATAATACCAACTTTATTATGGGTGACTTTGTTACAAATCGCTCTCAAACAGATACGTACCTTAATTTCTTGCAAAATGCAACCTCAAATGGCAGTGGTGATTTTTCAAAGGTAGATGGTTACGCCGCTGCTAGTAATCAACAAAATTTCACTTTTCCAGTGGGAGACACAGAACAATTGCGCCCGTTGGTGATGAATTCAACTGCAGTGAATGTGTTTGCCAAATGTGCTTACTTTTTTGAGGATCCCAATAGTCCATCTGCCTTTCCATCTTCTTTTAATACGAGTATCAAATTAAATTCTATTGATGCTATCAGTACGGTGGAGTTTTGGCGTTTGGAAGGTAGTGTTCCGTCTTTTATTCAAATAAGTTGGAATGACCAAAGTAATATTTCTGCGTTGGTGCCCGATATTGCTCAGCTAGGTATTGTTGGTTGGCAAAAGTCTACTAACCAATGGGTTAGCCTAGGAGGTACTGATGGAATAGGAGACCTTTCTCAAGGTTTTATTAGTTCGGCCAGTTTCATACCTGATGAATATGAAATTATCACCTTTGGTAATAGTTTTGAAGAAGACTCCGAAATAACTGAGTTAATAAATCCAGATGATTTTTTGGTAACTCCTAATGGAGATGGAGTTAATGATGCCTTGATAATTCCGGAGACAGATTTATCCCCCAACAATTCGATTCAGATTTTTGACCGTTATGGTTTGAAAGTATTTGAAATGAATAATTATACGAATGAATTTACTGGTTTCGCAACCACAAATAATTTTGTGATTTCCAAAGACAAAGGGCTTGCTTCTGGGGTTTATTTCTATATTCTCACTTTAGACGATATGAACCTTAGTTTTCAGGGATTTCTGTATCTGGCGCGATAAAAATTCCTTTTAAGACCCATAATTATGGGATAAAAAACAAGATTTCGACTACTAAAAATCCTTCTATTTAGCGGTGAAATATTGTATTTTGTAAGTTATAGACTACATTATTTGTTGTATTCACAACAACTCCGTAAGCCTAGACAACATATAGTTTTACGGTCATAGTTCTCCTATTAGCTTTGTTCTTATTAGGAACTACTTACGCCAAATGAACTTTTACAGATTACTTTTCTTCATTCTTATGATAACATCTACCTCCGCAATTGGACAGGTCAAGGTCGGTGATAATATCAATTCTATTGACGGTAGCTCAATACTTGAACTCGAAAGCCGTAGCAAAGCACTCGTAATTACTCGTTTGACAGATGCGGAGATGAATGCCATAACACCTTTAAATGGTGCACTGGTCTACAACACAGATCTCAAGTGTATTTTCGTATTTGAGGGTGCTGTTTGGAAAAGTCTTTGTAACTCCGAAATATCGGTAACTACCTCACCAACATCACCTTTAAATGCTACCCCAGGTGACATTTGGATTGATGAAACTGATAATAGTGTTTATGTCTGGGATGGTAATTCTTGGGAGCAAATACCCACAAACACCCGAAGTGGAATTGGCGAGCCCGCAGATGACCCATTAAGCAACCCAGTACCAGGAGATATACATGTAGATTTGAGTACTGGTGATATTTACACTTATGATGGCAATAATTGGATAGATCAAACAATCACTGCCGACAACGGATTAAGCCAAACACCAAACAAAAAAATTGAACTTGGCGGAACATTGACCAAACCCACTGAAATTATAGCAGATGCTAATAATACCTTGGCCGTTGCCGGATTAGAGGAAGTAATCGATAACAACAATCAAATTGTAACCGTCGAACCGACTACTGGGGTTTTGAGAAAAACCCCAGTTTCTGCCTTTCTTCAACAAGAAGAAATACTCATTATCGCTAACGAGGCTCAAACACAGTTTACTCCTCCTCTTTTGGTCACCAGTTCAAAAAAAATCAATGTGTATCGCAACGGAGTGAAGCTTGGTTATACAGTAGTAAATAATAGCACAATAGAACTGGAAGCCCCAGTTTTTTGCTATCAAAATGATGAAATCAGAATCGTACAATTTTATTAAAAAGAATAGTAAACAATAGAAATAACAATTATTAAATAAACCCCTTTATCATGAGAATTTTAAATTATCAAAAACTAGTAAAAGTCGGCGTCTTTGCTATCGCCATGTTGACATTTGGTCTTGCAAGCGCACAACAAACCACGGGTGATGTGGCAAAAGAAGCTGACATTGTACCCGGAACTACGGCCCTTGACGGAGCTGTTCGGGTAATTGACAACAAGGGTACCATTAAGTACCTACAATCTAAAAATGGAATTACCATGCTTTCGAATACTACTGCCGATGTAACCACAACTACCTGGCAATTGGGTGGAACCCTTACTGATGGCACTATTATAGATGTTGATGGCAACGTTTTCGCTATTGATGGTATTCCATTAGTGGATATTGCAACTGAAGATGCCTCGACCGACGCAACTGACGACTCAACCTCTGCAACCGCAACAGGCACAGGTTACACAATCTTAGTACGTGATGAAGCTACAGGTGAAACTAAAAAACTGCTTGCTACAGATTTATTAGCAAGTGGTCACGAAAGTTTTACTGCGACAGCCGGTCAAACTGCTTATCCTCTAACAGGTGCTCCTACACTACCTGATTTCAGCAAAGTTTGGGTGTTTCGAAATGGAGCAAAACTCATCGCAAATGTTGATTACACGGTTGCAGGTTCAGATGTAACTCTGGTTCCAAATGCAACTGTACCTAATGATTGGGCAGTCTATGCAGGGGATGTAATTGAAGTACAATTTGTAAAATAGGTAACCTAAGATAATTGGGTATATCATTTATAGACTGGAATATATTTGGGGATATCTCTATATGTCAAAATATATTCTGGTTGTAAATAAGGCCCTTGTAAACCCTTTGAATTCTAATATCCCAGTTTATCAAGTCTATGTTGATAACGAGGATAATAAATACTAATGTCAAAACTGAATCACATTCGAATTTCCAGAAAGCTCATTTTTGGCCTCCTTGCATTATTTATGCAATTCTTGGTCAATGCGCAAGAGGAAACAGTTATTGACAATAAGGGAACGCTTATTACGGTTAAAAATAATGTGGTCACCACGGCGGCAGTAGCTCCGACCAATCCTATTGAAGATGATATCTGGTTTGACACCATCGCTGGAGAGGTTAAAGTCTATGACGGCACCGTCTGGAAAAACATTGCCCACACAGGTACTATAGGATCAATTTTCTTTGCCGGAACTGACGGCACCCCAACGGAAGACAATCCCCAACTTTTTTGGGATAATACTAACAATAGACTAGGTGTCGGTACTAATTCACCCACCAATAAATTAGAAGTTGCCGGAGCGACTCGCACACAGGGCGTTCTTAATTCTAATGGTACTGCCGGTGAACCCTCTTACCGATTTTCAAATGACACAAACACAGGGTTATTTAGGCCTGCAGCTGATGAAATAGGATTTTCTGTAGGCGGTATAGAAGCCATGAATATTGATGAAACTACGGGTAATACCACGGTGACCATTAATGAAACCATAGATTTAGATGGACCCTTGCTCGATGAAAATGATGCCGCGGGAACCGCAGGGCAAGTATTAACTGCTACTGCTACAGGAACGGTTTGGGCAGATGCAAGCCCCATAAAGGCAATTGGAAAAGTATCTGCCGCGGGCGCAGCCATTCGTATTACACCAGGAGTTACAGTGAATCGGCTGAGTCGGGGTTATTATAGAATAACCTTACCAGCAGGTCTAGTAGCCGACGCCAACTATATCATTCAAGTCTCACAGCTAGGACGTGGTGGTGCAGGAAATGACGATCCTGGAATATCCTACAATAATCAAAACACAACATTTTTTGATGTAATTGTAGGGGATAATGATAATGGTGGAACTGATAGATCAAGGTTCGACGGCGAGTTTATGTTTACCATCTTAGACTTATAGCATGAAAAAACTTCTTTTTTTAGTGTTCTTGGCAGGGAGTGTCCATTGTGGTATGGCCCAAATTGAACCGGAGCTCTTGGTGAATATCACTTCTGCTACCTCCGCAGAAATGCTAAACATTACAACAGAAACAGAGGGAGCATTGATTTTTAATACCAATGATAAACGTATCTACGAATTCGATGGTACCAATTGGCTTCGGCTTGAAGTAGAAGGCAACGCCTTAGTAGAGAGTAAAACGGAAAATTACCAAATTACAGCACTCGATGCTGGAAAAGTTTTTGTTTTTAATAGCGCCGCCGACGTGAGTTTGACAATTCCAAGTGGTTTATCCGTAGGGTTTAATATTAGTGTATATCAAATTGGAGATGGACAAGTAACCGTAATAGGAGGTGCGGGAGTTACGATAAAAAATCGGCTATCCAGATTCAAAACTGCAGGAAAAGATGCTGGAATGGGATTAATCTGCACAGCAACAGATGTTTTCCATCTTACGGGAGACTTAAAAAAATAGCGGTCATGAAAAAATTGCTTCTATTCTTTTTAATACTCCAACTTACCAGTATTTCTGCACAAGTTGAAAATTACAACCTGTTTCCATCAATGGCACCCAGTCATCTCCTTGACGACAAACTTGAAGATATCAGTTTTGCCTTTGGTTTACGCGTTTTAGAGTCAGACTACAACGGACCTTTAATTCGTTTACGCCGAGCAAACGATAATTCTGAAATGGATTTTTTTTGTAGAGACGATGATAAAGTAGATATTGAGGCTATTAACACTTGGCGAAACGGTGCAAATGTCTTCGTTACCAGATGGTACGACCAAAGTGGTTTGGGGCGAGACGCCTTCCAAACAACAACTTTTCGCCAACCTAGATTTATTCCGGACGCAACGCAACCCTATTGGGCAGGTGATGGCAATGATGTTCTAATCGTACCTGAAAACTTTCAAAACCTGACGGAATCAGGTAAAAACGGAAGTGTCTTGGGAATTTTTTATGCGACCGATAGGTCTCAGATACCCTTCGGGGTAATCTCAGGAGGAGAACGCTGGTTGGTACATATCAATTGGAATAACGAACAATGCTATTTTGATCCGGGATATTGTTGTAATAATCCCAGGTCATTTATAAACAATCTACCCACACATCCTACAAACCCAGGAAGCTTAAATGCTTGGGACCAATACTCCTTTGTTCGTCGCGATAATCCTTCAAACACTAATGTCGATAAGGTTATTTTACGCTTAAAAGGGGTTCAAAAAGCAAATGGAAACTTTCCAAATAACCAGTCTTGTAATCTTACTTTCAATTTTGGTTTAGGATCAGCAATATCAAATAGCTTTAATACACCATCTCAAGGCAGCACAACTCGTTTTGCCGAAATAATCATGTATAAAGTAGGTCTTCAAGATGACCAAATTGATGCCATAGAACAAAATCAAATCACCTTTTGGAACCTATGAAAAAGCTATGTTTCGTTATTCTATGTATAGTTGGGCTACATAGCTCAAAAGCCCAAGAAGCACTTCATAATTATGGGTTTTTAAAAATTCATGAAATGGGCGCAATAGGTTTTCATCACGACCTCATCAATGATGGTATTACAGATGATAATCAAGGCCTAGCAGGTTTTTTTAGCAATGAGAACATAATCATCTCAGGAGCATTTAGGCCCATTTTTCGTGATATGGAAATTATGGTGAACAAAGACCTCTTTCTAGAAATAGGCGTAGGAGTCACCAACAATACCAATTTTATTTTAGGTGACGTAGTTACCCCAAGAAGCCTTCCTTACCTTAATCTCGATTATATAAATGATGCATTTTATAATGGCGATAAGAATGTAACCAAAGTAGATGGTTATGCTGCACTTGCTTCGAAAGGTGACTTTATTTTTCCCATCGGATATGGAGATCGGTTAAGACCCTTAGAAATAATATCCAAATTTGATATTCCTCGAGCTAGAAGTGCCTATTTTTTTGAGAATCCAAATTCACCGTTAACTTTTAATACATCATTCGACACAAACAGTTACGAAGCAATTCTAACTTCAATAAGCAATGAGGAGTTTTGGGATCTAGATTCGGAGACAATTTCGAGAGTACGCTTAACTTGGACGCCCGAAAGTCAAATCCAAAACTTAGTAAATACACTTGATAATCTTAGAGTAGTAGGGTGGCATAAGATTGACAGAGAATGGAAGAACCTCGGAAATATCGCCATAAGTGGAGATTTTTCAGAGGGATACATTTCTTCGGATATATTTCTACCAGATGACTACAGTATCATCACTTTTGGAGGGGGCTTCACACCAAATGACGTTCAACTTGCCAACTACATACTAACACCAAATGGTGATGGCACAAATGATTTTTTAGTTTTTAAAGAGATTGCTCTTTCCCCAAATAATCAACTTGAAATTTTTAATCGATGGGGAAGATTGGTCTACAACGTCGAGAATTATACAAATTCCTTTCAGGGAAAAGCCAACGTAAGCGCAGTTGTAGAAAAGAATACAATCTTACCTGCTGGGATATACTTCTACATTCTTCAGCTTTCAGATATTGGTATTACACATCAAGGATACCTATATATAACCGATTAAAAACAGCCTTTCATTGTAAAAGCGTGGTATTCTAACTACTTTTAATATTCTGAGCACATAATACATTGCGTTTGGCAACGTTTTTGTATTAATCGCTACAACAGTTAAAACCAACGGTATGGAACGTAGATCATTTATCAAAAGAAGTAGTATTTCAGGATTGGCCTTGGCGTTAGCTCCAAGTCTTGCATTCACAAAGGAAAAAGATTTTGAATACTCCATTCTTGAACTTATGGGTAAGGCCGATATTGAACTTTATGGCAAAGATATCAATCTTAGAGCCCAAGCTCATGATGCTTTTGTCGAAATGAAGAAAGCCGCGTATAGTGATGGTATTGACTTAAAAGTAGTTTCTAGTTACCGAAATTTTGCTCGACAGGAAGCAATTTTTGAGCGGAAATATGAGCAATTTACTGAAGAAGATGGAATGGAGCCCATGGCAGCGATTGACAAAATCATCGAGTATTCCACTATTCCCGGCACGAGCAGACACCATTGGGGGACTGATGTTGATATTATCGACGGATATCCTAAGGCTGAGGGAGATGTTTTGGTTCCTTCAAAATTCGGAGCAGGTGGACCTTACGAGAATTTCAAAAAATGGATGGATGAAAATTCAAAAACCTTTGACTTCCATCTTGTTTACACCGATGAACCTAAAAGAAAAGGTTTTAAGTACGAGCCTTGGCATTATAGCTTTGCACCCCTTTCCGTTCCTATGTTAACAGAATTTAGAAGAAAAAATATTCTTCAACTTCTAGAAAGAGAGACCTTTTTAGGTAGTGAACACTTTACAAACGGATTCATTAGAACCTACATTCAAAACAATATTTTAGACATAAATAAAGAACTTTTATAGGTCTTTTATAGCTTTTTTGTACCTTCCTTTCTGTTATTAACACTACACTACCATGAACAGAGGAAGTTGGAAAATTCGAATATTTATTGGCTTGGCCATTGTTGCCTTCGCGTTTATTAAGAAATGCAACAATACTGAGGAGAATCCGTATACGGGCAGATCTCAACATATTACCATGTCGCCAGATCAAGAAATTGCCATTGGGCTTCAAAGTGCGCCTGAAATGGCACAACAACACGGCGGACTATACCCCGATGAGCGTCTTCAGGCCTATGTTGATCAAGTAGGTCGAAAGTTAGTGCAGAATAGTATTGCAAGAGAAACTCCTTATAAATACGACTTTCATTTATTGGCAGATGATAGAACTATCAACGCGTTCGCCCTACCTGGCGGGCAGTGTTTTATTACTTATGCTCTGTTCAAACAATTGAACGAAGAACAATTGGCAGGGGTACTCGGCCATGAGATTGGTCATGTGATTGGAAGGCATTCTGCAGAACGTATAGCATCTAGTGAATTTTGGAGAACGGCTACAATGGGCGCTACTGTAGGCGCTGGAGATATTGGCAATGTTGTTGGAGGAATAGGGCAAAACACATTACTAAAAAATGGTCGCGGTGACGAACTGGAAAGTGACGAATTGGGAGTTCTTTTCATGATTCAGTCTGGCTACAACCCAAATGAAATGATAGAAGTTATGAAGATTTTAAAGGCAGCTGCTGGGCCAAATCGAGTTCCCGAATTCCAAAGCACACATCCCGATCCGGAGAATCGTATTGAGAAAATTAAAGAGGCAATAGCCAAATACCAAGGTCAATCTTAGTGTTAAAAATCTGTAAACTATTGTCAATCAGTAAGTTTTTCTGTATTTTTCGTATATCCTAAAATCTTTACACCGTCTCAAATTTAACCCTTATAGCTTTCATTAATAACTCGTACTGATCCAAAATTTGGAGGTCTCAGTATTTTAATAAAACTATAATGGGAACACTATCACACTTTAGTAATCTGTACGTAAAGGCATTTGAAGATTGCAAACCAGTAGCAATTGTCATTTTGTTGAAGGTATATTCAATATTTTCGGCGCTCATGATTTTGATGGCAATTTATGCCTTATCTGACCGTGCATTTAATGGTTGGGATTTCTAATAAAATAGAAAAACTTTTATTTGAACATATGTTGAACTGATGATTTATTAGAATTTAAAAACCCGTTTTCCTCGTGGCGAACGGGTTTTTTGATTGATGAATAAACATTCTAGCTATCAAACAGTATTTTTAAGTACTTCGAGTACTTCTTTCGCATTCGAAAGTTTCGCATGCTTGACAATCGTCCAACCTTTATTACATTTAAGGGTAAGGTCAGCTCCATTGCTAATTAACACCTCCAAAATCTCGGCTTTATTATAACGAGCTGCAAAAATAGCCGGTGTCATTCCTAAAGACTTGGCATTCACATCTTCCCCAAGGTCAATTAAACGCTTCACAGTATTTATATCCCCCTTCATAATTGCTTTACAAAAAGTACTTAATTCCCTTTTTACAACTAGTTCCGTAACATCTTCATTGTTGTTACTTGTTTCAGTTTTGGCAACAGCATCTGTTACCAATAGCATACAAAATGCCACAGCAGTCAAAATCGTTTTTTTCATGATGAGTGAATTTAGACCCGCTTACGGCGGGTGGATTGATGAATAAATTATGATTATATAAATATAGACTGCGTCTATAGGTTTTTGTGTCATGATTAACAGTTAAATAACTAAAGTTTAACATCTAATGAAAATTCTTTGAGTTTTATTTAAGACTTAATAAAAGTGGCAACGAAAATCAAAAAAGCTTTTCAAATTAGTAGCGATACAAGTCAAATCATGGTATTTTTGAGATTCCAATAGAAATCGAAATGAACAAAAAAGTAATATTGATGATTTTGGATGGATGGGGCAAATCTCCAGATCCCAAAGTGTCCGCCATAGACAATGCAAATACATCTTTTATAGATGGGTTATATACCAAATATCCTAATGCACAGCTTCGTACAGATGGACTGCACGTAGGTTTGCCAGAGGGCCAGATGGGTAATAGCGAAGTTGGTCATATGAATTTAGGTGCAGGTCGTATTGTATATCAAGATTTAGCAAAAATCAATTTAGCTATTGAAAAGGGTACCTTAAAAGATGAAAAAGAGCTCGTTGATGCACTTCAATATGCTTCCGAAAACGATAAAAATGTTCATTTCTTAGGCTTACTTAGCGACGGCGGGGTACATGCGCACACCAGTCATTTAAGAGGATTTATTGATGCAGCAAACAAGGCTGGAGTAAACTCTTTTGTTCATGCTTTTACCGATGGCAGAGATGTTGACCCTAAATCTGGAAAGGGGTATGTTTCAGATTTAGAAAAGTATATCGAAGGAACAAATACGAAGCTAGCCTCAATAACAGGCCGTTATTATGCCATGGATAGAGATAACCGTTGGGAACGTGTTCACCTAGCCTATGATGCTTTGGTTAATGGAATTGGAACAAAAACATCAAATGCGACTGAGTCAATTCAAGCTAGTTATGATGCCGATGTCACGGACGAGTTTATCAAACCTCTAATTCTTACGGAAGGTAATGTACCCGTAGCTAGCATTCAAAAAGATGATGTAGTTATCTTTTTCAACTTTAGGACAGATCGAGGTAGAGAATTAACGGAAATGTTGAATCAAAAAGACTTCCCAGAGTACAATACTAAAAAAATAGACCTATACTACGTAACCATAACAAACTACAGCGATGCTTTTGAAGGTATTAAAGTTATATTCAACAAAGACAATATTGAAGAAACGCTCGGTGAAGTACTAGAAAAAGCGAATAAAACACAGATTAGAATTGCCGAAACCGAGAAATATCCTCACGTTACATTTTTCTTTTCTGGTGGAAGAGAGGAGCCTTTTGAAGGCGAATCGAGAATATTAAAAAGCTCCCCTAAAGTGGCTACCTATGACTTAAAACCAGAAATGGCTGCTTTCGAATTGACAGATGCCTTGACAACCGAGCTAGAAAAAGAAACTACAGATTTTGTATGCTTAAACTTTGCAAATGGAGATATGGTTGGTCATACAGGTTCTATGCCTGCCGCTATAAAAGCTTGTGAAGCTGTTGACACCTGTGTCGAAAAAGTAATTACTACGGGTTTAAAACATGGCTATACAACCTTATTGATTGCCGACCATGGCAACTGTGAAACTATGATAAATCCTGATGGTTCTCCACATACGGCCCATACTACGAATCCTGTTCCATTGATTTTGATTGACAAGGAATTAAAAGAAATCAAAGATGGCGTATTAGGAGATGTAGCACCAACAATTCTAAAATTGATGGGTGTTCCGCAACCAGAGTTAATGACACAAAAACCATTGGTCTAGACATTTCTTGCAAAAACTTTACCTTTGCCGACTATGATTATCGTAAAAACAGCTGAAGAAATAGAATTGATGCGCGAAAGCGCTTTAATCGTTTCCAAAACCTTAGGTATGTTGGCTAAAGAGGTTAAACCCGGAGTAACTACATTGCAGCTAGACGCACTAGCCGAAACCTTCATTAGAGACCACGGAGGTGTGCCAGGTTTCTTAGGTTTATATGACTTTCCGAACTCACTTTGTATGAGTCCGAATGCTCAGGTGGTGCATGGTATTCCAAATGAGAAACCTCTTGTTGAGGGTGATATCATCTCTATTGATTGTGGAGTATTGAAAAATGAGTTCTACGGAGATCATGCGTATACTTTTGAAGTGGGTGAGGTAGACCCAGAAACCAAAAAATTGCTTGATGTAACTAAGGAATCTCTATACGTTGGTATTCGTCAATTCAAAAAAGGAAACCGTGTTGGTGATGTAGGTTATGCCATTCAGAAGTTTACAGAAGACCATGGGTATGGTGTTGTACGCGAATTGGTAGGTCACGGACTAGGACGTAAAATGCACGAAGACCCTGAAATGCCCAATTACGGAAAAAGAGGCAGAGGTAAAAAATTTGTGGAGGGAATGGTTGTTGCCATTGAGCCAATGACCAATTTAGGAACGCGACGTATCAAACAACTAAAAGATGGTTGGACTATTCTTACTGCGGATGCAAAACCTAGCGCTCACTTTGAACACAATGTTGCCTTAGTTGATGGAAAACCAGAGTTATTATCCACTTTCCAATATGTCTATGAAGCGCTTGGAATTCAAAGTGATGTGGAAGAAGAATTCCGCCAGAAAAAACTTCAGCTCTAGAGGCATAGGATGAAGAAACTTTTCAAATACATCCTGAATACCATTCCGAGACCTTTATTGATTAAGCTAAGTTATTTGGCGAGACCAATCCTAGCTTTTTCTATGCGGGGAAATACTCATGTTGACCCAATTGATGAAAAGCAGTTTAAAAGCTTTTTACCTTATGGTTATGAAAGTCCTAGAGAAAATGTTTTATCTCCTTCTACCCTATCTCTCGAGCGCCATCGCTTGTTATGGTTGTATTTAAAAAACGAGACAGATTTCTTTACGGCTCCCTTAAAAGTTTTACATTTTGCACCTGAGCAAGCCTTTTACAAAAGGTTCAGAAAACTAACAAACCTAGACTATACAACTACCGATTTAAATTCTCCCTTAGCAGATGTAAAAGCTGATATTTGTAACCTTCCTTTTGAAGATGCTTCTTTCGATGTTATTTTTTGTAATCATGTTTTAGAACACATTCCCGATGACACGAAAGCAATGCGGGAACTCTATCGGGTTTTAAAACCAGGTGGATGGGGTATTTTTCAGATTCCGCAGGACTTGAATAGGGCAATTACTTTTGAAGATGATAGTATAACGGATAAAAAAGAACGTGCTAAAATCTTTGGTCAGTACGACCATGTGCGCATTTATGGGCGAGATTATTTTAAAAAATTACGAAGTATTGGGTTTCAAGTAAAGGAAGTGGATTACACTGCTTCAATGCCTCCAAATGAAATCGAAAAATATCGCCTTGCTAAAGGAGAAATAATTCCGCTTGTTTATAAGAATTAACGCTCAATAAATTAGTAGTATTTCATCGAATTTACTCTGCCCTTTACCGATTTGACGTGCTTTTCATCGGCTTTTGTTGTACTCTTATCCTACTAACCAAGCTATTGAAAAATGATTAAAAAATTACTCCTTTTTGTACTCCTATTTTCCTTTTACACTGTTTTGGCCCAAGAGCCCAATCGCACCTATGTGCCCGACGATGCCTTTGAACAAGCTTTAATCGATTTAGGATATGATGATGTTTTAGATGATTATGTGTTGACAAGCAATATCAATACCATTACCGATTTAGACCTTACTAATTCTAACTTGAATAGTATATTGGGTATTGCAGATTTGACAGGTATTGAAGAATTTATGTCACTAAAAAAACTCGACTTATATTCTAACCGATCACTTTCTTCGTTAGATGTTACAAATAACAAGGAACTAGAAGAATTAGATATTTCTGAAACTGGAATTTCGGATGTCAATGTAGCACAAAATCTAAAGTTACAAACATTTTATGCATTCGAAACCCCATTAGAGAGAATTGATGTAAGTCAAAATTTAGCACTAAAAATTCTTTATATACAATGGTCACAGATTAGAGAAATTGATGTCTCAAACAATCTCAATTTGGAGGAGCTAACTGTTAGGGGCGATGCCATATCTACGATAGATGTATCCGATAATATCCTCTTAAGACTTCTAAGTATTGAGGATACTTTTATTACTGAAATCAATCTTTCAACAAACATAGATTTAGAGTATTTAGAACTTTCTGGTAATGAATTAAAATCTTTAGACCTTACTAAGAATACTTCATTGAGATTTTTAAATGCCCGCCGCAATGCATTAACCTGCATTCAGGTAGCTGATTTAAGCGCAGCTAATCAATGGGAAACCTATATTGATGATGATGACACTTTTTCAACAAACTGTGGCAATACTTCAAACGAACTTACATTTGTACCTGACGACAAATTTGAACAAGCTTTAATCGATTTAGGGTATGATGATGTTTTAGATGATTATGTGCTTACCAGTAATATAAATACTATCAAAGAATTAACTGTTAGAATCGTCGGACCTGATGTACAAGATTTTACAGGTATTGAAGATTTTACTGCCCTAGAGTATTTTGATTGTTCTTCAAACTCGAATACCGAACTTGATGTTTCAAAACTTACTCAATTGAAAACATTAAATTGTTATAACACCAATCTTTCTGAAATAGATCTTTCAAATAATCTCAAACTTGAATTTCTTAATCTGACTGGTAATACCAATCTTTCTGAAATAGATCTTTCGAATAATCTAAAACTGGAAACAATTTATCTATGGTCAACTACTCTTCCTGAAATAGATCTCTCTAAAAATATTAAACTTAAATCACTCTCTCTAGGGTTTACTATTTTTTCTGAAATAGATCTTTCTAAAAATATTGAACTGACGGACCTTATAATAGCAAATCGCAACCTTAAAGTATTGGATCTAACGAACAACACCTTATTAAAAAATCTTGAAATGGGGTTTGACAATTATGGCAACCATTTAGGGTTTATAGAAGAATTATACTTACCCGAAAATGCATTTATGGATAGGCTTAATATATATAGCTCAAAACTTAAAACGCTAGATCTATCAAAGACCAATATAGACGTATTATCGCTTTCAGGAGGTAATCCTGATTTAACCTGTATTAAAGTTGCAGATGTTGATATAGCCCTTGCTCAAAGTAGATGGTATAAAAATGATGAAGCTGAATATTCTTTAGATTGTTCGGCAACAGATACTTGTACCGCAAACGGCACCATTCTTATGGAGCGCTATGACAATATAAACGGTTCGGCCATATCCGATTTGCTTAATGCGACAAATTATCCCCATACTCCATCTCTCAGCTCTGAATTGACTTCGTTTGAGATACAACGAAACCAAGGAGACAAATACGGCGTAAGAGTAAGTGGATATCTTTGCCCCCCGGAAACAGGCACTTATTATTTCTATATCGCCGGCAATAATCACACGGAACTAAACTTAAGTACAACAGATGATTCGGCAGACAAAGTGCGCATTGCACATCACAAATCTTGGGCCAGTAATCGACAATGGGACAAATTCGCAACGCAAAAATCTCAAGGAATTTCTTTAGAAAAAGGGAAGCGCTACTACATAGAGGCTTTAATGAAGGAGGCAAGTGCAGGTGATAATCTTGCCGTTGGATGGCGAAAACCAAGCGAAGGTGATGGTACGGTAGCTTCTGAGGTAATTCCTGGTAGTGTGCTGTCACCTAGGGCAAGCGATTTTATTCCAGTTACAGGAATATCGATTTCCCCTTCCCTTACTATTTCAGAGAATGAAATAGCTTCGATTTCCCCTTCGGTTTCACCTTCTAACGCAAGCTATCCATCTGTAAATTATATTGTTAGTGATGCATCGGTGGCCAGCGTGGATACCAACGGACTTGTTAAAGGCGTTTCGCAGGGCACAGTTACAATAACGGCTAAGACCAATGACGGTGGTTTTACCGCACAGGCGGTTGTTACTGTAATTGCTGGCAACCCAAGCACATGCAATGCTAGTGGCACCATTCTAATGGAACGTTACGATGAAATTGGCGGTTTAACCATATCAAACTTGCTGAACGCAAAGAATTATCCGGATAATCCTTCTAATAGTTCAGAACTTTCAATTTTCGAGATTCCAAAGAACCAGGGTGATAATTATGGAGTGCGAGTACATGGTTACCTATGTCCACCAGAAACAGGAACCTACTATTTCTACATAGCTGGTAATAATCACACAGAGTTAAACTTAAGCACAACAGAAGATTCGTCAGACAAAGTGCGCATAGCACATCACGAATCTTACGCTAGTAATAGGCAATGGGACAAATTTGCAACACAAAAATCTCAAGGGATTCTTTTGCAACAAGGGAATAGATACTACATAGAGGCCTTAATGAAAGAAGATGCTTTTGGAGATAACTTAGCCGTCGCATGGCGCAAGCCAAGTGACGGCAACGGCGAAATGCCAACAGAGGTCTTACCAGGAAGTGTCTTGTCTCCTTTTGCGAATTCAAGTAAATCCCTAACAGCGATAGTTTCAGAATTACCCAGCCAAGACAAAAATGAGCCTGACCTTACGATTAGTCCTAATCCGGCCTCTACTGAAGTAAATGTTGTGGTCAGCAATTTTGCAGATGTTGCCGAAATTGAATACACCATCTATACTCTTTCCGGTATTGAAGTACTTTCTTTAAAGGGATATACGGGGCAAATGATAGATGTTAGTTGGCTGGCAAAAGGAACGTATCAACTTGTAGCACGTTCAGGTTCATGGTCAAAAGCTAAAAATCTGATTGTTAGGTAATGTCGCTTTGACGTGCTGTAAACGCATTTTAGACACTTTAAAGTAGGGTAGTTCTATTTGATGATTAGTTCTTTAAAACCTTCAGTAATAAACTCTTGGGTTTCACCTCTTTCGTCAAAATATATTACATAGGCATCCAATGCGCTCTGATTGCTTAAGAATTTAATCGTATCGTCTATATCCATCGCCATAAAAGCGGTAGCATAGGCATCTGCCTCGGCGCAGGTATCTGCTAAAATATTTACACCTAAAATTTTTCCATTTTTGGTAAAGCCTGTTTTAGGGTTTATGGTATGTACGTATTTCTCTCCGGTAAAGGAGTCAACCCTAAACTTGCGGTAATTACCTGAAGAAGCCATGGCTCTATTTTTCAGCTGAATTGATACTTTTGCCCGCTCCGCTTCTGGGTCTTGAACTCCGACGCCCCATGGTCTTTGATTTACAACATTCTTTCCTTTGGCCACCAGCTCTCCTCCTACCTCCAATAAATAATTTTGGATGTTCTTTTTATCCAACAGCAAGGCCAGTCGGTCAATGGCATATCCCTTGGCAATAGCGTTAAAATCAAAACGGATATTTGCATTATTCTTTCGAATAGTTTTGGTAGGAGTTAATCTGACTTTATCAAATCCCACATACTGCATCAAACTATCTACTCGTGTGCTGTCAAGTAAAATTTCTTTTCCAGGTCCAAAACCCCAGGCGTTGACAAGAGTGCCAACAGTCGGGTCGAAATATCCATCAGTTTTTTCGTAAATCTCTTTCGATAGTTGAAATACTTCTTGAAACATCTCATCAACAACTACCGTTGAATCTGCTCGATTTATTTTCGAAATATCAGAATCAGGAATATAAGTGGACATCGATTTATTCACCGTAGCAAATACGGAATCGATTTCTTTCTGATAGTCCAGTTCTTGATTCGCCAAATAGATAATGTTATATGACGTGCCCAAGGCTCCCCCAACGTTTTGGTTTTTATAGATTTTGGATTCTTTTGGGGTGCAAGAGCCTAAAAGAAAAACCATGAGTAGAATCAATAGATTCCCGCCTACGCGGGAATGACAATTAGATTTTAACCAATCCATCATAATCAACGATATATTCTTCATTCAAGTAAACTGGTAAATTGTAATCAGATGCATTCACCAAACCGACTCCGGCATAAAAAGTATCCGCTTCAAAATTTAGGGCATGATCTCGCATCTTATTCAAATCGGCACGAAAGAATTCAATATCTTTTGGATCTCCGGGATATTCGATACTTTTTACAACCACAAAGCTCAACTTTTTATCCTTGGTACAAACAAACTGCGGATTCTTCTTCAACTCACTATTAACCGCCAAAAATTCGTAGCCGGCCTCTTCCAATTGTTTTCCAACAATATTCATGGCTAAATTATGAAGCTCTTGTTCTGTTAGTGGTTGCATTTTTACACCTTCATTACTCCCTCCTTCTTAAGAGGCAAACTATCATTATAAAAAAACCGATAGGCTAGCTATCGGTTCTTGTTTTATATATTATTTAAACATCCGTATAGCAAGCCTTCTACTGCGCTCAGGATGGCATTCCAATAATTATCCTCCAAAGTCATCAAATCGGATATGCTCATCTGGAATTCCGAAATCCTCACCCATTTTCTGTACGGCTTTGTTCATCAATGGTGGTCCACAGAAATACAATTCAATATCTTCAGGAGACTCATGATGATTCAGATAATTGTCAATTACACAATTGTGTATAAACCCGACGAAACCATCACCAGGAGCATCTATATTCTCTTTCACTTTCCAATTGTCCTCCTCCATAGGCTCAGAAAGAGCTAAGTAGAACTTGAAGTTCGGGAAGTCTTTTTCCAATTGATAAAAATGGTCTAAGTAAAACAATTCTCGTTTCGAACGACCACCATACCAATAGGTTACTTTTCTATTCGTTTTTAATGTTTTGAACAAGTGGTATAAGTGCGAACGCATCGGCGCCATACCAGCACCACCACCTACATATAACATTTCTGAATCAGATTCATTAATAAAGAATTCACCGTAAGGACCTGAAATTATAACATCATCACCTTCTTTTAATCCGAAGATATACGAAGAAGCTACACCAGGATTTACATCCATCCAACCGTTTTTGGAACGATCCCATGGTGGCGTTGCAATACGTACATTCAACATAATCTCTCTTCCTTCGGCAGGAAAAGAAGCCATTGAATAAGCTCTCTCTACTGTTTCAGGGTTTTTCATCACCAAAGGCCACAAGTTAAACTTATCCCATTCTGCTTGGAATTTATCAGGAGTATCATGCTCTTCTGGGTGTGCTGTGATATCCATATCAGCGAATTTCACTTCACATTCTGGAATTTCGATTTGAATGTATCCACCAGCTTTGTACCCCATATCCTCAGGAATCTCAACAACGAATTCCTTGATAAAAGATGCTACATTGTAGTTACGAACTACTTTTGCTGGCCATTTTTTTATTCCGAATACTTCCTCAGGAATGGTAATTTCCATATCCTGTTTTACTTTCACCTGGCAAGCCAGACGAGCTCCTTGATTTAATTCTTTTTTAGAGAAGTGAGGCGTCTCTGTAGGCAGTGCTTCTCCTCCACCGGAGATAACATGGCATTCGCATTGAATACAAGTTCCACCTCCACCACAGGCAGAAGGCAAAAATACTTTTTGATTTCCTAAAGTGGTAAGCAGTGAACTGCCTGAACTTACTTCGATTTTCTTCTCACCATTGATAGTAACCGTCACTGGACCCGAAGGAGACAACTTCTGCTTCGTAAATAAAAGCAAAGCCACGAGTAGCATTAACAAAAGTAAAAATGCGACTACTGTAATTCCGATTGTACCAAGTGTACTTGTAGCTAACATCATATTAATTCTGTATTATATCGTTATAAGAAACCTCTTTTTCGTCGATTCCTGCCTGTCCGGCTGGCAGGTCTTTTAAATCTTCTTTTTTCTCTTCTTCAATAGTTTGAACTGTTGTATCCTCAACCTCTGCAGGAGCTTCATCACCACCTGTCAACATTCCTCCAAAACTCTGGAAACCAATTCCCATCAATCCAGTAATAATAAAGGTTATTCCCAAACCTCTCAAGGGAGCAGGAACATTGGAATATCTAATTTTCTCACGGATTGCTGCAATTGCTAGAATCGCTAAGAACCAACCGATACCAGAACTTACTCCGTAATTCAATGCTAAGCCTAAGGTTTCTATTTCTCTCGCTTGCATAAATAAAGAACCTCCTAAAATTGCACAGTTTACTGCTATCAGTGGCAAAAATATCCCCAGGGAATTATAAAGCGATGGAGAGAACTTCTCTACCACAATCTCAACCAGCTGCACCATTGTAGCAATGGTAGCAATGAAGAGAATAAAGGATAAAAAACCTAGGTTATAATCCGCGTACTCTTCTCCTAACCAAGCCAAGGCACCATCTTGTAATAAATACTTGTCTAATAACCAGTTTAAAGGAACCGTAACCGCTAAAACGAAAATAACTGCTGCTCCTAAACCCACTGCAGTGGCAACTTTTTTAGAAACCGCCAAGTAAGAACACATTCCCAAGAAGACAGCAAATACCATGTTGTCAATGAAAATGGATTTAAAAAATAATTCAATATGTTCCATCATAACTCTAAGCTTAAATCGCTAATTAATTTTCTTCTACTAAGGCTGGGTTTTTCATACGTTGCACCCAAATAATAATTCCAACCACAATTAATGCTGCTGGTGGGATAATCATAAATCCGTTGTTTTCGTAACCTATTGAATACAATCCTGTTTTTGCTATCGGGTCACCTAAAACAGGAAACCCTAAAAGTGTTCCTGTTCCTAACAATTCTCTAAAGAACCCGACGATGATTAAAATAACACCGTATCCTAAGGCATTTCCTATTCCATCAAGAAATGATTTCCATGGTCCGTTCGCCAAGGCAAAAGCTTCGAAACGTCCCATAATGATACAGTTGGTAATAATCAATCCGACGAAAGCTCCAAGTGTTTTACTCAATTCATAGGCAAACGCTTTCAGCACCTGATCTACAATAATTACAAGTGTAGCTACGACAATCAATTGAACAATGATTCGAATCTTCGAAGGAATGATATTTCGCATTAACGAAATCACCACATTACCAACACCCAAAACAAAAATAACGGCAACCGACATTACAATCGAAGCCTCAAGTTCTGCCGTAATTGCCAATGCTGAACAAATACCTAAAACCTGAATGGTAATAGGGTTGTTGTCTGCAAGTGGGTCAAGAATTAGACCAGCATCTTTTTTTGTTAATAATCCCATATTACTTTACTCTAATAGTTTCTAAATATCCTTTATACAAATTCAAACTCTCTTTAATCATGGCTGTCACCCCATTTCCGGTTATCGTTGCACCAGCCATTGCATCAACTTCATTATCATCTTTTGTCTTATTTAAAGGATCATTATTTCCCTTAACAACACCGATACCCGCATAGCTATCTCCTTTTAAGATAGATTCTCCGGCGAAGTCATCCATAAAATAGCGTTGTTTGATGTTGGCTCCCAAACCAGGGGTTTCCGCCTTATGATCAAAATAAACCCCTTGCACAGTTAAAGTTTCATCTATCGCAACAAAGCCCCAAATAGCATCCCAAAGGCCTTTTCCGTAAAGTGGTAAAATATGATACTTTTTACCATCCTTTTCACCAATAAAAACTGGAAGCTTCGGTGTCTCACCTTTTTTCTTAGCAGCTAGTTCTTTTTTCAAATCGATTAAAAAGGCTTCGTCATTTTTAGTAATCTCATCACCTTCAATAACCAACTGCTCTTTGATGTAGCTCGAAAATTCACTTTCTACTTTATCTTTAGCAATAAAGGTGACACTGGATTCATCATTTTCATTTACGCCCATAGCGTAAAGAATATTCTGCTGCTTTTCAAAACGCTCGTTCTCTTTGATTTTAGTACTAAGCCCAGAAGCCAAAAAAGCTAATATTGAACCTACCACTACAACCATAATAGCTGCAAAGATTACCGTGTAACTATTTTTATCTGTATTGATTGCCATAACTAAACTGTTTCTGCTTGAAGTTCTGCTGCTTTTCCATCGGAATCTTTTGGATGGATAACTGCATTTTGTAATCGTTTCATTCTTCTGTTTACGTTTCCACGGATGACATAGTGATCAATCGTTGGTGCAAATACGTTCATCAGAAGGATCGCTAAGAAAACTCCCTCAGGATATGCTGGATTGAACACACGGATCATTACAGAAAGGAATCCGATAAAGAAACCATAAATCCATTTTCCTCGATTCGTTTGTGCTCCTGTTACGGGGTCGGTAGCCATGTAGACAATACCGAAGGCTAGTCCACCCACTATTAAGTGTTTCCAGAATTTGAACTCCATCAAGCCATGAAACTTACTAGTCTCCGTAATCCAACCTTGATCGACAACACCATTAAATACAAGTCCCATTACTAAAGAACCTAAAACGGCACTTAGCATGATTCTCCAGCTCGCTATCTTACTAAATACTAAGAATAAACCACCAAGAAGAATTAATAAAGTTGGTGTTTCTCCTACTGAGCCAGGGATAAATCCATAGAACATATCCCAAACATCATATTTTGCAGCCATTTCCGCTCCTTTATTTTGAGCTAAATAGCCCAAAACCGTTTCTCCTGAAATAGCATCTATATTTGAAGCACCCGCTAAAATAGCCTCTGAGCGCTCACGTGCTTCATGTACCCAAACTTTATCACCACTCATCCAAGTTGGATAGGCAAAAAACAAGAAAGCTCTAATGGTTAAGGCAGGATTCAAAATATTCATTCCTGTTCCACCAAAAACTTCTTTTCCGATAACTACACCAAAAACAACGGCTACAGCCAACATCCAAAGTGGTGTGTCAATGGGCACAATTAACGGGACCAAAATTCCAGTTACTAAATACCCCTCCTCTACTTCATGCCCTTTTATTACAGCGAATATGAATTCTACTAGAAGTCCAACTCCGTAAGAAACAGCAAGTAATGGTAATATTTTAATGATACCAATCCATGCGTTATCCCAAGTCAAGAAATGCTCCATTAAAGAGAAGTTCTCGGGAAAACCGTTCAATGCCGAATAATGCTGATACCCCGCATTAAAAACAGAGAACAACAAAACAGGAACCAAGGCCATTATAACCGTGTTCATAGTTCGCTTTAAATCATCGGCGCCGCGAACGTGAGAACCAGAATGCGTAGTCTCATCAGGGGTGTATAAAAAAGTATGGAAAGCATTGATAGCCGGAGCCATCTTCTTGCCCTTATACTTCATTTTTAAGTCATGCATTTTACTTTTTAAACCCATATCTTATCCTATTTCTTTTTGTAATAAATCAAGTCCTTCGCGAATTATTTGTTGATGTGGTTGTTTAGATACGTCAACAAATTCCGTAAGTGAAAAATCCTCAGGTGCTACTTCATACAAACCTAGCTGCTCCATCTCATCCAAATCTTTGTACATGCAGGCCTTTAACAGCTGCATCGGATAAATATCTAACGGAAAAACTTTTTCAAACTGTCCGGTTAAGACAAAAGCTCTGTGCTCGCCGTTTGTATTTGTATTTAAATCGTATTTCTTTTTGGGCTGCAACCAAGAGAAAGTCAATGCTCTTGTAGCCGATATTTTATTAAAAATTGGCTTATTCCATCCGAAGAAATCATAATCATCGCCTTCAGGAATTGCAGTAACCGTATTGTTGTAATACCCCAAAAAGCCGTCTTGACTGCTCTTAGAACCCGTCAACACATCACCATTAATTACTCTGAAATTCTCACCATTTACACCGCTAGCGTAAAGGAAAGTAGAAACTTCAGTGCCTATTTTTGTTCTGTAATATTTCGGAGCTTTCACCGAAGAGCCTGCTAAAGCGACAATGCGCTCAGGATTATATACTCCGGTTAATAAGAGCTCTCCTATGATCACTAAATCTTGAGGAGAAATGGTCCAAACCAGTTCACCCTTGTTAATTGGGTCTATCTTGTTAATTTGGGTTCCGACTAATCCTGCAGGATGTGGCCCGGATACTTTATGTAATTCGATACCATTCAAACCAGCCAGAGGTGAGCTTCCGTCTTTTCCAACAGAAACATGAACTTTTCCAGGAGTTAGTTTTGCCAGAGCAGAAATTGCCGCTTGTAATTCAGCCTCTTTACCCTGCAACACATAATTTGGATCAGCAGCCAAAGGTGCTGTTGCATATGCCGAAACAAAAATAGCTTTGGGAGTGGTATCTGGGTTAGCAATTACATCGTAGGGTCTTTGTTTGATAAAAGGCCAACAACCTGACTTTTGCAAATGTGCCTTGATTTCCTGTGCAGATGCGTTATCTACATTCAATTTTGAATGCTCAAGGTTAGATTGCGATTTATCGGCTAAAATCTTAAGTGTTAAAATGCGTCTTCTAGCACCTCTTTCAATTTCAATCAACTCTCCACTTACCGGAGAAACGAACAACATATCTTCAATGTTCTTATTGTAAAAAAGGGCCTCACCAGCTTTCACCTCAGCACCTTGCTTTACTAACATTTTAGGGGTTATTCCGTGAAAATCTTCAAGATTTATTGCGTAAACATTACTTAAAACGGCTTTTGAAGTAGTTTGTTCGGCGGCGCCAACTAGGTTGATATTCAAGCCTTTTTTAATTCGGATGTCTTTAGACATATAACGTAGACCTTTAAGGTTATCTAAATTTGGTGCAAAAATAATACTAAAACGCTTGTTTTCATAATTATTGCCTAGAAATTTGGGCATTACAACGAGCTTAATTTTTTAGGTATGCTTTTTGTTTACCTTTGTTTGATAAATTGCCCAAAAATGCGTCTAAGCCTTAAACAAGTCTTCTTTTTTCTTTTTGCAACCTCACTTTTTGCACAGGTACAAGAAGAGGTAAATCCACCAGAAAATATCAAATCTATTGTTTTCAAAGGGCCCACTGAAGACCAATTTCCAGTAGTCAAAATTGGAGAACCGATTCGCCTTGAATTTGATGATATTCTCGCCAGCGAGCAAGATTATTATTATAAGATTGTGCATTGTGATTATGACTGGACACCTTCGCAGCTTTTAAAGTCGCAATACCTTTCAGGCGTCGATAATCAAAGAATTATTGATTATGGCAATAGCTACAACACGCTACAACCGTATTCAAATTACAGATTGACAATTCCCAATGAGAATGTTCGATTGAAAGTAACAGGCAATTTTGTTATTGAAATTTATAATGATAGTTATGAACTTCAATTTTCTAGAAGGTTTGTTGTTTATAACGATGCCGTTCAGGTAGGTGCAATAGTGAAGCGCTCACGTGATTTTAAATATCTCAATGAAAAACAAGTTGTTCACATCAATATCAATGCTTCAAATTTTCAATTGGTCAATCCGAAAAAGGAAGTCAAAATAGCCATATTGCAAAATTATCATTGGCCAACGGCCATTTACAATGTCAAACCACAATTTACCATTGGCAGTGAATTAGTCTATAAGTATGATAAGGAAACCAGCTTTTATGGTGGAAATGAGTTTTTAAATTTTGACACTAAAGACCTTCGAGCACCCACCTCGGTTATTTCTCACATTGAGTTGGAAGATATTTATCATCATTATTTATTCGGAGATCGCTACCGATTTAATATTCCTTACAATTACTACCCTGATATAAATGGAGACTTTGTAATACGCACACTTCAAGGTAACGATATTTCTCGTGAAGCAGAATATACCAACATTCACTTTAAACTACCCTATGCTGAGGAATTGGCTTTAGATGAAGTCTATATCTTCGGAAAGCACAACAATTATGCTCTGACAGAAGAGAACAAAATGACCTATAATGAGGATACAGGTATGATGGAAGGCATAGTTATGATGAAACAAGGTTTTTACAACTACAAATACGTGATTAAGAGAGAAGACGATGTAGTGGACTTAAACACGGTATCAGGAAATTTCCATTTTACAGAAAATAACTATCTGGTATTAGTCTACTATCGCAATTTTGGAGACCTCTATGACGGTATCATTGGTATTGGCTCTGCTAATTCAAGAAATATCAGCAATTAACCTTTAGCAAAAATGTATATTTGACCATCAACAACCTCTGATGGAAGATAACAAACCAACACTTCAACAAAAAGGCCGCTATGGACTCCAATATCGAGGAGTTGAATGCACAAATTGCGATCACCCATTAGATGTTAGTGACCGATTTTGTCCTAACTGTTCTCAAGCCAACAGTACTAAAAAACTAACCCTTAAAGATTTTATTGAAGAGTTTTTTGCCAGTTTGATTTCTTATGATTCTAAACTGCTAAAAACATTTTCTGCACTATTAACAAAGCCTGGAAAGATAACTCGTGATTATATCGCCGGAAAAAGAGTTTCATATACTAATCCGTTTCGATTTTTACTGAGTCTATCCATTATCTATTTCTTAATGGTCAACTTTAGCAATAATTTTTCTGATTGGGATAAATATGGTGTTGGTAAAGAAAAGAGTATTTGGGACAAAGTAGGAACACTCAATTTCTCAACTGACGATTTCGTTCAAATTGACTCCATCCCCATCAAAGAGGAAGAAAAAGAGCTAATCAAAGCCCTTGACACTCTAAATATTATGTCCGACCTAGCCAAGAGAGATTCAATCATGATGACAAATCCAATCGAGCATTTCTCCAAATTAAATGAGAGGTCATTGTTGGCACGTTTTGGAGGTAAACGAGAGTTTTTTAATGTTCTGATGAAAAAAAAGAAAATATACGGTTTTGAAGAAATTCCAGCTGAACTTAATATTGATTCCACTCGAGAAAACAAAGCTGCATTTAACGCCGCAAGAAGTTATTTAAGATTCAAACAACAACCTGGAAGTTTCTTCAGTAGCGTTGTTTCTCGATTGCCCTTTTTTATATTTTTCTTCCTTCCGGTGTTCGCTTTCTTTATTTGGCTGGCATACATCCGAAAAAAATACACCTACACCGAACATCTTGTATTTAGCTTTCATAATCAATCTTTGTTGTTTATCTTGCTCATAATTAGCTTTTTAGTAGATTCCATTTTTAATATTTACACTGGATGGCTTTTCTTTTTAATTTTTGCCATTTATCTGTTTTTAGCGATGCGGAAATTCTACCAACAAGGATTTTTTAAAACTAGTGTTAAATATATTTTTCTAAATACTATTTTCTTTATTTTAGCCATGTTCGCGATGGCAATCCTTTTTACAGGAAGCGCATTTACCTACTAGAACAAAAACATTATGATTACACAGGTTACAAAAGGCATTAAAGTTTCAGTAAATACAAGTTTTGAAGGTACCTTTTTCAAAAACTATAAGATGCACTTTGCCTTTGGGTATACAATCACAATTGAAAATCAGAGCAAAGACTCTGTACAATTGACTTCTCGTCATTGGGAAATATTTGATGCCCTCAATGAAATGGAAGTTTTAGACGGCGAAGGTGTAATTGGAAAGAAACCAGTTATCAAACCAGGAGAATCGCACACCTACAATTCCGGATGTCTTCTAGCATCTCCCATTGGAGCTATGAGAGGTTACTACAACATGGTAAATTTTAGTTCTACTGAGAAATTTAGAGTTTACATTCCTACCTTTAAGTTTAGTGCTCCGTTTGCATTGAACTAATCAAATTCAAACTCAAATTTTAAGTTCAAATTCAATTTCGATCCAGGTATTGGATATCTTTTATTTATCTCAATATTTCATACTTCTTTCCGAAATTCTGTTACAAAAACAACAAACGTTTCCTTACCTTTGAGCAAGTTAAATCTCAAAAAATATCTCCATGGGAAAAGGTTTCTTTCAAGTACCAACTGCATTTAATGAACCAATAAAAAGCTACGCTCCAGGCACTCCAGAGCGTGAAGCTGTTCTTAAACAATACAAATCATATTTCAATGGTTCTGTTGAAGTACCTATGTACATCGGCAAGAAAAAAATAAAGTCTGGAAAAACAAAACCGATGTCTCCTCCACATGATCATAAACATAAAGTAGGTAAATATCATATTGCCAACAAATCACATGTTACCGAAGCCATCGATACGGCTTTAAAAGCAAGAGATACTTGGGCCAACTTAACTTGGGAACAACGCGCTGCTATTTTCCTAAAAGCGGCAGAATTGATTGCCGGACCTTACCGCGCCAAAATCAATGCAGCAACCATGATTGCGCAGTCAAAAACCATTCACCAAGCTGAGATTGATGCAGCATGTGAATTTATTGACTTTCTGCGTTTCAACGTGGAATACATGACGCAGATATATGAAGAACAACCCGATTCTGCGGAGGGTATTTGGAACAGGGTGGAGTATAGACCTTTAGAAGGGTTTGTATATGCAATAACACCTTTTAACTTTACTGCTATTGCCGGAAATCTTCCTGCAAGTGCTGCAATGATGGGTAATGTAGTTGTTTGGAAACCAAGTGACAGCCAAATCTTTTCTGCAAAAGTAATTGTTGATGTGTTCAAAGAAGCTGGATTACCTGATGGAGTGATCAACGTAATTTATGGAGATCCTGTAATGATTACAAAAACGGTTTTGGCGAGTCCTGATTTTGCTGGTATTCATTTTACAGGTTCAACATACGTTTTTAAAGAACTTTGGAAACAAATCGGAAATAATATCCACACCTATAAAACCTACCCTAAAATTGTTGGTGAAACTGGTGGCAAAGATTTTATTTTGGCACATTCGTCTGCCAATCCCAAACAAGTGGCTACGGCAATAGTTCGTGGTGCTTTTGAATTCCAAGGTCAAAAATGTAGTGCTGCTTCGCGTGTTTATCTTCCGAAGTCAAAAGCCACTAGAATTTTGGACTTAGTTAAAAAGGATGTTGAATCTTTCAACCCTCCAGGATCACCTGAAGATATGTCTAACTTTATTACTGCTGTGATTCATGAAGGTTCGTTTGACAAATTGGCAAAGTATATTGATCAAGCTAAAAAAGACAAAAAAGCCAAGATTCTTGTTGGTGGTAATTACGACAAAACAAAAGGATATTTTATTGAGCCTACGGTTATCGTAACAACCGATCCAAAATATACCACAATGGAAACTGAACTTTTCGGTCCCGTTGTGACGATATATGTCTATGATGATAAAAACTGGGGCAAGACATTAAAATTGGTCGATGAAACTTCAGAATACGCATTAACAGGAGCTGTACTTTCTGCAGATAGGTACGCCATTGACGAAGCGACCAAAGCATTACAGAACTGCGCAGGTAACTTCTATATTAATGACAAACCAACAGGGGCCGTAGTTGGTCAACAACCTTTTGGTGGTGCTAGAGCTTCCGGAACCAACGATAAAGCGGGTTCTGCACAAAACTTGTTAAGGTGGGTTTCTCCGAGACTTATCAAAGAGACATTTGTAACTCCAGAGGATTATAGGTATCCATTTTTAGGGTAATCCATTTCTTATAATAATTAAAAGCCCGTACCGTTAGATTTATTAGGTACGGGCTTTTTTATGCCCAACCTTTTCTTGAATTTTTATCTCATAAAAAAAAAGAAACAAGTCTTATGAAAAATTCTATCCTACTTTGTCTATTCACTTGCATCTTCTTCATTTCTTGCTCTGACAACAATGATTCAGCTATTGAAGAAGTTCTCCTTCGGATTAATTCATATACCGTTGACTGCGAAGGTGTTCAATCAGGAAAATGCCTTTTAATTCAAGAAGGTGATACAATCGGTACAGACGATTGGGAATATTTCTACTTTGAAGATAGTATCGAAGGCTTTTCGTTCGAATCAGGATTCGTTTATGAAATTACAGTTAGAAAAACCAGTATAAAAAATCCGCCTGTTGACGGATCGAGCATCCAATATTCATTGGTTCGAATCATTTCGAAAACAGAAGTCTAGGGTCTTTGCTTTTGAGCCCTCCGAAACATACAATGTATCTTTGGCCTTTTCGTTCCTATTTATATTAGTTAGTAGCAGTTTAACCATGCACCAACCAAAGATGAAAACCCTATTCAAAATTCTCATAGCTCCTTTATTTTGGATTTTTCAAGCCTGTAGTCCGCTGGGAAATCCTGTTGACGCGGAAAAATCTGATAGTCATTACTACAACAATTCAGAAAACCAAATTCGCTATAGCCCTATGGGCAATTGGTTTGAATTGGGCAACAGTGAAATACCAGCAGATTTCGCTAGCTTTGAAGTTTTGAGTAGATGGCTAAGTAAGGATAAAGACCGAATCTATTTTGAGGCGTTCCCAGTAGAAAATAGAAGTATAGACCTAGCTGATTTTTATGTTAAAGATGAAGAATATTTGAGCGATGTAGGTTTTGACGAAAATCACGTCTATGTTTTTAACAAAATTCATAATGGCGAAAGCTATGAGGGAGTGGTTCAAGTGGTGGAAGGTGCCAATCCTAAAACCTACTCCCGAACACTCGGCGATTGGGCTAACGACGGAATAAATCATTTTTACCAGAATAATAAGGTCGATGCAGATTTTGATAGCTTCGAAGTACTAAACCTCTATTTCGCCAAAGACGCCAGCAAAACATTTGTTCAAGAGGATCAAAAATTCCGTTTTTTTGAAGCAAATCCATCCACTCTTAAAATTCTAGGTGAAAGCGATCATGCACTTGATGATAAAAATGTGTATTGGCTCTCTTTTTTTACAGAAGATAGCCCGCATCTAATTTCCATACCTTACATCAATGAATCCGAAGTAAAATATTTGAATCACTATTTTCTAAAGATTTCAAATACGATATACTGCGATGGCACTCCGCGACATGATATCGATGCAAAAAGTTTTGAAATCATAGATTATTGGTATGCAAAAGATTCAAGGCATGTCTATTACAAAAATAAGATAGTACAGAATGCAGATCCCGAAAGCTTTAGAAAAAAGAAAATGAGTCATATGTACGTTGATAAGAATGGTATTTACGATGAAGGGCAACTTCAAGAGTAAAGAAAGAGATACTACCCACTACTTTTTTAAGGTTGTAAAAAAACTCAAGTAAAATTAACTTCGAATATTTCAGTACATTTGAGTAGTTCCCTTAGGTAACTGATTTTTTAACTTAAAAACACAAAAATGAAAATGAAATTTTTACTAATGTCAGTTTTGACATTATCGTTCTTTGCTATGCACGCCCAAGACAATCTTGCACAAACTACTATTCAAGCCGTTTTATCTGGCAATCAAGATCAAGTTATTCAGTTGGCCGAGGCCTTTTCTGAAGAGCAGTACGACTGGAGGCCTGCAGAGGGAGTTAATTCTGTGGGAGAGGCCCTGATGCATGTAGCGGGGGGAAATTATTTTTTAGCTTCTAAAATGGGGTTTGCTCCGCCGGAAGATGTTGATATGATGAATTTAGGCAAAATCACAGGAAAAGATAATATTATTGCCGCTTTGAAAAAGTCAAATGCGTTTGTTCTTGACAAAATCACAATGGTTGAGACGGCTGCACTTAATGAGGAAGTCGATTTTGGTTTTGCCAAAATGAACAAACTGGGTGGGCTTTTAGCTATGATGGAGCATAATGGAGAGCACAAAGGGCAATTAATTGCTTATGCACGATCAAATGGTGTTGTTCCGCCATGGAGCAAGTAATTCTCCTAAAAATATCTTTATTAAAGGTGCTATTTGGCACCTTTTTTTATGCAAAAAACCGTCACTTTATTTGAGGTGTTATCTTATCCTTAAAATCTGTATATCAACTATTTAAATTCTCTAAAATTGATTTTTAAACAATTTTAATGTAAATTTAACGTTAAGTAATTGTAAATTAATTTAAAAATCACCTGCCCTGGTCTAAAAAAGCTGCAGATTATGAAAGAGATAAATAATAATACAGACAAAAAAAATAAAAACTACAACAAGAAAAACATAGTCAACTTCGTAAAAAACTACGCGCGAAATTGCCGTTATTCTTTCAACAGAATTTTAAGTGCTTAGTTAGCCCCTAAATTTTTGTGGCAAATAAACTACCTTCTTAGTAGCAAAAAAGTCCTCTTCGAAATAGTTGGGTAAATTAAAAATTTCAGCTGTTCGATAATCTTGGAGCTCTTCTGAAAGATCACCTCCTTTTAGGTATAAGATGCCGTTTCGTCGTTCGTGAATCGATTCTTTTTTGATTTTGCCTTTTACCCAATGTGTAAAAGTAGGCATTGAGGCGACTGCCCTACTTACAATAAAATCAAACTGCTCATTAATTTCCTCCACTCGCGAATTTATTGAAGTGACATTGGTAATTCCTAAACCTTCTACAACTTCTTCAACTACTTTTATTTTTTTTCCAATAGAATCTACTAAGGTAAAATGTGTTTCAGGGAATAAAATGGCTAAGGGAATTCCTGGAAAACCTCCACCCGTTCCTACATCCATAACTTTGCTTCCAGGGAGAAACTGTTGAATTTTTGCTATACCGAGAGAATGTAATACGTGACGAATATAGAGTTCATCAATATCCTTTCTGGACACCACATTAATCTTCTGATTCCAATCTTTGTATAGATTTTCCAATTGACCAAACTGTTCTTTTTGCTCCTCAGTGATATCAGGAAAATACTTTAACACTATTTCTATCCCCATCTGAATTAAAATTTCAACAAAAATAGTATATTCACAAGCACTAATATTTTCTTTTTTTGGGAAAGTATTCAGATAAAGAGGGATTCCATTCCCTTACCTTTGTAAAAAAATGCGCTTACTATGAACCAGACTACCGTTCGATTTTCCAGAAAAGATTCTGCACAGTTTTTTAAGACTTTGAACAAAAGAGTTAATGATTATTTCAAAGAAAACAAATTAAAGAAAACAGGGAATTGGAGATTGCATCTAAAGACTATTATTATGTTCGCAATGTTCTTAACCCCTTACTTTCTAATATTGACTTTAGGTCTACCTACTTGGGCCAATTTGCTACTAACTATTCTTATGGGAGTGGGTATGGCCGGTGTTGGCATGAATGTAATGCACGATGGCAACCACGGTTCCTATTCCAATAAAAAATGGGTTAATAAACTCATGGGAAGCAGTATCTACATTTTGGCAGGTAATGTTTACAACTGGCAAGTACAACACAATGTATTGCATCATACTTATACGAATATTCACGAGCATGATGAAGATATGGAAGCGGGTCGCATTCTTCGCTTTTCAAAACATGCAGAGTGGCAAAAACACCACAAATTTCAACATATTTACTCGGTCTTTCTTTACGGATTATTGACTTTTAATTGGGCCATTACGACCGATTTTCAGCAAATGTACCGCTACATGAAACGTAAACTTTCTTATGGTAAACTACCGAGTCCTGCTGTGAATTGGAGCACCTTAGTAATTACCAAATTACTATATGTTACGATTTGGATTGTACTCCCACTTATCTTCGTTGATATTGCTTGGTGGAAAATTCTTCTAGGTTTCTTTATCATGCACTATGTGGCTGGCGTAATATTAAGTGTGACCTTTCAACTAGCACATATTGTAGACGATGCACAAACTCCGTTGCCAGACGAAAGCGGAACTATGAAAAATACATGGGCTATTCACCAATTGTTTACAACTGTAAACTTTGGCACAAAGAATAAGATTGTAAACTGGTTTACGGGAGGATTGAATCATCAGGTCGAACACCATATTTTTCCGAATATCAGTCATGTTCATTACACCAAAATTTCTAAAATCGTAAAGGAAACTGCAAAGGAATTTAATTTACCATATAACGAATATAAAACTACGCGAAAAGCGATTTTTTCCCATTTTAAACATTTGAAGGAATTAGGAAAACAGCCAGCTTTACAAGTATAACTGCAATTATACAGCAGCTTTCTTTTAGTAGCTCAATAATCCATTCAGACAATTAAAAAGCCGAATCACGATTATTGAGCTACTTATTTTTACGCTATTCACAAAGTGCTTTCAAATAGTTAATAATCAATTCCTTTTTCTCACAAAAAAGAATAGTAAATGCTGTAATTTTGGGGTGCATTTTAAACCCGTACTCTAATGAGCAACCAACTATCAGATAGAATAAACAATGTCACTCCTTCAGCAACCCTTGAAATGGCTGCAAAAGCCCGCGAATTAAGAGCAGCAGGCAAAGATATCATCGGACTCAGTTTAGGTGAACCTGATTTCAATACTCCTGACTACATAAAAGACGCCGCTATACAAGCGGTAAATGACGATTACAATTCATATACACCCGTTGATGGTTATGTAGATTTAAAGGATGCAATCATCACCAAATTAAAACGGGATAATGATTTAACCTATAACCGATCGCAATTAGTTGTTTCGACGGGAGCCAAACAAGCACTTTACAATGTTGCCCAGGTAGTTTTGAATGAAGGCGATGAAGTTATTTTACCTTGCCCTTACTGGGTGAGTTACAGTGATATTGTGAAATTAGCTGGTGGTGTACCAATAGAAGTAACAACCTCTATAGACACTGATTTCAAAATGACTCCAGAGCAGCTTGAAGAAGCCATTACTCCGAAAACTAAAATGCTTTGGTATAGTTCGCCTTGTAATCCAAGTGGTTCAATTTATAGCATAGAAGAATTAAGAGGATTAGCTGATGTTTTAAAAAAACATCCTCAGATTGTAGTTGTGAGTGATGAAATTTATGAGCATATCAACTACGGCGTTACTGCCCATGCTTCGATGGCTGCTTTTGAGGATATGTATGATAGAACAGTTACGGTAAACGGAGTAGCAAAAGCTTTTGCCATGACTGGATGGCGCATTGGTTATATTGGAGCTCCCACATATATTGCTCGTGCCTGCAACAAATTGCAAGGTCAAGTAACTAGTGGAGCAAATTGTATTGCGCAACGTGCCGTTATAACTGCTTTAGTGGAATCGCCAAGTCGTGTTCAATATATGGTTGACGAATTTAAAGGAAGAAGAACTTTAATTCTAGAATTATTAAACGGTATCGACGGATTCAAATGTAATGAGCCTGAAGGAGCTTTTTATGTTTTTCCAGATGTTACTGCATATTTTGGAAAAACTTTAAATGGAACTAACATTAACAATGCTTCTGACTTTGCCATGTATTTGTTGGAAAATGCAAATGTTGCCACAGTAACTGGCGATGCATTTGGAAATGGCAATTGTATTCGTATTTCTTATGCGGCTTCGGAAAAAGATATTCGGGAAGCAATCTCTAGAATTAAAGCCGCTGTGGCTTAAAAAAATCACTTGAAATATTCAAACCACACCAATTCCAAATTGATGCGGTTTTTTTATTTAAAGGTGAATAATAGCATTACTAAAGAACATTGTGAGATTTATCTTTCCAACTTAAGAAAAGTATCCTCAGAAAAATCAAAGACAGTTCTTAGATTTCAAGTAAATTCTAAGTAACTTTAAACCAACCTTTTGAACCTAAATACCAAAACGATGAAGACGATGACATGCAAACAGCTCGGAGGAGCTTGTGACACCAAATTTCAAGCAGATACTTTTGAAGAAATGGCTGAGCTTAGTAAAAAACATGCAATGGAGATGTTTCAAAAAGGTGACTCCGCCCATCTTGAAGCAATGAATAACATGCAGAACCTTATGAAATCTCCAGAAGCAATGCAAGCTTGGTTTGGCGAACGCAGAAGAGAGTTCGAAGCATTACCTGAAGATTAGTTATCAATTTGAACTAAGTTCGCTTCCAGAAATAAGGTGTTAAAAGAATTAATACTGTAAAAAGTTCAAGTCTTCCTGCGAGCATTAAAAATCCGCACCACCATTTGCCAGCATTGGGCAAACTATTAAAATTACTTACTGGATTAAGGCTACCCAAAGCTGGACCCACATTGCCTAAGGATGAAGCCGCCCCTCCTATAGCAGATTCAAAGTCAAGCCCTAGAATTCCTAAGACTAATGCCCCTATTATAAAGAGTAACATATAAAGCACAAAAAAGGCTATGATATTATAAACAATATGTTCCTTTACTGTTTTGTCATTGTAACGCACAGGAATAATTGCATTGGGGTGCAAGGTTCGTTTAAATTCTAATATTCCATTCTTAATAATAAGTAAGTGACGCATAACTTTGATACCTCCTGCAGTGGAACCAGCTGAACCTCCTAAGAAAAACAAACCAAAGAAAAAGATGGTTAAAAAGGGTGTCCAACTTGTGAAATCTGCAGTTACAAATCCTGTCGTAGTAACTATTGCGATAACTTGAAAGAGCCCATGACGTATGGAACTTTCCGCTTCACCCAAAACCATTGGATGAAAATCTGAAACAGGTACATTTGCCTGAAAATAGATAACCACGGCGGCTAGTATTGTAAATAGTAAAATAAAGCCGGCATAGAACTTAAACTCTTCGTCTTTTAAGATTCGTTGTATTTTACCTTTAAAAGCGAAGTAGCTTAAGACAAAATTGCTTCCAGCTAAGAACATAAATAACATTATGATATACTGAATCGCTGGGGTATCATTCCAATGAGCGACACTTGCATTCTTTGTAGAAAACCCACCAGTTGACAATGTAGCCAAAGCATGATTAATGGCATCAAAAAAGGACATTCCCGCAATACTTAATAGAAGTGTTTCAGCTGCGGTATAACCCACATAAATCAACCAAAGCCTTTTTGCTGTATCTGTAATTCTAGGATGAAGTTTATCCGCACTGGGGCCCGGTGCTTCGGCAGCAAAAAGCTGCATACCTCCTATTCCTAATAGCGGTAAAATTGCTATTGCTAAAACGATAATACCCATTCCACCTATCCAATGGGTCAGACTTCGCCAAAGTAAAATTCCTTCCGGGAGGGCTTCAATATTATCAACGACTGAGGCTCCAGTAGTTGTATAACCAGAAATAGTCTCAAAAAAAGCATTAGTTACTCCAGGTATTGCACCTGAAAAAAGATAGGGTAACATCCCCGAAAGGGACATCACAATCCAGCCAAAAGTTACAATTATATAGCCTTCTTTACGCTGTACTTCTTTCTTATGCTTTCTCGTAGCAAACATGAGTAGCATTCCCGTAAACATAGTACTCAGCGCGGCCAAAGAAATATCTAGTGTAGCACCATCTTTATAGATTAAACTAACTGCAGCAGCCACCAACATAAAACCGCCATTGACTAATAATAGCAGACCCATGATGTGAAGAATAATTCTGGAATTTAGTCGCATGTTACAAGAACAGTCTTTCGATTTTAGAAATTGCTTCAGGTAAGCAACAAACAACAACACGGTCTCCCGCCTGTATTTCGTATCCACCAAGAGCAATAACGCCCACACCATCTCGAACAACTCCCCCAATAGTGGCCTCTTTTGGAAAGTCTAGGTTGCGAATACTATTACCTGTAACCTTAGAACCTGGTTTAACGACAAATTCCAAAATCTCAGCATTTAGATTGTTCAAACGCATTGATGCAACCACATCACCTTTTCTAATGTGTCTAAAAATATTATTGGCAGCCAAAAGTTTTTTATTGATTAAAGTATCAATACCTATTGAATGAGATAGTTGAAAATAATCCATGTTTTCAACCAAGGCGATTGTTTTTTTAATGTGCTTTGACTTTGCCACTAAACACGACATGATATTGGTTTCTGAATTTCCTGTAACCGCTATAAAGGCATCCATTGATTCAAGACTCTCTTCTTCAAGAAGTTCAACATTTCGACCGTCTCCATTTATAACTAAGGCTGTTGGCAGGTCATCTGCTAAGTCAAAGGCCTTTTCTTTATTCTTTTCAATCAGTTTTACATTGAATTTTTTAGCACAAAGATCTCTTGCCGCCTTAAATCCGACTTTACTGCCACCAAGAATCATTACATTTTTAATCTCCTCTTTTTTCTTACCAGTAAGTTTATAAAGTTCATCGACTCCTTCTTTCACTGTGATGAAATACACTTGATCTCCTTCTTTAAAAACCGTATCACCTCTGGGAATTACTGTATATTGAGTGCCCATGCGTTTTAAAGCAATAGGCATAAAATGCAATTCTGGAAAAATTGTTGCCGCCTCTTTTACCATCTTGCCAACAAATGGGGCAGATTTGGGCAGAGAAACACCCACCATGATCAATTCACCCTCCTCAAACTCGTAAGTATCGTTAAATGCAGATTTGTTTAAAAGCAGTTGAATTTCAGTTGCCGCCAGTTCCTCAGGAGAAATCAGTTCATCAATACCCAACTCATCAAACTTGATAGTGTCTTTGCAATCAACAAATTCTGTATTCGAAATACGCGCTATCGTTCGTTCACACCCTAACTGCTTTGCCAACATACATAGCGTTATGTTCGTTGTTTCAGAAGAGGTTACACCAATTACTAGATTCGAATTCTGTACCTGAGCATCCTTTAGGACAGCAATAGAAGTTGCATCGCCACGCAGCACTCTAATATCTAAATGATTGTCAGCATAAGTTAGACTTTCCTTGTCTGTATCAATCAAGGTAATATCTTGAGATTCGTAAGAAAGTAGTTTTGCCAAATGAAAGCCTACCTCACCAGCGCCAGCAATTATAATTTTCATCGAATACCACTATTGTTGTTTAGAAACGGTTTTTGACAACCACCTCAACTCAGAAAGAAATGTCGCTTGAGACATTTTGGCTTTTTTACAGCTCATTTCAAGAAAAATTTGCAAAGATTTGCGGAGCAAAACTACACAATTTTTGTCACCTTACCACCGATTTCACACAAGTATTAAACTAAGGCACAGTCACTTTATTGTATCTCAATAAGAACCTTATATGCAGGCTTATATCGTATCTTTGCCAAAAATTTGCTGATAATGTCGAAAAAAGTAACTCCTTATAAAGATTCTGAACTTGGCAAAAAGGAACAAGTCACCCAGATGTTCGATTCCATTTCAGGTAATTATGATGGACTAAATCGTGTTATTTCTTTTGGTATTGATATCAAATGGCGCAAACGTGTGGTAGCTATTCTAAAGAAAAAACAACCTAAATCTATTCTTGACATTGCCACGGGCACTGGCGATTTAGCCATAAATATGATCAAAACCGGAGCGGAAAGAATTGTCGGATTAGATATCTCGCCTGGAATGCTTGAGGTTGGAAAAAAGAAAGTCAATGAAAAAAAGTTTCATGAAACTATCGAAATGGTAGTGGGAGACAGTGAAAATCTTCCCTTCGATGATAGCACGTTTGATGCTATAACTGTAGCTTTTGGAGTTCGTAATTTTGAAACTTTAGATAAAGGACTAGCAGAAATTTATCGTGTTTTAAAACCTTCTGGAACCTTTGTTGTACTCGAAACGTCAGTACCAACTAAAACTCCATTCAAGCAAGGGTATTATTTTCATTGTAATTATATTCTTCCTTTGGTCGGGCGACTTTTTTCAAAAGATCGTTCCGCATACACTTATTTATCTGAATCTGCGGCGGTTTTTCCACACGGCGAAAACTTCAACAATATTTTGCGTAAAATCGGGTTTATAGAGGTAGAGAATAAACCCCAAACTTTTGGAGTTGCTTCTATATATGTTGCAACGAAAGCCTAACCAAATTCAGTGTAAGCAAAGACCCTTATAATTTAACTAAATGAATAGATTAGTATTTCTTCTTCTTGGGATGTTTATTCTAAGTTCTCCATTGTCAGCTCAGTTTAAAGAAAAACCAGTTCTTAATATTGAGAATAAGGATAAAAAATTCTTAAACTATGGTTATTATTTAGGGCTGAATCAGTACGATTTTAAATTTGACTACAAAGATAATCAAGGGACAGATGCTCAGGGAAACGATTTGACCGATATTTGGGTTGCTAAATCTTTTGGATTCACCGTAGGTCTCATAGGTGAAATGCGGATTAACGAATTTTTAGATTTGCGTTTTGAACCTGGCTTAGCTTATAACCTAAGGACATTACGTTTTCCAGAGCTACTAAGTTCTTCTAGCCCCGAACTTAGAGAGGGACAATCAATACGCGAAGTAAAATCAACGTACATCAATTTCCCCTTGCTTTTAAAAGTTGGTACGCGACGTTTTGGAAACTTCAAACCCTTTCTGATTGGAGGTGCTTCTACTTCTTTAAATTTAGGCAGCAATGAAACCGCTCTTGATGATAATTCTTCGGGTACTTTTCGAATGAAAAAGTGGGTTTATAATTATGAGCTAGGCTTCGGAATAGATTTTTACTTGGAATATTTCAAGTTCACTCCTTCAATTCGAGGTGTTTTCGCGATAACTGATGAATTGGTTCCTGACAATAACCCTAGTAGTCCATGGACTGGTAATATTGATGCCATGCGAACGAGAGGTTTATTTATCAATTTTACATTTGAATAATAGACATTGCCAAAGTCAAAATCTCGGAATACTGCCTTAAAAATAAAACATATTACACTTACTAACGCCTCCTAATTTCATTCAATAAAATAGCAGATGCAGTGGCCACGTTCAAACTTTCTGTGGTTTTGTTTCCATATTGCGGAATACTTACTTTCTGAGAAACCAAAGCTTCTATTTGTGCAGATATTCCGTTAGCTTCATTGCCAAGAATAATAACTCCCTTATCTGAAAGTTCGCTTTCATAAACTGATTTTCCATCCATGAAAGCACCATAAATTATACTATTTGCACCCTTTAAAAAATTAGCGAGATCTAAATAAGTAATATTCACTCTTGAAATAGAACCCATCGTGGCCTGAAGCACCTTTGGATTATAGCAATCAACCGTATTCCTGGAGCAAACTAAATTTTGAATTCCGAACCAATCACATAATCGAATTATAGTGCCTAAATTTCCAGGATCACGAACATCATCAAGCACTACAATCCAATCTTTGTTATTTATTTCTTTTGGCTTCGGAATATGAAAAACCCCTAAAACACCATTAGGCTTTTTGAGCATACTTATTTGCTGGAGCTCTGAAGCGGAAATTTCATGAAGAAAAGGAGCTGAAAAATCAAGGATATTCTGGTCAGAATAAAACACACTGTGGGGTTTGAAATCTGAATTTAAAAGTTCTTGTATTGTCTTTTTTCCTTCTACAAAAAATAGTTGATGTTGATTTCGGTACTTTTTTTGCTGTAAGCTCCGTATTAGTTTTAATTCGCTTTTAGCAACCATTTATTTAATGTGTTTTTTAACGTATTTTTGATTCCTATGAAGACCCTTTTACCAGGTAAACCTTGTCGCGCTAAAATAAGCTTATTATTGATAGCCACGGTAATTGTGTCTTGTAACTCTTTGAAAAGAGTAGATGATAACGACCTTTTGATAAAGCGCAATACCATTTGGACGGATAGTACCAAAGTAGTTAGTGAGGATATTGAAAGTTTAATCATACAAAAACCAAATAGTGATTTATTAGGCTATCCTCTACGTTTAAACTTATATAACCTTGCAAAGGTAAATCCTGATTCTTCTTATCAAAATTGGCTACACAAAAAACCCAAGCGAAAAGAACGCTTAACCAATTTTTTATCAGAAAAACAGGTGAATAGATTAGGGGAATCATTTATGGTGAAAGGCCTTAGTCAGTGGTTAAAAAAAATTGGTGAAGCTCCGGCAATTCTAGACACAACGCAAACTAGAAGAACCTTAGAGCGCTTAAAAGCATATTACAGTACAAAAGGATACTTTAACAATACAACCTCATATGATATTGACTTTTTAAAGCGGAAACAAAGAGTGGCTGTTAATTATCATATTAATCTCGGTGACCCATATAAGCTCGATTCTGTTTCCCATAACATCGCATCTAGTGCTATTGACTCGATTTACAATTTAGAAAAAGAAAATTCCTTCGTCAAAGCTGGGCAGCAATTCGATCTTGAAAATTTCAATAGCGAAAGAGAGAGACTTACTACTATTTTCAGAAATAGTGGAGTATATAATTTTCAAGAAAGTGCTATAAAATATGATGTCATAAGTGATACAACCCAAGTAGGCAACGATCGCCTGATGGATATCGAGTTAAATATTGACAACCTAAAAAAACGTGATGAAAATTCTGTAACTACATCAGAATACAAAGTTTTCAAATTTGATAAGATCAACGTATATACCGATTATCTTAGTGATGACAGTGAGGGAGAATTGAAATTCGAGCGATTTGGTGATTACACCGTTTTTTATAGAAATAAATTACGATTTAAACCCAAGACTTTAACCAATGCTATTTTCTTTGAAAAGGACAGTATTTATAGTGATACTGATAGATTGAGAACCCTGCGCCAATTAACGAATTTGAATGTATTCAAATATCCCTCTCTAAATTTTGTCGAAGACAGTACAAGAACAAATTTATCTGCCGATATTTATTTAGCTACAAAACCAAAATATTCTTTTGCGCCGAGTTTGGAGGTTACCACCTCAAGTAGAAGAAAAATTGGTATTGGTGCGAGTGCTTCTTTACTAATTAGAAATGTATTTAAAGGTGCTGAAAATCTTAGTATTTCGGCAAATGGCTCTTTTGGCTTATTAAGTAACGAGACAGAAACGGAAGACACTTTCTCCGAGATCGGTGCGGATATTAATTTAAGTTTTCCAAGAATTTGGTTTCCCATTTTAAATACAGACAGAGTAATACCCAATTACATGCTGCCGCAAACAAACCTATCTATCGGAACTAGTTTTCAAAAAAATATTGGTTTAGACAAGCAAACCTTCAATACCATTCTGGGGTATAATTGGACACCTAAAGAGTCAAAAAAAAATAATCTTGAACTATTGAATATTCAGTTTGTTCGTAATCTAAATAAAGAACGTTTCTTTATTGTCTACGGTAACACCTATGATCGTTTAAATGAAATTGCAAATGATGGTGATGAAGATTTTAAAAACAATCCCATTTTAGAGAATTCTTTCAACGGAGATAATTTAATCATACCAAGTGGCACTAGTACTTTTATAGATTCTATTCTTGGCGGTGACATTCCAGCCAGTCAAGAAAATATTAGCAATGTTCGAAGTATTAACGAACGTCAAAGAAGGCTAACTGAAAATAATTTGATTTTTGCCAGCAACTATTCTTTTAATACGACCAATAGAACAGGAGTAACAGATAATAGTTTTTCCCAATTCAGGTTTAAGATAGAAAGTGCTGGAAATCTACTTTCCGCTTTATCATATATAATTCCATTTGATGAAGAGAATAACGACCCTGCAGTAGATGACAATGATCTTTTAATCTTTGGCGTACCCTACTCTCAATATATAAAAACAGAGTTTGATTATGTCAAATACTGGGACCTCTCAGGTTCTAACGTTCTCGCCTTTCGAAGTTTTCTGGGTATAGCAATTCCATATGGAAATTCAGATAACATTCCTTTTGTTCGGAGTTATTTTGCTGGGGGAGCAAACGATAACCGCGCGTGGAGACCTTATGAGCTTGGCCCTGGCAGAACCAATGCAGCAAATGATTTCAATGAAGCAAATTTAAAATTAGCTTTTAACCTAGAATACCGATTTCCGATTGCCGGTAGTTTCAAAGGAGCTTTTTTCGCTGACGCTGGAAACATTTGGAATGTCTTTGATAATGTAGATGACCCAGAGGCAACTTTTAATGGTATTGAATCACTCAAAGATTTGGCCCTTGGTACTGGCTTCGGTATTCGCTATGATTTTACATATTTTGTTCTTCGTGCCGACTTAGGTTTCAAAGCATACAATCCTGCTCTTACAGACTCTCAAAGATGGTTTAATGATTACAAGTCTGAACTTCAAATTGGTATCAACTACCCTTTCTAGACACAAAGAGAATGATCAATTCCATTTGTTTGAGAATTGCATCAAAGCTTAATCTAAAGCCTTTAAGGTTGGAGAATTGTAAATATTTTGTGAATTTAATAGAAAAGCAAGGTCTATTCCATCAATAAAATAACATAGCTAAGATAAATCGTGAACTCCCTAATTTTTAAACCTACCTTTAAACTAACAGTTCTATTTTCACTATTTTTGCACCGTTATTTTAAAAATTAATCAATCAGAATATTATGGCTCACAATATAAAACCAGGAGTTGCAACCGGAGATGAAGTTCAAGAAATTTTCAACTATGCGAAAGAAAAAGGCTTTGCACTTCCTGCAGTAAATGTAATCGGCTCAGACACCATCAATGGTGTTCTAGAAACAGCAGCTGCTTTAAGTGCCCCTGTGATAATTCAGTTTTCCAACGGTGGAGCACAGTTCAACGCTGGTAAAGGCTTATCAAACGAAAATCAAAATGCGGCTATCCAAGGTGCTGTTGCTGGGGCCAAACACGTACACCAGTTAGCGGAAGCTTACGGTGCAACAGTTATTTTACATACAGATCATTGCGCTAAAAAATTACTTCCTTGGATTGACGGTTTATTAGACGCAAGTGAAAAACATTTCGCCGAAACAGGCAAGTCATTGTTCAGCTCTCATATGATTGATCTTTCTGAAGAACCTATTGAAGAGAACATCGCAATATGCAAAGAATATTTGGAAAGAATGTCCAAAATGGACATGACTCTTGAAATTGAGCTTGGTATAACGGGCGGTGAAGAAGATGGCGTTGACAATTCAGATGTTGATGATTCTAAATTGTATACACAACCTGAGGAAGTGGCATATGCTTATGAAGAACTTTCAAAAGTAAGTCCTAGGTTTACTATTGCAGCTGCTTTCGGTAATGTGCATGGAGTTTACAAACCAGGCAATGTTAAACTGACACCAAAAATCTTAAAGAATTCTCAAGAATATGTTTCCAAGAAATACGGAGTAGAACATAATCATATCGATTTTGTTTTTCATGGTGGTTCTGGTTCTACAGTCGAAGAAATTAGAGAAGGTATTAGTTACGGAGTAATTAAAATGAATATCGATACTGACTTGCAATATGCTTTTCTTGCAGGAGTTAGAGATTATATTCAAGAAAATAAAGACTACTTGCAATCTCAAATCGGTAACCCAGAAGGGGCTGATGAACCTAACAAGAAAAAATACGACCCTAGAGTTTGGTTACGGGCAGGAGAGCAATCATTCGTTGAGCGTTTGAAAAAAGCTTTCGAAGACTTAAACAATGTCAATACACTTTAATTTTTTTGTAAATTTCCAAATCTAAATTGATTACTTATGTCAGCATGGTTTAAGCGCAAGGAAAAAGGAATACAAACAGCGACAGAGGAAAAGAAAGACACACCCAAAGGTCTTTGGTATAAATCTCCAACGGGTAAGATTGTAGAATCTGAAGATTTAGCAAAGAATTTTTATGTAAGTCCAGAGGACGATTACCACGTTCGTATAGGAAGTAAAGAGTATTTTGAAATTCTTTTTGATGACAATAAATTCAAAGAACTAGATGCCAAACTCACATCTAAAGATCCTTTGAAATTTGAGGATACCAAGAAATATAAAGAACGTTTAGTTGCAGCACAAAAGAAAACAGGTCTGAAAGATGCACTTCGAACCGGCTTCGGAAAATCTTTTGGCAAAGACCTTGTCATATGTTGTATGGATTTTAATTTTATTGGAGGTTCAATGGGAAGCGTCGTCGGTGAAAAAATAGCTCGCGGTATAGACTATGCTATCAAAAAGAAAGTTCCTTTTGTAATGATTTCTAAATCAGGAGGAGCCCGAATGATGGAAGCTGCTCTTTCTCTAATGCAATTAGCAAAAACGTCTGCAAAATTAGCGCAATTAGCTGAAGCAAAACTGCCATACATATCACTTTGTACCGATCCAACTACCGGCGGAACAACTGCATCTTATGCTATGTTGGGCGATATTAATATTGCCGAACCAGGTGCCCTGATAGGTTTTGCCGGGCCACGAATTGTAAAAGACACCACAGGAAAAGACCTTCCAGAAGGTTTTCAATCTTCAGAATTCTTAAAAGAACATGGTTTCTTGGATTTTATCTCACATCGTCGAGATTTGAAAAAGAAAATCAATTTGTACATTGATTTGATTCAAAACAACCCAATTCGTTCGGCTAGCTAGTGTAGTCGCAGTTCAAAATATTTTTAATCGCTATTTGTAATGAAGTGTTACGAATAGCGATTAATTATTTAAAGTATACATATGAAGCTTTCCATATCTTCTTTTCTAATAGTACTAGTCCTTTGGTTGAGTTGTTGTTCTTCCTCTGATGAAACTGCGGACCCTAATATCGGCATGGAAGAAGAGGAAATGCAAGAAACTACAGATGGGGTTGCTCAAGTTACAAATGTTTCCGTTTCAGGGACCGACGATCAATACACGTTTAGTGTTACGATTTCTAGTCCTGATTTGGGTTGCAATCAATATGCAAACTGGTGGGAAGTCATTGATTTGGATGGAAATCTTTTGTACCGCAGAATTCTTGGGCATAGCCATGTAGAGGAACAACCTTTTACTCGCTCTGGTGGTCCTGTATCCATTTCAGCTGATACCGAGGTTTACATCAGGGCTCATATGAATACTACTAGCTACGGCAGCAGAGTTTTTAGAGGTACAGTTTCTAGTGGATTTATTCCAGAGAATTTAAGCATTGAGTTTGCCAAAGATTTAGAAGAAGCTGAACCATTGCACACTGGCTGTGCATTTTAGGTGCTTATCAAGCCTTAAAATAATACCGTGACAATACTTCCGCATCAAAAAAATATTTTTACCTTTGCAGCCTGATTGAAAAACAGTCAGATACATAATAATCATTTACAATAATATTAGCATGTACTTAACAAAAGAAGTAAAAGCCGAAATCTTTAAGAAACACGGCGGAAAAGCAGAGAACACAGGTTCTACCGAAGGTCAAATCGCATTGTTTACACACCGTATCAATCACCTGACTGGGCATTTGAAGAAAAATCACAAAGATTTTAACACAGAACGTTCTTTGGTAAAATTGGTAGGTAAAAGAAGAAGCCTTCTTGATTATATGATGAAAAAGGATATCGTAAAGTATCGTGAACTCATCAAAGAACTAGGCATTAGAAAATAATATTCATAGGGGTTGAAAATTTTTCAACCCCTATTTTTATATAAAGTCCTTATCAGTTTAAGGCAAAACTAAAAGCTGCACACAGTTTTTCATTGGTCAAGTGCTTTCGGCACATACAACAACACAACCTTCCGGTCTCAACATCCGGATGACCATTGTTTAACAGTCCGCCCGTTGGCGGATACAAATCAATTTTATGATTCCAAAAGTATTTAGAGAGGTCATAGACCTTGGTGACGGTAGGGAAATTTCTATCGAAACCGGAAAATTAGCAAAACAGGCGCACGGTTCTGTTGTTGTTCAATCAGGAAAATGTATGCTCTTGTGTACCGTAGTTTCTAACTACGACCAAAAAGATGTTGATTTCCTTCCATTAACCGTAGATTACCGCGAAAAATTTGCCGCGGCAGGTCGTTACCCAGGAGGATTCTTCAAAAGAGAAGCAAGACCAAGTGATGGCGAAGTACTAACAATGCGTTTGGTGGATCGTGTATTACGTCCATTATTCCCAAAAGATTATCACTCTGAAACTCAGGTGATGATTCAGTTAATGTCTCATGACCCAGACGTTATGCCAGATGCAATGGCTGGTTTGGCTGCTTCTGCTGCGATTCAATTATCAGATTTCCCTTTCGAGTGTGCTATCTCTGAAGCAAGAGTAGGGCGTGTTAATGGTGAATTTATCATCAATCCAACTTTAGCGCAGTTAGCAGAATCTGATATCGATATGATGATTGGTGCTTCTGCTGACTCTGTGATGATGGTTGAAGGTGAAATGGATGAAATTTCTGAAGAGGAAATGACGGAAGCCATCAAGTTCGCTCACGAAGCTATTAAAGTACAGTGTGCTGCTCAATTGAGATTGGCTGAAGCTTTCGGAAAGAAAGAAGTTCGTGAATATCCTGAGGAAAGGTCAGACGAAGATTTGGCTAAAAAAGTTCATGACATGGCATACGACAAAGTATATGCCATTGCAAAAGCTGGTTCTGCAAAACACGAAAGAAGTGCTGCTTTCTCTGAAATAAAAGAAGAAATTAAGGCTACTTTTTCTGAAGAAGAATTAGAAGACTACGGTGGATTGGTTTCCAAGTATTACCGTGCTGCTGAAAAAGCTGCGATTCGTGACCTTACCTTAAATGAAGGTCAGCGTTTGGATGGTCGTAAAACAAATGAAATCAGACCAATATGGTGTGAGGTAGATTACTTACCATCTGTTCACGGTTCATCTATCTTTACCCGTGGGGAAACTCAGGCCTTGGCTACGGTAACTTTAGGAACATCTAGAGATGCTAATCAAATAGATATGCCATCGCAAGAAGGTGAAGAGCGTTTCTATTTACATTATAACTTCCCTCCTTTCTGTACAGGTGAAGCAAGACCTATTCGTGGAACATCTCGTAGAGAAGTTGGTCACGGTAACTTAGCACAACGTGCACTTAAAGGAATGGTCCCTGAAGATTGTCCTTATACAGTAAGGGTTGTATCTGAAGTATTAGAATCTAACGGTTCTTCTTCTATGGCAACAGTTTGTTCAGGAACTATGGCTCTTATGGATGCTGGTGTGCAATTGAAAAAACCAGTTTCTGGTATCGCAATGGGATTAATATCAGATGCTGATTCTGGTAAGTACGCTGTTCTTTCGGATATCTTAGGAGATGAAGATCACCTTGGTGATATGGACTTTAAAGTAACTGGTACTGCTGATGGAATTACGGCCTGCCAGATGGATATCAAAGTAAAAGGATTGTCGTACGAGATTCTTGTAAATGCATTGAAACAAGCTCGTGATGGACGTTTACATATTTTAGAGAAACTAACAGATACCATCCCTGCTCCTAATGCAGATGTTAAGAGCTACGCTCCTAAAATGGTAACGAGACGTATTCCTAATGAATTTATCGGAGCTATGATTGGTCCTGGTGGAAAAGTGATACAAGAACTTCAGAAAGAAACAGGAACGACTATCGTCATTAACGAGGATCCTGTAACAGAAGAAGGTATTGTTGAAATTTTGGGCACAGGTCAAGAAGGTATTGATGCAGTAATTGCTAAGATAGATTCTGTAATGTTCAAGCCAGAAGTTGGCAGTGTATATGAAGTGAAAGTAATCAAAATGCTTGATTTTGGTGCTGTTGTTGAATATATGGATGCTCCAGGAAACGAAGTCTTATTACATGTATCTGAATTAGCTTGGGAACGCACAGAAAATGTTTCTGATGTTGTGAACATGGGCGATGTATTTGATGTGAAATACTTCGGTCTAGACAAACGTACTCGTAAGGAAAAAGTATCGCGCAAAGCGCTTTTAGAAAAACCTGAAGGTTATGTTGAAAGACCGCCACGTAGCAACGATAGAGATCGTGGTCGTGGAAGAGATAATAGAGATCGCAAACCAAGAAGAGATTAATTTCTTCAACTTAAAGATAAAGGCCTCAACTGAAAAGTTGAGGCTTTTTTTATGCAGTTTAACCGATTAATAAACATTTTTTTTACGCTTTTGTAACATTTCAAAGAATTGTACGTATAAGTATATGCAGTCTATTAAATTATAAATTTAATCCCCGAAAATGAGACAGCTTAAGATTACAAAACAGGTCACTAATAGAGAGACCGCATCTTTGGACAAGTACTTGCAAGAAATCGGCAAGGTTGACTTGATTACTGCAGATGAAGAAGTAGAATTGGCACAACGTATCAAGGCAGGCGACCAGATCGCTCTTGAAAAACTTACAAAAGCCAATCTTCGATTCGTAGTATCGGTTGCAAAGCAGTACCAAAACCAAGGCCTTACTCTGCCAGATTTAATCAATGAAGGAAACTTAGGATTGATTAAAGCGGCACAACGTTTTGATGAAACCCGTGGTTTCAAATTTATCTCTTACGCCGTATGGTGGATTCGTCAATCTATCCTACAGGCTTTAGCTGAACAATCACGTATTGTTCGTTTACCATTGAACAAAATTGGTTCAATTAACAAGATCAACAAAACCTTTGCATTTTTAGAGCAAGCGCATGAACGTATGCCTTCTGCCGAAGAGATTGCAAAAGAATTAGATATGACGGTTGCAGATGTAAAGCAATCTTTAAAGAATTCAGGTCGTCATGTATCTATGGATGCTCCATTAATTGCTGGTGAAGATTCAAACTTGTACGATGTACTTCGTAGTGGTGAATCTCCAAACCCAGATCGTGAATTATTACATGAATCTTTACGTACTGAAATCGAACGTGCTTTAGAAACTTTAACGCCTAGAGAGGCAGATGTGATTCGCTTATACTTCGGTTTGGCAGGTCAACATTCTATGACTTTAGAGGAAATTGGCGAAACTTTTGACCTTACAAGAGAAAGAGTTCGTCAAATTAAAGAGAAAGCAATCCGTAGATTAAAGCATACTTCAAGAAGTAAAATCTTGAAAACATATCTTGGATAATCCAGAATAACATAGAATTACAACGGTTTATCTGTTAAAATCTCCTTAAATTGGATTTATGGCATATAAATTGTAATTTTGAAGATAACAACAGTTTATCATGACTGTTCGTTTTTTGATTGATGAATAAACTCCGGCTGATTACCGGAGTTTTTTCATTTTATAGATTTAACGAGACTTGTAAAGAAAGTAGACACTTTTAAGATACAATTAATAGTTAGCGAAAGCTTTATTTTATGTATTTTCAATTCCATGGATAAAAAACAAGAACAACCCAATAACCCACTCCATGGTGTAAAGTTGGCAGACATCTTAGAACATCTTACTCAAAAATACACATGGGAAGACTTAGCAGGTCAAGTAAATATCAATTGCTTTAAAAGCGATCCATCCATAAAATCTAGTTTAAAGTTTCTTCGAAAAACGCCTTGGGCAAGAGAGAAAGTAGAATATTTATACTTACAATCTATCAAGAAATAATGGCATTTAATATTGTTCTTATTGAACCTGAAATTCCGAATAACACCGGAAATATTGGAAGACTTGCCCTAGCTACAGGCTCTACTTTACACCTGGTTAAACCCTTCGGATTTGAATTAAGTGATTCTCGCCTAAAACGAGCCGGTTTGGATTACTGGCAGCATCTCGAAGTACATATGTATGAAAGCAAAGCTGAGTTTTTCAACACCCATGGTGACAAAAATTTAGTATACTTTTCGAGCCATGGAAAACAAGAGCATTGGTCAATTGAATTTAAAAACAGTATGTTCTTAGTATTCGGAAAGGAATCGGTTGGACTATCGAAAGAAATCATTGAAAGTAATCCGAGCCAGCTTTATAAAATCCCTTTATTTAGTAAACACATTCGAAGTTTAAATTTGGCAAATTCTGTTGGCATTGTAGTCTATGAAGGATTAAAAACCATTCGACAATAATACTAGGGAATTTTTCATGATTTGATTCATGGAAATTTTATAACCCTGTTTTCACTACTTTTATAAGAAACTACTAATTGTTTACATAAAAGGAACCTAAACTTTGAAAGAAAATAACGCATACATTTTAGGCGCAGATGAAGAAGAACTTTTCAGGCTAGGTGTTCAACACCAAGTCTGGGCCGAAGAAGCCCAACGAGGTTGGCGCTTGGCAAATTTTAGTGCAGGACAAACATTTCTTGATTTAGGTTGTGGACCAGGCTATTGCACCAAAGAACTTTCATTTCTCGCAGGTGAGAAAGGAAAGGTAATCGCAATCGATAAATCAGAGAAGTACATCAAATTTTTAGATTCCATTGCCCAACAATACAATCTCAATATTGAAACAATTCATGGTGATTTCGACGAAATGAAATTGCAACCAAATAGCATTGATGCCATGTATTGTAGGTGGGCCTTGGCCTGGATTCCAAATCCAAAGGAAATACTTGAAAAAGTCGCTACGGCATTAAAACCTGGCGGTAGAATGGTTATTCAAGAATACTATGAATGGGGGTTGCTGCAAACTGAACCCAGAAAAGAAGCGCTAGCTAAAGCTATTCGTATGGCTTTAAAAAGTTTTAAAGATTCAGATAATGAAATTGATATAGGAAGACATTTACCAACTATACTGCCTGAAATTGGAATGAAAGTCCTCGGTATAAGACCCATGGCAAAAATGGCCACTCCAAAAAATGGAGTTTGGCAATGGCCTAAAACCTTCTTTCAAAGCTACTTTCCACGACTCATCCCCCGAAAATATCTGACTCTAGAAGAAGTTAACGCAGCACTTCTTGAATTGGAAGAATTAGAAAAAATTGATGGTGCTACCATATGCCCCTGTTTGATGGTGGAAGTCATTGCAGAAAAGATGTAATCAAAACTCACATGAAAAAGCTTGGAATTGTTCTACTAGTAGTGCTTATTCTGTCTAGCTGTCGGGAGGCAAAAAAAGAGGAGGTCGCTTCCGCTGAACCTCAGATAGATTTTCTTACTCCTTTGGGAAAGGAAATCATCTTGCCAGAACCTTCCGAAAAATTATTGGGTCAATATACTATAGCCAAAGAGGATTATGAGACAAATCCTGATGATGTCGATAAGGTCATCTGGTATGGAAGAAGAACTGCCTATTTAGGAAAGTACGAAGATGCCATAGCCATATACACCGGGGGAATCAAGAAGTTTCCAGAGGATGCAAGGTTGTATCGACATCGAGGACACCGTTATATCTCTCTCCGAAAGTTCGATAAGGCTATTGCTGATTTAGAAAAAGCTGGCCAACTAATCGAAGAGACTGAAAATGAAATCGAACCTGACGGAATGCCCAATGCAATGAATATTCCTGTAAGCACTTTGCATAGTAATATCTGGTATCACTTGGGATTGGCTTATTACCTGACACATGATTATGAAAAAGCTTTTGAAGCTTATACTAAATGTAGAGCTTCAGGAAGGCTTCCTGATAATATCGTTTCGAGTACGCATTGGCTTTATATGATACAACAACGCCTCGGAGATTCAATATTGGCCACTAAAATGCTAGACCCTATTGAAGCTGAAATGGATGTCATTGAAAATCAAAGCTATCATGAACTCTGTAAACTATATAAAGGCTTGATTCCTGTGGATTCTCTTTTACAGACAAAAACAGGAAGTCCTTCCAACAATGCGGTACTTTATGGAGTTGCCAATTGGTATTTCTATAATGATGATAAGGAAAAAGCAAAGGAAATGATGAGCAGTTTGGTTGAGAGCAAGTCTTGGAGTTCCTTTGGTTATATAGCAGCTGAAAGTGACCTTATCGAATACTTTGACCAAGGCACAAATTAACTCTAATATGATTTAAATAAACTATTGTTTTACTACTTTTAAGAAGGTTTCCATAGTTCTACTTCAACACCAACCAAAAGAAACATCGTATGAAAACATATTTTAAAATACTGCTGATTGCTGTATTTCTCGGGAGTGCTCAATCTGCAACATCTCAAAAAAAATCAAAAGCTAAGACCAATACCGTCTCGACCATTGAAAAGTCTTTTTATGAAGGATTGGAATGGCGAAATATCGGTCCAAATCGCGGGGGACGTTCTTTAGGAGCTGCTGGAAGTCCCGAAAGACCTAACGAATACTACTTCGGAGCCACTGGTGGTGGACTATGGAAAACCGTAGATGGCGGAACCGAATGGAAAGCCGTTACTGATGGACAAGTAACAAGCTCATCCGTCGGAGCTGTGGCGGTTGCAGAAACCAATCCTGATATAGTTTACATTGGTATGGGAGAGGTTCAATTACGTGGAAGTATTACCCAAGGTGATGGTGTTTACAAAACAAAGGATGGCGGAAAAACATGGCGGCATCTTGGCTTGAAAGAAACACAAGCGGTTGCACGAATTCGTATACATCCTACCAATCCAGAAATTGTTTATGTAGCGGCCTTGGGTCATCCGTATGGCGAAAATGAAGAACGTGGAGTATTCCGAAGTACAAATGGTGGAAATTCTTGGGAAAAAGTTTTATACGTAAGTCCGAAAGCTGGAGCGGTTGACCTTATCATCGACCGAAACAATCCAAAAGTATTGTATGCAAGTACCTGGGAAGTACAGCGTAAAGCCTGGAAAATGTGGGGTGGCGGTGGCGATTCAAAATTATGGAAATCTGTTGATGGTGGTGATACATGGACCGATTTAACAAGCAACTCTGGAATGCCAGCGCCACCTATTGGAAAAATAGGAGTTACCGTTTCTCCTGCAGATTCCAATCGAGTTTGGGCGATTGTAGAAGCCAATGAAGGTGGTGTTTTTCGTTCCGATGATGGCGGTAAGACTTGGGAACGCACCAATGATGAACGCAAACTAAGACAGCGTGCTTTCTACTATTCGAGAATTTATGCAGACCCTTGGGACAAAGAAACCGTCTATTGCCTAAATACCGGTTTTTACAAATCCACCAATGGAGGAAAAACATTCGACACAACCATCAAAGTACCTCATGGTGATAATCACGATTTATGGATAGACCCAAACAATCCCGACCGTATGATTAATTCTAACGATGGAGGTGGAAATGTGAGTATCAATGGCGGAAAAAGTTGGACAGAACAGGATTATGTAACCACGCAGTTTTACCATGTCATGACTACAAGTGATGTTCCTTATCATGTGGCTGGCGCACAACAAGACAACAGTACTTTGGCCATGCCCAGTGATGGTTGGAGCCATAGACAAGCGCGCGGACCCAATCATGGTTGGTACTACGCTGTGGGTGGTGGTGAAAGTGGTTGGATTACCCAGCATCCTGAAAACAAGGATATTTTTTATGCGGGAAGTCAAGGTGCACTCCTAACACGATACGACCGAAGTAATGGGCAAACTAGAGATATTCAGGTATATCCTCGTTTCTTTTCTGGAGAGCCAGCAAGTGCACTTCCTGAAAGATGGCAATGGACCTTCCCTATCATGTTCGCTCCACAAGATTCAAAAGTGATGTATACGTGTTCTCAGCATGTTTGGAAAACAACTGATGATGGACAATCGTGGGAGAAAATCAGTCCCGATTTGACTTATGCGGACCCTGAAACATTGGGTAAAACAGGTGGTATCATTACTATGGATATGAATGGTCCTGAAATTTATGCTACCGTTTTTGCTTTAGCGCCCTCTTTCCATGATATCAATACGATTTGGGCGGGTTCTGATGATGGCAAAATTCATATTACCAGAGATGGCGGGAAAAATTGGGAAGACATCACCCCGAAAAACCTGCCTAAATTTTCGAGAGTTAGTATCATTGATGAATCAAAACATCGCCCAGGAACATTATTTGTCGCGGCAAATCGCTATCAAGTAGACGACCGTCAACCCTACGTTTTCAAAACACATGATTTTGGAAAAACATGGACAAAGATTATCAACGGAATAGAAGACGGTCATTTTGCAAGAGCCGTCCGAGAAGACCCCGTTCGCCAAGGATTATTGTTCTTAGCTACCGAGCATGGAGTTTACTTTTCCATGAACGATGGGGAACTATGGCAAAGCTTACAATTGAAACTTCCTGATACACCAATTCGAGATTTAGTGGTCAAAGACAATGATGTAGTCTTAGGTTCGCATGGACGAGGATTCTGGATTTTAGATGATATACAACCGCTTCGGCAATACAAACCTGAAATGAAAAATCAATCCGGGGTATTGTTTGAACCAGCAAATGCGATTCGGGGCATTGGCAATGCGTCAATTCAATACTATCTGAAGGAGCAGCAAGATACCATCACCTTCGAGGTTTTAGATGCGAACGATAAATTGATAAATACTTTTACGGGAAGTAAACCAAAATATGAAGTTGACCCAGACTTACCCTGGTGGCAAAAAGGAGGTTCTACAAAACCCACTACGGCAAAAGGCATCAATACGTTTAGCTGGGATTTAAGATATCCGGGCGCTACGGAATTTGACGGAATGATTATTTGGAGCGCAAGACCACAACGTGGTCCGAAAGCTCCGATTGGAAAATACAAAGTCCGAATGAAAACCAAAGATTATGAAAATACTTATGCTTTTGAGGTTCAAATGAATCCTAATTTAAAAGGGATTACAAAAGAAGATTTGGATGAGCAGTTTGATTTGGCCAACAAGATTATGCAAAAAACAAGCACGGCAAACGAAACTGTAATTCGTATTCGAGAAATGAAAGCAACTATTGATTCCGCCAAGCAAAAGATTTCCAGTCCTGATTTCAAGAAAATCATTTCTCCCTTTTTAGAAAAAATTTCAGGAGTGGAAGAAGAACTGTATCAGGTGAAAAATCAATCCAATCAAGACCCATTGAATTTTCCCATCAAACTGAACAACCGATTGGCTTCGCTGCGTCGCAGTATGGAAAATGGCGAAGCGAAACCAACAGATGGAGCATATAAGGTTTTTGAGGAATTATCAAAGGAACTTGAAAATCATCTCGGTAACCTAACGGGAATCTTAAATCAGCAATTACCCAAGGTTAATGAGGTATTAACAAAAGTTGGTGGCTCAGAAATTAAAAAGTAAACTGATTTTGAGAATTAATGGTCTATTTAAGATACCTCATTTCACTACTTTTGTATTGAATTCTGAAGATTCTATATAATGAGTACAAAAATAGCTCCTTCCCTCCTAGCCGCCGATTTTGGTAATCTGCAACGCGACGTTGAAATGGTCAATCAAAGTGATGCGGATTGGCATCATATTGACGTCATGGATGGTGTTTTCGTTCCGAATATTTCCTATGGAATGCCTGTCGTAAAAGCAATAGCCAAACACGCCACCAAGCCCTTGGACGTACATTTGATGATTGTAGACCCTGACCGCTATATCAAGACTTTTGCGGAGTTAGGCGCTGATGTCCTTAGTGTGCACTACGAGGCATGTACGCATTTACATAGAACACTACAGGCTATAAAAGCAGAGGGTATGAAAGCTGGGGTAGCTTTGAATCCACATACGAGTGTTTCTCTTTTAGAAGATACCATTCAAGATATTGATGTCGTTTGTTTAATGAGCGTAAACCCAGGTTTTGGCGGACAATCCTTCATTGAAAACACTTATGAAAAAGTAAGGCAACTAAAAGCTATTATTCAACGAAAAGGTGCAAGTACTTTAATTGAGATTGACGGCGGCGTTACTTCCTTAAATGCGAAATCTTTGACCGATGCCGGCGCCGATGTATTAGTTGCTGGAAGTTTCGTCTTCAAAAGCGCCAATCCAACCCAAACTATTAAAGATTTAAAAGAAATAGCAGGGTAATGAAATCATTTGACCTTGTCATCGTTGGAGGAGGCCCTATCGGAATTGCTTGCGGCCTTGAAGCAAAAAAGAAAGGACTTAACTATCTTATTATCGAAAAAGGACCGATAGTAAATTCTCTTTTCAACTATCCTTCTAACATGCAATTTTTCTCTTCTTCGGAAAAATTGGAAATCGATGATATTCCCTTTATTAGCAAGGAAGCAAAACCAAAACGTGACGAAGCTCTCGAATATTACCGCAGGATTGTCACTTCAAACAAGCTGAACATTCATCTTTTTGAAAAAGTAGAAAGCGTTAATAAATCAGGCGATTTATTTACAATTGTTTCAGACAAAGAAACGTACACCGCTTCGAATATCGTCTTAGCTACCGGTTTTTATGATTTACCAAACCATCTAAATGTTACAGGAGAAGATTTGCCCAAGGTTTCTCATTATTATGGTAATCCGCATTTTTATGCGAGTCAAAAACTTGCTGTTATTGGAGCGAGCAATTCGGCAATCGATGCTGCTTTAGAATGTTACCGAAAAGGTTCGGACGTATCATTAATTATCCGTGGACCTGAAGTTGGTAAACGTGTGAAATATTGGGTGCGTCCTGATATTATCAATCGTATCGAAGAAGGTAGTATAAAAGCATATTACAATTCCATAGTAAAAGAAATTAAGGAAGATAAGATTATCATTGTCTCCCCTGAGGGAGAAACCACGCTTGAAAATGATTTTGTTTTGGCCCTAACGGGATATAGACCCAACTTTGACTTCTTGGAAAAACTAGGTATCGAACTATCCGAAGATGAAAAAAGGCTTCCGAATTACAATCCGGATACCATGGAGAGCAATGTTACCGGACTCTATTTAGCCGGCGTTATTTGTGGTGGAATGGAGACTCATAAATGGTTTATTGAGAATTCCCGCATTCATGCGAAAATCATTGTGAAGCATATTCAGAGTAAACAACCCTAAGAAAAAGTCCCTAATTTTAGAATATCACGGTTTTCAGGGGGTGCGTATTCACTATTATGTGCGTATTTGCGTTATAGCTAAAAGGCTAATTTTGTACATTGAAAGGGTATAGCGTTTCGTCAATACAAACCAAATTAATAACCGAATAAAAAATACACCGCTGAGAAAGGAACAACATTCTTCATTTACTAAAAAGCGAAGTCATAAATTGGATATGCTAGCGCTGCTTTTCCTTATCACAAGCCTTGTATTTTCTCAAGATGTTGAAAAAGATACCCTAAAGGATGACGACTCACAGCGCATAACCTTTTCTACAATTCCTAATGACAAACAAAAATCACTTGACCCCTTTTATAAAGAATTAAAAAAAGCAGCTTTTGGCGTTCAGCGTTTTTCCATTTTCGAACAGTTGGCTGAAGAACACATGAAAAAAGGGGATACTGATTCCATTTTAAAATATGGTAATCTCTATCAAAAAGAGCTAGGCAATTGGGACAAGTCGAATAAAGAAAAAAATTACCATTACGCAAAAGCAAATTACATCATGGGCTTTGGCTATATTTTTAATGGCCTTCATGAAAAATCCACTGAGTGGTTTATAAAAGGGGTTCAAAAAGCTCAGTTGGCCAATTTTCAAAAATACGAGTACAAGAACAAGATCGGACTTGCTAAAACCTATTTACTAAAAGATGACCCAGACAAAGCTATTTCTACTTTAGAAGAGGCACTCCCAAAATTTTCTACCCAATTCTCCACAATTACGAACAAAGCACTGGTTGTACTTGGTAATGCACACCTTAAAAAGCAAGAGTATGAAAAAGCCGATAACTTTTTCAATCAAGCGGCTGAAATGGCTACCAAGTTTAATGATGTGGAAATGGAGTTGACAGTAGGTCTAGAAAAAGCTAAACTAGCAGAAGCGAAAGAAGAATTTGGAAAGGCATTTCAAGGATATGAAGAAACTAGAAACCGGGCATTAAAAGAAGGCTATACAGCTATATATTTTGAAGGCTCATTACTATTGGCAAAGTATTATTTTAAAGAAGAAATGTATGAGACTGCCAATATCGCATTGATGTTCGCCCAAGTAAATGCTATTGACCGAGAAAACCTTCTTTTTCAAAGAGAAGCCTTAGAAATGCAAGCTAGAGCTTTTGCCAAACAAGATGACTACAAAAACGGCTATGCTGTCATAACTCAATTATTTCAGGTGTTAGGCGAGATAAATACAAAACAAAAAAAGGCAATAATTAAAGAGCTTGAAGTGCAGTATGAAACTCTCGAAAAAGAAAAGGAAATTTCAAAACTGGAGGAAGGTCAAATAAAAAAAGAGGCAGAACTAAAAAGACAAAAAACAATTAAAAATGCCTTTTTAATTGGCTTTCTGATTATCCTTATTCCAGTGATGGCTTTGCTCTATGTTTATTATCAAAAGATTCAAGCACAGAGTGAGTTAGCAAAAAAACAAGAAGAAATCAACACCCAAAAAGTAGAGTCTTTAAAGCAAGAGCAAGAACTGAATTTAATCAAAGCTTCTATTGAAGGACAAGACGAAGAACGCAAACGAATTGCCCAAGAACTACATGATAGTATTGGCGGAAATCTGGCAGGCATAAAACTACAATTCGCTAGTATGGAAGGTGATTCCGAAAAACTAAAATCCTTAACTGGACAAATAGATGAAACCTATCAGCTAGTTCGCGATATTTCACATACGCTAATTCCGAAGAAATTTAAGGAAAATGTGTTTACCCAATTAATTCAGGAATACATCAAATCCATTTCTAATACTGGGGAATTGGAAGTAGCTTTCCATCCGCATCCGGAAAAGGAAATCAATGCTATTGACGAAAAGCATCAGATGGAAATCTATAAGATTATTCAAGAGTTAATGACGAATACCTTAAAACATGCTGCCGCATCAAGGGTGGATATTCATTTGAGTCTCATCGAGAACGAACTTTCCCTTTTGTTTGAGGATAACGGAAAGGGATTTGAAACAGCAAATTCTTCCGACGGAATAGGTTTTCAAAATATAAAAAACAGAATAAAAGAATTATCCGGAATTTTGCATATCGATTCTACGCTAGAACGTGGAACGGTGGTGTCTATAGAAATTCCCATAAAAACCAAAGAATCATGAAATACAATCTAATAATCGCCGACGACCATAAAATGTTTATTGACGGACTCATGAGCATCTTAAAAGATGCACCTGAATTCTCAGTAACTACTACCTTTAAAAATGGTGCACAAGTAGTAAAATATTTAGACATCAACGGGGTTGATGATTTAAACCTTTTAGTCACCGATTTAACCATGCCAGAGATGGACGGTATTGAATTGAACAAGATTGTAAAAGAGAAATACCCTTCTTTAAAAACTTTAGTCGTAAGCATGCACATTGACGGACAAATGATTGATAAACTAATTCGAAATAATGTGGATGGCTATGTACCAAAAAATGCAGAGAAAGATGAGCTTTTAGATGCCATACGAACTATCGTAAAAGGTGAAAAATACTTTTCTTCTGAAATCAAAAGAGCCTATACCGATGCGATGTTCGAAAATAAAAAACAAGAAGAAGTCAACCTGACCGAACGTGAAAAAGAAGTATTAAAACTCATCGCCGAAGAGAACACGACCCAAGAAATAGCAGATACACTTTTCTTAAGCAAACACACCATCGAAAGCTACCGTAAAAACCTCATCTCCAAACTACAAGTAAAAAACCTAGCCGGCCTCACCAAACACGCCATCAAAATGGGGCTTTTGGATTCGTAATTTTAAAGGTTTGCGAAGCTAATACGAAAAGTCCTTCTTAGTTCCTATAAAGAATAAACTTATGTATTCCCTCCCCTCCGGGGAGGGCTAGGGAGGGGACCGCCCTGTATGGATTCAAACTAGTTCCTAATGCCCCCCTGAAAACAGGGCCCCAATTTTCACCAATTCAAGCCTACTCCTACCCTAGCCTTTACTTCATCTTTGTAGTGTAAACAACAACAGATTCCCTCCTTCGAGGGAATGACAATAAAACAACTATACACTATGAAACTAAAAGCCCTTTTATTCGCAACTGCAGTATTTTTTATCGCTTGTAGCAATGATAAAAAAACCACAGAAATTCCGAAGCAAGTATCAACTTTAAAGTCCGATGTACTTTTACAGAGTTCTGCTATCAAACCTTTTTCAGGAATGCATCAAGGTGATTTGGCCTACCTTACCCTTTCGGGAAAAACCATTTTAGAGAGTACAGCCACCTTTAAAGTTGTCAATGCCAATGGAGCAGAATTATATTGCGAAAATTTTCCTGCAAAAGAACTAATCCAAACGGAATACAAAACCGCAAATTCTACACTACAAGCGGTACACATTCGGGAGGTAGTAGATGGTTTCTTTGTTGATGATTTAGACTATCAAAAAATCAAAGACAATACCCTTGCCGGAATTTAAACAATCAAAATTCCAATCTCATGACAACCGCATACCCCTACTCGCTTTTACCGGACCATAATGACTATCTATTCATTAAGTTTGAACCAATACATCAAAATACCGAATTCCTAAAAGAACTCTTACAGATTTTAGGCATGTATAATTTCATTCTAAAAGACCAACAAAACATTTGGAAAGAGCATCAATTGTGCGCAATCTTATCAGCGCCAAACGGACTCATAAAATTAAGAATAGACGCCTCCAAAACTGTATCGTTGATTGGAGAAACAAATCAAAAAGACATCCTACAAATTGATGCCATACTGAAGCGGTTTTCAGTATTTAAAAAGGTAGAAATAGCCGTTGTAGCGGAATTTGCCTAAAAGTCCTCTTCAATCTCTCCAGAGGAGGGAAGTAAAAAACTATCAACCCAATTGTATCCCCTCCCCTCGGGGAGGGTTAGGGAGGGGACTTTTTCATAGGTTTCCAACAAAAAACAGTGAGTAACATTGACGTCGAAAAAGTCTTTTCCCCGACCCTAAAGGGAGGGCTTTTTCTAGATTCCAGCCAGTTTTGGAAAAATACATTTAATTGGACAGAGCCCTGTATGCATGGAAAAGGGCGGAGAGGTTCTGTCGAAAATATCTAAAAGCTACAAGCTACCTTCCAACAATCCAGCAATCCAAAAATCCAACAATCCAACAATCAAACTTCAAGCACCGAGCATCCAACATCAAGCCTCCATCTCCTTCACCTTTAACCTATAGTTCTTCCAACAATCCAGTAATCCAACAATCTAACCATCCAATCCACCCTTTCACCCAAACAACCACACACATAATCGATGATTTCACAACAAAACACAATCATTACACAACATTTGTAGGAATTATATTACATTAATGTAGGTTATTGCTTCTTTATTAGACTTTCAAAGAAAACCCAAATTTACCATTATGAAGCAATTTTACAAGCTGCTAGTACTTACAATTTTTATACTCTTTTTAGGAAACGACGCACTTTTTGCACAAGCAACAGTTGAAGATATCTCGACAATCGAGGGGGATTCTGGCACCTCTAATGCGGTTGTAACGGTTACTCTGCCCAGTGCTGCGCCTGTCGGAGGAACAACGGTACTGTATGCTATTACGGCAAACACTGCAACAGGAGGGACAGACTATATCGTTCCTGGAGACCGAATTTTAATTCCACAAGGGAGCTCAACAGGAACCATATTAATTCCAATTATTGGGGATACTACTACAGAAGATCTCGAAGATTTTTCGATTAGTGTGTCAACGGATTTGGCAAATGATTCAGGATTTAACAATGCAACTACTTTTTGGACATCTACCGGAACCATAGGTTTTGAAACGGGTCCTGAAACGACTTATGGAGGCCCTAATGGGGCAAATACCGTTTTAGAGGTTGATGGAGGCTCACAAGGATATCAAGATATTACCACAATAGCAGGAGTTACGTATGACGTTGTTTTTAAAGCATCCCGCAGAACATCTGGAGGTCCAGCCTCTGCTAATGTGACGGTCAGAGCAGCTAACGGAGCTTCTATCTTGAACAGTCTAACGGTAACAAAAACAAGTGCAGCCAACCCAACCTTTAGCCTAGACGAGGAAACCTTTTCATTTACCGCAGCCTCGACTACCACTAGAATATCATTTACAACAACAAATACAAATACCGTTGGTTTAATTTTTGATGATTTATCGATAGTACCTCAAACAGTAGACGATTCGGCAACCATTACCATTGTAGATAAAATACCCGGTAATGTGGGAGCGAATTTAGCCCTTTGGTTAAAAGCAGATGCAGGTGCTACAGCAGCACAATGGGATGATCAATCCGGAAACGATCATGACGTGACTGCGGTGGCAGGACAACAACCAGTACTAGAGACAAACAGCCTTAACTTTAACCCGGTGATGGACTTTGATGGTACAGATGATCAAATGACCAATCCCGCATCTCCGTTCGCTTCTGGAGTGTCGGACGAAACAAATATCTTCTTCGTAGCACGTGAAGACGCACGACAGGAGAACTCAATTTTTGGGTTTAATGATGGAGCCAATAACGTAAATAGGTATCAGAGCCACCACATTTATCCGGATGGAACAGTCTACTTTGATGTAGGTGATTCTGGTACAGATGATCGAGTGTCTGGTCCTTCTGGGCTTACAGTAGGGGAACCACACATCGCTGGCTATTTTAACAGCATTAATAATAGCAATCAAGCAATAAGTATTAATGGGGGTGTTGTCGCGTCTGATACTAGTGGAGAGTCTCAATCACTGAGCATCACACGTATTGGTACTTCCGTTTCTGGCGGTCAACAATACTTTAATGGTGACATTGCGGAGTTTATCGCCTATGACACGGATAATAGTGCAACCAATAAACAAAAAATACAATCCTATTTAGCTATTAAGTACGGGATTACCCTAAACAACGGCACAGTAGCCTACAAAAATTCAGCAGGTACTGATGTTTGGACAGCAGACACCAACTACCCAGCAGATATTTTTGGTATTGCCAAAGATGATGATCAAGGCTTAGACCAACAGATTTCAAAGTCAGTAAATACAGAAGCGATACTCACCCTTTCTACAGATACTAACTTTATCGGCGCTAATAGTACACATGTATCCTTAACCGATGGGCAATATTTAGTGCTTGGTAATAACGGATTAACAACAGGCGTACAAACTTCAGAGATAGGTACAAATATTATTTCAGGGATTAACAGAGAGTGGAAAGTTCAAAACACTGGTAATGTAGGTAACGTTAATTTAAAATTTGACAATTTTGATGATAATTATATTGTATTAACAAGTACAACAGGAGATTTCTCTTCAGGAGCCACTTCTTTAGGAAGGTTAAATACAGCTGGTGAACTTTTAGGAGTAACGCTAGCTGATGATACTTTTATAACCTTAGCTATTGGTGAAGCACCGGGAGCAGTTACAGAAGGTTTAGCCCTTTGGTTAAAAGCAGATGTAGGTTCAGCACCAGCACAATGGGATGATCAATCGGGTACTTCTAATAATGCAGTACAAGCAACTGCGGCAAATCAGCCAAGTATTACGACAAGTGCGGTGAACTTTAACCCAGGGGTAACTTTTTCAGGAGAATCAGCAGCAGCTACAGCAGATTATTACAGTACTTCTAGTACTTTATCATTATCAGACAATGCATCAATATTTACAGTAACTACAAGGCCAGTACAAAATAATACCTCTACTTCTACATCCTTTCGTTCTGTATTTGCTTCTCGAGAAGGTTGGGGAACCTCTGGTGCTACCAATGGATATTGGCTAGGATATGGTAACAGTAATCTTGAGCCAAGAGCTAATGCTATTACGAATACGGGTATTGTGAATCCAGGTCATCTATTTGGGCCAGCTGCTGCAAATACAGGAGCGGTTATAAATTCATTAATTAATACAGGTACAGCTTTAGCCTTGTCTGGTAATGGAGGGATACCTAGTGGAGATGCAACAGGAACTACAAATGCAAGTGCAACAGGTACACCCCTTATCTATGAGATAGGAGAGAATACGCTTTCAACTGGTGGAGGTTTTCCAAGAGCCTTTACAGGAGAAATCACTGAAATTATAGCCTACAACCAAGCATTGAGTGCAGCGGATGCACAAAAGGTACAATCGTATTTAGCCATCAAATACGGAATCACCCTGAACAATGGAACAGTAGCCTACAAAAATTCAGCAGGTACCGATGTTTGGACAGCAGACACCAACTACCCAGCAGATATTTTTGGTATTGCCAAAGATGATGACCAAGCCCTAGACCAGCAAATCTCAAAATCGGTAAATATAGGATCAATCGTCACACTTTCTACAGACACTAACTTTACAGGAGCAAACGGAACTCACACGTCACTTGCGAACGGACAGTATTTAGTTATCGGTAATAATGGTAATAGTAGTCATCCTTTTGATGCCGTAAATACCGATTTAAATACAGCAATTTATTTTGAGCGCTCCGCTCGCGAATGGAAAGCGGTCAATACCGGAAGCGTAGGAGCAGTCAACTTACAATTTGATGGGTACGACAATACCTGGGTGTTGTTGACTAGAACCGCAGATGGTGATTTTAGCGCCACCACGGGAACTACGTCTACGCCTCTTTCAGCAACAGGAACCGTTGCTACTACCTTTACAGGAACTACCTTCTTCACACTGGCAAGACTAGCTACCAATATAGAGTTTGAATTAGCTGCAGCTTCCGATGCCGAAAACACAGGTGCTAATCTGCCAAACCTACTAGTAAACGGTACATTACACCAGGCGGCATCTATCGATGTCACACTAAATGCTGCAAGTAGTGCAACAGTTGGGACTGACTTTACTTTTGCATCTGCAACGACATCACCAACTACCGCAACGGCAATAATCCCAGCCGGAACTTACAACGCCTCTACTTTGGCTTTGAACACCTTAAATCTGAGTATCAATCAACTGGATGAACAATATCCAGTCATCAGAAACTACATAGGAGATGTCATCTCCGAAGCAGAAACACTTGTCGCACCATCGACCGGAACATATAGAATAACCCTATCGGCAAAATCGTTTGAGGCTGAAGTTCCGGGCACACCGAATATACACGTGATAGTGGGTACAACACCAGGAGCAAGCGATACCTTTACAGCGACAACAAACAGAATAGATGCAGCTACTCCGAAAAAGACCTACACCTTCTCACTTACCGCGGGTACAACCTATCACATAACAACAGTTGCTGGCGGAACATCTCAGGGTTTAGATGTCGCCATGGTTCTAGACTATACGCCTCCAATCGATTTCTCAATAACTGGTGATACAACTGTAGAACCTGATGAAACTATTGACCTAACACTTAGCAATGGACAAGACGGAATTCTACTTGCTGAAGTATCCGGGGGAACGCTAATAGATAATCATGTGTATACCATCACAAACGATGATACCGCGGCAGTGACCATAGAAGATGTATCGGGTAACGAAAACGATGGTAACATTACCTTTACAGCTACCCTTGACAATGCAGTTCAAGGAGGGTTTACAGTCGATGTATCCTCAGCAGATGGTACGGCGACTACTGCCGATAACGATTATACGGCAATAGTTAGTGAGAAACTTACCTTTACCGGTACAGCAGGGGAAACACAGACCTTTACCTTTACCCCTACTGCGGACACAAAATTAGAGACAGATGAGATAGCTACCCTTTCCATGGGGAACCTAGCAGGCACTACACTCACTATAGATATTACGGACAGTGCAACCGCTACCATTACCAATGATGACACAGCTACAGTAAGTATAGCAGCCGATGCAGATGCCGATGAAGCTACGGCGAGCAGGACATTTACACTCACCATGAGTGCAGCTGCGTCAACAGATGTAGAAGTAAGCTACGCCTTAACGGGTACCGCTGCTAATCCTGCGGATTATACGGATGCTACTACGGTCAACGGAACAGTAACCATATTAGCTGGTGCAACTACAGGAACTATCGACTTAACAGTTGTCGATGATGCCCTTTCCGAAGGAAGTGAAACTGTAATCGCAACCTTGACTGCCGCAACGAACAATGCTTCGGTCACAGCTAACACTACTCCCGCTACTTTAAATATTACCGATAATGACAATAGTCTTACCGTTAGTATAGCAGCCGATGCAGATGCTGATGAGGCTACCGCAAGTAGAGCATTTACACTCACCATGAGCGCAGCTGCATCGACGGATGTAGAAGTAAGCTACGCCTTAACGGGTACCGCTGCCAATCCTGCGGATTATACGGATGCAACTACGATAAACGGAACAGTAACCATATTAGCTGGTGCAACTACAGGAACTATCGACTTAACAGTTGTCGATGATGCCCTTTCCGAAGGAAGTGAAACTGTAATCGCAACCTTGACTGCCGCAACGAACAATGCTTCGGTCACAGCTAACACTACTCCCGCTACTTTAAATATTACCGATAATGACAATAGTCTTACCGTTAGTATAGCAGCCGATGCAGATGCAGATGAAGCTACCGCAAGTAGAGCATTTACACTTACCATGAGTGCAGCTGCTTCAACAGATGTAGAAGTAAGTTACGCCTTAACAGGTACAGCTGCCAATCCTGCAGATTATGCGGATGCTACAACAGTTGCGGGAACAGTTACTATTGCAGCAGGCTCGACTATGGGAACGATTGATTTAACAGTTGTTGATGACGCCCTTTCCGAAGGAACTGAAACTGTAATCGCAACATTAACGGCTGTAACGAACAATGCTTCCGTAACGGCGAGTACAGCACCTGCTACTTTGAATATTACCGATAATGACAATAGTCTTACCGTTAGTATAGCAGCCGATGCAGATGCAGATGAAGCTACCGCAAGTAGAGCATTTACACTTACCATGAGCGCAGCTGCTTCAACAGATGTAGAAGTAAGTTACGCCTTAACAGGTACAGCTGCCAATCCTGCGGATTATAAGGATGCAACTACAGTAAACGGAACAGTCACCATTGCAGCAGGCTCGACTACAGGAACCATAGATTTAACAGTTGTCGATGACGCCCTTTCCGAAGGAACTGAAACCGTGATTGCTACATTGACTGCTGCTACCAATAATGCTTCGGTAACTGCCAGTACATCACCTGTTACTTTAAATATTACGGATAATGACACAGCAACAGTGACCATAGCCGCTGATGCAGATGCAGACGAAGCCACGGCAAGTAGAGCATTTACACTCACCATGAGCGCAGCTGCTTCAACAGATGTAGAAGTAAGTTACGCCTTAACAGGTACCGCTGTCAATCCTGCGGATTATACGGATGCCACTACAGTAAACGGAACAGTTACCATTGCAGCAGGCTCGACTACAGGAACAATAGATTTAACAGTTGTCGATGATGCCCTTTCCGAAGGAACTGAAACTGTAATCGCAACCTTGACAGCGGCAACGAACAATCCTTCCGTAACGGCAAGTACAGCACCTGCTACTTTGAATATTACCGATAATGACAATAGTCTTACCGTTAGTATAGTAGCCGATGCAGATGCAGATGAAGCTACCGCAAGTAGAGCATTTACACTCACCATGAGCGCAGCTGCATCAACCGATGTAGAGGTAAGCTACGCCTTAACGGGTACCGCTGCTAATCCTGCGGATTATACGGATGCTACTACCGTAAACGGAACAGTCACCATTGCAGCAGGCTCAACTACGGGAACCATAGACTTGACAGTTGTCGATGACGCCCTTTCCGAAGGAAGTGAAACTGTAATCGCAACCTTAACGGCTGCAACGAACAATGCTTCCGTAACGGCCACCACTACTCCGGCTACATTAAATATCACGGATAATGACAATAGTCTTACCGTTAGTATAGCAGCCGATGCAGATGCAGATGAGGCTACGGCTAGTAGAGCATTTACACTCACCATGAGCGCAGCTGCATCAACAGATGTAGAAGTAAGCTACGCCTTAACGGGTACCGCTGCCAATCCTGCGGATTATACGGATGCGACAACAGTAAACGGAACAGTTACCATTGCAGCAGGCGCGACTACAGGAACCATAGATTTAACTGTCGTTGATGATGCCGCTGTTGAGCTTACCGAAACTATAATAGCAACCTTAACGGCAGCAACGAACAATGCTTCCGTTACTGCTAATACGACTCCGACAACCTTGAATATTACTGATAATGATGCTTGTAATGACCCTATTAATCTTGCAGTATCAGATGTGCAAATTACTACTGCGGATCTTGCTTGGACACAGCCCGCTGCAGGTGGTGTAATTACCTATGATTGGATAGTCGTTGCATCAGGTGATGGCCCGACCGGAACCATAGTTATATCAGGAAGCACAACTGCTCCTGTAATAACAGTAGATAATGCAGGTACCCTAGTAAAAGCTACAGATTATGATTTTTATGTTAGATCTGTCTGTTCTCCAACTGCGAGTAGCAGTTATGCAGGACCGATAGCATTTACCACATTAGCAGATAATGATGATGATGGTATAGATGATACAACGGATACCGATGATGATAACGATGGAACTCCCGATACCGAAGATGACTTCCCTCTAGATGAGAATGAGGATACCGATACAGATGGTGACGGAACTGGTGATAATGCAGATACCGATGATGACAATGACGGGACTCCCGATACCGAAGATGACTTCCCACTGGATGAAAATGAGGATACCGATACGGATGGTGATGGAACCGGTGATAACGCCGATACCGATGATGACGGTGATGGTACTCCCGATACTGAGGATGATTTCCCACTGGATGAGAATGAGGATACCGATACAGATGGTGATGGAACTGGCGACAATGCCGATACCGATGATGACAATGACGGGACTCCTGATACCGAAGATGATTTCCCACTGGATGAGAATGAGGATACCGATACAGATGGTGATGGAACCGGAGATAATGCCGATACCGATGATGATAATGATGGTACTCCCGATACCGAAGACGATTTCCCATTGGATGAGAATGAGGATACCGATACTGACGGAGACGGAACCGGTGACAATGCCGATACCGATGATGATGGTGATGGTACTCCCGATACCGAAGATGACTTCCCTCTAGATGAGAATGAGGATACAGATACTGACGGAGACGGAACCGGTGACAATGCCGATACCGATGATGACAATGACGGGACTCCCGATACCGAAGATGACTTCCCTCTAGATGAGAATGAGGATACCGATACCGATGGTGATGGTACCGGTGACAATGCCGATACCGATGACGATGGTGACGGTACCCCTGATACGGACGATGACTTCCCTCTAGATGAGAATGAGGATACAGATACTGACGGAGACGGAACCGGAGATAATGCAGATACCGATGATGATAACGATGGAACTCCCGATACCGAAGATGACTTCCCTCTAGATGAGAATGAGGATACCGATACAGATGGTGACGGAACTGGTGATAATGCAGATACCGATGATGACAATGACGGGACTCCCGATACCGAAGATGACTTCCCACTGGATGAAAATGAGGATACCGATACGGATGGTGATGGAACCGGTGATAACGCCGATACCGATGATGACGGTGATGGTACTCCCGATACTGAGGATGATTTCCCACTGGATGAGAATGAGGATACCGATACAGATGGTGATGGAACTGGCGACAATGCCGATACCGATGATGACAATGACGGGACTCCTGATACCGAAGATGATTTCCCACTGGATGAGAATGAGGATACCGATACAGATGGTGATGGAACCGGAGATAATGCCGATACCGATGATGATAATGATGGTACTCCCGATACCGAAGACGATTTCCCATTGGATGAGAATGAGGATACCGATACTGACGGAGACGGAACCGGTGACAATGCCGATACCGATGATGATGGTGATGGTACTCCCGATACCGAAGATGACTTCCCTCTAGATGAGAATGAGGATACAGATACTGACGGAGACGGAACCGGTGACAATGCCGATACCGATGATGACAATGACGGGACTCCCGATACCGAAGATGACTTCCCTCTAGATGAGAATGAGGATACCGATACCGATGGTGATGGTACCGGTGACAATGCCGATACCGATGACGATGGTGACGGTACCCCTGATACGGACGATGACTTCCCTCTAGATGAGAATGAGGATACAGATACTGACGGAGACGGAACCGGAGATAATGCAGATACCGATGATGATAACGATGGAACTCCCGATACCGAAGATGATTTCCCATTGGATGAGAATGAGGATACCGATACAGATGGTGATGGTACTGGTGATAATGCAGATACCGATGATGACAATGACGGGACTCCCGATACCGAGGACGATTTCCCACTGGATGAGAATGAGGATACCGATACGGATGGTGATGGTACCGGTGACAATGCCGATACCGATGATGACAATGACGGGACTCCCGATACCGAAGATGACTTCCCTCTAGATGAGAATGAGGATACCGATACAGATGGTGATGGAACCGGTGATAATGGAGATACCGATGATGATGGTGATGGTACTCCCGATACCGAAGATGACTTCCCACTGGATGAGAATGAGGATACCGATACAGATGGTGATGGAACTGGCGACAATGCCGATACCGATGATGACAATGACGGGACTCCCGATACCGAGGACGATTTCCCACTGGATGAGAATGAGGATACCGATACCGATGGTGATGGTACTGGTGATAATGCCGATACCGATGATGACAATGACGGGACTCCTGATACCGAAGATGATTTCCCTATAGATGAGAATGAGGATACCGATACAGATGGTGATGGAACCGGAGATAACGCCGATACCGATGATGACGGTGATGGTACTCCCGATACGGAGGATGATTTCCCACTGGATGAGAATGAGGATACCGATACAGATGGTGATGGAACTGGCGACAATGCCGATACCGATGATGACAATGACGGTACTCCTGATACCGAAGATGACTTCCCTCTAGATGAGAATGAGGATACCGATACAGATGGTGATGGAACCGGTGATAATGCCGATACCGATGACGATGGAGATGGTCAAAGCGATGCTGATGAAATTGCCTGTGGTTCTAGTCCAACAGATGACTCAGATTCTGCAGCAGATAATGATGGGGATAATATTCCCAATTGTTCTGACCCAGATGACGATAATGATGGCGTAGCGGATGTATTGGATAACGACGATGACAATGATGGTCAATCTGATGAAGATGAAATCGCTTGTGGTAGTGACCCGGCAAATGCCCAAAGTGTGGCATTAGATTCTGATGGAAATGGAATTCCTGACTGTCTAGATGAAGATGACGATGGAGATGGTCATTCAGATGAACATGAAATTTCGTGCGGAAGTGATCCTTTAGATGGCACAGATCTTTCTCCAGATAATGATTTGGATGGAATTCCGAATTGCGCGGATGACGATAACGATAACGATGGCATTCTAGATGTTTTTGATGATGATAATGATGGTGATGGTCAATCTAACCTCGATGAGCTTGCCTGTGGATCAGATCCATTAGATAGCTCAGACACAGCTTTAGATACCGATGGAGATGGTATTCCTGATTGTCAAGATGATGATGATGACAACGACGGCACTCCTGACGCAGAAGATGCATTCCCATTAGATGAAACAGAAGATACGGATACCGATGGTGATGGTGAAGGCGACAATAGCGATGAAGATGCCGATGATGACGGTATTCTTGATGAAGATGATTTAGAACCTTTACTACCATACGACCCAGATGCTGATGATGATATGGATGGTATTCCAAATTACATAGAAGATTTTAATGGTGATGGAAACCCTTACAATGATGATAGTGATGGTGATGGAATGGCTGACTTCTTAGAACCATACGACCCAGATGCGGATTATGATGGTGATGGTGTTGCCAATAGGTTTGAAGATACTGACAATGATGGTGATTTGTTCAACGATGATTGCGACGAAGATGGCATACCTAACTTTATAGATACGGACCCTTGTGGTGCTATCTCAGCAGGAGCCTTCACACCAAATGGTGATGGCATCAATGATACTTGGACCATTCTAGGCATTGAAGGTTATCCATTTAATACGGTCAAAGTGTACAACCGATACGGTCATGAGGTCTTTGGAGCTAGAGGCTATCAAAATGATTGGATAGGTGGCTATCAAGATAGTGGCGATAAACTCCCACCAGGTTCATACTACTATCAAATTAACCTTGGTGATGGTTCACCGCCTATCGATGGATGGATGTTCATTAATTACTAAAATATCTAATCTGTCACATCGAGCCTTTCGGCTTCGCTCAAGACAGGCTCCGTCGAGATTTACAATAAGACGGAGTTTATACCGAGCGCAGCCGAGGTACTCGAACTGACAGTAGAGAAAAATAGAATACATAAACCCAAACACTAAAATCTAAAACATGAAATGTATCAAAATCATACTTGCACTACTTATGTTGAGTTCCCTCAACACTTTTGCTCAGCAAGACCCTAACCGTGCCTTTTACAGGTACAACATGAATCTTGTAAATCCTGCTTATGCTGGAGCCCATGACGGTTCTGAAATAGGAGTAAACTTCAGAACCCAGTGGGTGAGCGTACAAGGCGCACCTGAAACACAAAGTGCCTTCTTCTCTACACAAATGAAGAAAAACGTCGGACTCGGAATCTCTGTGATCAATGACAGGACCTTCGTAGAGAATCAAACGGCCATTGCAGCTGATTTCTCCTATCGATTGAAGCTCGGAACTAACTCCGATCTCTATTTGGGAATCAAAGCAGGGGCAACTTCCTATAACGTGAATACTGCAGGACTGGTAACTTTCGATATAATGTCCGACCCTTCCCTATCAGGTATCGATGGAGGGTTCATACCCACTGTGGGAGCAGGAGCCTATATCAAAGGCGAAAGCTACTTCTTGGCACTATCCATTCCCAACTTCCTCACCACAGATCGTCTGGAACAAAATGACGGGGTAGCCAAATTGGGACAAAGCAGAACGCACATCTATCTTGCAGCTGGCTATGACTTTAATATAAGTGAAAATCTTGTTTTCAAACCATCTACCATACTACAATATGTAGAGGACGCTCCCCTATCGCTCAATTTTACCGCTGCCTTTAGAATCAAAGACCGCATCGAACTAGGTGGAATGTACAGACTGGATGAAGGCTTTGGAGGACTATTCCTTTTCAATGCTGCGGATTGGGTAGATTTAGGCTATGCCTATGAATCAGCCTATGACAGTCCCGTGCAAGCTGCATCTCAAGGGACACATGAAGTGTTTATAAAACTCAAATTATAAAAATAAAGTATCACTAAAAAAGTCATTACCCCAACCCTAAAGGGAGGGCTTTTTAAGAAATTCTTTCCAGAAAATAATGAGCGAAAAACTTCCTAGAAATAAGAGGTTTTTTGTTTTCTAAAAAGTGGGTTTTATAGGGTCCCCTCCCTTCAGGGAGGGGTGCCGACAGGCGGGGTGGGTAACCTAGGAACATCTATTCTTACTCTTCAGCAATAGCTCAAATCATGGGTCCTCCTTTTTCAAGGCGACGCTGCGAGAGCAGTGGGCGAGCTGTAGCGTTGGCAATTTCATTGAGGTCACGAAATGAAATACGGGGTGGTAAACTCGGGAGTTGAATTCTTATTTTTAGGTTTAATTTAACCCAGCAACCAAACCCAATTTTGTACTTTTTTTCTCGCTTACAACCATCTTAGTAAAAGGCACCCTTCCGCTTGACGAAGTAACCACCCCTTTCTCCGCCAGCTGGCGGATTCATTCCCCTCCTAGAATTAGGAGGAGAGCTTTAATTCCTTTCTTCACCCTACTTCAAACACCAAGCATCGAGCATCCAACATCCCCCTAATAAAATTCCCCTCTAGAAAGAGGGACGACCACTTGCGGTCAGGGGTGTGTAAAAACCGAAACTCCAAAACAAACCCCAAACCAATTAACAAAAAACACCTCCCTTAATCCCTCCAAAGGAGGGAAGTAAAAAAATCGCCAACGTAATTCTATCCCCTCCCCTCGGGGAGGGCTAGGGAGGGGACTTTTCACAGGCTTCCAAAAATCCAACAATCAAACACCAAGCATCAAACACCCAACAACCCTTCACCTTTCACCCTTTACCCTTCCACCAACCCTTTCACCGACACAACAACCCACATAATCGATGATTTCACAACAATTTTCATTTGATTCACAACAATTGTAGGAAAATACTTATTTAAAAGTAAGTAATTGCACAACTATACAAAACCAGACATTTCAATGCATAGCACTACATACCAACAAAATAATACCCAAACTATGAAAAAAATTACCTTTTTAAATGGAATTCTATTTTTGCTACTTCTTTTGCTGGCAAGCTCTAAACTTTTTGCACAAGATCCAGGAGGAGTTGCAGGATCAGCCCTTTGGCTAAAAGCTGATAGTGGGCTTGGAAAATTATCAAGTATAGCGCAAACCACTAATAGCTCAGCGGTTAGTGATAGTGGTGGTGAGATTGGTCAAACGTTTACCGTTTTAGCAGATGGTGAAATAGTTGGCGTAGAGATCGTTACAAATAATGGTCCAACGGGTAGCGCTATCTTAGAGATTTGGGAAGGCCCATTTTCTGGCGCGGGTGCAGGAACGATGCTTCAAAGTCAAACATTTACTATGGCAGGCGCAGGAACGTATGCCGTTTCTTTTAATCCTGAAGCCGTTACCACTACAGGTACGACTAGTGGTGTGTATTCTTTTAAATATATTCCTAGTTCAGGATCTGCCCAGCTTAGATCTACTAGTACAGATGTCTATGCAGGAGGTAGGGTGTATGGTAATGCTGGTCCTTTTGCAACTTCTCTTGATGCTGTTTTTAAGGTAACCATAGTTCCTGCAATAGAAGATCCTGTTTTAGATACTGAAGCTGCTGAGGTTTGGTACGATCAATCCGGAAACGATCACTACGTGACTGCGGTGGCAGGACAACAACCAGTACTAGAGACAAACAGCCTTAACTTTAACCCGGTGATGGACTTTGATGGTACAGATGATCAAATGACCAATCCCGCATCTCCGTTTGCTTCTGGAGTGTCGGACGAAACAAACATCTTCTTCGTAGCACGTGAAGACGCACGACAGAATAACTCAATCTTTGGGTTTAATCCTGGAAATGGAACCGGAAATAGGTATCAGAGTCATCACATTTATCCTGATGGAACAGTCTACTTTGATGGAGGTAATCCTAGTACGGATGATCGAGTATCTGGTCCTTCTGGGCTTGCCATTGGGTCACCACACGTCGCTGGTTACTTCAACAGTGTCAGTGGTAACAACCAAGCAATAGACATCAATGGCGCAAACGTTGCGTCTGATACTAGTGGAGAGTCTCAAGCACTTGGTGAGACCCGTATTGGTACTGCCGATAATGATACTTTCCAATACTTTAACGGAGACATTGCAGAATTTATCGCCTATGACACGGATAATAGTGCAACCAATAAACAACAAATACAATCCTATTTAGCTATTAAGTACGGGATTACGCTAGATAATGGAGCAACGGCTTATTTAAGTTCAGATGGAGCAACAGTTTGGGCAGTAGATGCCACTTACGATAGTGATATTTTTGGTATTGCCAAAGATGACGACTCATCTTTAGACCAACAAATCTCAAAATCTGTAAATACAGGAAGTGTTTTAACATTATCAAACGATACGAATTTTACAGGCGCTAATGGTACACATGCTTCTTTGACAGGTGGACAGTATTTGGTAGTAGGAAACAATGGTGAAAGTGCTACAGGTTTAGCAGCAGGACAAATCCCTACAGGGTTAAATGCACAAATTGCTAGAATTTGGAAAGCACAAAATACAGGAAGTGTGGGTGCTGTTAACTTAAGTTTTGAAATCAGCGATCCTACCATAAGAACCTATTCATTATTAAAAGTAAATAATTCTACAGATTTTTCTGCGGCTACGCCTATTACAGGAACCGTAAATGGAAACACCATAGAATTTACCAACGTAACCCTTAATGATAGCGATAACTTTACCTTAGGAGTCATTCAAATTTCTCCAGGTGATGTAGCCCCAGGCTTAGCCCTTTGGTTAAAAGCTGATTCTGGAGTTACGGGCACAACAGTAACAGGTTGGGATGATCAAAGTGGAAATATAAGAACAGAAACAATAACAGGAACACCAACATTTGAAGATAATACGATTAATTTCAACCCATCAGTAGTGTTTGATCCAGGAACAGCAAACGATGCAACTGACTATTTGGAATGGGTCAACTTTACTTCTGCATATACAGAGGGACAAGCTTATATTGTTAAAGTACACAATAATGACCCAGCTGTTACAGACGCTGAAGGAGGATACTGGGGCTTGGGTAACGAGACGGTATTGTTTTCAGATAGTAATCTATACGAAGGTTTTGGAAGTAGAACTAGTGGAGAAACTGGAAGGCTTGTGTTTGATCCAACATTTGATTTGGAAATACCACATTTGTATACGTCAGATATATCTGCAGCAGGAACTAGAAATTTACGTGTCAACGCGGAAACGCTTAACTCAGATACGCAAACAGTAAATTTCGGAACAGGGTCTGTATCGTTGGGTAGGACTAGTGCCAATAGTGGTGGACAAAGGAGAGGTTTTGGAGGAAGAATTGCAGAATTCATCGTTTACGGAACTGATAATCCATCGGGTACAGACGAATTACGCATAGAAAGTTATTTAGCCATAAAATACGGAATCACCTTAAATAGTGGTACCACAGCTTACTTGGCTTCTGATGGTTCAACCGTGTGGCCAGTAGATGCCACTTACGATAGTGATATTTTTGGTATTGCCAAAGATGATGATTCATCTTTAGACCAACAAATCTCAAAATCTGTAAATACAGGAGCGGTATTAACCCTTTCTAACGACACCAACTTTACAGGAGCAAATGGTACCCACGTATCCTTGACTGATGGACAATTTTTAATAGTGGGTAATGATGCAGGTAGCACAACTACTACAGTAGCTACAGGCGTTCCTGCCACCTTAGATGCAAGGTACGAACGTCAATGGAAAGCTGCCAATACAGGAAGCGTAGGCGCTGTAAACTTAAGCTTTGACATCAATGCTTCTACACTAAGAACCTACGAATTAATTATTAATGGAGCGGCAAGTAGTATTGCAGGTACTGTAAATGGTACCTCCGTAGAATTTGCAGGAGTTACACTGTCAGATGGTGATATTTTTAGTGTTGGATTTACGCAAGTAGCTCCCGGAGCAGTGGCACCAAGTTTGGCACTTTGGTTAAAAGCAGATGATGGAGTAACTGGTGGTAGTGCTGTTTCACAGTGGGATGATCGCTCGGGTAATAGTAATAATGCAGTTCAGGCTGACGCTGCAAAACAGCCGGATGCTACAGTCAATATGGTAAACTTTAACCCGTCTATTACGTTTTCGGGAGATACAGCCGAGGCAACAGCTGATATACTAACAACCTCGAATACATTGAGCCTCTCAGATAATGCATCTATATTCACCGTCTTTACACGACCGGCGCAGGCTGCTGGGAATTCAACATATCGAGCGGCATTCGCATCACAAGAGTTTTGGGGTGCCACATCTATGGCAGCGGCTTATTGGCTTGGTCTTGGTAGTGACAATCGGGAAATACGCGCAACTGGACCCACTTCGGTATCAGGTGTAACCGGACAGATATCAGGAACGAACCCTACCGCAACGAATACTGGGCCACTTCTAAATTCATTGATTAATACAAGTACAAGCTTAGAACTGTTCGCTAACGGCGAATCAGATGGAACTAAAACGACCGCTGTATCAACTGGTACTCCACTACTATATGAGATAGGTCAAAACAGCGCTCAGGCTGCACTTGGTTTCTCACGGGCGTATGCTGGTGATATTACCGAAATTATTGCATATAACAAATCCTTATCAGGAACAGAAAGGCAACAAGTAGAATCCTACCTCGCCATCAAATACGGTGTCACGCTAAACGATGGTGCCACGGCATATCTAGATTCTCAAGGCAACAACGTTTGGCCAGTAGATGCCACTTACACTAGCGATATTTTTGGTATTGCCAATGATGCCAAGCAAGCGTTGAACCAACAAATCTCAAGATCCATTAATGATGAAGTTATTCTTACAGTATCCACAGATACAAATTTCACAGGCGCTAATGGCACACATACCTCACTGACCGACGGGCAGTATTTATTGATAGGTAATGATGGTGCCAGTGGTGCTGTTGCCGATGCCATTAGTACTGATTTGGATAGTAAATATTTTACAAGAACAGCAAGGGAATGGAAGTCCGTTAACATGGGAACCATAGCAGGTGCTATGAACCTTCAGTTTGATGGGTATGATGATAGTTGGGTACTGTTGACCAGAACCACGGATGGCGATTTCAGTGCTGCAACAGGAACCACAGAAACAGCCCTTTCCGCAACGGGAACGGTAGCCTTGGCATTACCTGGAACGACCTATTTTACGCTTGCACAAAAAGCTACTAGTATTGAGTTTGAATTGGCAACTGCGAATGATGTAGAAGCTACAGGAGGTAATCTTCCAAATCTATTAATCGATGGAACATTAAACGAAAATACTTTAATTGATGTCATAATTAATGCAACAGGGACTGCCACAATAGGAACAGATTATACCTTAGGTGGAGAAGTTCCACCATTACCTAAAACAATTTCGGTAAATATACCAGCAGGCACCTATACGTCAACAACACCAGTTGCCTTATCTAGTCTGAATTTTGGAGATCGACTGCGTAGTAGCTATCCGAGTCTTGCCAATGGTCCTACTACGCAACGAGAAGAAACCTTTGTACCAAAGTTTTCAGGTACGTATCAACTAACCTACGCTGCAGAAACTTTCTCTAGCGCTGGAACGCCAAATGGTTTTCCGAGAATTGGAACTACCTCAGGAGTAACGGATGGATCTTCTGATGTGTTTAATGGAAGTACAGATCGAATTGATACCGGAACACCCTCAAAAACGTATGACGTTATATTAATTGCAGGCACGACGTATTACGTGTATAGTTTAGCAGGAGGTGGCACTACCATGACTAATGTAACGATGAACCTAGAATACCTAGTGCCAATTGATTTTGCCATCACAGATGAAAACTTGGTCGAAGCCGATGAAACTATCGATTTGACACTTTCAAATGCACAATCTGGTCTGACAATTCAAGAAATTATTGGTGGAGCCCTAATCGATAATCATGTGTATACCATAACCAATGATGATACAGTTGGGATTGAATTTGCAACGGCCACAGGAGCTTCTAACGACGAGGCCACTGCTGACAACTTTGTACAATTTCTAGTCAATGGTGAGAGTACTACTGCCCTTACTTTTGATTTACAGGTTACTGTAGCGGGAACGGCAATAGGTGGTGGAACAGACTATACGTTTACCTCACCGACCACGGTAACCATTCCTGCAAATACTGCTTTCGATGGTACAACTGCAACAGCTTTAAACCTCACCGGTTTTAGTCTGAATGACGATATGTTGATTGAAGCTAATGAAACGGTGGTTTTCGAAATCACGAATCCGTCCAACGGCCTTAGTGAAGAAGATGCCAACGGAGATACCTCGGTTACCCCAACATTTGAGTATACCATTACCGATGACGATGAACCGGTAATCTCTATTGCTGCAACATCCGATGGTGCAGAACCGGCAACGGCGGCTGTATTTACAGTAAGTATCGATGGTGGACTTATCAATGGTACAGGAGCTGATATTACGGGTACACTTGCCTTGTCAGGTATGGCAACGGCAGGAGATGACTATACTGATATGACCAATTTTGTAATTGCTGACGGAGCTAGTTCTGCAGTGATAAACATTCCCGTTTTAGATGATACAGAGGTAGAAGGCACAGAAACCCTGATTGCAACCATATCTGCCCCAAGTAGAGGAACAGTAAACGCAACAGCCAACATAGCCAACGGAAACATTGTTGATGATGATGCCGCTGGATTTACGGTAACACCTACCACAATGGCCATCAACGAAAATGGAGGAACGGATACCTTTACGGTCGTGCTAACAGCACAACCAATTAGCGATGTGGTGCTTGATATCACTTCAGCGGACACCAACGAAGCAACTGTAGATAATGCGCAGTTGACTTTTACAAGCGCTGACTGGGATACGCCACAAACCATTACAGTAACAGGAGTAGATGATATCACAGTTGCAACGGATAATGTTGCTCTCACGGTTGCAGTCAATGATGCAGGTTCCGATGATGCCTTTGATCCCCTTTTGGACCAAATGGTTGATGTGACCTTGAACAATGACGATATCGCCATTGGAGCAATGGTTTCCAATACAGCATTGGTTATCGATGAAAATGGCGGAACCGCAACCTTTACCGTAGTACTTGGTTCACAACCAGCGACTGACGTACTGATAAATTTAGTTTCTGGGGATGTTTTAGAAGCAACGGTTGATATAGCGCAACTCACTTTCAATGGTACTGACTGGGATAAACCCCAGACCATTACTGTTACAGGTATTGATGATAGTGCTTTGACAGGGGACACAACAGTAATTACTGTATCTGTTGATCCTACTTCAGATGGGGCCTTTACAGGTTTCCCGAATCAAACCGTTGACGTGACTTTAGTCAACGACGATATTAGTACAAATGGTACTGGAACAACAATAGCCGCTGCTGATGGTGCTGGAATTGCCGATGGAGCTGATATGGAAATCATAACAGTACAATTAAAAGACGATGATAGACTTGATGTAAAACGAGCAGGTATAAATGTAACATTTGCGGTAACCGGAAGTGCAATGCTTTCAAGTGCAACGGCAACTACAGACGTAAATGGAACAGCTACAATTACCATAACCAATACAGCTGCGGAAACAGTAGATGTGACTGCAACAGTAGATACGGATAATGACGGAGGTACAACTCCGGAAGTCATGGTAGCAAGTGGAAGTCCGGCTCAAGTTGTATTCGCGCCTGATAATGCGAATCCTGACCCAACAAATAACAATACAACTTTAGATGCAACCTCACCTATACTAGCAGATGGTACTTCGGCTTCGACGGTAGACATTCGCTTGGCGGATACCAATGGTAATGCCTTGACGGCAAGTGGTGGGTCAATCGTGATAATGAGCACTGGTAACGCACAAGTTATATCAGTAGTGGATAATGGCGATGGTACCTATACAGCTATGGTTAGCAATACTACAGCTGAAACGGTAACACTTACCGGAGAACTAAATGGGGTAGCATTAACAGATGAAGCGCTAGTAGTTTTTGAACCTGACAACGCAAATCCTGATGTATATAATACAAATACTACAATTACTACCACTGGTACTGTGCCAGCCGATGGTTTGACAAATAGTACAATTACAGTGCAATTGGCAGACGCCAATGGTAATCTTTTGACCGCTAGCGGTGGTACAGTTACTTTGGCAACCACAAGTGCAACGGCAATGATTTCATCTGTTGTCGATAATGGCGATGGAACTTACACCGCAACGGTTAACAATACCGTAGAAGAAATAATTACCATTACAGGTCAACTTGATGGAGTTGCTATTCAAAATACCGCAGATGTCGAGTTCGGAGTATGTCTTCTGAATTGTGACACTGATGATGATGGTGACTGCAATCTGAATTGTGATACTGACGGTGACGGAGACTGTGACCTGAATTGTGATACTAATGGTGACGGCGATTGTGACCTAAATTGCGATAGTGATGGTGATGGTAATTGTGACTTGAACTGTGATACTGACGGAGATGGCGCTTGTGACCTGAACTGCGATATAGATGGTGACGGCGATTGTGACATGAACTGTGATACTGACGGAGATGGTGATTGCGATATTAATTGCGACGTAGATGGAGATGGTAGTTGTGATTTGAATTGTGATACAGATGGAGATGGTGATTGTGATCTAAACTGTGACACGGATGGAGATGGACAATGTGACTTGAATTGTGACGATGATGGTGATGGAAATTGCGAACTGAATTGTGATACAGATGGTGATGGAGAACCTGACACCAATGTTGATACTGATGGTGATGGAGTTTGTGATTACAATTGTGAACCAAACCAAGATGCCGATGGAGACGGTGTTCCTGATTCAGAAGAATGTCCGGACTTCCCGAACTGTCGTGACACAGATGGTGATGGTATTCCTGATTACCTAGATTCAGATGATGATGGAGATGGTGTTCCAAATAATGAGGAAGATGCCAACGGTGACGGTGACCTTACCAATGATGATTGTGATAATGACGGTGTACCTAATTACTTGGATGGTGATGCATGTAGCATAAGTGCTAAAAACATAGCCACGGCATTTACACCTAATGGTGATGGTATGAACGATGCTTGGGTAATTCAAGGAATCGAGAACTTCCCGAACTCCCTTGTAAAAGTCTACAATCGCTATGGCCATGAAGTATTTGGTGCCAAAGGCTACCAGAACAACTGGGGTGGAAATTATAAAGACAATAGCAAAATGCTACCACCAGGTTCCTATTACTATGTAATCAACCTTGGTGATGGTTCAGAACCTCTAGATGGATGGATGTTCATTAATTACTAAAAAAGACAGAAAAATAATCTTTTAAAACAATTGTGGAATAAAGCTGTCTAAAAAGTCAAATCAAAACGTCATTACGAACAAAGTGAAGTAATCCGTCGGTTTATTACCAAAAAGTTACAGATTGCTTCGTGCCTCGCAAAGACGACAAAATCAACTTTTTAGACAGCATTTTCTAACCAGAGTAGAGCTTTAGTCAAAATTGTTATAAATAAAACCCAAACACTAATATCTAAAATCTAAAACATGAAGAGTATCAAAATCATACTTGCATTACTTATGTTGAGTTCCCTCAACACTTTTGCTCAGCAAGACCCTAACCGTGCCTTTTACAGGTACAACATGAATCTTGTAAATCCTGCTTATGCTGGAGCCCATGACGGTTCTGAAATAGGAGTAAACTTCAGAACCCAGTGGGTGAGCGTACAAGGCGCACCTGAAACACAAAGTGCCTTCTTCTCCACACAAATGAAGAAAAACGTCGGACTCGGAATCTCCGTCATCAACGACAGAACCTTTGTCGAGAGTCAAACCGCCATTGCAGCTGATTTCTCCTATCGATTGAAGCTCGGAACTAACTCCGATCTCTATTTGGGAATCAAAGCAGGAGCAACTTCCTATAACGTGAATACTGCAGGACTGGTAACTTTCGATATCATGTCGGACCCATCCCTTTCAGGTATCGATGGAGGGTTCATACCCACTGTGGGAGCAGGAGCCTATATCAAAGGCGAAAGCTACTTCTTGGCACTATCCATTCCCAACTTCCTCACCACAGATCGTCTGGAACAAAATGACGGGGTAGCCAAATTGGGACAAAGTAGAACACATATCTATCTTGCCGCTGGCTATGATTTCAACATCAGTGACAATCTGGTCTTCAAACCTTCCACGATGTTGCAATATGTACAAGACGCTCCCCTATCGCTCAACTTTACCGCCGCCTTTAGAATCAAAGACCGCATCGAACTAGGTGGAATGTACAGACTGGATGAAGGCTTTGGAGGACTATTCCTTTTCAATGCTGCGGATTGGGTAGATTTAGGCTATGCCTATGAATCAGCCTATGACAGTCCGGTACAGGCAGCTTCTCAAGGAACACATGAAGTGTTTATAAAGTTAAAATTATAGAATTAAAGCATCACCCTTTTGACAGTAGGATGACAAAAGGGACTATTTGGTTGTTAATTATTTTGGTTAAAAGCCTCCTGGAAATAGGAGGCTTTTTGTTTTCTAAGAAGTGGGTTTTATAGAGTCCCCTCCTTTCAGGGAGGGGTGCCGACAGGCGGGGTGGGTAACCTAGGAACACCCATTCTAACTCTTCAACAATAGCTCAAAACCATGGGGTCCTCCCCTGCCAAGGGGAGGTGGCGATAGCCGGAGGGGTTTTCACAAAATAGCTAACAAATAATTTAAGATTCGTGTCCCTACGCTAACCCCTCCGCCCTGCGGGCACCTCCCCTTGGCAGGGGAGGACTTTAAGTTTCAAAAATTGAATGAACTTCGACCAGTTTCTTAAAACATTAACGTAAAACATCTACCTGAAATTAAAAAGGTCTTGCTAAAAGCAAGACCTTTTTGTGACCGCGAAGGGATTCAAACCCCCAACCCTCAGAGCCGAAATCTGATGCGCTATTCAGTTGCGCCACGCGGCCTTATTTTCAGTAATCAGTAATCAGTAATCAGTAATCAGTAATCAGTAATCAGTAATCAGTAATCAAAAATAAATTTTCACTCAGTACAAATTACTAAATATGCTCTACATCAATTTACTTTTAACTATTGTAGAAATCGTCTTCCCATCAGCTTGTCCGGCTAACTTTTTGGAAACGATCCCCATCACCTTACCCATATCTTTCATGCCTTCTGCGCCAGTTGAAGCTATGGTTTCAATCACTATTTTTTCAACTTCCTCTTCGGACATCTGTTCTGGTAAAAACTGCTCGATGACCGCGATTTGAGCCAATTCCGGGTCGGCTAAATCTTGTCTTCCTTGCTCGATAAAGATAGCAGCACTATCCTTTCGTTGTTTGACCAACTTTTGAACCAACTGAATCTCCGCTTCTTCACTCATTTCTCCATCAGAACCTGATTCAGTGCTTGCTAACAATAAGGCAGATTTGATAGCACGTAAAGATTCTAAAGCTACTTTGTCTTTAGCTTTCATAGCCTCTTTCATCTTTTCCATTACTTGCTGTTGTAAGCTCATGTTATTACTATTTTTTCGGATTGCGAAGATAAAAAATAAACCCGAAAATAGTATCTATTTTCGGGTTTACTAATAAGCAATTGTCGAGTTAGTCTACATTATCATGTAGAAAAGAGTTATTAGATCGCAATTGAATCTCATCATTGCTATCTTCACTTAATGTTGTTCTTGAGACCTTTTTTTCCGCAGGTGTATTATCTAAATCTACACCTTGACGCTTGTATGCTGGCTCCTTCTCAATTTCATCAATATTGCTTAAACTATTTTGAAACTTATAGTTAAAGTCTTTTAACTTTCTTCTTCTTTCATCAGCTCTTTCCTTTAGTAATTCCTCCAACGGAGTTTCCATAGGATCGATTTCATTTTGAACTGCACTCGGCTTCTCAGCTACTGTCCGCTTTTCAAAAACCAATTCATCTTCAACAATTTTTGGCTCGAATTCCTCAGCCTTTGATTTGGCGCCTGTCAATTGATTTTCCAACTCCATGTAATCATCCAAACTGTAGCGTGTTTCCCCTTCCTTATTATACTCCAAAACAGGAATCACTTCAATATGATCTTTTACATCCATCTCACTAACATCTTCCGTCAGATCAAACATAATTACATTTTCACTCTCCTCTTCTTCCTCATTTGGTGTAACAATAGGCAACTCAAAACTCATGGCGAACTGGTCTTCTTCTATCTCCTTAGAAGATACTACTTGCGGATCTACCACTTCGATATCCATGGCTTCTGATGAATCGACAATTATAAAATCATCTTCAGAAACATTTTCTGCTGCTACCTCTTCAACAACTTCTTCATAGAAAACATTGAAGTTTCTTATGTAATTAGTGGTAGGAATTAAATCGAAATCATCTAAATCATCGGTCAAAGTATGTTTTAGAACTGGCTCTTTCACCTCTTCATCTTCCACAAGTTGGTGAACTACATTTTTAGGGGTCAAATTTTGTACCGCTTTTTGACCTTCTTCCAAAGTGTGAATTATCTTCTTTGCTTCGCTATTTACAATATCATCTTGTTGATCAACATCAAAACCAGTTGCAATAACAGTCACTGCAATAGATTCACCTAAATCCTCATCTTCACCAACACCCATAATAATATTAGCTCCGTGACCAGCTTCCGTTTGAATATGATCGTTAATCTCACCAATCTCGTCAATGGTAATTTCTTGAGAACCAGAAACGATTAACAACAATACATTTTTAGCGCCTTGAATTTTATTATCATTTAAAAGAGGAGAATCTAAAGCTTTCATAATAGCTTCGTTTGCTCTTGAAGAACCTGTAGCTATTGCAGAACCCATTATTGCTGTACCACTATTAGAAAGTACAGTTTTAGCATCACGTAAATCTATGTTTTGCGTATAGTGGTGCGTAATTACTTCAGCAATACCGCGAGCAGCGGTAGCTAATACTTCATCCGCTTTTGAGAATCCAGCTTTAAAACCTAGGTTTCCATAAACTTCCCGAAGCTTGTTGTTATTTATTACAATTAAAGAATCCACATTGTTTCGAAGTCTTTCGATTCCCAACTGAGCTTGTTGGCAACGCATTTTTCCTTCAAACTGAAATGGCATGGTAACGATACCCACAGTTAAGATATCCATCTCTTTTGCCATCTTAGCGATAACGGGAGCAGCACCAGTACCTGTTCCCCCACCCATACCGGCAGTAATGAATACCATTTTCGTGGTAACATCTAACATTCCTTTTATTTCTTCTGTGCTCTCGATCGCTGCTTGCTCACCCACTTCAGGATTTGCACCAGCACCTAGACCTTCCGTTAGGGAAACACCTAACTGAATTTTATTGGGTACAGAACTATTCGTCAATGCTTGAGAATCTGTATTCAAGATTACAAAATCAACACCGTTGATTCCTGCTTGAAACATGTGATTGATGGCGTTACTACCACCACCACCGACTCCGATGACCTTTATTACGTTGCTTTGATTCTTGGGCAGATCGAAAGCGATTCCTTCAAATTCTGTGTTGTTGCTCATACTATTTATATTACTGGTTTATGGTGAATCTTTTTTATTATGCTTTATTTACTCAGCGTTATCTAAAAAGTCTTTCAACTTTTCTGACCATTTGTCAAATACTGATTTGCGTTCTTGTCTAACTTTCGTATTTCCTCTTGTATCTTCTTCGTGGCCTGCAAAAACTGCCTCTTGTTCGAATGACTCCTGTTCTTCTTCCTCAACTTGACCTTTGGCTCCACTTCGTACTGCATTCATTAAGAGTCCTACTGCCGTTGCATACAAAGGACTAGCAACTACCTCATCAGAATCTCCGGCTAAATGCTCATTGGGATAACCGATACGTGTATCCATTCCTGTGATGTATTCAACCAATTGTTTTAGGTGCTTCAATTGGCTTCCTCCACCAGTTAAAACAATACCTGCAATTAATTTTTTCTTTTGCTCTTCGTGCCCGTAGTTTTTAATCTCGACATATACTTGTTCGATAATTTCAACAACTCGAGCGTGTATAATTTTCGAAAGATTTTTAAGTGTAATCTCTTTCGGCTCTCTTCCACGTAAGCCTGGAATAGAAACAATCTCGTTATCCTTATTTTCTCCTGGCCATGCAGAACCAAACTTAATTTTAAGTAATTCTGCTTGCTTTTCGATTATAGAGCAGCCTTCTTTAATATCTTCCGTAATAACTCCTCCTCCAAATGGAATAACCGCCGTATGACGAATGATTCCATCTTTAAAAATGGCTAAATCCGTAGTACCACCTCCTATATCAATCAAAGCAACTCCCGCTTCCTTCTCCTCTTGACTCAAAACTGCATCAGATGATGCTAAAGGCTCTAAAGTGATATTTCCTAAATCTAATCCAGCGCTTTTAATACATCTCCCCACGTTTTTAATGGAAGACACTTGGCCTACAACTACATGAAAATTTGCTTCCAATCTGCCACCATACATCCCTATTGGCTCCTTGATCTCGGCCTGGCCATCAACTTTATATTCTTGTGGTAAAACATGAATAATCTCCTCCCCAGGAAGCATTACCAGTTTATACACCTGATTACACAATTTGTCTAAATCATCTTCATTGATTACTTCTTCAGAATCTGGACGAGTGATATAATCGCTATGGTGCAGACTTCTTATGTGTTGCCCGGCAATACCAACAACAACAGAACCTATTTTCAATCCAGAATTGATCTCTGCCTCCTCAACAGCCTGTTGAATAGATTTAATCGTCTGCGTAATATTATTTACTACACCACGGTGAACTCCTAAACTTTTGGATTTACCAATACCCAAAACCTCAATTTTGCCATACTCGTTTTCTTTACCGATGATGGCGACGATTTTGGTAGTTCCTATGTCAAGACCGACTGAATATTTTCCCTGTTCCATTTGATTGATTTATATTTTAGTGCACACTACTTGGTTGTTGAATTCTAAGCTAACGACGTTATAATTGTCTAAAGTTTTATCTCTGTTCGCTTTGGTATAAAAAGCTTTAAAATTGTTAAACTTTTCTTCCAAGCCATCAATTCCGCCGAGATTCACTACAAACTGCTCCATACGAAATCGCAATTGATACTTGTTTATGTCCTCAATATGAATTCCAATTACATTCTTTCTAAGAAACTGATCTTCATTGATATACTTCAAAATTTCATAAACATCCTCTAAACTTTCACCTGTAATATTACCCGTAATAATGGGTACTCTAGCTGAATGACTCATAGATAAAGGCATGCGTTTTCCCTCCTCGTCCAAATAAAATTTTGAATCTCCTTCTATTCGTCCGATAGGTTTACGCTGCACTATCCTAGCTTCAAGCTCACCATTAATTGTAAGATAAACTTGCGCATTTTTCACCATTTCATTGGTCTCGATGACCTTCTCAATCTTATTCAAAACTAATTTTTCTTTAGGCACATTCTTTAGGCTACCGTAATTTTGTATTAACAATTTATTAACCATAGCTTCAGTTATGTAAAGGTTCTGATCTCCAACGAATTCTATGTTTATTTCGTCAATTTTCTTGCCTTCACTTCTGTGATTTGAAAATGCATAAAGCCCCGTCACTATTAATAGCAAGGCAATTATCTTTATATAATTCCAATTAATTCGCATACTCTAGTTCTCTTTTTATTTTTGGTACTTCTAACCCAATATCCCCAGCACCCATAGTAACCAGAATTTCAGGACTTTGCCTTTTAATTTCTTCTATTAATTCCGTTTTTTTGGATATTTTTTTCTTTGGATTTGTAATTTTTTCCAACAACCACTCCGAAGTAATTCCCTCCATTGGCAACTCTCTCGCAGGATAAATATCTAACAAGACAATTGCATCAAATTTGGATAAGCTTTCTGCAAAGTCATCCGCAAAGTCTTTTGTTCTTGAAAATAAATGAGGTTGAAAAATAGCCAAGACTTTTTTACCGGGATGCATCTCAGAGATTGCATCGTAAACCGCATTAATTTCCGTTGGATGATGCGCATAATCGTCTATAAAAACAAAATCATCGTTCTTGATTTTATAGGAAAATCTACGCTGCACACCTTTAAATGTTTCGAGTGCTTTGGCTAGGCGGTGTACGGGGGAATTAGATTCCACCGCCATCGCAAAAGCTACTAGACCATTCAGCAAATTGTGCTTTCCTGGCTTGTTGAATTTAACTCCTGATAGGGTAGCTTCAGGAGTCCTTAAATCAAATATGTAGGTGCCATGTTCAATCTTTAAATTTTCAATACAATAATCAGAGCCGTCTTCAATACCATAGGTGGTTCCTTCAATAGGCAATCCGTTTCTAATAAATAGTTTTCCCCCTGGTTTAAGACGATTTGCAAAATCTCTAAAAGATTTATCCAACGCATCACCATTACCATAAATATCCAAGTGATCCGCATCCATTGAGGTAATGCAAGCTACGTTTGGAGATAATTGTAAAAAGGATCTATCAAATTCATCTGCTTCTACTACTGAAAAATCAGTCCCTTCTAATAAAAAGTTAGAATCAAAATCCTCAGAAATTCCACCTAAAAATGCTGTCAAAGGAGTTCCTGTTTCTTTTAATAAATGCGCTAAAATACTAGAGGTCGTTGTTTTACCATGCGTCCCTGCAACAGCAAAACAAAATGTGTCTTTTGTAATTAATCCTAAGACTTCCGATCTTTTTTTGATAGCAAAACCTTGGTCTAAAAAATATTGATATTCGGAATGACTTTGAGGTACTGCTGGCGTGTATATGACCAAAGTGCTATTGGGATCAAAATAATCCGAAGAAATCAACTTAATATTATCTTCATAATGAATCGCAATACCCAATTGTTCCAAATCTCTAGTTAGGGGAGTTTCCGTTTTGTCGTAACCAGCAACTTGTTTATTAATGAATTTGAAATAGCGGGCTAAAGCGGACATACCTATGCCTCCGACACCAATAAAATAGACCTTATGTATATTTTTCAAATTCATTTAATCAAGTGTTCTGCACTATTTTCTAAGTCAGAAGCTACCTTCCCTTGGGGCCAGGAAGGTGCAACCAACTCATCGCTTAATTCAATAACTTTTCAATCTCGTCAACAATATGTTCCGTAGCCTTTGGTAGGGCCATTTTTTTAAAATTGTTACTTAATTCTTGTTGCTTACTTTCTGATTCAAAAACTTCTGTAAAAACACTTTTGAAAGTTGCCTCCAAATCTTTCTCTTTAATCATAATCGCCGCATTCTCATTGACTAAAGCCTTAGCATTTTTCGTTTGATGATCTTCGGCTACTGTTGGTGAGGGTATAAATATTGTCGGCTTACCAACTATACTCAATTCTGACACAGAACCTGCCCCTGCACGGGATATGATTATATCAGCCGCAGTATAAGCGAAATCCATTCGATGAAGAAAATCCTCCACTTTCACCGTTTCTGAGCTGTATTTTTTATACTCCTCATAATATAATTTGCCGCATTGCCAAATAACCTGGATTCCGTTTTTCTTAAAAAAACGAAGTTCATTTTCAATAAGTTGATTGACCTTTCTTGCACCAAGACTACCGCCCAAAATCAACACCGTTGGCATTCTAAGGTTAAGTCTAAAAAACCCTAAAGCTTGATGTTTATCGGCGGTTATATCCGTAAGATTACCACGAACAGGATTACCCGTTTTCACAATTTTATCTGCAGGAAAAAACTGCTCCATTCCATCATAAGCCACGCATATTTTTGCAACCTTATTTTTCAAAAGTTTATTGGTCATTCCCGCATAAGAATTTTGTTCTTGTAAAACGCATGGAATTCCTCTATCCGATGCCACTTTTAAAACTGGACCGCTTGCATAGCCACCTGTGCCGATAACAACATCAGGTTTAAATTCAGAAACGATTTTACCAGCTTTTCTCAAACTCTTAATTACTTTAACTGGGAATGACAAATTTTTCAAGGTCAGCTTGCGTTGAAGCCCTGAAATTTGCAATCCAACAATTTTATAACCCGCCAGGGGTACTTTTTCCATCTCCATTCGATCCTCAGCTCCTACAAAAAGAAACTCAGCATCAGAGTATCTCTTTTTCAATTCATTTGCTATCGCTATCGCGGGATAAATATGCCCGCCTGTACCTCCTCCAGAAAGAATAAACTTATAGTTGCCCACTTAGTATTTCTAAAGGATTGGTTTCATCGATATTCAAATTCGCTTTACTTTTTTTATGCATCTTATTACTCACACTCAACACAATTCCGATCGCTAAACAGGTCATCCATGCAGAAGTCCCTCCACTACTAATTAGAGGCAAATTCTGCCCCGTAACCGGAAACAATTCTACCGCAACTGCCATATTTATCAACGCCTGAAATATTATGGGTAAGCCTACTCCGAGAGCTAAAAGCGTTCCAAAGGTTGTTGCACTTCCGTTTGCAATTACTACTATTCGAAATAGAAGAAAGAGAAAAAACAACATGAGTATTATTCCTCCCGCCAATCCATATTCTTCTACGATAATGGCATAAATAAAATCAGATGAGCTCTGTGGCAAGAAATTCTTTTGAACACTTTTTCCAGCCCCTCTTCCCACAATTCCTCCAGAAGCTATTGCAATTTTTGCTCTTTCAATTTGGTAGTCCGCCTCAGTATCCTCTCCATTAATGAAATTTTCATATCTATTCTCCCAAGTATCTACTCTGTTTGCAAAGGCATCGGGAAAGGCTTTTGCAACAAGAATGAAAAAGGTAAGTGCTAATAATCCGGACCCAACAATTCCTGCTAAATATTTTAGAGGATATCCCCCGATAAAACAAAGCATTAGTACCATTGAAAATATGATGCCAGCTGTGGAGAAATTTGCAGGCAAAATCAAACCAACCACCGCAAAAACAGGAAGCCACAGCGGTACTATACTTGCTTTAAAAGTGATAAGCTCATCTTTGATTTTAGTAAGGTACCTGGCTACATATATCATAAGAACAACAGCCGCCAAAGTCGATGTTTGAAATCTAACAAAAGGCAAACGAATCCACCTACTAGCATTCGTGCCATCTACAGAGTTACCCTGAAATAAAGTAATAACAAGTAACACGATAACAATGGGCATTGCAATTAGAGATAAGCCTTTGAAAAAATGTGTAGGAATTCGATGAATACCATATATTATTCCGAATCCGAAAATTAAAAATACTGCGTGTTTAACCAGATGACCAATGGGAGTGCCATTACCTACTACGTAGACAAGGTTGCTACTAGCACTATAAACAGGCAAAAAAGAGAAAAGGCCCAATAAGGCTACAACTGCCCAAAGCGCTTTATCTCCGTTTATATTTTTAAATAATGCTAACACCTGTTATAAATTTTTAATGGCATTTTTAAATTGATTACCGCGATCTTCATAATTTTCAAAGAGATCGAAACTCGCACATGCTGGTGAAAGTAAAACTGTATCTCCGCGGTCCGCAATCTTGTAAGCAACCTTAATCGCTTCCTCCATCGCAAACGTTTCAACCATCAGGTCTACTACATTGCCGAAAGCATCTTTTATTTTTGAATTATCCATTCCCAAACAAATAATTGCTTTTACTTTTTCACGTACCAAGGGCATTAGTTCCATATAATCATTGCCTTTATCAACACCACCCACGATCCAAACTGTTGGAGCGCTCATACTATCCAATGCATAATATGTGGCATTTACATTGGTCGCTTTTGAGTCATTTATATATTGCACATGACCAATTTTCAACACCTTTTCTAAACGATGTGGAGCGCCTTGAAAATTCACAATACTCTCTCGAATAGTTTGCTTTCGTATGCTTACAAGCTTAGCGGCTGTAGTAGCTGCCATAGTATTCTTAAGGTTATGTTTTCCTTCAAGTGCTAAATTGTCTGTGGTCATTTGCATTGTATTGTTATCAATTGTTATTTCTATGTTATTATTCTTGAGATATACCCCTTCTTCAAATTCCTGCTGTATAGAAAAGGGCATTAATTTAGATTGAACAGGATGATTTTTTAACCAGTTTACAATTACCTCATCATCGGCATCATAAATCAGATAATCATCGCTTGTCTGATTCATAGCAATCCGGAACTTAGAAGCGACATAGTTTTCAAATTGATAATTATATCGATCTAAATGATCTGGGGTAATATTGGTTAGAATTGCTATATGCGGTCTGAAATCCAATATGCCGTCAAGTTGAAAGCTGCTGATTTCTAAAACATAGAAATCAAAGTCGTTTTCGGCTACCATTTTAGCATAACTATCTCCAATATTACCAGCCATCCCCACATTGAGATTTGCTTGCTCAAAAATGTGATTCGTCAGCATGGTAGTTGTGGTCTTTCCGTTGCTTCCGGTAATTCCAATGATCGTAGCATCTGTATATTTTGATGCAAACTCAATCTCTGAAATCACAGGAATTCCTTTTTCCGTCAACCGAGCCACCAATGGCGCCGTATCTGGAATACCGGGACTCTTCATTACCAAATCGGCGTTTAGAATCTTAGCTTCGGTATGCTTTTCATCTTCCCAATCAATCTCAAAATGTTCAAGAACTTTTTTGTACTTCTCTTTAATCTTTCCTTTATCAGACACAAAAACTTCGTATCCTTTTTTCAACCCTAAAATGGCTGTTCCTACCCCGCTCTCTCCTCCTCCAAGGACAACTAATCGCTTCATCTTAGCGGATTTTTAAAGTCACTATAGTCGCAACGGCTAAAGCGATACCTACAATCCAAAAACGGGTAACGATTTTACTCTCGTGGTATCCCTTTTTCTGATAGTGATGATGCAAAGGAGCCATTAAAAAAATACGCTTTCCCTCACCCAATCTTTTCCTAGTGTACTTAAAATAACCTACCTGAATCATGACTGAAATTGTCTCCAAAAAGAATACTCCACATAACAGAGGGATCAATATTTCCTTTCTAAGGATAATTGCTATTACCGCGATAATACCACCAATCGTTAAACTTCCGGTATCACCCATAAATACTTGTGCAGGAAAAGCATTGTACCATAAAAACCCAACGAGCGCTCCAAGAAATGCAGTAACAAAAACCAATACTTCAGCCGCATTCGGGATGAACATGATATCTAAATATTCGGAAAAGAAAATATTACCTGAAACCAAGGTGAACACACCAAGAGTAAGCGCAATTATAGCAGAACTTCCGGCAGCGAGACCATCTATACCATCAGTCAAATTAGCGCCGTTCGAAACTGCAGTTACGATCAAAATGATGATAGGAATAAAAATCAGCCAAGCGTATTGCTTTGCTCCATCGCCTGCCCATGAAATAAGGTCACTATAATTGAATTCATTATTCTTGAAAAAAGGTACGGTAGTCATTGTGGATTTAATTTCCTCACCTTTTACCTCCTCTACTGTAAACTGCTCTGTGATCATTGTACGTGTATGTTCACGCATAGTCACTTCAGGGTGAAAATAAAGCGTTGCGCCAACAATCAACCCTAAACCTACTTGACCCAATACTTTAAAGCGCCCCTTAAGACCTTCCTTATTTTTACGAAATACTTTGATGTAGTCATCTGCAAAACCGATAATACCCATCCAGATTGTTGTTCCTATCAATAAAATGATGTAGATATTTTCAAGTTTGGCAAATAATAGCACTGGAATTAAAGTGGCAAGAATAATGATCAATCCTCCCATGGTTGGAGTACCCGCCTTTTGCTTTTGACCGTCTAACCCTAAATCACGGACTGTTTCGCCAATCTGTTTTTTCTGTAAAAAGAGGATGATACGTTTACCGTAAGCAGTAGCAATAATTAAAGAGAATAGAACAGCCATACCAGCGCGGAAAGTGGTAAACTGGAACAAGCCAGCCCCAGGCACTTGGTATTGGTTTTCTAAATATTCGAACAGATAGTATAACATCTAGTTTTCTCTTTATTTATTGAGACTTTTCAAAAAGTCTTTTACCATCTTAAAATCATCAAAATCAATGCGTTTGCCATTAGTCTCTTGATACGTTTCATGCCCTTTACCCGCTACCAGAATAATATCATTGGCAGAAGCAAGCTGACAAGCCGTTTTTATGGCTTGTTTTCTATTTTCTATGGATACTATTTTCTTGACATTCTGAGGTTCTACACCACCTTCCATCTCTTCAATAATTAGAGCGGGAGATTCCGTACGCGGATTATCAGAAGTAAAAATGGCAGTATTACTCATTTCGGAAGCGATATGACCCATAACCGGGCGCTTAGATCTGTCTCTATCGCCACCACACCCCACAACGGTGATGACGTTTTCATTTCCAGTTCTCAACGTGTTTATAGTTTCAAGCACGTTTTTTAGCGCATCCGGTGTATGGGCATAATCTACTATCGCTGTTACTTTTTCTTTTGATATAAAATATTGGAAGCGCCCATCGACGTTTTCCAATTCACTTAATAATCTTAATATTTCTAATTTGTCAAGACCTAACAACTCCGCTGTAGCATAAATAGCTAACATATTATAGGCATTGAAATGACCAATAAGTTTGGACCATAGCTCATTGTCGTCAATCTTTAGCAATTGTCCGTCAAACTGATTCTCTAAAATCTGCGCGCGGTAATCTGCATAATTTTTTAGTGCATAGGTTTTCTTTCTTGCCGGCGTATTTTGAAGCATCACAAGACCGTTCTTATCATCAATATTCGTTAGGGCAAAAGCCTTTTTAGATAAATCATCAAACAATTTCTTTTTGGTATCTCGGTACTCCGCAAAAGTCTTATGGTAATCTAAATGATCATGTGATAAATTTGTAAAAATCGCTCCCTCAAATACCAATCCTTCGGTTCTTTTTTGATGAATACCGTGTGAGCTTACTTCCATAAAGCAAAACTCGACACCTGCATCGTTCATGAGTTTCAAATGGTTATTAATAACCAAAGCATCAGGAGTAGTATGACTTGTTGCGTACTCGGCATTATCAACCATTATTTTAATAGTTGAGATCAAACCAACCTTGTACCCAGCCTTTTTAAACAATTGATATAAAAGGCTACTTACTGTCGTTTTTCCATTCGTACCAGTTATACCAACTAGTTTTAGATTTTTGGAGGGATTATCATAATAATTGGACGCCATGATTGCCAATGCCTTATTACAATCATCAACTTCTACATAGGTAATTTCATTAATAAGCTGTTCAGGAAGCTCTTCACAAACAATTGCTTTAGCACCAGAATTAATTGCTTTTTCAATGTATTTGTGTCCATCAGTAATAGTTCCTCTAACGGCAATAAAGACATCATCCATTTTGACTTTTCTAGAGTCAAAGTGAACGTCATTGACCATCACATTTGTCGAGCCACTTACTGCTCGCAGGCCAACTGCATATAATATGTCTTTCAACAACTTCATGAAAGTTCGAGTACTATTTTTTGCGATTTAGTAATATCTGTTCCGTGAGAAACAGATTGTTTTTTGACTTTTCCGTTTCCTTTAATCTCTACCTGTAGGCCTAAATTTTCTAAAATGGAGACAGCATCCATTCCACTCATTCCTTTTACATTAGGCACTTTATTATATTTCTTCTGAGCTTCAGCATAATACTTCTGATAAGCATCATCTAGGCTTTCATATTTCGCTTCAAACATGTCCACTTCGTCAACCAAAGGAGAAGTAGCATAGACTTTTTGGGCGATTGATTTGAAAACAGGGCCAGAAACATCAGCACCGTAATATCCCACACTTTTATCGGGTTCGTGAATCACAACAATGCAAGAATATTTAGGCTCATCCGCTGGAAAATATCCTGAGAAAGTTGATATGTACTTTAATTTGTCTGGATCTTTGCTCACATAGTTTTTCTGCGCTGTACCCGTCTTACCGGCCATAGAGAAATTCGGAGAGTATAAACCATGACCTGTACCATGTTTCTTCTCTACCACATTCTTCAACATTTGTTGTACTTTCTTTGCAGTTTCCCTAGAACAAACCGCCGGATTGATAATTTCCTTTTCAAATTTTTGAATGGTTTTGTTCCACTCTTTTACCTCTTTAATCAGTCTAGGTTTTACCATCACACCATCGTTTGCAATGGCATTGTAAAACGTTAGTGTCTGCAATGGCGTCATCGAAACTTCATATCCGTGCGACATCCATGCGAGTGAAATTCCAGACCAACCTTTATCCCCAGGATATCTAATTACGGGAGTACCTTCCCCTTTAATAGGAAGGCCTAATTCCTCATGCAGATTCATACTCATCAATCGATTCACAAAACGAGAAGGTTTTTCTTTGTAACCATTGTGAATCATTTTCGCAAAAGCTGTATTTGACGAAAGCTCGAAGGCCTTTGCCGCGGAAATCTTACCATAACCGCCCCATTTGGAATCTCGAACTGTACGATCATAAATCCTCCACCTTCCCTTTTCTGTATCTAAAACTGAACTGGTATCAATCACCTTATCCTCTAAAGCGGCAACCATGCTCATTAATTTGAAAGTAGAACCTGGCTCATGTGATTCACCAATGGCATAGTTCAGTCTCTCATAATACTTGCCTTCTGCGGTTCTTCCTAAATTAGAAATAGCCTTCACTTCACCCGTTTCAGTCTCCATTACAATGACACAACCGTGATCAGCTTTGTATTTTTCTAATTGTCCGAGCAGTGCGTGATGCGCAATATCTTGAATGTTAATATCGATAGTTGAGATCAAATCGTAACCGTCTTTAGGCTCAACGATATTATCCCATCCGATAGGTTTCCATTGCCCTTTGGCTATCTTTTGCTTTAAACGTTTTCCTTCTACACCACGTAAATATTGTCCAAAAGCACGTTCTAAGCCTACACCACTATAGTATCCATTTTCATCAACATTTTCATAACCTACGCTGCGTTCTGCAATTTTTCCTAAGGGATGCTCTCTAACTGTTTTCTGCTCGATAATTAATCCTCCTTTATAAGGTCCTTTTTCAAATAAGGGGAACTTTTTCACATCCATGTATTCGGAATAGTCCAAATTCCGAGCGATTAAAGTGTATCGATTCTTGTTTTCTTTTGCTTTTCTAAGGATTTGCTGATAATGCGAGGCAGATTTTCCCAATAGCTCAGAAAGTTTAGCTGAAAGCGGCTTAATATTTTCCTTAAAATCTTCGTCTTTTACAGTAACTGCATCAAAACGAATGGTGTAACGAGAAACTGATGTAGCTAGCAAACTACCATCATCAGAAATTAGATTACCTCTATTCGGAGCAATCGTGAACACTTTTTCCGTGCGTTTCTCCGCTAAATCACGATACCTATCACCATCAACTACCTGAATACTAATCAGTTTAAAAACAACAGCGCAAGCAAATAGAAAGAGACCACCAGCCACTACATATAATCGGGTTAATATTTTTTTATCGCTTACTGCCACTATTCTATTTTCTTCGCTTTTACTTTAATTTTTTTTGGTGGTGTTTCTGACGGATACAATTCTTTTACCTGAAGCACCTCAGTTATTTTCGATTCTAATTTTAATTTTTGAACATCAGATCGCACATCAACAAACTCATTGGTGAGCTCTTTTACCTGTTCATTTAAGGCAGCTATTTGATGTACTTTTTTATCAGCACTATGAGAACTACCTATCATTACAGCCGCCAAAAAGGACACGAAAATGATAAACAGCCAGTTTTTGGGAGCATCACCACTCACCAAAAACTTACCTTTTAAAATGTCTAAAATTCCTTTTTTCATTACTAATTATTTTATTGTCATTCCCGAGAAGTCGGGAATCTCTTCTTCAATTCAAACCCTCAGCTACACCTCCCTAAATCCCTCCTTATTAAGAGGGAAGTAATGTTATATGCGTTCTGCGATTCGCAACTTGGCACTTCTAGCTCTATTGTTCTTTTGTATTTCTTCTCGTGACGGAACTATTAATCCTCCTACCTTCTTAAAAGGAACATCTATATTTCCGTAAAAATCTTTTTCTGGCTCTCCTTCAAATAACCCAGCTCTTATAAAGCGTTTTACCAATCGATCTTCTAATGAATGGTAACTGATTGCACTTAATCGCCCTCCTTTATCTAATAAATCAGAAGTTTGCATCAAAAACTCCTCAATCACCACAATTTCTTGATTCACCTCAATTCGAATCGCCTGATAGATTTGCGCCAAAACTTTATGCTCTTTTGACTTGGGCAAAAATTGCCGCAATGCTTCTTTCAATTGTTCTGTGGTTTGAATCGGGCTTTGTTCCCTTTGCGCTATTATTGCATTAGCCATTGCACCACCACTTCTTAAATCGCCATATTTAAACAGAACATCTCTTAACTCTTCAAAGGCATAGTTGTTCACCACATCATGGGCAGACAACTGATTCTTTTTACTCATCCGCATATCTAAATCAGCATCAAAACGAGTAGAAAAACCCCGTTCTGCTATATCAAATTGATGAGATGAAACTCCAAAATCTGCTAAGATTCCGTCCACTTTCCGAATGCCATAGAACTTTAAAAATTGTTTGATGTATCTGAAATTCTCATTAATAAGGGTAAATCGATCATCATCAAGTGCATTTGCCAAAGCATCTTCATCTTGATCAAAGGCTATCAACTTGCCTTTATCACCCAAACGTTTCAAAATCTCTTTGGAATGGCCACCGCCCCCAAAGGTTACATCTACATATATTCCATCCTCTTTTACTGCAAGTCCATCAATCGACTCTTTCAATAAAACAGGATTATGATACATCAGTTTTGTTTTCTGAATTCTGACCTCCCATCACCTCTTCAGCTAGGGTTTCAAAATTTTCAGCTGTTTTCTCAATCACATTTTCATAGCTAGCCTTATCCCATATTTCAATGATATTGATGGCAGAACTCAATGTTATCTCTTTGGAAATACCTGCTATTGCAACCAAATTTTTTGGAATCAAAAGCCTTCCCGTACTATCAATTTCCACTTTTTTTACGCCTGCGGTAAAAACACGAATGAAGTCAGCATTCTTTTTAACAAAGCGATTTAGCTTATTAATCTCCTGCATTTGAATATTCCATTCAGACCTTGGCCACAACTCTAAACAAGCACCACTAATAGACCTCTTTATGATAAATCCCTCATTTAATACTGGAGAAAGCTGATTTTTTAGGGCAACAGGCAACATTACCCTACCTTTGGCATCGGCCTTGCAATCGTATGTTTCGTCGAAAAGAATCACTTAAAGGCTTGGTTTTCATTTAATAACTCAAATATATATATTTTATTACCACATTTTACCACATTTTACCACTTTGTTGATAAAAAAGCCATTTTTTAGATGAAGTGCACCTATTTGAGTCATAAAACATGTGCTTGAAAAATTCAATTTCAGGTTCGCTTTCTTGCTTTTAGCAAGAAAACGCCTATCTTTTCCGTTATCTAACCACGCCTGCTTATAAGAAGGTAAATTGTATATTTGCCTGCAGAGACAGAAGCACCCCTTGAATGGAAGAAAAAATTATTACTGAAGGAAAATTCAAGTATATTGAAATAGGGGAAGGAACCCCTATTGTCATTTTACACGGTCTCATGGGAGGCCTAAGTAATTTTCATGGTGTTACCGACCATTTTCCAAAAAAAGGATATAAGATTCTTATTCCTGAATTACCCATCTACGACATGCCCATGTTAAAGACCAATGTGAAGCAATTTGCAAAGTATTTGGAAAAATTCATTGAATTTAAGGGATTGAAAGATGTTATTCTTCTTGGAAATTCTTTGGGCGGTCATATTGGTTTACTACACACCAAACTTTATCCTGAAATGGTAAAAGCATTGGTTATCACGGGAAGCTCAGGCCTGTACGAAAGCGCCATGGGTGATGGCTATCCAAGAAGGGGTGATTATGAATTTATTAAAAAAAAGGCACAAGATGTTTTCTATGATCCAGCTGTAGCTACAAAAGAAATTGTGGATGAAGTTTTTGCAACTGTAAATGATCGTAGTAAGATTGTAAAAACCTTAGCAATTGCGAAAAGTGCTATTAGACATAATATGGCAGAAGATCTGCCCAAAATGACGACGCCAACTTGTATTATTTGGGGGGAAGATGATGGAGTTACGCCACCAGACGTTGCCGACTTATTTCACGAACTGCTGCCGGACTCTGATTTATTCTGGATGAAAAAATGTGGACACGCCCCTATGATGGAACATCCTGAAGAGTTTAATCAAATTCTAGATGCTTGGTTAGAAAAGCGTGGATTTTAAGAAGTTTTAGTCGTTTTTTCTCTTTACACAACACACAACTTAGCATATCGTGAAAATCAAATCTGCCCGCTTCGTGATGAGTAATTCGGATGTGACTAAATGTCCCTCTGAACCCTTACCAGAATACGCATTTATTGGTAGGTCGAATGTTGGCAAGTCTTCGCTTATAAACATGCTGATGGATCGTAAACACCTGGCAAAAACCTCAGGAAGACCAGGAAAAACGCAACTTATCAATCACTTTAAAGTCAACGATAATTGGTTCTTGGTAGATCTACCTGGCTACGGCTATGCGCGAGTTTCTAAAAAAGATAAAAACACATTTCAGAAATACATTACTAATTATTTTGAACAGCGAGAACAATTGGTCTGTTCCTTTGTTTTAGTAGATATCAGGCACGAGCCTCAAAAAGTAGATATGGAGTTTATGGAATGGATGGGCGAAAATGGAATTCCATTTTGCATCATCTTCACCAAAGCTGACAAATTGAAACCAAATGTCATCCTAAAAAATGTAGATGCTTATCTTCAAGAAATGATCAATGGTATTTGGGAAGAAGCTCCTCAGCATTTTATTACCTCTTCTTCAAAAAGCATTGGAAGAGATGAATTATTGAATTTTATTCATGAAGTAAATAAAGGTTTTTCTAAAGAGAACGCTCTTTAATCAAACCAATCAACTCCTCGGCATTCTTTGCCTTATCTAGCTCCTCGGTCTTTACAAAAATTTCCAACCCATCATTCGTTTCAGCCAAAACTATTGGAAAAGTAAACTTATATCCGAATTTTGAAGCGTAGGCCTTTGCAAATTCATCCTTATGTAAAAATTCCATTTGTAAATTGGTTTCCTTTCTGTACTTCTTCCAAACCGAATTCTCTGTAAAAGCACCATAGGTAATATCGCAGAGACTGCACTCATAGGTATCAGGACTAAAGATTTTATGTGCACTATCCATAATCATATTTCGAATTCCTGAATCGGCATTGTAGATAAAAATGAGTTTTTGCAATTTGGTATCCTTCATTTTTGAAAGGTAAAGCTATATATTTATGATAAAGTGGGTTAAACCATTTTATTCGATAATCGAAATTTAAAATGCTCCAACGCTTGCGTTGAAATCAGAGTTAATTTTCTTTTTAATGCCTTGCGGGCTTGCCCCGAGGTTATTTCTATTTAAAAACTATTTATGTCGCTCAAAAACATCAATCTTCTCCTCTTTTTAATCTTGTTTCAATTACAGTGTAAGTCACAGAAAGTGGACTTAGCTTACACCTCTGAAATTCTGAAAATAATACCCGTATCTGAAAACGTCTTCCGACATGTTTCCTACTTGGAAACTAAAGATTTTGGCAAGGTAGCCTGCAATGGTCTCATTTTCATAAAGAATAATGAAGCAGTAGTATTTGACACGCCAACCCATGACAAAGAATCAGAGGAACTATTAGCGTGGCTGACCAATGAAAAAAAAGCAACTGTAAAAGCAGTTGTAGTTAATCATTTTCACATTGATTGTTTAGGGGGACTTGCTGCTTTTCACAATCATAATATTCCTTCTTATGCCAATGAAAAAACCATAGAACTGGCTAAAAAGGATAACGCAAACATCCCACAAGAAGGTTTCAAACTTCAGAACGAATTGGAAATAGGTGGCGCTACAATTATGAATAAACATTTTGGAGAAGCGCATACGAAAGACAACATCATAAGTTACATTCCAAGTGAGGAACTGATTTATGGCGGTTGCATGGTAAAAACGGTAAATGCTTCAAAAGGAAATCTTGAAGATGCCAATGTTATGGAATGGAGCAATACAATTCAAAACATAAAAAAGAATTTCCCCAATTTAAAGATGGTTGTACCTGGTCATGGTAAGCCTGGCGGAATAGAACTCTTAGATTACACTGAAGAACTCTTTAAAACCAATTGACATGAAAAATACCTTGCTGTGTATTTTAACATTATCCCTATTAATAGGATGTAACGAAAGGTCCGAAAACCCAAAGGAACAAACACCGCCTGTTCTAGCTCCTTTTGATGATGTAGACACCTTGGCGATTAATGATTGGTGGAACCGAGCCGACAACCCTATTATTAATTTGAAAGTTGATAGAGATAGTGTTGTTGCCTTTGGGATTTATACCGTTTCCAATCAAACCTTAAAGCTATCTGCGCAGTTATATCCCTTATACCCTGATGAATCTCGTGAAGTTCGATTAGAAATTAAGAAAGACGGAGAGTGGGAAGAAATCCAGAAACAACAAATCAATGATATTGGCTGGTCTGCACTTTTTCGAATAGAAAATTGGGATGATACTCGTGACACGAAATACCGCCTTCGCCATGGAGAAAATGCATACTTCGATGGCACGATTCGAAAAGACCCAAAAACAAAAAATGAAATAAGTCTAGCTGCACTTTCCTGTAATTCTAATCAAGACCGTGGTATGCGCGAAAATTATGTGCGGAATATTAATCATCAAAATCCCGATTTGATGTTTTTTGCTGGTGACCAATCTTATGATCATACGGAACATACAGCAGCATGGCTGAAATTCGGACTACAGTTTCGCGAAACCTTTCGGCATCGCCCAGCAATTACAATTCCTGATGATCACGATATAGGGCAAGGAAACCTTTGGGGAGAAAATGGAAAATTATCTGTTACCAAAGGTAGTCCAGATGGTGGCTATCGTTATCATACCGAATATGTAAAAATGGTCGAACGTTGTCAAACCGCTCACCTACCCGACCCTTATGATCCCACTCCTATTGAACGTGGTATTAGCGTTTATTATACTAATCTTCTTCTAGGGGGAATTGACTTTGCCATTCTCGAAGACCGGAAATTCAAATCTGGGCCAGAAGGAAAGATTCCACAACAAGGCCCAAGACCAGACCACATTCGAAATCCTGAATACGACCCTGCCTCAATAGATTTACCGGGACTTACTTTATTAGGAGACCGTCAATTGCAATTTTTAGAGCATTGGGGAGATACCAACAAAGAGAATATCAAGGTGGTACTTTCTCAAACTGGTTTCTGTGGCGGGGCTCATATTCATGGTAGTTTAGATAATCGACTCCATGCGGACTTAGATAGTAACGGATGGCCACAAACAGGTCGAAAAAAGGCTTTAAAACTTATTCAAAAAGCTGGTGCAGTTCATATCGCCGGAGATCAACATTTGGCAACAGTTATCAAACAAGGTATCAATGTATTTGGTGATGGTCCTTGGGCTTTCGTCGTACCTGCAATAGTAAATGATTACTATAGCAGATGGTGGTGGCCAGAAGATGAGAAAGCTGGAGCCAACCCTAATAAAAATACATTCCTACCTTGGACAGGTGACTATCTTGATGGATTCAATAATAAAATTAGTGTGATGACTTATGTGAACCCAGAAAGCCCTTCGAAAGGAAGTGGTTATGGTTTGATTCGTTTCAACAAAACAACTAAGGAAACTACTTTTGAGTGCTGGCCTCGGTATGTCGATGTCACCAAAGAGGGTGCAAAACAGTTTGATGGGTGGCCGATTACGGTGCAAATGGAATAAAATTGCCTATTTCAATTCCAACTTCTCAGCAAAGTAATCACAGAAATCTTTCATCTGGGCAGTCATCTTTTCATCGTGTGTAGCTTTCATAAACGTATCAGAAAGCGATACTAATGTCTGGTGAAAAAAGATTTTCATCTCATCAACAGGCATGTCTTTTGTCCACAAATCGATTTTCAAAGACTCTTTATTTTTACTATCCCAAACGGATAAGAGCATGGCTTTGGCCTCTTCATTGTCGACACCGCCATCCTGAGCAGACCAGTTAAGAGTTTCTGGCACTCTGTTTTCGTCTAAACCAACAGTTAATGTAATTTCTGAAGTATGTAAGTCTGCCATGTTAATTTCGGGGTTTATAGTTTGCTTTTTTAAAGATTTCCTCGGCTGATATATTCACCAATTGTTGAAGGGTAATCTCATTTTTATCCATAAAGGCACGAACAATCTGCCATCCTATATATTGACCTAAGCGACCTGGTGATTCATTGTCTAATTCCAGTCCGAATTTTGAAAAGGGTGCTGGATCTATGAATCGTTGTCTTAAATTAAGGTCTGTACTGTATAAATGCTCTTGTTCGATAAAATTTCGCCAAATAGGTTCCTCATTCGCAGCTGCCCAATCAAGCTGATCTTTCGAATATCCCATTTTAATGACATCATCAGCATTGGGTAATAGTTTGTCCTTTATATATAGGATCTTTCCGTAGTAAATCATATCAGCTAAAAAAGTACGATCACTCAAACGCGGTACTACTTTACGCGCAAAGTTATCAGCCACATCGCTTATCATAAACTTTCTATCCAGCTCAGCTGAAATATATTCCTGAATACCCACATAAAACTTATGATCAGCACCCAAATAATTATCCAAACCCAGTAGCAGTAAAGTGTCGGCAAGGATCACTCTACTGTTATATTGTACTTCTGAAGTCAATGTAATGACTTTGGGTACCTTAAATTCTGGATAATAATATTTAATATGTTGAAAAAGGGCTGTTAAATCTTGTGTTTCCTCCTCAAAATCGGGAAAGGACTTACCAACTTCATCGAAAAGTTCAATCTGAATAGTATCCTTTAGTTTAGCTTCCCAAACACTATCTGGATATTGATTAGGAAATAAATAGGGGTACGTGCTTTTTAATTCAGGAAGGTCTTCTGATTTAGCCTTTGCAAATTCTCGATCAAATCTTGAAACATCTACCTTGACAGGAATTTTTGCTATTTCAGCTTCAATTTTGTCAGTATCATTACATCCAAAAATAACTAAAGCCATTATCAAAACAATAAAAATAGGTCTTCTCATAGAAAGTAATTTCCGTAACATTTTAATATTAGACTAGTTCGGTTTATTTTTAGGCACAAAGTTAATCGTTTATATAAAGAACTAATACATGCAAACTGAAAAAGTAGTAGATCATATCGTGAATTGGCTAAAAGACTATGCGGTAAATGCAAGTATAAAAGGTTTTACCATAGGTATATCTGGTGGAATTGATTCAGCAGTAACTTCTACGCTCTGCGCTAAAACTGGCCTTGATCTTTTATGTTTGGAAATGCCTATTCATCAAGCTCCAAATCAAGAGAACCGAGCTTCTAAACACATAGAATGGTTACAATCAAATTTCGCCAATGTAGCGCGTCAACCTGTAAACTTGACACCAGTTTTCGATAGTTTAGTTGCGAATCTTCCTACAGTTGAGAATGAAGAAAGTCGATTTATGTCATTAGCAAATACCCGAGCACGATTAAGAATGACTACTTTATATTATTTTGCGGCATTAAACGGATACTTGGTTGCCGGTACAGGAAATAAAGTTGAAGATTTTGGGGTGGGATTTTATACGAAATATGGTGATGGAGGTGTGGATTTGAGCCCTATTGCGGATTTATACAAATCTCAAGTTTATGCAATCGCAAAATTTTTAGGAGTTAACAAAGACATACAAGAAGCTGCCCCCACCGACGGTCTTTGGGGAGATGACCGAACTGACGAAGATCAAATTGGAGCATCATATCCAGAACTGGAATGGGCCATGGAAATGGATGATCAAGGAAAGGGTATTGATGATTTTGAGGGTCGTAAAAAAGAGGTTTTTATAATTTACAAAAGATTTAATTCTGCCAATAAGCATAAGATGATTCCGATACCAATTTGTAAGATTCCAAGTACTCTAATTTAGCATTTTGACCTAAATACTTGTAATTAAGACGAATAAAATCACAAAAATTGCGTTATCTGTAAAAAAAAATAAACTTTTGTTCCCGAATTAGATAATTAAGCCTTACATTGCGTGTCAGTAATTATAGACAGACCGAGCAACCAAGGTTTTTTGTCCCAAAAACATAATCAAAAATGATTAAAGTACTAATTGCAGACAACCACCCAATCATTAGGATGGGGGTTAAACACGTATTGGATTCCGCAAACGGTTTTCAGGTCGTGGACGCTGTTTCAAACACAGTGGAATTATTTGAGCGTTTGGAAAAAGTAACTCCAGACGTTGTTATGTTAGAAATGGATATTCCAGAAATTAATGGAATCGCCACTCTACGAAAAATCAAGAAAGAGTATCCAGACATTAAAGTCTTAATGTACAGTGGACAATCGGAAGATGTCTATGCATTAAGTACTATTAGAGCGGGTGCTTTTGGTTACTTATCTAAAGCTTCTGATATTGATTATATCATTTCAGCGGTAAAAAAGGTAAGTGAAGGTAACATGTTCATTACAAATGAACTTGCCCAGCGTTTAGCCTTCGATGAAGGAACGCAAAAACCTCGTCGATTCTTCAGAAAACTCTCTACAAGAGAAGTTGAAGTATTGAAATTGTTAGCCAGCGGAAAACGTAACAAAGATGTTGCCCTTGGCCTTAATTTAAACGAAAAGACTGTAAGCACCTACAAGGCACGTTTAATGAAGAAATTAAACGTTGACAACATGGTTGATCTCTTGCAGCAAGCCAAAGCTCTAGAATTGTACTAGAACCGGTTTATAAAAGTCTCATAAAAAAGCCTGGCATTTGCTGGGCTTTTTTATTTTATAAATTTTGATAACTAAGAAAGTACTCTATTTAATTTTCTATTCAGAAGTGTATTCAATTGCAAGTAGTTCATAATCTCTTCAAGTGTCTCGCGATTGTCTTCTTGTTTGTCTTGCGTAGCCTCTTGAAGTGCTAACATTCGCTTCTTAATCAAATAACAGCGTAAAGTCAATATGGTTTCACTTACTAATTGCGCAATTACCGTTTTCTTTTCCTTAGGATAGATGTCTTTGCGTGCCCAATCGTGCAGCATATATTTCTCTTCTTCCATCAAGATAGACGAAATCTCAGAAACCATTTCTTGATCTAGATTCGCCAAGAAGGTATTTACGGTAAAATCTTCTTTCTCATTCAGCTCTTCAATTAACTTTTGATAAATATTTCGGAATCTATCATTGGTTAATTCAATTTCATCATCCTGAAGATCTAAATAAATTTTCTCGTAAACCTTAATTTCTAAAGATGCAGGCTCTAAAACCAAATCGCCCTCTTCATTTTCCTTTAACACCAAATCTTCAAACTGCTGTTCCTCTTTTCCATATAACAAGAGAATTTCAATAATCTTCCGTTCCAACTCATATTGTACGTCTACCTTTTCAACCGCTACTTCATTCTTTACTACATCAAAGGCCTTTTGTTCTTGTTTTACTTTTTTTGAAGCGTCAGCTATGTCCTTTTTTCCAATTTGAGCGAGGGTACTAAAAAGAACTCCCTCAGAGACATTCATAATATTAGCACACTCCTGGATATAAATTTCCCGCTTTATTGCATCTGGTATCTTGGCAATACTATTCACGATATCACGAACCGTATCTGCTCGTTTTATAGGATCATCGGCGGCTTCCTCGGCCAGTAAATTTGCCTTGAACTGAATAAAATCTTTAGAGTTCGCATTGAGATATTCTAAAACTTCTTCTAAATCATTGTTCTTTGAAAAACTATCGGGGTCTTCTCCTTCAGGAAAGGTACAGACCTTAACATTCATGCCCTGTTCTAGTATTAAATCGATTCCCCGAAGTGAGGCTCTTAATCCCGCAGCATCTCCGTCAAAGAGAACTGTAATGTTTTTAGTTAGTCGATTGACGAGTCGAATTTGTTCTGGAGTTAAGGCAGTTCCACTTGAAGCCACAACATTTTGAATTCCGCGTTGGTGAAATTGAATGACATCAGTATATCCTTCTACCAAGTAACAATTGTCTTCTTTGGCAATCGATTGTTTTGCATAATAGATGCCATAGAGCACTTTACTTTTATGGTAAATATCACTCTCAGGGGAGTTTAAATACTTCGCTACTTTTTTATCATTCGTCAAAATTCGCCCACCAAAACCTAAAACTCTCCCACTCATCGAATGAATTGGAAACATCACTCTGGCTTTAAAGCGGTCAAACTTTTTCGAATTATTAGGATTAGAAATATCTTCCTTAACAATGGTTAATCCTGTTTTTTCTAGATAATTGAGCTGATAGCCATTTTCTAACGCAGCCATTGTAAATCCATCCCATTGATCTAGGCAGTAGCCTAAATGAAATTTTTTGATGGTCTCATCGGTAAAACCCCTTTCCTTGAAATAGCTCAGTCCGATTGCCTTGCCCAATTCACTTTCCCATAAAACATCTGAAAAGTACTTCTGTGCATATTCAGAAACCAAATACATACTTTCACGTTCATTAGCTTCCTGCTTCTGTTCATCTGTACGTTCGGTTTCTTCTACCTCAATATTGTATTTCTTCGCAAGGTATTTTATAGCTTCCGGATAGGTGAAGTGCTCATGTTCCATTAAGAAAGCGACAACATTTCCACCTTTTCCGCTACTGAAATCTTTCCAAATTTGTTTTACCGGAGATACCATAAAACTCGGAGAGCGTTCATCCGTAAAAGGGCTCAAACCTTTAAAGTTAGATCCTGATTTTTTCAATTGTACAAAATCCCCTATCACCTCTTCTAGGCGGGCTGTTTCATATACTTGGTCTATCGTAGATTTTGAAATCAAATCAGTCTCCTTCTCTATTAATTAATACAATTATCAGTGTCAGTAAATATAAGGTAAAATGAATCCTTGTAAAAACCCCATATCCCCATTTTCAGGGAGTACTTTTTCGCTAGCGATAGGGTAAAATTAGCGCCCAAACTGCCGCAACTTTGTATCGAAGAATTACGAACCCTTTTAATAACCTAAAAACAAAAAATTATGATCTGGGGAATTACATTGATCTTATTAAGCATTATCGCAGTACCATCTTTAATACTGTCGAAAAAACCAAACGCAAAAGAACTATTAGAAAAAATAGAGCCCTATCAAGGCTGGATTGGCCTCGTTTTTTGCTTCTGGGGCCTTTGGGGAATTATTACTGCCGTTCTGAACCTAAACTGGCTTAGTAGTGCTCCTATTTGGTGGATCACTTTATTAGCAGGAAATGTCGTGTCAGCAGCTCTTGGTTTCATGTTGGGTTCAGGTTTAATTAACAAAATATTCTTGTCTAAAAACGAAGCGGCCAAGGCAAAAGCTGAAGAATTAAGACAAAAAATAGCGCCTAAGCAAGGTAAATTAGGTATTGTTGGTATAGTGGTAGGTATTTGGATGATAGTCGCTTCATTTATGTGGACAGTAGCATAAGTTTCCCTTAAATAAAGCGTTAGAATTTTAACTGATAACCTTAAGTCCAAACCTTGAAATAGTTCAGTTTGGAAAATCAAAACAACAATTAAAAAATATCACAAATGAAAAAATTAGCAGCAAGTTTAGTAATGTTTCTTATAACAATGACAGCAATGGCTCAAAATTATCAAAACAATATTACCGTAAATGGGGTGCACTCTTATAGCATCAACCCCGAATATTCTAGCAAAATGATTGTTAGTCTTAACAATGTCTATTACGACTCGCAGACCATGAGTATGTCTGAGGTCAAATCAGGATATTTCGATAAGTTGGCGAAAGTTGGTATTAGTAGTGACCGTCTTACTGAAGATAATTTACACTATGCCCTTCTAGGATACGAAAAAGAGGGGACGATTATTGTCTTCAAAACGAACTCTTTAGAAGAAATGCAGAAGTTTCTAAATGTGAAATCAATCGGAGTAACACGTTCAGACACAACTTTAGAAATGGAATTGACCGACGCTCAAATGGCAGACTACGCTAAGGCCGCCTTTGAAAACGCCAAAACAAAAGCCGATGCAATAGCAGCAAAAATTGGAAGAACAACCGGAAAAGCTATTTACTTAAGTGACACCAACACCAAAAAAATATCAGAATCAATGTATTATAGCAGTGTCAAAGATAAAAGAGATTATTACATATCTGTTTCCTTTGAATTGCAATAACAAATTTTAGTTGGTTGTTTATGGAAAACCCTGTGAATCATTAATTTGACTAACGGGGTTTTCCTTTTCAAAACACTAATCAAAAAAGATATTTATATCATATGAGAACTGGCATTAATCTTTTTTTTCTTTTTGGGTGTACTTTTTGGATGCTCTTGAACTGTGGACAAAACAAATCAACTGATAAGAAAAGACTAGCCATAGCAGAAGTTTCACAGAAAATCGATACTACGGGAAACACAATTGTGACAAGATTCCAAGTACCTGAAGGCTTTGATAGGATTTCCGCAGATAGTAATTCATTTTCTTCTTATTTAAGAAATCTTCCCTTAAAACCAGCTGGTTCTTTAGTCACCTATTTTAACGGAGATGTCAAACCAAATCAAAACGTCTACGATGCCGTTGTAGATTTACCCATTGGTAAACGAGACCTTCACCAATGTGCCGACGCTGTTATGCGTTTGCGAGCGGATTATCTTTTTCAAAACAAAAAGTATGACAGCATACATTTTAATTTCATAAATGGATTCAAAGCTGATTACGCAAATTGGCGCAAAGGAAAACGAATTCTAGTCAAAGGAAATAAAGTCTCTTGGAAACAGAATTCACAAGCCTCAGATTCAGCGAAGGATTTCTGGAAATATCTCGAAATGGTTTTTAGTTATGCGGGGACCGCATCTTTGGAAAAAGAAATGAAATCAATTTCATTGGCTGAAATGCGAATAGGTGATGTCTTTATTAAAGGTGGATTTCCCGGTCATGCGTTAATCGTAGTAGATATGGCACATAAAAAAGATACAAATGAAAAAATATTTCTTTTGGCACAAAGTTATATGCCTGCTCAAGAAATTCAGGTACTTAAAAACCCCAATAACACAGATTTGAGTCCATGGTATGGGGTTTCTGAAATTTCCAATAAATTACGTACTCCGGAGTGGACGTTTAAGAAGTCCGAATTGAAGCGGTTTTAGAACTAGTCTAAATCAAATCGTACTCCCAATGAGATGTTTCGTTGCTCAACTGCAGCATTTCTGAAAATAGGGTTCAAATCATATTTAGCGTATAGCTGTATGCCATCAAAACCAACATATGCACTTAGACCGTATACAAAACTGGAAGTATCGTAACCCCCTTTCAGTTTATCTTTAACGTTTCTACCTTCTTCGTTTTTATATTTCAGTTTTTGTCTTGATCCAATATTGAAACCTCCATAACCTCCTATGCCTAATCGAAATTGATTACGAATCGAATATCGAATTCTTTTATCCGTTTTGCTAAATTTAGAAGGTCCAAACTCAAAGTGTATCGGAAATACCAAGTTATCCATACGAAACTTCGATTTTCTCAAATCAAACTCAAATTCTTGAAGTTCAGTTTCTCCATTATCAACAACAAAATACTGATTGTTTTTTGGCTTCAATCCATTAAACTGAAATGAAACCCCGTAGCTTAAGCGAAGGGCATTTGAATTCTTAAATACACGGGTGCGCCAAGCCCAACCAAATTCTAGAAACCTACTTCCTCCCAATTTATATGGGGAATCTTCTAAAGATTGTCCATCAATTATTGTATTGTTAAAACCAACTGCAATAACAGGATCCAGGTATGTACGACGATCATACTTTATTTCTCTCTTCCAGTCTTTTGAATTTATAGATACCACACGTTCTCCATTCACATCAATTTTAAACATTCCATCATCATCACTATATTCAGTCTTTTCAATAGCAATTACATCATCTTCATTCCGTTTCAAAAGGGCAATTTTATTGTCGACGATAGCGATTTTATTTTCAATGTTTAAAGCATGCTTTTTAGCCGCTTCTTCTTTCAAAACCTTGGCTTGTTCTGCAGTAATGTCTTCGTTTTTAAGTTGTTCATTTATTTTTTCCACCTCTTCTTTCAAGGCTTCTTTTTCTTGTGTAACTATCTTATCTTTTAAGTTCTGAAGAACTTCGATTTTTCTCTCAAATTGTTCCTCTTGAGCACTAAGGTCTTGCGATAAAAAAGACACAAACAGTAGTAAAAAATAAATGGTAATGGTTCTCATAATAACTTTGATTTAGATGTCTCTTACCACCCCTCTCCGTAAAAAGAGGAGTGCATAGAGACTGAATTAATGATTGATGAATATTTACTCGATAATCGAGATTTAATTGTTCTTAGGTTTAGCTCGAAACCTAGTTTTTTAAATATATATTTTGATATTGCCTATAGCTATTTCACTTGTTGCGATCGGCAACAGCTGTACGTACTTTTAAAAATCCTGTTTTTAAAGACTCGAATATTTGATCTCTAAATGATTTATCCAATTCGTCTTCAACCTCTGTTAACAACGCCATAGCGTCAACCGATCCATTTTGGTTAAAAAGTTTTTCGCGTAGTATTTCATCTTGTGCATTTCTTAGCAAATCATCTACTTCAGCTTCTGTCAAGGCATCTCTATTCAGTTCAAGTGAATCGACAGTCGCAACTATTTCCAAAATTTTAGTATTGATGATTTCTTCTTTAAAATAAGTCGGTTTTGAACTCTTTTCAACAGCTGCTTCAGCCTCTTTATTAACTGGATCTACAGAAGTAATTTGGTCCTTTAATTCAGAAGTTTGACTACCAATTATTCTTTCTACTTTTCGAGCTGGTGCTAGTTCAGTTTTATCATTTTCAGCAACAGTTTCTTCAATTTCTTTATCATCTTTTAAAATCGAATCTGTTTTAGTATCGCTTGCATCCTCTTTTGTTTCTACAATTTGAACATCTGGACTAGTATTTAAAGGGCTGCCTGAACTAAAATAAACTACCGAAATAATTAAAAGCCCTATAAAACTAGCTGCAATACTATACCAGAAATAATTCCTTTTCTTTGATTGAGGTGCATCAGCATCTAAATCTAATTTTTCAGACAACTTCTCCCATGCATTTGCAGAAGGCTGTATCTCTCGCTCCTGAAGCTGCTTTTTAATATGTTTTTCAAATTTATTCGGTGCCATAACCAATGATATTTTGTTGCTTTAATTTTTCTTTGAGCATTTTTCTTGACTTGAATAATTGCGATCTTGATGTTCCCTCAGAAATACTTAACATCTCTGCTATTTCCGTATGAGAATAGCCCTCTATTGCAAATAGTACAAATACCGCTCTATATCCCTCTGGAAGCGCGTCAATCAAATTTTGAATGTGCGCTACATCTAATTCCGAAGATGAAGGTGTACTTTCTAAGGATGTCCTTTCATAGATACTATCATCATAAACAACAAATTGTCTTTTTCTAAGGTGACTAATACTCTCTCGGACCATAATTCTGCGTATCCAACCTTCAAAACTCCCATCAAACCTAAAACTGTCGAGGTGTTTGAAAACTTTTACAAAACCGTTCACCATAACGTCTTCGGCAAAATGAATATCCTTTATATATTGCCTACATACACCTAGCATCTTAGGAGCATACTTTTCGTAAAGGTGCTGTTGCGCCTCTCGATTGCCTGATGCCGATTTTTTTATCAGCTGCTTCTCATTTGTATAGAATGAAATAATTTTCAAAACGGTTTTAGTTATCTTCTATTAGCATAGACGAGGAGTGTTTCAAAAACGTTGCCTAAGTAGGTGAAAAAAGTTGAAAGTTATTTTTTACGGTCCACCACGTAGTTGACCATGAGCTCCAAAGAAGCCTTATAATCAGATTCAGGGTAAGTTTCTAGTAAAGTGAGTGCCTGATTTTTATAGGCCAACATTTTTTCGACAGCATAATCCAATCCTCCTTTTTCTTTTACAAAAGCAATCACCTCCTTAACTCTTTTCTTGTCTTTGTTGTGATTCTTAACGGAGTTGATAAGCCATTTTTTTTCATCCTTTGAGCAAATATTCAATACATGAATTAGGGGAAGTGTCATTTTTTGCTCCTTAATATCAATTCCTGTGGGCTTACCAATTGCGGTACTTCCATAATCAAAAAGGTCATCTTTTATTTGAAATGCCATTCCGCAGAGTTCCCCGAATTTTCGAAAAGTTTCTACATCTTCAGAATCAGGCTTTACGGAACACGCGCCAAGTCCACAGCAAGCTGCAATAAGAGTTGCAGTCTTCTGACGAATAATATCATAGTATACTTCTTCGGTAATATCTAAACGACGTGCTTTTTCTATCTGAAGTAGTTCTCCCTCACTCATCTCGCGAACAGCAACTGAAATTATACGCAACAAATCAAAATCACCGTGATCAATAGATAACAGCAAGCCTTTTGATAATAAATAATCCCCGACTAGTACGGCTATTTTGTTTTTCCAAAGCGCATTGATCGAGAAAAAACCACGACGTTTACTACTTTCATCAACTACATCATCATGCACTAAAGTTGCCGTATGTATTAATTCAATCACTGAGGCTCCGCGATAGGTGCGTTCATTCACCTGCCCATTGTTCAATAATTTTGCTGTTAGAAAAACGAACATGGGCCGCATTTGCTTCCCTTTTCTATTTACAATATAGTGGGTAATTCTGTTTAAGAGTGCAACTTTAGAAGACATTGAATCGCGAAACTTCGACTCAAAGAGTTCCATTTCAGGTCGAATCGGATCTTTTATTTGAGATACTATCTTCAAAGGATATTATGTTTTGCGGGCTAACTTGTTCAGAAGTATAAAACTAAGCAAAAGGTGGGAGTAAATAGTCTTTAGAGTCCAGTAATTAGTAGAATAGACTAGGCCTTATTTGCCAACTGCCCGCAGGCTGCGTCAATGTCTTTTCCTCTTGAGCGACGAACCGTAACTACAATTCTACTTCGCTCTAATGTGTTTACGTACATATCAATAGCTTTGTTCGATGCCTGTTGAAACTCGCCATCATCAATGGGATTATATTCGATCAAATTGACTTTTGATGGCGCAAAACGACAAAAATCCACCAAAGCATCAACATCTTTTTGCGTATCGTTAATGTCTTTCCAAACGACATATTCATAAGTGATTCTGCTTTTCGTTTTACTATACCAATATGCTAAAGCTTCCCTTAGATCAACCAAAGTAAATGTTGCGTTGAATGGCATAATGGATGTTCGAATAGTATCAATTGCCGAATGAAGAGAAACCGCAAGGTTAAATTTAACCTGGTCATCAGCCATCTTTCGAATCATCTTAGGCACACCGGATGTAGACACCGTTATCCTTTTAGGAGACATGCCCAATCCCTCCTTAGACGTAATCTTATCGATAGCTTTCAACACATTGTTGTAGTTCATGAGAGGCTCACCCATTCCCATAAAGACAATATTACTTAAAGGTCGATCAAAATAAAGTCGACTTTCATTATCAATAGCGACCACTTGATCGTAAATCTCATCAGGGTTCAAGTTGCGCATTCTTTTCAATCTAGAGGTTGCACAAAATTTGCAGTCCAAACTACAGCCAACTTGACTTGACACACAGGCTGTTGTTCTTGTATTCGTGGGGATTAATACCGATTCTACAACCAAATCATCGTGCAAACGAACTGCATTCTTAATAGTACCATCGGTACTTCGTTGCATTACGTCAACTTTGATATGGTTGATAACAAAATTAGCTTCTAACATCTCTCGCGTTTCCTTTGAGAGATTAGTCATTACCTCAAAAGAATGTGCGGACTTCTGCCAAAGCCATTCATACACCTGATTACCACGAAAGGCTTTGTCTTCGTTTTGAACGAAGAAATCGCGAAGTTGTTCTCGCGTTAAGGCACGTATATCTTTCTTTTTAGTTTCCACTTGATAAAAAAATCCCTCTTCAATCTATTTCAAATGTAAAGAGGGATTAATAGATTCCTGCCTTTACCGAAGTGAACTTAGCATAGGCGCGGAAATGACCATAAAATTTTTAGATTATTAACATAGCATCGCCATAAGAATAAAACTTATAGCCTTCCAAAATTGCTTCTTTATATGATTTCTTCATCAAATCATGCCCCATAAAAGCTGAAACCATCATCAATAAAGTAGATTTTGGTAAATGAAAGTTAGTAACCATTGCATTGGCAATACTAAATTCATAAGGAGGGAAAACGAACTTATTTGTCCACCCGTCAAAAGTATTCAGTGTTTTCTGTGAAGAAACTGCACTTTCCAAACCACGCATTGCAGTGGTACCCACTGCACAAATTCTTCTTTTATTCGCCTTTGCATTGTTCACAATTTCAGTAGCCTTTTCGTCAATGATTAGCTCTTCACTATCCATTTTGTGTTTCGACAAGTCTTCAACCTCTACTGGGTTAAACGTACCTAAACCAACATGCAATGTTAGCTCTGCAAAATTAACGCCTTTAATTTCCAGACGTTTTAACAAGTGTTTCGAAAAGTGTAAACCCGCCGTAGGAGCCGCAACCGCACCTTCATGCTTGGCATAAATTGTTTGGTAACGATCTTCATCTTCTGGTTCTACATCTCTTTTGATATATTTTGGCAACGGAGTCTCACCTAATTCTCTGAGTTTTCTTCTAAAATCATTATACGAACCATCGTAGAGAAAACGTAAAGTTCTTCCTCTAGAAGTAGTATTATCAATTACCTCAGCCACTAGGGTTTCATCTTCTCCGAAATACAACTTGTTACCAATACGTATCTTTCTAGCAGGATCTACCAAAACATCCCAAAGACGTTGTTCTTCATTAAGTTCACGAAGTAAAAAAACTTCGATACGTGCACCTGTTTTCTCTTTGTTTCCGTATAATCTTGCAGGAAATACTTTGGTATTGTTGATGACCATAATATCATCTTCTTCAAAGTAGTCGATCATATCTTTGAACATCTTATGTTCAATTTTTCCTGTTTCTCTATGGATGACCATTAATTTAGATTCATCTCTATTTTCAGAAGGATACTCTGCTAGTAAATTATCTGGAAGTTCAAAGCTGAAATGTGATAGTTTCATTTACCGTGTTTTAATAAGGTTTTTGCGGCTGCAAATATACGATGCTGGTATAGGGGATGTCAAGTAAAAGCCAGATTAAATGACAATTATAATTCTTTTACCCCAAATTTGAGAGTTTTAAGGTCCTTCCAATAATCGGGATACGATTTTGAAACTACTTCAGCATCGTTCAAAATGATTGATGTTCTCATGGCCAAAGGAGCAAAAGCCATAGCCATTCTGTGATCATTATAGGTATCAATAGCGATGTCTGATTTTATATCAGTGGAAGGAGCCAAAGTCAAATCTTCGTCTGAAACAAAAATAACCGCTCCTAGTTTTGAAAGTTCGGTATGCAAAGCCTCTAAACGATCAGTCTCTTTAATTTTTAATGTGTGAAGGCCTGTGAGTATACAACTAATTCCTAGACCAAAGCAAGTCACTGCTATCGTTTGGGCAATATCGGGAGCATTAGCAAGATCATATTGAACACCTTGCAGTTGACAATTCTCCGTTTTCTTTACTATAATTTTATGGTCTTCGAAAATAGTTTGAACTCCGAAATCAGTATAAATTTTTGCCAGAACACTATCGCCTTGAAGGCTATTCTCTTTATATGCGGATAATATAATTTCTGTCCCGACATCAGAAAGCGCAACAATACTATAAAAGTATGAAGCCGAACTCCAATCTGATTCTACAACCAAATTTGTCTTATTTACAGATGCTTTTGGAATCACCTTGATTGTATTTCCTTCAAATGAACTTTCAACACCTATTTCATTCAATAATGCTAATGTCATTTTGATATAGGGCACCGAAGTAATTTTCCCTATTAATTCTAGTTCGAGTCCATTTTCTAAACTTGGAGCTGTGAGTAATAAAGATGAAATATACTGACTACTAATATCTGCCGGCAGACTTACTCTGTTTTTGGTTAGTTTCTTTCCTGTAATGCGAATAGGAGGATAGCCATCGTTCTTTTCATATTCAATGTCCGCCCCCAAATTCCTTAAAGCATCTACTAAAACTTTAATGGGCCGCTCAGTCATTCTTTGAGATCCTGTGAGTGTAACCTCTTTACCTTCTTGAGAAGCAAAATAACTAGTCAGAAAACGCATTGCTGTACCTGCATGATGAATATCGACAATACCACTGGAAATCTGCAGGCCTTTTTGCATGACCTCGGCATCATCTGAGTTAGAAAGATTGCTGATGGAAATACCTGAGTACAATGCTTGCAACAATAAAGAACGGTTTGATTCGCTCTTAGATCCTGTTATTTGGATGTCTTGTTGAAGAAGATTATTGGAGGGGCCTGATAGATGTAATTTCAATGTAGTATTCTCTTTAAGTTGTTTTCATTTTTCGGAATCCTGTTAATAAAAACATTCCAAAAGACAGCCCGAAATTAAGGGGTAAAGATAACACTATTTCAACTTTTTGTTATTGTGATGTCGGTCGTGATCTCGCTTCGCTTTTAGGTCAAGTTTCTTGTCAAAAGCCTCTTGAAGATTTACTCCGGTTTGATTGGCTAGACAGAGTACAACGAAAAGAACATCAGCGAGTTCTTCACCTAGATCTTTATTCTTATCCGATTCTTTTTCACTCTGCTCTCCGTATCTACGAGCAATAATTCGAGCTACCTCCCCTACCTCTTCTGTTAGTTGAGCCATATTAGTGAGCTCGTCAAAGTAGCGCACTCCGTGTTCTTTAATCCAACTATCTACTGCTTGTTGAGAATCTTGTATGTTCATCTGACTAGATTTTAGACAAAACTACTCTTTCCGAATATTTAATGACCATTTGATTATAAAATTCTTTTAAAGAATTATAATGATTTGAGGGTATATTCCCACTATTTATATTTAAAGTACTGCTGAATTGTAAACTATTACCATTCTCTTTTATCGCGTACTTAAAACTTCCCATATTATCGGGTAACGCCAGGGCTTTTGATTCAGGAATAGATTCTACTTGATAACCTTCTGGCAAACTGAAATTAATTGTTATTTTATTCGATTTAGGATAAACAAAATCCACAGGGTATTCCCTCTGATCAATTTTAAAGGGATTCCTGTTCATTGCCATAAAAAGAGCAGGTTTAAAATAAATCTTATTGTCAATAATTTCAATCTGATTCTCTTTCACAAAAGAACAAGTCTCTACTATAGGCTTGCTATAATCATCTAGGTTTTTTATTTCTAAGTCATCAACTTCCATTTCTAAATATTTTTCCTCCATTTCATTCATCAAATCCTCTATACTCTTTTCCTTATTTGAATCTCGGTAGCTAAAACCTGAATTACCGGTGAGCTGAGTTCTCAACTTGCCTTCAATAGTGCCATCTTCTTTCATATTGGCATTTATAAAAACCACTCTTTTTGAAGCTTTTTTTGGCAGTAAACTAATTCCTTTTGAAGTTCCATCTTCTCTGATCAACCGCCCAGTCCAATTAATTACCCTCGTAGGCAAAACATTTATAGGAGCCATTTTTTCAGTGGCATCCATTAAAATTGTAGTATCACCATCTTCAATAGAAGCTATAACATAGTTAAAACCACCATTGGTTGGAAATAAAGGAATACCATGAGATTTTGTACTTACCAAGACGGGATTTGCCTTAAAGCCCGCATATCTTAGCATTGAAACTAACATCAAGTTAATATCTCCCGAATTCCCAGATTTTTGCTCGTAAGCTTTCTTAAGTCCATTTTCACTTCCTACACCATAGAAATCATTCCATGTCATTCTATTTTTGACATGTTCATAAATGGAATTTACTAGTTGATTTTTATCAGGTGTTTTGCTCTTAATTACTTCAACAGCATCTTTTAAAGTTTTAGACTTTTTCAGCTCTCCGCCAAAACTATCATATTTGTAAATTGCCTTCGCCACATCTTCCCATGTTCTGCTATAATTCTTATAGGAGCTGTTAGGAAATTGGGTAGAGGCAAGTTCAAATTTCATTGAACTTCTATAATTGTTCATATTATCAGTGTAATCTTCTTCTTTTAAGGAGGGAACATTAGCAATATTCGCGGTATACACGTTTTCGTAAAATTCAAGGTTACTGGTTCGACTGCTAGAGTTCAATCTACCCGGATCATTTTCAACCCTATAACGAACTTCTATTTTTCTGTTTTTTCTTGATTGTTTTAAATCAATAGGATAAAACCCTCTTGTATGTTTTTTAAAAATATAATACTGGGGAATTTCAACGCTAAGCTCTGCTCTATTTACCGGAATACCATATTGAAATTTAAAGTCATCAATATTACCGGCCATATCTGAGGTAATTTTGTATTCAACTTCTATTATACTCCCTTCTTTAACTTCGGGCATAGCTATAGAGGCTTTATTTCTATATTTTGAAACATTTTCTTTAAAAATTCCATCCTTTTTAAGTTTTGTTTCTACCACTTTACCATTCACTAGGTTGTAAGTGTAGCCCTTCACAGCAATTATTCTTTCTTCACCGTTACTAGAAGTATATAATGGCACCTCAATTGTGCCCCAATCAAGGGCAGATTTGTCATAAATTTTAATACGGTAATGCGCGTATCTAGTTGTGACAAAGCCATCTTCTGAGTTATAATCATAAAAAACACGTTCTTTTTTGTAGAGAACCGCGGCCTCCGCATCTTGTTCGATCGGATGCTTGGTTTGTTCTACATCTGCTTTGTCTATGTTACCAAATTTTATTTTTTCATCTTGGGCATTTGCATAGGAAACTAGTAGAAATAAAAATGCTAAAACTCTTAATTTCATTTGTGGTTATTTTTTGATCAGTACTATTTTGTTGTTATCGTGTCTTGCAATCTGTTTGATAAAATCTCTAAATTCATTGTATCTATCTTTCGAATATTTACCAGATTTGAAAAGAAATCGCCTCTTATATTTTATTTTATTTTCAGAAATTTTCTCAGCCTCAGCCATATACTCCCCAAAATCTGTTGTGAAATCAATAGGGGTGAAAAGCGTCTCGATTTCCATATTTTCTGGTATTTCAAAAATGAATTCATCTTCATCTATAAATCCTCTTTTCAATTCAACTTCTCGATTTCTATTTCTAATGCGTTTGGGTATATTCCCATAGCGATTAAACATATTTGGTACTACTAGCCATCTATCACCCGCCATAGAAACATAATCTTCGACACTAATCGTTACATTCTCTAGAATAGATATATTGTTTTTATCATTCTCAAAATCAGTTTTATTAATTCTCAAATTGGTAACATAACTCCAATATTCTTTATAATGTTTTTCTAGTTCGTTTTCCTTGTTTCTGGTAAGCCCATATTTTTGATTATACTGTATCCCCTCAGAAGTTATGTTTACTTGACCGGTAATTGTTCCTGAGGAATTGATAATCAAATTGGCTTTCGTTTTTTGTTTGTTTTCAACATCTTCATATTTTCTTGATTTCACTAATTCTCCTCCTCTTGGGGTCACCTTCAGTACATACCTATCATCTGTAAAGGTTCCTAAATAGTTAGCAGGCACCTCTTGATTCGTACATTCCAACCACATTTCCTCAGTCTCAAGTGGAACGTTCAAAAAAACATGATTTCCTTGTAGGGATGGAAATTCTGGATCTAGATCCCTCTTTCCTGCATCGGCATATACCACAGTATAATAAGACTCTATTCCAACTTCTTTTAAAAGTGCCATGGTATAGTTTGTCAAGCCTTTGCAATCACCATATTTTACGCGATCTACTTCTTCTGCACTTATAGGCTGCCAACCACCTATCCCCAATTGAACACTTATATATCTCGTATTATTTTGAACATAATCATATACTTTTTTAACTTTTTCCTTGGGATCAGAAATACCAGCAACTAGTTGCATTACCTTTGCTTTTGCCGAACTACTTAAAACATCTTGACCTGTCAAAAGTGAATTATAAATCCATACACCAAACTCTTCCCAATTACTTGCTTGCCCATCAACTCCTTTAAGATGAAATTTTTCAAGAGCAAATTTTACATTAGGGCCGAAACTAGAAAAATCTGCAGCATAAGGTTCACTTTTTAATGCACTTAGATTTTCCGCTGAATAAATAAGCTTATTGTCATTTTTTTTAACGGTAATACCGAATTCTTCCAAGTTGTTTTCTTTAAATCGAAATGGAATATTTACTTTTAAATCAAAGGTGTATTTAGTTTTTTCAGTGCTAACATTATAACCATCTAAAAAGTACCATTTAGGAATGAAGGCTGTATCAGAAGTTTCGTAAGACTTTTCTAATACAACCGTATATGGATAAGCTATGGGAGTGTATCTCATATACTTAACCCTATTGTCAGAATATAATGTGCCGTTACCAGAAGCGCTTTGATCAATAAAGTCTTTCTTCTTGAATTTCTTTATCTCATCACCCTGGGCGTTATAAATGATGGCTGATAATTGATTTATTTTATGGTTATCATCATAATACGCAAGCGCATGAATATGTTCTTTACCATCCTCATTTAATACGGTTACAACCCGTTTGCTTGAAACGATCATGGACTGATGACTATCAATACTAACGTACATTTCATCCAGTCGAACTACGGCATCGGCATTTTTTGTCAGAGTCTTATCTAGGGAAAATGCCTGATATTCTTGTGCTGAACTAATAAAAAATAGGAATAGGGAAACTGATAGAAAAAATAAGCGCATTGGTTGGTATTGGTGATGACAAACATAACGGATAATTCTTACTTTTGGCACCTAAATCGATGAAGAGGTGATAAAATAGACTATTCCCTATTCTTTGTATCAATTACAATAGTAACAGGGCCGTCGTTCAACAGGTCAACTTTCATATCGGCACCAAAAATACCTGTTCCTACAGATTTACCTAAATCTGTTTGTAGCTGAATTAGAAATTTTTCGTACAAGGGAATTGACACATCCGGTTTTGCCGCTTTTAAATAAGAAGGTCGATTTCCCTTTTTTGTGGAAGCATGTAAAGTAAACTGACTTACTACAATTGCATTACCGTCAATTTCAAGAAGCGATTTATTCATCACGCCTTCTTCATCATTAAAAATACGCAGATTGGCTACTTTGCGCGAAAGCCATGCTATATCTTCCTTCGAATCTTCACTTTCTATTCCTAGTAAAATAAGCAAGCCTGTTTCGATTTCAGAAATGATTTTCCCTTCAACCGTTACACTTGCTCTTGAAACTCTTTGAATTACTGCTCTCATAAGTCCCCTCCCTAGCCCTCCCAAGAGGGGAGGGAATACTTTTACTTTTTTATATTGTGAATATCGATTCTATAATTTTCTTCCTCACCCGTAACCATCTGCACATAGCTTTTGTACCGACTCCAGGCTACCTCATCATTATCCAAGGCCTCTTTCACGGCACATTTGGGTTCATCTAAATGAAGGCAATTATTGAACTTGCAATTGATTTTTAATTTAAAGAATTCCCGAAAGTAATCTCCGATTTCTTCTTTCTCCATATCGACGATTCCAAAACCTTTAATGCCCGGCGTATCAATAATCCTGGCATCGAAACTCAAGTCATACATTTCGGCGAAAGTAGTTGTATGTTGCCCTTGTAAATGCTGTTCTGAAATTTCCTTTGTTTTGAGTTCTAGGGTTATCTCTAGGGCATTGACTAAAGTAGATTTACCAGCTCCCGAATGACCTGCAAACATGCTTGTTTTTTCTATCATAAGTTCTTTGACCTTTTCTACATTTTTACCTGTTGTCGCCGATATTCCAATACACTCATATCCTATGCTTCGGTAAAGTACCGCCAAATATTTTACCTCCAACAATTCTTCTTCATTATAGGTGTCGACTTTATTGAAAAGTAATACAACAGGAATATCGTATGCTTCTGCTGTAGCTAAAAATCGATCAATAAAGACGGGATACGTCTTCGGGTTATTTAGTGTTATCAACAAGAAAACCTGATCCAAATTGGCGGCAATAATATGCGTTTGCTTAGAGAGATTTACCGACTTACGTATGATATAATTCTTGCGTTCTTCAATAGTTGAAATAGTTCCAACAGTGGCATCACCTAATTCTTCAATCTCAAATCGCACAACATCACCTACCGCTATTGGATTGGTACTTTTAATCCCCTGAATGCGAAATTTCCCTTTGATACGACACTCATAAAAAGTACCATCTTCAGTTTTTACGGTATACCAGCTTCCAGTAGATTTATAGACAATCCCTTGCATTCATTACATTTAGGTTACAAAGAAAAGCAATACTTTTATATTAGGTTGTTTCTGAAGGTAGTAACATCATATATATAATTTGTAGCACTTCAAAAAGTAATAATTTGATGCAACCTTTCTACATACTTATTGTCTTTAAATTCTAACATATAAATATTAAATCATGAAGAAAATTGTACTTATTGCAAGCTTGGTTTTACTTACCGCAATGGAGGTTAACGCACAACAAATCAAAGTAATCACCAGTGTAGAATCAATTGTACCTAGCGGCTTAGGCCGTTCGCGTATTGTTGACGCCCAAGAGGAGAAAAATTTTGGAGAATATACTTCAACCCAAACTGAAGAGGACAACACGAGAAACAAATCAAAAAGAGGGGATATTCGCGTTAAGAATTTCGAGGAAACCAAGTTGCTTAACTTTTATAATATTGCAGGAATCCGTTTTCAAAATATTGCTGCCAACGATGCGGTAATTTCATCAAAATTGACCTCAATGATTCAAGATGGATGGGAGTTGATGTTTGTAACCAGCGGTGTTGAAGCCGATGCCGGAGGTGATGACGGACAAGGTATTTTTATTACCCGATACATCTTTAAAAAAGAATAGAAATAATCTCCTAGAAGAAAAGCCTCATCAAAAATTTGATGAGGCTTTTTTAGTTCGTCTTTACGAGAAAGTAAAACGTTTATGCTTTTACAATCTTTTCTTGATGATTAATTGACTCTTGGTGGATTGCTTTGAACATACGAAGTACGAACTCTTCGCTCAACCCTTTTGTTTCTCCTTCTAGAATCATCTTGCCTAAAATTTCATTCCAACGACTAGATTGTAAAACAGCGACATTTCGTGTCTTCTTCAATTGACCGATGCCATCAGAAACTTTCATTCGTTTACCCATTGTCTCTATCAACTGATTGTCAATAACATCAATCTGAGCTCTTAGGTTGCTCAATTGACTGTTGTATTCTGCTTCAGGGTCTGATTCTTTTCTGATTTTCAAATCGTTCATAATCTGAACTAGTCTATCCGGAGTTACTTGCTGCGCAGCATCACTCCAAGCATTATCAGGGTCATGATGTGTTTCAATCATCAATCCGTCAAAATTTAAATCTAAGGCCGTTTGTGACACATCAAAAATCATATCGCGTTTTCCTGTGATGTGCGATGGGTCATTGATCAATGGCAAATCAGGGAATTTATTCTGAAATTCAATCGCCAATTGCCATTCTGGAATATTTCTGTATTTCGATTTTTCATAGGTAGAAAATCCTCTGTGGATGGCACCTAATTTTTTGATTCCAGCTGTATGCAAACGCTCGATTCCACCTAACCAAAGGGCCAAATCAGGATTGACTGGATTCTTTACCAAAACAATCTTATCAGTCCCAGCCATAGCATCTGCTAGTTCTTGCATGATAAACGGACTTACCGTTGAGCGTGCACCAATCCATAACAAATCAATATCATGTTCTAAAGCTAGTTCCACGTGAGCTCGGTTCGCCACTTCAGTAGCCGTTTTCAAGCCTGTCTCAGCTTTTACTTTCTGGAGCCATTTTAAACCTAAAGCACCAACGCCTTCAAAATTTCCAGGGCGCGTTCGAGGCTTCCAGATACCTGCGCGGTAGTAGTTGACATCGGTATCTTTCAAGCTATGTGCTATTCCTAACACTTGCTCTTCGGTTTCTGCACTACATGGCCCTGCTATCACTAGTGGATGATCTAAACCCATATCATCCAACCATGTTCTCATTTCTTTTGTATTCTCCATTACTTTGTTTTTGGGTGAAGCGTTTAAAGGTGAAGGGTAAAGGTTTTCACTCTCTCGCGTCTTCTTTCTATTTAAATATTAATTGTTTACGATCTTTTTAATTCTCTTGTCTCTTGTCTCTTGTCTCTTGTCTCTAAAATCACTTTTTATTCAAAGGAATTCCATTCAATATTTCTTTAATCTTATTCGTACTATTCATTTCATTATAAATGCCGTCAAAGTCGTTCTCTAGAAGCATTTGTTTGAATTCTTCTAGGTTTTGAATGTACTCCTCAAGTGTTTCTACAACATTCTCTTTATTTTGCTCGAAAATAGGAGTCCACATCGCTGGTGAACTTTTTGCCAAACGCACGGTGCTTTCGAAACCTGAACCCGCCATATCAAAAATATCACGTTCGTTTTTCTCTTTTTCGATGACCGTCTTTCCTAACATAAAAGAACTTATATGCGACAAATGTGACACGTAAGCGATGTGCTTGTCATGCGCTTCAGGATTCATATATCGAATACGCATTCCCATTTTTTGGAACAACTCCAAAGCCCTTTCCTGTAATTTGAAAGCGGTCTTTTCTACTTCACAGATGATATTCGTCTTTCCTTCATACAAACCTTCAATAGCTGCTGAAGGACCAGAAAATTCTGTTCCTGCAATAGGATGAGCCGCTAAATAATTTCTGCGCTTCGGATGACTATCCAACTGTTTGCAAATCAATTGTTTTGTAGAACCACCATCGAAAACGACACAATCATCATTTACAGCATCTAGTATTTTGGGAAGCTCCGTTACCAAGACATCTACAGGAATAGATACAATCACCATATCAGCTACTCCCAAATCTTCATAGCTTGATTTTACATCAATCAGATTCAAAGCAAAAGCTTCTTCTAAGTGGGAATCGTTGGCATCGATTCCGTAAATCTTAGATTCCGGCATAATGCGTTTAATGTCCTTCGCGAAAGATCCTCCAATTAATCCGATACCTATTATAAAAACATTCATCTTTTTGAGATTCTAGATATTAGAATTGAGATTTTAGAAAAGTTATATTCTTAAAATTAAAAGTCTCAAGTCTCATATCTTTTTTCTAAAATCTATTGATTGCTTCTTGAATCTTTTCCTCTGGCACACATAGTGAAAATCGTATGTATCCTTCTCCGTTGCTTCCGAAAATGGTTCCGGGGGTTATGAAAATATCTTTATCATATAAGATGTCATCGATAAATTTTTCTGCGGATGGCACTCCGTAAGGCAACTTCGCCCAAACGAATAGTCCCACGGAAGTGGAATCATAAGTACATCCTAACTTTTTCACCAACTGCAACATTAATTCCTTACGAACCGTGTATACCTTGTTCAAATTATCAAACCATTCTTGAGAGCTTCCCAAAGCGGCAATCGCCCCTTTTTGAATTCCGTAGAACATACCCGAATCCATATTACTTTTTACTTTTAATATGGACTTTAAGTTTTCTTCATTCCCTAAAACCATACCCACACGCCATCCTGCCATATTGAAGGTTTTACTTAGGGAATTCAGTTCCAAAGCAACATCCTTAGCACCATCAATACTGAGAATGCTTGTCGGATTATCATTCAAAACAAAGCTATACGGGTTATCATTGATTAATAGGATATTATTCCGTCGCGCAAAAGCAATCAATTTTTCAAACTGCATTTTAGTAGCCGTGGCTCCCGTTGGCATATGCGGATAGCTCACCCACATCAATTTTACTTTCGATAAATCTTCTTTTTCCAATTCCTCCAAATCTGGAAACCAGCCCTTATCTTCTACCAAATCGTAATACTTCGGAATCGCCCCAACCAACTTACTCACCGCAGTGTAGGTAGGATATCCTGGGTTAGGAATCAACACCCCATCTCCTTCATTCAAGAAAGCCATGCTGATATGCATGATACCTTCTTTCGAGCCCATCAACGGAAGAATTTCGGTTGCAGCATCTGCTTCCACTCCAAATTTCGATAAATAGAATTTCGCAATCGCTTCGCGTAATTCAGGCAGACCTTGATAGCTCTGATATTGATGGGCTCCAGAGTCATGAACTGCATTCTGAATTGCCTTAATCACGGCTTCAGATGGAACTAAATCAGGACTACCAATTCCCATATTGATAATCGGTTTTCCATCAGCCATAAGTCCGCGTACCTCTCGTAACTTTTTTGAGAAGTAATATTCCTGAACCGTTTCAAGTCTATCGGCCGTCTGTATCATCCTCTGGCATTTTTATATTCACCCAATACTTTAAAATCTTCTGACATGATGTTCAACAGCGCTTTTGCTTTTTCAAAATTGGCATAACCTTCAAAAGTTATGTCAACAAAGAAGGCATATTTCCAAGGGGTCTCAATAATGGGAAGGCTTTGAATTTTCGTCAAGTTCAAATTGCAATCACTCATAACATTAAGCATAGCCGCCAAACTACCGCGTTTGTGGTCCGTTATGAAACGTACCGATGCTTTATTTATATCCTCTTTTGGAAGCTCCTTATTTTTTGTTTTTACAATGATAAATCGCGTGGCATTATTCTTAATGGTTTGTATGTCTGATGCTACGATGTCCAAATCATATAAATCAGCTGCTACATTGGGAGCAATCGCCGCCACATGTTTTAATTGACCCTCTTGAATACGTCTGGCAGTCTCTGCAGTATCGACATCTTCCATCAATTTTATCTTTGGATATTGACGGAAAAATTCTTTGCACTGCAATAGGGCCATAGGATGCGAATGCACCTCTTTAATATCTTCAATTTCTTGACCTTTTAACACCATCAAATTATGATGAATGTTCAAATAATGTTCACCGATGATATGGAGTCCGTTATGATAAACCAGATTATAATTCGGGATGATAGAACCTGCAATAGAATTCTCGATAGCCATCACGCCTTTGTCGGCGTGACCATTTAAAAGCTGATCTACTAAAGCATCGAAAGACATACATTCTACAAGCTCGATGTTATCTCCATAATAGTTCTTAGCCACTTGATGGTGGTTTGAACCTTGAATTCCTTGTATGGCTATTATTAAACTCATGCTACCTATTATTCTTCTATTTTCGATAGACCCTGAAATAAATTCAGGGTTCTCAAATTCTTTGAATTTGAGAACAAAAAAAAGTCCTGCTTTCTGCAGGACTTCTATATTATATCTCATTTCAATATACTATAACAGTCCTACTACTCTCTTAAAAAAGAAATAGAAAAAGAATCTGTTATAAAAATATTGCTTTGTCATAATACACTTAAACCGTGGCTAATGTATGAATTAAATTTAAAAATTCCCTGTACAGGGAATTTTTTTTCAATTTGACAGCGTTTTGTTAAAATTTCAAGGCAAGGCCCAATCCATTTTCATTGCTTGTTGGCACCAAGTAAAAAGAAGTCTCTTTACCCAGACTATCATTATACTTTAAAATAGCCATCTTTTTATTCTTCAAAGCTGACTGCCCAAAAATAGATCCTATCAACGCACTCACTCCGAAAGCAATTGCAGGTTCAGTTAAGGGTTTATTGTTTACTTCGTTTGATATTGCCCAAATGCCAGCTCCGAAGTTCACCGCTCCAAAAATCATTCCTCCTAAAAGATTCTTCTTCGATTTTTTCCAATGCATTTCGGAGACCGAATTTCCCATCATCAAAGCATCTACTTCTTTCCAATTCAATTTCTTCTGGTCTTGATAGAATTCAGGCCCCCAAGTTCCTGAGAACACAGTTATCTCTTGAGCCTTTAAACCTGTTGAACACATGCCCAAAAATAAAATGGCGACTACTAATTTTTTCATGGTATAAATTTTTGTTTAAAGATAATAAATAATCATTAAACAAATGACTATAGAAGTGTTAAAACAAAACTGAAGTATAACTATTCTATTTGCTCAATCTCTCTTTTGATAAATCTATCGAAATCTTCTTTTCCAATTATTGAAACTTAACGTATTTGGGTGGTACAAGACCGTTCAACCTGAGATAAACCAGCATTTGTCCTCTGTGATGTGTTATGTGGTCAGCAAGTAAAAAGAAAATTTGTCGCTTTGTTCTATCCAATCCAAAATAGTCAAGGCGGTCATCAAAATGGACTGTTTCAAAGTCTGCAATAAATTTGATTACTTCATCAAAGGTCTTATCAATCACTGTAATCATTTCCGCTTTAGACTTATTGGCAACAATAAATGTGGTATCAGTCTTCCAATCTCTAGGTTCTCTTCCTCCTAATAAGGACTGGCTATGCCAGTCCATTGCATAGCCGATGTGCATCAGGTTTTCGGCAAAGGTCTTTTCCTCTGATGTCGCTTTGAAACTGTATTTATCTTCGGGCATAATTTCTGCTACTAGAAGTAAGTACTCACGAGAATTTTCCAATCGTTCTAAATAGTCTTTGATAAAATTATCCCCTTGGGCCAATAGAGTTGATGATACAAAACCCAATAATATTAGAATCAGTAATCGTTTCATATTATTCTTAATTAATTATTAAACAAATCTATAATCCATTTGAGACAATCCTCAGTATCCAATATTGACCACGAGTGGGGATGTCTCGTTCCATCTAGACGAACACCCTTTCCCTGGCTGATTTTTACATTCGCATCGGTATTCCCCAGAATTTTCAATTGATTAATCATGGCTACGATATCAGTGCCGTTCCAATCATACAAATCTCTATGACGTTCATTCATAAGCCACTCAACATCTAAATCAGTATACATTCGAATTGGCATATCTTTCAAATATTCTGCATTCCCTCCATTTTCTTCGCTATGCGAATAAATTGACCCTTCAATGTATCTTTCTGGAAAATCTTGAGGCGACCCTCCATAATTCTCATTATATTCTTCAAGAAAATATTTAGCTTCCAACATACCGGCTTCTGAAAAATTTCGTTTAATTTCTCTTTCGTAATACTCATAAAGATGAGTTTCATCTAAAGGCGTGTCTAAGGCAAAAACGCCCTTAGGAAGTAAAAAAGTGCTCTCAGGATTTTTAACAGCTATCTCCGCATAGGTCAAGGAAATCATTCCCCCATTTGAAAGTCCACCCAAAATAAATTTGTCCTTTGAAACACCATGATTTTTAATGACTTCCTTGAAAATAAAATCAAGAAATTCTATTTCAGCTTCCATTGTATCGGTTCCCCAATTAATCGAAGGTATGATTGTCATAATCGAGTTATCAACTGCCAGTTCGTGCAGAGTTATGCTTTTAAGTGTATCTTCAGTTCGTTCAGCTCCTGAGGGTAAAACAACAATAACCCCTTTCGGCTTTCCTTCTTCTGGTAAGATTTGATAATAATGTAAATCTGTAGATGTACTATCGTTGATATATAAATTATGCTCATCAATGATATCAAGGGTTTCTTTAGTTATTAATTGAGCATGTGCAACAAAGAATTGACAACATGCCATTAGAAGAACAAGTATATCTTTCATGGTTCAAAATTTTAAAACCAAAGTAACTTGAAGTAGAGTAAACAGGAGAGGAAAAAGGGTCTGATTTAAGTACTAGTACCCCTATGAATTTTGAATTTTTTGAAGTAATTCTTGCCGACTAGACACACGTAACTTACTATATATATTGGTAATATGTGTTTTTACTGTACTCAAACTGATAAAAAGTTCATTAGCAATCTCTTTATTGCTCTTCCCTTGTAAAATGAGACCTTGAATATTCTTTTCTTGTTTGCTTAGATCCGCAATCGCCTGCCGAGTTTTTCTTTGTCGTAAATGGAAAACAAAGAATAGTAAACTTGCAACAAGCAAACTCAAGAGGACAATGATAATCTTGCTGGTCGCATATTTATTTTCAGCCGCTTCAGTTGTCAAAAAAGCCAATTTATTTTCCAAAAACAGATATTCTGAACGTTCGATATCACTTTCCTTGAGTTCTGTCAAAAGAGCCACATAGTAGTCTGGGTTCTTAGCGATATCTTTCTCAAGTAAGTCTTTATTATCAAGTTGTTTGATGCTTATCAACTTCACCATCAAGATTTCAAGGGAGTCTTTTGTGTATGTTTTCAAGTTACCGATATATGCTTCAGAAAGACTATCTTCTCTTTTAAAATCCGTATTCCGCAATTGACGTTCAAATCGCACTAATTTTTGCCATTCCTTATCAGCCAAACTACTGTTGGTATATGTTCCAAATGGAATTTTGCTCTTTTTAAACTGGATGCTATCCTGATTGGAGAGTAAAAACACCTGGCCAACTTGTAAGGTATCCCTCAATGCTTTTTCGAAACGAGTGACGTGCAGTCGATAGATTGCCTCCTTCTTTGAAATCAGGCTTTTTTTAAAACGGAAAAAACCATTTTCACCGATAGATGTCGAAGTAATGTATTTCGCTTTATTCGTATCTGAAATATTTTCTAAAGCAATTTGAGATAAATGAATTTCTGTAACAGACTCGTCATTTTCGATGTCAATATATCCTGATATGCCGTTTTGGGCGAGCAGACCGTAACCGATTAAGAACAGTTGGATAAACAGATAATATTTCTTCATAGAGACCAACAATAAGCTTTACTAAAATACGAATTACCTAGTAAAGAAGTTTTGGTGTTCTTCATTAATTTAGCTTCAAGAAATCGGCTGCATTCTGATAATAGAACTTATTCAAAATCTGTTCTGAGAGTGCTAGACCTTTGTTTTTCTGCCCGCGTAACGCTACGGAATCTGAAGTACTTAAGTAGGTCCAGAGTCGACTATAACTTTCTTCTAGGTTTTGCTCCTCCGCTTTTAATTCTTCGGTTGTTTTTTCACTTTGCGGACTTGAAGTCCCATAATCCGTTCCGAATAGAATACGATCTTGGTATTTTTCAAATAAGGCCCTCAATTTATCTGAATCTTGACCAACTAAATCACCAAAGCGGGCCGCAGGTTCTACGTAAATATTGGGAAATTTATCCAATCGCTCGGCAACCATATCTACATCGTGCGACATACTCCCCAAATGGGCACATAAAATCTTTAAATCAGGATTATTCGCTATCCACTTATCCCGCGCTGTGATAATCGTTTCATAAGTTGGAATTTCAGGGTGCTTATACGCATGATACTCGGGGTGGTCCGTATAATAACCGTAATGCGGATTATTTGGGTCATCAAGAGGTCGCCATGCTTGAACAGGTTCACCTATATGGGCCATAACTGGAATTTTACGTTCTTTTAGAAAATCCCAAATAGGCTGCAAACGGGCATCATCTATTTGAATAAAATTTCCTGAAGCATCTTTGGTGACCATACCGAAATTCTTCCATACTTTGACCATTCGAGCTCCAGAGTGTATTTCTTGTTCTAGTCTTTCAATGGACTTTTGGGCAAAATCAGGATTGTCGATACCTACCCCTATCAATGAAGAACAGAGGTAAAATAAATTTGGTTCGGCTTTTACATGGTCTAAATATTCATTCCAACTTCTATTCACACCAACAGAATCAGCTATAGAAACATCAACCAATACACCCTGCATATTCCATTTTTTGAAGAAATCAGCCAGATAGTCCCGCTCATATTTATAGTGCGCATGAACATCTATCTTCTTAATCGATTGTTGTTCTATGGCAACCTTTGTAGCATTTTCTGAGGACATGTGTTTTTTATCAGACTTGCAAGCCAACAAACTAATGACGGCAGTTAAAAAAACAATCGTATTTCTCATAATTCATAAGGTATTGGTAGCAAACAACTTAAATATAGCAATAAACAAAAAAAGAAGATAAAATATTGGAGCTTAAGTAAACGCCTGCTCGGTGGTTTCTGAAATCAAAGCATTTACTACCTCATCCAATTCCACTTGCACATTAGGATTAGTGCAGTTGATTAGAATAGCAAAAACCATCTGCTGTTTCGGATATACAAAGAAGTTAGAATAGCCTCCTACTCCATTGCCAACATGTCCATAGTAATTCCTTCCCTTTTTATCTTCACTTACCTGCCAGCCGAGTCCGTAGTAGGTTTTGTTTTCATTGATAGTTTCAGAGGTCAAAAAAGGAGCAAGTATTTCTTCATTTAAGACTTTTCTATCTAAATACGCTTGACCGAAATTGGCAATATCTTCAGTTGTGGATAGATATCCACCACCCGCTAGTTTATAATAATTGTTCACAGGAATTGCTTTGCGGAAGCCTAGGCGGTTTTTGGAGTAGAAAGTTGTTAATCTATTTTCCTTATTGTCTTGCTGAGCTTGTCCTAGCATTTTTTTATTCCCAGAAAGCCCGTCGACAGGCTCAGCTTGACATTCAGCCAAAGTATTTGTCATTCCCAAGGGGTTCAAAACCTTTTCTTTCACATATTCTTCAAACGGAATTCCGCTTACCTCTTGCATAGCTAGAGAAATCAAAACCCAATCATAGCTGTTATATAGATAGTCCGTTCCTGGTTCAAATAATAGATCATCATCTTTGAAAATTTCAATGCTTTCTTTAATGGAATACGATTTATTGAGCCCATATTCGGTGCCTTGATAACCTCTGATACCTGCCGTGTGACTCGCTAATTGTCTAATAGTAAAGTCCCATTTCTTTTTAGGGTAGTAAGGCACATATTCGTAAAAGGAAGTATCTAAATCTATCAACCCATCCTGCACCATATGTGCCAAAGCAGTTGCCGAAATAGGTTTGGAAACACTTGCTATTCGGAAGATTGTTTTTTGGGGGGTTATTGGAGTTTTATTTTCCAAATTAGATTGACCATATCCCTTTTGAAGAAACTTCTTGCCATCCCTTAAAACAGTAATAGCTAAACCAAGGACTTTTTTTTCATTTACCAAACTATTGAGCAGCGTATCTGCTTTCAGCAAACCTCGAAGCTGAGTTTCATCGCCTTTAATTCTTTTTTTGGCGAAAAGATTTTTTAGATATTTAGATATGGGGTTCAAAATGAATGACCGCTTTACATTAGTGATTGATCGGTTAGTCCTTGAAAATCAACCTCCCTTTAAATAGCTGTTCTACTTGAATTAAATCTGGCTCATTAAAACTAATTACGTCACCTGTTCCTCTTATCTCTCCTTTAATAATTTGTTGAGGATTTACCAGAATATCATTTGACCCTCGATGGTCTATATCTACTAAATTAGCAATCAAATCTTGCGCTTCGATTCGGGAATCTCCTGCGGCAATAGTAGCACCAAAAAACCCCGTTTCTCCTTGAAGTCTAAAATAGGCTATTCCGTTTACTATAACAGTGACGTCATTGGTATCCAACTCAAGATCAAATTCACCGTCAGTAGTTTCACTTTCTGGGTTATTAAAACTCTCTGATATGAGCCTTAAAATTGGATAGGCAAGTACGCCATCACTTTCGATTTTCAATCCTGTACTACTTCGTATTTCCCCAATATTTGGTGCTGTCACAAAAATTCTTGTTAAACCGTATTCTCGAACAAAATTACAATCATTGGTATCTCGTAAAAGCAGACGACCATCTTCTACTGTTACCTCAACTTCATTTAGCAAATTTTCACCTGTTTCTACTTCAACTTTGATTTCGGGCCCTTGCTTCAAAACCAATCCGACATTTTCGAAAACTGTGATTTTGGTAAAATCGGCAACCTTAACTTCTTCTCGAATTAGGTCTCCTGCACTTTGGAAGCAATCGGGGGCGGAGTCGGAGTTGCATGCTGACACCACACAAAACAAAAGTATTATCACGAATAATTTTTCCACAAGGGAATTCATCCCCCTGGCCCCCTTCAAAGGGGGAATTACCTTATATAAATCTTCAAAGTCATGCATCCAATTTCGTACCTCGTATTTTGTATTTCGCACTTTATAATCTTATTCCCACTCCAAATTCAACAGCTTCGGCCGCTGCCCCATGTGATTTCAAGCTAATAGCTCCAAAGACTTTTTCTCCAAAATATCTTTTTAGACTAAAGCGATTATACACCTTTCCTTCAAAATCGAAGGGATAATATATATAATAACCCAATTGTGTTTCAATAGATAATTTATTAATAAAAAGTTCATGCCCTACGAAAACCCCTATTCGCTTATAATCTGTATCTGCAGCAACATTATTCTCAGGAAATGAAGTCGACTGAAACCGAATCAAATCCTTTAAAAAATTACTAAAAAAAACATCTGTCCCCAATTGAATTGCACTTTTTCTGCCAACACGTTTATCTGCGTAAGCAGAAGCTATGTAAAAAGGAAACTGGCCAGAACCAATCACATCACTCTCATTAATACCAGACCGAAAAACGATATTGTATTTGATAGGTTCTGTAATCTTAACTTTCTCTCTTCTAATGTATTCTGGTTCGTCTTGTTTTAATGTATAGGTCAATCCGGCATTAAAAGCCAAAGTATTGGTTGATGTATTTGGTGCTTTTACATTGGCGTTGGAATAGTGAACAACAGAGATTCCCGCTTTAAAACCCAAGCCTTCAAAAATGTTCTCCTTATGATAATTCAACATCAAAAAAGTTGAACTTAATAGTCTTGACCCATAAGCATTGTTTCGAAAGTTTTCAACCCTATCATACGGGTTGGTAGCATAGGAAATCCCCTGCCCTATGCGCAATTGAACGTTCCTTTTTAAAAAATAGAAATTGAAATGGGCGTACAGTCCCAGATTATCACCCAAAGTGGGGTTGTTCGACCTTTGAAAAATAAAAGAAGCGCCTAAGTCTGGATAGTTATACCATTGTTCCCAATCCTCCGATCCATAGGTTTTTCGATTATAGGCAAAAATCAAACCCTCAGGATGTTCGGTAATCAGATGATTAATATCCGGATTATGAAGAATTATTGACCCGTAAAATGCATTTGCATCAAAGGTGTAGTTGACTCGCTTGTCCTCATCTTGTGCAAAGCAAAATCCAGAGAAAAATATGATAAGTAGGAATACCCTTAGGCTCATGGAAGTCAAAGGTAAGTACGAAGTTCGAAATTCGAGGTACGAAGTTTGAAAACTTTGAACTTTGAGTCGAGACTCTAAAACAGACTTTTAGCAATCGCCTGTATATTATCTGATTTTCCCATGGAATAATAATGCAAAACAGGCACACCTGCTTCCTTCAACTCCTTCGACTGTTGAATCGCCCATTCAATGCCTACTTGGCGAACCGCTTTGTTATTCTCGCAATCATCAACTGCATCAATCAAATCTTGCGGTAAATCAATTCGAAATACTTGAGGTAACAGTTGTAAATGTCGTTTTACGGCGATGGGTTTAATCCCCGGAATGATGGGAACATTGATTCCCATTTCTTTTGCTGCCCCAACAAATTCGAAATATTTTTGATTATCAAAGAACATTTGCGTTACGACATAATCGGCACCGGCATCTACTTTTTCTTTGAGTCTTTTCAAATCTGATTTTAAAGATGGTGATTCCAAATGCTTCTCTGGATATCCGGCAACGCCGATACAAAAATCCGCGCAATCATCAGTTTCTATAACTTCGTGCAAATACTTTCCACAATTCAAATTTTGAATCTGCTCAACCAAGTTTATGGCAAACGGATGTCCGCCTTTGGTCGGCTCAAAATACTTTTCTTCACGCATCGCATCACCGCGTAGGGCCATTACATTCTGAATCCCCAAATAGTGGCAATCAACCAGAAGGTACTCAGTTTCTTCCTTGGTAAAACCACCACAAAGTACATGTGGCACAGTATCTACATCATACTTATGCTTAATGGACGCACAGATACCCACCGTACCCGGACGCATGCGTGTTAACTTTTTATCCAAGAGCCCAGAACGGTCAATATAAACGTATTCCTCGCGTGAGGTGGTAACATCAATAAATGGAGGTTTGTACTCCATCAGTGGGTCGATATTATCATATAATTCTTGGATGCTTCGACCCTTTACAGGGGGAATAATTTCAAAGGAAAACAATGTTTTTCCTTTTGATGCTTCTATGTGTTCTGTTACTTTCATGTCCTCTCCCCCCGCCCTCTCCCAGGGAGAGGGAGCTAAAACGGAATTTTATTAATTATTATTTCTTCATTTCTTTTTTGGGCGTTCGGGTCTTCCTTTCGGCGACACGACGGGCTTTCCGCTGTATTTTTTTATTTGACTACTTCTCGACTGCCTGCCCGACTTTGTCATTCAGGCGAGCGCTCAAAGAGACAAATAAAAAAGATGCGGCTGCAATCCCTAACTCAACTCTATTGGCCAACTTGAGGAAACTAACCTAAAAGGAAGCCTTTAATTAATTATTGTTTGTCCAAAAGAAGTTTTTTTATGGTTTCATAATCTTCCTCATACTCCCAATATATCCATCGGCCATCTAAATAATTTGTTAGTATATATTTTTCGCTAAGCGATTTTATTCGACTGACTGCTACTACTTTTTTGGAAAATCCTTCGACACGAACAATTTCCGTTACTTCTTTGTTATCGTCATTATAACCATGACTTATCATATGGTTTCCCAATGTTATCTCTATATATTTAGTCATATTAATCTTCGGCAATATTTGGCGCCAACCATTTTTTCGCTTCTTCAAAATCGATTCCCTTTCTTGTCGCAAAATCGGCTACTTGGTCTTCTTTTATTTTTCCTAGTCCAAAATAGCGCGCTTCAGGGTTTCCAAAATAGTATCCACTTACGGATGCCGCGGGCCACATGGCCAGACTCTCAGTTAATTTCACACCTGTTTTTTCTTCTACTTGGAGCATTTCCCAAATAGTCAATTTTTCTAAATGATCTGGGCAAGCTGGATAACCTGGCGCTGGGCGAATTCCCTTATATGATTCCTTAATTAAATCTTCATTACTTAAATCTTCGTTTACAGCATAGCCCCAATGTTTCGTTCGCACTTCTTTATGCAAGTACTCCGCAAAGGCTTCCGCCAAACGGTCTGCCAAAGCTTTTATCATTATGGAACTGTAATCGTCCAAATCCTTTTCATAGGCTGCGGCTAATTCGGCAGTACCAAATCCTGTGGACACACAGAAACAGCCCATATAATCTTGTTTCTCGCTTTCTTTCGGGGCAACGAAATCTGCTAAGGCGAAATCAGCGACTCCTTCTCTTCTTTGGAGTTGTTGACGTAAGGTTCTGAATGTATACGTTTCACCTTCATTACCAGAAAGCCCTCGACTGCGCTCGGGATGACATTTCACTTCGATATCATCGTCATTGATTGTATTCGCTGGGAATAATCCGAAGATAGCTTTTGCTTTTAATTTCTTTTCTGATAAAACCTCTTTCAACATCTTTTGGGCATCAGCAAACAAATCGGTTGCTTGAGTTCCTACAACATTATCCGTCAGGATATCAGGATATTTTCCATGGAGCTCCCAACTTCTGAAAAAAGGTGTCCAGTCAATAAAAGGGACCAGTTTTTCCAAATCCATATCTTCAATAATTTGGATTCCCAATTCATTTGGCTTTACGATTTCGGATGTGCTCCAATCAATCTTAAACTTATTTTCTCTAGCTTTTTCTATGGATTTGTATTCCTTCTTTACAGAGCGTTTCAAAAATTTATCCCGAAAGACGTCGTAATCTTCTTTGATGGATTTTTTATAACTATCAGATGTTTCTTTCTGCAACAAATCACCCACGACAGTAACTGCTCGAGAAGCATCATTTACATGCACAACCGCCTGACTATACTGTGGGTCAATCTTTACAGCCGTATGCGCTTTACTTGTAGTAGCTCCCCCAATTAATAAAGGAACTGTAAAATTTTTACGCTCCATTTCCTTTGCCAAATGCACCATCTCATCTAATGATGGCGTAATCAATCCGCTTAGACCGATGACATCTACATTATGTTCTATGGCAGCGGCAATAATTTTTTCGGGTGGCACCATTACGCCCAAATCAACAATCTCATAATTATTACAAGCTAAAACTACACTTACAATGTTTTTGCCAATATCATGTACATCGCCTTTTACAGTTGCCATGAGAATTTTTCCAGCTCCATCAGAATCTCCCTCTTGAGGATTCAATAACTTCTCTTCTTCAATATACGGTAAGAGATACGCCACCGCTTTTTTCATTACTCGAGCAGATTTCACCACTTGCGGCAAGAACATTTTTCCACTACCAAAGAGGTCGCCAACTACGTTCATTCCGGTCATCAAATTACCCTCGATAACTTCTATAGGTTTGTCGGCTGCCTGTCTTGCTTCTTCAACATCTTCCTCAATATATTGGTCAATACCTTTAACCAATGCTCTTGTAATTCTATCTTGCAATGGCTCTTCGCGCCAAGATAAATCGACTTTACTTTCTTTGGCTTTGCCAACAACAGACTCTGCAAAATCGAGCAGTCTTTCTGTAGCATCGTCTCGGCGATTTAGCATAACATCTTCCACATGCTCCAATAAATCTTTCGGAATATCATCATAGACTTCAAGCATGGTCGGGTTGACAATACCCATGTTCATTCCCGCTTTAATCGCATGATATAAGAACACGGAATGCATCGCTTCTCTTACCGGGTTATTCCCTCTAAAAGAAAACGAAACATTACTAACTCCTCCACTAACACTACAATACGGAAGATTTTCTTTAACCCATTTCGTTGCCTTGATAAAGTCTAAAGCATTTAATTTATGCTCATCCATTCCCGTGGCAACAGGGAAAATATTTAAATCGAAAATGATATCCTCTGGAGGAAAACCAACTTTGTCTACTAAAATATCATAGGAGCGTTTCGAAATTTCCAAACGTCGCTCATAATTATCCGCTTGTCCTACTTCATCAAAGGCCATTACAATTACAGCAGCTCCGTATCTTTTTATCAACTTCGCATGATGAATGAATTCTTCCTCGCCTTCTTTGAGACTAATGGAATTCACTACACATTTACCTTGCACCACTTGTAAACCTGCTTCTATGATTTCCCATTTGGAGCTATCTATCATTATGGGGACTCGAGCAATATCGGGTTCCGCAATAACAAGATTCAAGAACTTCACCATGGCCTCTTTACCATCAATGAGTCCATCATCCATATTAATATCAATAATCTGAGCACCGCCCTCAACTTGATGTCTTGCAACATCTAAAGCTTCTTCAAACTTTTCTTCTTTTATAAGACGTAGGAACTTCTTAGAACCAGCTACATTGGTTCTTTCCCCAACATTTATAAAGTTGGTTTCTGGAGTAACCACAAGAGGTTCAAGTCCGCTAAGCTTTAAATATTTTGGCTTTGTTTCGGTCATTAGCTATAATGCAATACTTCAGGAAAGGGTTCGTAAAAATGATGGAGCAAACTTTTCCAATCTTGATATTCAGGAGATTTTCGAAAGCCTATTTCGTGGTCTTCCAATGTATTCCAATTCACCAATAATAGATATTGGTTTTTCTTTTCGATACACTTTTTAAGTTCATGTGATATATACCCCTTCATTGATTCAATGATAGACGAAGCTTGGATGAATTTTTGTTCAAATTCAAACTCCATTCCTGCTTTGACATTTAATGTAGCTACTTCTAATATCATGTACTAAACGGTTTCTGAAATCAAATTTCTAGGACCATATTCTTTTACCAATTCTGCAATTGCCTGAATATGTTCCGGAGTTGTTCCACAGCATCCTCCAACGATATTCACTAAACCCTTTTCAACATATTCTTTTATCTGTTCAGCCATCTGTTCGGGCGATTCGTCATATTCCCCGAAAGCATTCGGTAATCCTGCATTCGGATGCGCAGAAACCGCATGCTCAGTTCTACTTGATAAAACCTCTAAATGAGGCACCAACTGATTCGCTCCTAAGGCGCAATTAAATCCTACGGACAAAATCGAAATGTGAGAAATAGAAATTAAAAATGCTTCGGCAGTTTGACCTGACAAAGTTCTACCGGAGGCATCCGTAATTGTTCCACTGACCATAATCGGAACATCAATATTTCGCTCTTCTTTAACTTCTTCAATGGCAAAAAGAGCCGCTTTGGCATTTAGCGTATCGAAAATTGTTTCGACAAGTAAAATATCCGAACCTCCATCTAACAAAGCTTCTGCCTGTTGTTTATAGGCAATCCGCAATTCATCAAAAGAAACTGCTCGAAACCCTGGGTCATTTACGTCTGGAGACATGCTTGCCGTTTTGTTCGTCGGGCCCATACTGCCCGCTACAAACCTTGGTTTATGAGGTTCTTTAGCTGTGAACTCATCGGCAACCTTTTTGGCAATTTTGGCGGATTCATAGTTCAGCTCATAGACCAAATCTTCCATATAATAATCTGCCATTGCGATAGTGGTACCTGAAAATGTATTGGTTTCAACAATATCGGCACCCGCTTCAAAATATTTTGCATGTACTGTTGCAATAGCTTCTGGTTGTGTTATTGATAGTAAATCATTATTGCCCTGTAATGGATGCTTCCAATCTTTGAAACGTTCTCCACGAAAATCTTCTTCTTGGAATTTATAACGTTGTAACATGGTGCCCATCGCACCATCTAAAACGAGAATTCGTTCTTGTAATATATCTTTGATATTTACCATAAAATAATCTCCAAATACAATGGATTGGTTATGTAAATTATCAAGTAAGGAGAAGTGTAAGACGTAATGTCTTTCTTGGTTATCTGCCTTAAACCAATCGATTTCTCAAACTGGTCCTGAAACTAGTTCAGAATTAAGATAGAATGTAGCACCTTCTTTAAAGTTAAAGGGTTGCTAAGGTTTCATAGGGTCTAATCCCTCCACCTTTCTTGATAACAATTTCAATGTTTATATGAACTAATCACAAAGTAAAGCTACAGACCAATGAAAACCAAATTATAGATGCTTTTTTTGATAATGTTAAAGACAAACGAAAAACCCTATTATAATAAAAGAAGGGTTTCTAGCGAATTAAAAATGGAATGTTCTAGAGAATGCTTTGGACTACTTCTTTTTTAGCCTCCTTTTTAGTACCATCAAAACCTTCAACTCCGCCTACGGTAGTATATTTTATTACATAACGCTTACCTGGATTTATGATTTGATACGCATACTGACACATCACAGCCGCCTCATGAAAACCAGATAAAATCAATTTAAGTTTCCCTTCGTAGGTGTTTACATCTCCAATAGCAAACACTCCTGGAATGTTCGTCTGATAGTCCTTGGCATTGTTCACCTTTATAGCGTTTTTCTCTATCTCAAGTCCCCAATCGCCTATGGGACCTAACTTTGGAGATAGTCCGAATAAGGGAATAAAGTTGTCCACTTCCAAATAGGTTTCTCCTTTCTCAGAATCATTGTGCTTTACGACAACCGCCTCTAACTGTTCATCACCATAAAGCTTTTTCACCTGCGCTTCTGTGAACAATTTGATTTTTCCCAGTTTTGCTAATTCAGATGCTTTTTCTACGGAATCCAATGCCCCTCTAAACTCATTTCTTCTGTGTACCAAAGAAACTTCTGAAGCGACATCGGTTAGATAAATTGCCCAGTCTAAGGCAGAATCGCCACCACCTGCAATGACCACCTTCTTATCGCGATACACCTCGGGATTCTTGATGATATAGGCAACTCCTTTATCCTCAAAATCAGTAATATTCTCAATAGGCGGTTTTCGCGGTTCGAAAGAACCTAATCCGCCTGCAATGACAACTACAGGAGCGTGGTGCTTGGTCCCTTTGTTTGTCGTAACGACATACGAATCATCTTCTTGCTTGTCTAAAGTTTCGGCGCGTTCTCCCAAGGTAAAACCTGCTTCAAAAGGTTTTATTTGCTCCACGAGATTGTCTACCAAATCACCCGCTAATATTTCTGGAAATGCAGGAATATCATAAATCGGTTTCTTCGGATAGATTTCAGAACATTGTCCACCTGGTTGTGGTAATGCATCTATCAAATGGCATTTCAATTTTAGCAATCCCGCTTCAAAAACTGTGAAGAGTCCGGTCGGACCTGCACCGATTATCAGTATATCTGTTTTTATCATTTCTTTTTTAGTATTAAGTCTTAAGTAATGAGTACAAAGAGTGTTTCAGTATTTTTTTTACTTATACTTTATACTTCGTACTTTTTACTTTTTTTTTATACTTTTTCGATTAATTTTTGAGTTATTTCGTTCATTTTGTCCACTTTTTGCTCAAAATCACCCTTTATCGTTTTTCTATAATCGTTCAAATTTTGCACCATTTTGGTGATATCTTCTGGAATAACATCTTCAAAAAACTGACGCAATCTTTTTGCTGTTGTAGGTGATTTTCCGTTCGTCGAAATGGCAATTTTCACGTTTCCTTTGGTTACGATTCCGCCCATATAAAAATCACAGTATGGCGGATTGTCGGCAACATTCACCAGTTTATCAAAAGACCTACAGTCATTATATACCTGAATATTCACTTCAGGGACATCGGTTGTGGCAATTACCATATGCTTTCCCATCAAATATTTGGCTTGGTATGAATCGGTAATCAAATCTACATCGAACTTTAGCGCCAACTCTTTCGTTGCCTTTCGATACATGGGAGAAACCATAGTTACCTTAGCATCAGGACTCGACTTTGTCAAAAAGTGTAATTTTTCTTCTGCCACATTTCCTCCACCTACAATCAGAATATGAAGATTTGAAGTCTTTAGAAAAACCGGATAAAGATTGTTTCGTTCCATTACTACTGTTTAATTTCATTCCCTTGAAGAAGGGAATCTGTTAAATCATATGCTGATTTTGAAATAATAGGTCTCGACTGCACTAGACCAGACCTTTTAAACTAATTCAATAAGTTGTTGTCTATCATACTGTTTTTGAATCTCCAAAACTTGCTTGCGATGGCGAACCACCTCACCTATAATGATGATTGCTGGATTTACCAATTCTTGTCGCGATACCTCTTTTTCTATGGATGCAATTGTTCCTACCCCTACTTTCTCATCAGCTCTGGTACCATTTTGAATTATCGCAATTGGCGTTTTGGATTTTCCTTCCTTTCTGAAAAGTTCCACTATTTGCGGGAGTTTCGACATTCCCATAAGTATGACCACTGTTGCACTTGACTTCGCTGCCAATCTTACATCATTAGATAATTTGTGTTCTTTTGTCGTACCCGTAATTACCCAAAAACTCTCCGAAGAACCTCTTTTGGTTACCGGAATGTTCTGCGCCGCAGGAACAGAAAGACAAGAGGATATTCCGGGTACCATGGCAACTTCTAGTCCATGCTCGGCTGCATATTCCATCTCCTCTGAACCCCTACCAAAAACAAAAGGGTCACCCCCTTTTAATCGAACCACGTGCCCATGACTATTGGCTCGACTTACAATCAATTCGTTGATTTGTTCTTGTTGATAGGAATAGCATCCCTTGCGCTTCCCAACAAAAATATGTTCCGCTTGGGGTGCATACTCCAGCAATTCGGTAGCCGCCAAAGCATCGTACAAGACGACATCAGCATTTTCCAACACTCGAATTCCTTTGAGCGTTATCAACTCCACATCACCAGGACCTGCACCTACTACCGTTAAGAGCCCCCTAGCCCCCGAAGGGGGGACTTTTACTCGGATGGAAACACCCCCCAAGCCCCCCTCAAGGAGGGAATCGATATCTTTAAAATTTGCTTCTCTATTAATCATTTCTATACTTCTGCTAATTCCTGCCTTCTATATGTCTCAACTGATTGTAAAAAGCCTTTTGCATCTTCCAAATAGCTTTTGGCGAAGTCCTCACTGGGTTCATTTCTATTCAATTGCAGCACCAGATTTTCAAAACCTCCTTGAATCTCAAGGCGGCCGTCTTTCACAAACTTTTCATCGAAATCTTTAATAATGCTAGAATGTGTATTGGTCTTAGTCTTTTCAGCAGTTAGTAAAGCTTTTGCTGTATTGACCATTGAGGTATAGGCATAATAAATGCTTGCCGCCCAATTACCTGCCGTAAAGGCTTCCTCTGAATTCTGAATTTTTTCCTCGCTTTCGAACAACAACGTAGCTATCAAATCAATTACAACACCTGCACATTCGCCAATACCGATTTCCTTTTTATATTTTTCGGAATTCCCCCAATCGATAAAATCTTCTTGGGTTAAATTATCAATAGCTGTTAAGGGTTTTAGAAAATCATAGAAATAATGCTCTCCTTTTTCGGCATAATAATCCGCAAAAGTGTTTCCGTTGCCGTTGGTATTAAAATCATCAAGAATTAAGCGCAAAGCTTCTGGACCTCTTCTGCTTGGCACTTTCACTACCTTATCAGCAAAGCGACCATTTCCATTTCCATCGTTACCTCCTCCCAATAAAACTTGAAGCGCGGGAGCTACTAATTTGTCTTTGGTACGAACACTCATGCCCTGAAATCCGATATTGGCCATATTATGCTGCCCACAGGCATTCATGCAACCGCTAATTTTGATAACCACATCTGGGTTGCTGATATACTCCGGATATTCTGCTTTTATAACACGTTCTAGTTCTTCAGCGATTCCGGTGCTGCTGGCAATTCCTAAGTTACAGGTGTCTGTTCCAGGGCATGCGGTGATATCTAAGGCCTTATTATAACCCGCTTCTACGAAACCTAATTTCTCTAATTCCGAATAGAAAAACGGAACCAATTCTTCTTTTACATAAGGAATCAAAATGTTCTGTCTTAGGGACAAACGAATTTCTCCCGCAGCATACTTCTCAACCAAATAGGCAAGTAATCTTGCTTTATCTGAGTAGAAATCCCCGAGTAAAACTTTGATTCCGATGGCTACAAAGCCACTCTGTTTTTGAGGGACCAAATTGGTGGACTTCCAGATTTCAAAAACCTCTTTATTATTGATTTCAACATTCGGAATCTCGTTTTCGGCAACCTTGATTTTAGGATAGCTTTCGGCATCGATTGGAAAAGTTTTGTGCGGGACCGCTTTTTGTTCTTCCGCTAACAAATCTTTGAAACCGTCAAGACCCAAGTCTTTTAATAAGAATTTTAATCTCGCCTTGGCTCTACTTTTTCGTTCACCATACCTATCAAAAACACGAATCACGCCATCCATAAGTGGAATGATTTTATCCGATGTCAGAAACTCAAAAAGCACATCAGCATAACGTGGTTGTGAACCTAAACCACCGCCCAACATCACTTTAAAACCTCTTACCCCATTTTCGATTTTAGCGATAAAACCTAAATCGTGCATGTATGAAAGTCCGGTATCGGCATCACTTCCTGAAAAGGAAACCTTGAACTTTCTACCCATTTCTTGACTTATCGGATTCCGAAGAAAATATTTGAACAAAGCCTCAGCATACGGAGAAACATCAAAGGGTTCATCAATAGCAATACCCGCTGTTTCACTTGCGGTTACATTTCGAACGGCATTTCCGCAGGCTTCACGCAGTGTAACATCATCCTTTTCTAATTGCGCCCAAAGCTCAGGTGTTCGGTCTAAATCTACGTAGTGAATCTGTAAATCTTGACGTGTAGTTATGTGCAAACGACCCGTAGAATATTCGTCTGAAACATCAGCGATTCTTTTAAGTTGTTTCGAGGTCACTTTTCCATAAGGCAGTTTGATACGAATCATCTGAACACCTTGTTGGCGTTGTCCGTAAACCCCTCTTGCCAATCGCAGGCTTCGAAATTTCTCCTCATCTAAATTCCCTTCTTTAAACTCGCGTATTTTTCGCTCGAGTTCAAGAATGTCTTTTTCAACTACTGGATTTTCTATTTCTGTTCTAAAACTTTGCATAACTTACTCGATAATCGAGATTTAAAATGATTCGATCCCGAATCCTCGGGACGTCGAAATCAATGTTAACTTTTCTTTTAGTGCCTCGTGGGCCTGTACTGAGGGTATTTACTGAAGATGAATTCCACATTCCCTAGTCTCAAGGGCTTTAACGGGGTCAAAATAGGTGCTGTTCTTTGGCAGGTCGTTGGCTTCTAAATAATTATCCAAATCGTCATCTGTCCAATAATAAAATGGACTAACCTTTAAAATTCCATTTTTACTTTGGCTTAAAATATCTTTAGAACTTCTTAGTTCAGTTTGACGAATTCGAATGTTAGTAAACCAAATGTCAGGCTGGTGCTCTTCTAAAGCTCTTCGAAATGGTTCTAGTTTTACAATTTCTGAAAACTCAGAATGCTCGGGTTGCTCAGCCGAAGGAAAGCCTAAGCGATGCTCAGTAAAAGCTCTAGTTTCTTTGGGCACGTACGTCTTTAGATTCAAATTAAATCGCCTTTTTAAATATTCAGCATGCTCATAAGTCTCCGGAAGATTATAACCCGTATCGCACCACACTACATTAATCTTGGGGTCAATTTTCTGAAAGGTGCTAAGTAGCACAGCGGAATATTTTCCAAAACTTGTGGTAATGATTCTCTTATTAGATAACTGGAGCGCCCAACTTATAATTTCCTCTGGAGGTATGCCCTGAAACTGTTTGTTGTAATAGTCTAAATCGATATTTTTTTTCATAATATAATAACCCATAGATTTAGTAGGATAATCAAAAATAGAATTATTTATAACTCCGAAACGTTAAAAAGGTTATAAAACTACTATTAACCTATAGATTTAATAGATTAATAAAAATCAAACTCTTTTTTTGATAATTCTTTAATACAAAAAGAGAAATGTTGATGGGAATTTAGGTGGATAATTAAACAGATTCCTGACTTTACTGAAATGAATTCAGTACAGGCTCCGGAATGAAAATAAAAGTTACGCAATTAAATCCGCCAACGTATTGTTGCGATACACTTCCAAAGCACTATCGCGCACTTTAAGCATTAACATGTGTACTGAACAATCTTCCTCACTGGGACAATCATCACACTTTTCGTAGAAATTAAGGCTTACACACGGCACCATAGCTATCGGCCCTTCTAAAACCCGCATCACATCGGTCATTAAAACCTCTTTGGGTTCTTTGATGAGATAGTATCCCCCACCCTTTCCTTTTTTGGAACCTAAAAAACCGGTCTTCCTCAAAGACAACAAAATGCTTTCTAAAAACTTTTGTGAGATGTTCTCCTGTTTGGCTATTTCAGCAATCTGAACGGGTTCTTTCCCTTTTTGGGAGGCCAAAAAAGCGAGTGCTTTTAGTCCGTATTTTGTCTTTTTGGAGAGCATAGGGCTAAGATAGGGAAAGAGAATTAAATCGTTTCCGGCATCATCTTAAGTTCGCTAACATTCTCATATATTTACCAGAATCATTATTCATTCCTATTTTTATTCAAATGGATTTCAATCACGATATTTTTCCCGAAAAACTTTTCGCCTGTTGGCATCCTGTTGGGTACAGCTATGAAATCGAAGCTAACAAACCCTTTGGCACTTTTCTGTTGGATGAACCTGTAGTTGTTTGGCGGACTTCCGATGGAGAAGTTCACGCCATGCGCGATGTTTGTATTCACAGAGGTACGGCTTTGTCGCTAGGATGGATAAAGGATGATTGTCTCGTTTGCCCGTATCACGCTTGGCAATTCAATAAGGCAGGGAATTGCGTAAAGATTCCACAGGACCCAGATGTAGCCATTCCGCCAAAAGCAAAAACACCAAAATATCATTGTCAAGAAAAATTTGGATTGGTTTGGGTTGCTCTAAAGGCTCCAGAATATGACCTTCCTGATATACCCGAATATGAAAATTCGGATTGGAAATTAGTCAATACCGGTCCGTTTGATTGGAAAAGCGACAGTTCAAGACAAGTAGAAAATTTTACTGATTTCGGACATTTCCCTTGGGTACACCCCGGACTGCTAGGAGACCCTGAGAGACCTAAAGTTCCTGAATGTAAAGTGACCGTAAAAGGTTCTGTTTTACATTATTCCGTAGTACGACCAGAAGCAACCAACAGCGATGACTTTCCCATTTTTGCCAATGATGATGTCGTAAAACCAGAGCGAAGAAGTAATTATGAATTACATCTACCCTATACGATTGTGTTGCGTTTAGGCTGGGGTGGCGAAAAGGGCATGGTGTACTTTTTTACCTCACAACCTATCTCAAATAATAAATGTCGGGGGTTCTGCATCATAGGGCGCAATTACGACCATGATGAACCGGACACCGTATTGCAAGAATTTGAACAAGTGATTTTCGACCAAGACAAACGTATTGTTGAATCGCAGCGGCCGGAGCAAGTGCCTTTTGATTTTACTGAAGAATTACATTTAAAATTTGATGCGGTGGCTATGAATTATAGAAGGGCTATGAAAAAGCAGAAACTGAGTTATTGATTAACAATGACAATACTATTTATATTCCGTAGTCACAAACTCCAACACCGTTTCCCCAACATTTTCTAAATCATGCACTAAATCCTTTTTCACGTTATGGTCGTAATAAGACAGGTCTCCCCGTTGGTAAGTAATCTCACATATTTTTCCATTTTCATATCTTGAGATTGCCTTGCCATCGGTAAGACAGACCCAACTATAATTTGTGGTGTGCCTATGAAAAGGGATGCATCCACCAGGTTGCAGGTGGGTGCTCCAAACTCTTAACTGTTCATTTTCAAAAACTATGGTCTGACCTAGTGCATCGGATATTTCATCTTTTATCAATTCATGTAAAAGATTTGATTCCCAATTTTCGAACTGCCCTTCTGGATTAATGATTTTAGAATCCATATTCTTTAGTTTTTTAGAAATGGATAATCCGTATAACCTCTTGCATCACCACCGCCGAAAAGTGTATGGGTGTCACTTATTTCATTTAAGGGAGCGCCCATTTTTAATCGTTGCGGATAATCTGGATTGGTCAAAAAGTTCCTTCCAAAACCGATAAGGTCTACCAAGTTATCTCCCAATAATCGTTCTGCTTCCTCCGGAGTTTTATTTCCTGTTGCGATAATTGTATGCTTGAAGGTTTTACGTAGCTCAACTCTAAAATCTGTCGGAATCTGTGGGGAATCGTCCCAATCTGCTTCAGATAGGTGTAGATATGTAATTCCGATTTTATTCAATTCCCGAGCGGCCATCATTATGGTGTCCAAAATCTCGGGGTCGTCCATATCCTTGAATTTGATAAAGGGTGCAATTCGTACTCCGGTGCGTTCTGCTCCAATTTCATTGGCAACGGCCTCGGTAACTTCCAATAGAAAACGGGTTCTATTTTCTTTGCTTCCCCCGTATTTATCTGTTCTGATGTTTGAATTGCTTCTTAAGAATTCGTCGATGAGATAACCATTTCCACCGTGAATCTCAACGCCTTCAAAACCAGCTTCGATTGCATTTTTAGCGCCTATTCTAAATTCTTCGATAGCTTGGTCAATATCCGTTTGCGTCATTGCCCTAGGTTCTTCAACCGGAACAAAAGTGGCATCTCCGTTAGACGCACCGTCGAAAATATATACTTGGGTATCCTTTGCGATTTTAGCTGATGGCGCAATGGGTTGCAATCCATTTACTTTGGATGAACCTACCCTACCAACATGCCATAATTGGAGAAATATTTTGCTCCCTTTTTTATGCACTTCATCGGTTGTAAGCTTCCAGCCCTCGATTTGCTCCTTCGTAAAAATACCAGGTGTTCTGGCATACCCCATCCCCTGTTTTGATACTTGAGTAGCCTCGGTAATAATGATGCCAGCTGATGTTCTTTGTCCGTAGTATTTTGCCATTAGCGCATTGGGCACTTCTCCATATTCATCTGCTCGAGAACGTGTCATGGGCGCCATCAGGAAACGATTTTCAAGTGAAATACCGTTCATATTGTAAGGCTCATATAATTTTGAATAACTCATTGTATTGTTTTTTAGGTATTATTGATAGTGCAAATCTATAGCACAACTCAAGTATGTAACTGGTATATTTACATTGTATTTTTGTAATTATCCATTGTTTAAATGACGAAACGTTACTTTAGTAGACATTCGCTCAATATCTTTTCGTTGGAACGAACTGAATGGGGGTTTCCCATTCATGGGCACAACTTCTATGAATTGATAGTCATAGAATCTGGAAACGGGATACAGGTAATGAACGATGTTAGCTTTCCCTATAAAAAGGGAGACATCTTTCTACTGACTCCCAATGACGAACATTACTTTGAAATAGAGGAAAAAACACGGTTCACTTTCGTAAAATTTACGGAACAGATTTTCACAGAAAAGAACGAGGGAAATTCGAGCAATGCTTGGCAAAAGAAAATTGATACCATCCTCTTCAACCCCAATACGCTCCCAGGACCGATTATTTCCTCAGAAGAGGAAAAAAGCAAAATTTTAAAACTTTTAGCCTTATTAAAGGTCGAGTATGAAATGAAAGATGTTTTTAGCCGTCATCTGGTGCTCGACCTGTTCGATGCTATGATAACGGTTATCGCACGTTGTTTGAATGAACGAAATAAAACGCTTACCTACAAAGAAACCGCCGACACTGACCGAGTGAGTTCAGTGTTAACTTATATAAGGCAGCACATTCTTGAAAAAGAAAAATTGAGTATTAATGCTATTGCAGATGAATTCTTTATGTCTCCGAATTACGTGGGTATTTTTATTAAAAAACATACGGGAATGTCTATTCAGCAGGTTGTTATGGAGACAAAACTAAAAACTGCCGAACGATTACTTGCTAGCTCCAAGTTGACGATTTCGGAAATTGCTAACAGACTTCAATTTACCGACTCTAGTCATTTTACCAAGACTTTTAAAAAATATCGAAATAAAACACCTAAAGTGTTTCGGAAAGAGATTAATGGATAGTTGATTTTACCCCAAAGCCTGATGAATATCACGAATAATATCATCAACATGCTCAAGCCCAACTGAAACTCTAACCATTCCATCGGTAATTCCCGTTTCGGCTCTTTCTTCTATGGATAGCTTACTATGTGTTGTTGACGCAGGATGGGTAACAATACTTCTAGAATCACCTAAATTGGCGGAAAGTGATAACAATTTGATGGAATCGAAGAATTTCTGACCTGCTTCCAGTCCACCTTTGACTTCAAAAGCGACTACGCACCCACCTGCTTTCATTTGCTTTTTGGCAATTTCATATTTCGGATGTGATTTTAAAAATGGATATCTGACCCAATTTACTTTTTCATGACCTTCTAAAAATTCTGCCAACTTCAATGCATTCTCACAATGCCTATCTACACGAACAGCCAAAGTCTCCAAACTTTTGGAGAGCACCCAAGCATTGAATGGTGATAAGGCCGGACCTGTTATCCTCGAAAATCGATATATTTTATCAATTAAATCTGCACTCCCAACGGTTACTCCAGCTAAAACCCTGCCTTGTCCATCCATTAATTTGGTTCCGGAATGGATGACCAAATCGGCTCCAAATTTTATGGGTTGTTGCAAATAGGGAGAAGCAAAGCAGTTGTCAATCACCAAAATTAGATTGTGCTTTTTAGCAATAGCTCCCAAAGCTCCCAAATCCAAAACATCAACTCCCGGATTGGTTGGCGACTCTGCATAAATAATTTTTGTTTGAGGTGTAATTAAACGCTCTATGGAATCCAGCTCATCAATCTTGAAATAGGTATGCGAGATATTCCATTTTGGAAAAAAATTGTTGAATAGGGAATGTGTAGAGCCAAAAATACTTCTTGCAGAAAGAATATGGTCTCCGCTTTCCAACAAAGCGGCAAAAGTTGAGAAGACCGCTGCCATTCCAGAGGCAAAAGCGAATCCGGCCTCTGCACCTTCCATTTGACATACTTTATCTACAAATTCATTGGAATTTGGATTTGAGTACCTGGAATAGATATTTCGTTCTTTCTCCTCTGCAAAAGAGGCCCGCATGTCTTCGGCATCTTCGAAGACGAAGCTCGAAGTAAGATATAATGGTACTGAATGTTCTAAGTTTTGCGAACGTTCTAGTTGGGTTCTTATGGCGTTGGTTTCGAATTTGTTTTTGCTCATCTTTTATTTTCATTCCTGTGCCTGTGCTGAATTCATTTCAGTAAAGACAGGAATCTGTTTGTAGTTTTTCTCAAATGCTTATCGAGGGTTAATTCTTCTTGTTCCTAAGTACACGCCCTGGCCCTGCATGCCGGCAGGCAGGTGCGCCACCCCTCTCAAGAGGGGAAATTTCTTATCACCCTTTTTCTGCTATTCTTAGGATATCACCAAAAACACCTCTGGCGGTTACAGCTGCTCCAGCTCCCGCACCTTGAATTACCAAGGGGTTTTCTCCATATGATTCTGTGTATATTTCGATTATCGAGTCCGAGCCTTTTACTTGTCCTAGTGCGCTTTCTTTGGGGACCGATATTAGTTTTACATCTAACAATCCTTTTTCTTTTTGAAGGTTTCCATGGAGGTCTCCTACATATCGTAACACATGACCTTCCTTTTGGTTCTTCTTGATTTCGTTGAACTTATCGTCTAGCATTCCTAAATTCTTAAGAAAATGGTCAGGTTTTCCTTTTCGCAATTGCTCAGGAATTAAATTTTGAATCTTGATATCGGAGAATTCATTGCTTAAATCTAACTCCCTCGCTAAAATCAAGAGTTTCCTTCCAACATCATTTCCTGATAAATCCTCTCGTGGGTCCGGTTCAGTAAAACCTTGATGCATGGCATCCTTTAGAATTTGCGAAAAGGGTGCATTGACCTCAGAGAATGTATTGAAAATATAACTTAGACTTCCCGAGAAAACACCTTTAATTCTTGTGATATTCTCTCCTGAAAGATGCAATAACTTAATGGTATCAATAAGTGGCAAACCTGCACCGACATTGGTTTCATATAAATATTGCTTTTGATTTTTCACCAATTCTTCTCGTAGCAATTGGTAATAATCGAACCCAAGTGTATTGGCTATTTTGTTTGAGGAAACCAAGTCAAAACCATTCTCTACGAAATCAAAATAGTTGGCTACAAAATCCTCACTCGCGGTATTGTCTACTACTATTAAATTTTCTAAATGGTGCTCATTTGCATACTCGAAAAGGTCTTCTACTTTATATGCAATTCCTTTGGTTTCAATAGATGATTTCCATGACTTCGGAATGCCTTTTTTGTTAATTAATAGCTTCCGGGAATTAGCAACCGCAAATACATTCAAATCTATTCCTTTCCGTTTGGCAATAGTTTCAGATGATTTTAAAATCTGGTCAATTAGTGTTCCGCCTACATTTCCATGGCCGAATATGGCGAGGTTCACTTTCCTACTAATTCCGAAAATTTGACCATGCATTACGTTGAGTGCCTTGTGTAAATCCGACTTTTTCAAAACCAAACTCACGTTCTTTCCAGATATCGTATTATTAAAGAGTAATGGAATAATTTGATTCTTAATCAGTGCATTATAAGGTTTATGAAACGTACTCAAATCTTGACCCACAATAGATACCACGGAAACATCATTGACTACTGTAATCATATTAATATCCTTGGATTTGAAGTCTCTGGAGAACTCCTTTTCCAGGGCCTGTTTGGCCTTTTGTGCATTGTGCTCATTGACCACTAGACCAATTCCGCGCTCTGAAGAACCTTGCGATATGATACTTACATTAATGTTTCGCTCTTCAAGAGCTTTAAAAATACGAGCATCTATTCCGACTTTTCCTAGAAGTCCCCTACCCTCAAGATTTACCAAAGCAACATCTTCAATAATCGAAAGTGATTTGATGCCTTCTTTACTAGACTTCGCACTTATCAAAGTACCTTTGCTGTCATCATTGAAGGTATTGAGAATACGGAGTGGAATATTTTTTTCAATTAACGGAATAATCGTTTTTGCGTGAAGAATGGTCGCTCCGAAATTCGCCAATTCATTGGCCTCGGCATAGGACAAATTCGATAGTCTTTTCGCCTCTTGAACGAAATCAGGGTTAGCTGTAAAAATTCCATCTACATGGGTATAATTCTGTAACTCCTCAGCATCCAGGAAGTTTGCCAATAGGGCGGCGGAATAATTGCTCCCGTTTCTTCCCAAGGTTGTTGTTTCTCCGTCCAAAGTAGAAGCTATGAATCCCGTAAAAACTGGAACAGCATCAACTGGAAGAGCATTGTATTTCAATAATACATTTTCTTTAGATGTGCCTTCGATCAATTTAGCATCTCCAAAAGTATCATCTGTTTTCAGGACCGTTCTTGAATCAATAAAATTTGCCTTGACCCCTTTACCTATTAGCAATTTGGTGAGCAATTTTCCTGAGATTAACTCGCCATAAGCCAAGACCTCATCCTTAATTTTAGGACTGTAATCCCCCAATAAAGAAACACCTTCAAAGAGTTTTGCCAAATCTTTAAATTCTTTTGAAAGATTGACGTTACCGAAAGTATGTTGCTGATATTTTTCGAAAGCTTCAAAATCTTTGATATAATTCTTCCCTTTTGAAGCTTTTTCGAGCATTGCTTCTAACTGGTCAGTACCTTTTTCACGAGCGGAAAGTACCACTGCAACATTCTCTCCTTCATTTACCTTAGAGGTAATGATCTCTAAAACTCGACCTATTCCTTCACCATTGCTCAACGACTTTCCACCAAACTTCAAGACCTTAACCTTTTCAGATTTTCCATTTGTATTGAAAATTCCATCAAGCAGTTTTTGCAATTGTTCAAATTCTATCAAAAATGCATCATGACCATGGAGGGATTGTATTTCTCCGTAGGTGACATTACTATTGGCTTGAGCAATTTGTTTGAAGGTTTCTTTATTTTCTTTGGCGGTAAAGAACAAATCAGAATCAACTCCAATGATATGAATATTGGTATCACTATTTTCGAGCTTCTTGAAATTGGCATCGCCATCTCTTGTAACATCGATAGTTTTAAGTAACTGATTCATAAGTTTATAGGCGGAAAGCTGAAAACGTTCCTGCAACTTTTCCCCATGATGCATCAACCAACTCTCCACGTTAAAAACCTGAAGTTCTTGATTTGTACTCCTCTTGAAGCGCTCTTTAAAAGACTCCGGGGTACGATAACACAACATCGCATGCATTCTCGCATCATGCACAGGTTGTTTGGAATTCACCAAGAATTGCTCTTGAATCTGGCAATTGGCAATCAACCAATCCGTAGACTTCCAATCGGAAGCAACCGGAATTAAATGCTCCGTTAACTTCGGATTTAAAGACGCCATCTCCCAAGCTATACCTCCCCCTAAAGAACCGCCGATGATAGCGAATAGCCTTTCTATTTCAAGTTGCTTCAGACCCTTTAGAAAAATATGGGCTATGTCTCCTGCTACAAAGTCCTTGTAATTGTCAATAACAAATTTATCATGTCCGTTACCCGGAATATTAAAAGATAGGATGGTATATTTCTTTGTATCGATACACTTTCCGTCGCCAATTAAAGCAGACCACCAGCCGTCTTTTCCGGTAACATTGGAATTGCCCGTCAAGGCATGATTCACCAGAACGATGGGAGCCGAATAGAGCTCTTTACCAAAAAGTTGGTACGACAAATCAATATCTTGCACTACGCCACTTATGGTTTTGTAGTTTTTTATTTTTAGGTGGTGGAGCATTGAATAGCTATTAGTAGTTTTATTCTTCCATATCAAGCGGAGTAGAGATACAACAAGTACTTGTTCTCGACTCCGCTCGAACTGACAGTTTAGATAAATCTAGATATTAAGCCAAAACGGACTTATCAATTGTTGTAAAAGCATTTTCTAAATCTGTTTTTAAGTCATCAATATCCTCTAAACCTACGGATAGACGAATCAAATCTTGACCTACGCCAGCGGCTTCTTGTTGTTCCACTGTAAGCTGCTGATGCGTTGTACTTGCTGGATGAATAATCAATGATTTGGTATCACCTATATTCGCTAACAAAGAAAATACCTTGGTCGCATCGGTTAGCTTTTTGGCAGCTTCAAAACCACCTTTAACTCCGAAAGTCACCAGACCACTTTGTCCTTTTGGCAAATATTCTTGGGCTAAATCGAAGTATTTGCTGCTCTTTAATCCTGGGTAATTTACCCATGCTACTTCTTCTCTTCCTTCTAACCAAGTTGCCAATTCTAAAGCGTTGGCACTATGTTGTTTTATTCTAACAGAAAGTGTTTCCAAGCCTTGTATAATTTGAAAAGCATTAAATGGACTCAATGCTCCTCCGAAATCACGTAGACCTTCTAAAATTAATTTGAAAGTAAATGCGGCGGCACCTAAAGCTTCGCTATACACCAAGCCGTGATATCCGGCAGATGGCTCTGTGAATTCTGGGAACTTACCATTTGTCCAATCAAAAGTTCCTGCATCTATAATAGCACCTCCAAGGGCTGTACCATTCCCATTGATATATTTCGTCAACGAGTGAATCACCAAGTTAGCTCCGTGCTCAATAGGATTTAAAAGTCCTGGTGTAGCTACTGTGTTATCTACAATAAAAGGAACTTTAGCAGCTTGGGCTTCTTTCGAAATTGCTTTCAAGTCCAGTACATCTAATTTTGGATTCCCTAAAGACTCCACAAAGATGGCTCTTGTATTTTCCTGTATCGCTTTGCCAAAATTGGTTGGGTCAGCTGGGTCTACGAAAGTGGTTGTAATACCTAATCTAGGCAAGGTAACATTTAATAAGTTGAAAGTTCCGCCATACAAACTGCTCGATGCCACGATATGGTCACCAGCTTTTAGCAAAGTCATTAAACCTGTTGCAATAGCTGCTGTTCCTGAAGCAAAAACAACCGCTCCTACTCCTCCTTCTATGGCCGCCAATCGGTCTTGTAAAATCTGATTAGTTGGGTTATTTAACCTTGTGTAAATAAAGCCTAATTCCGCTAGCGAAAATAAATTCGCTGCATGATCTGTGTCATTGAATACATAAGACGTAGACTGGAAAATTGGCACTGCTCTTGTACCACTTGTTTGTGTTGTGTCGTGCCCAGCATGAAGGGCGTTCGTAGCTAATTTTGGATTACTCATGATTTTTGTTTTTGTGTATTCCGTTTCTTTTTAGAGAATACTAGTTCTTAATAGATTCCCGCCTACGCGGGAGTGACAAAAAATAGTTTTATTAAAAGCCAAACCCTTACTGCCGACATTGCAGCCAGGTAAAATCAAAAAGTTATAAGAAAGCGAATAGATTGTTTTACAATCTGTTTTGCGTTATCTGCCCATACTGTCGAAATGAATTCAACATATCCTGAAACGAGTTCAGGACAGGGTAGAATTTAGCACCTTCTCGACTATAGGAGTCAAGGGTTGCTAAGGCTTCAAAGGGTCTAATCCCTCCACCTTTCTTGATAACTATTCAATACGTGTTTGAACTTTGTAAAGCACAAATAAAAGTCAGAATTGTTTTAAAACCTAATAATTTTGAAAAATTTCACAAAATCCTAGCATTTTACTGGGATAAAATACTAAACTCTATACTCGAGTCTGCAAAAACCGTATGGGTTTGTGTTTTGAAATCTTCTTCGCCTGCTTTAAAAATATTCTCCACGTAGGTTTGCGGATTCAAATCAATCAACGGAAACCAAGTACTTTGGACTTGAATCTGTAGCTTATGCCCTTTTTGAATCGTATGAAAAACATCTTGAAGCTTGATATTCACTTCGGTCTTTTTATTCGGCACAAATGGCTCGGGGGTTGAAAAACTATTTCTAAACCGCCCTCTCAAAACTTCGCTTCGTACCATTAAATGGTAATTGCTCATTTTCAAATGGTCTTGCATTTCTTCGTTCGTTTCCGATTTGGCAGGATGTACATCGATTACCTTAACAATCCAATCAGCGGCAGTGCCTGTGGTTGCTACTTTTAGTTTGGCTAGAATATCTCCTGCCAAGGTTAAGTCTTCTTCCATAACTTCAGTTTCAAATACCAAAACATCAGAGCGACGCGCTGCAAAACGTTGGTCGTCGGTCATGTATTTTCTAGGGGTAAAAACGGATTTTACATCTTCAGAATATGGGACTGGTTTTTTGATATTACTAATAAATTGAATGCCTTCTGTACTTTTTAATTCAGAAGTCAGTTCTTGATTTTCGGATAAGAACATATCTTGTTTTTCTACTCCTTCTGGAGGCCAAGAATCGTATTGCTTCCATTCTTTTCTGCCGGAATCAAAGACATAGGCTTCCGGAAGTCCGCTATTTTTATCGCCACTTCCTTTTAAGAAATGATTGAAGAATTTTGTCTCAATATTTTCCTGAAAAAACTCTGAGATTCCATCTCCGAAATAATAATTTCCGACTACGGTACGACCATTTCTTCTTGCCCATCTACCATGGTCCCAGGGACCAAAAACCATCGTATTGTAATTTCCTTCATTGTACTTTTCAATATTCTTATAGGTTTCCAAAGGTCCGTACAAATCCTCTGCATCAAACCATCCGCCAACGACCATAGTTGCCACATGAGATTTTACATTTTTTAAGTGTTGAATGAGTCCTCGGCTCTGCCAAAGTTCATCGTAGTTTGGATGCTCTTTGAGTTCATTCCAGAAGAAATCATCAGTCTCCTCGTCCGGAGCGATGGAGATTTCATCTTTTAGGTCATATTCGAAAAAGGAATTTAAATTTTTGAGTGGTCCTTTATCCAAAAAGAACTGATATTGGTCTTCGGTTTGTAAATCTGGCAAGCTATACCAAGCCGTATCAATGGGCATATCACCATTTGGTCTTGGCGTTCCGAAAAGCGAGGTTGCTCTAAAATAGCTCAACAAATAAGCTCCATTATGATGAAAATCGTCAAAGAAGAAATCACCAATACTCGCTTGTGGAGAAGCAGCTTTTAACGCAGGATGTGCATCTACCGTGGCGTAGGTCGAATAAAATCCGGGATAGGATATACCCCAAATTCCGGCATTTCCATTATTATTCTCCACGTTGTTCACCAACCATTCAATCGTATCATAGGTATCTGAGCTTTCGTCTACATCTTTTTCCGAAGTTTTATTTGGGATATAGGCACGCATATTTTCATAATGCCCTTCACTCAACCAGCGCCCACGAACATCTTGATAAACCACAATGTAACCCTCTTTCATCATATGAATATTGGGTGAGATTTGCTTCTTAAATTCACCTTCTCCATAGGGTCTAGAACTGTAAGGAGTACGTTGCATAATGATTGGGTATTTTTTTGAAGTATCCTTTGGAGAATATATCGTAGTATGCAATTTCACTCCGTCTCGCATTTCGATATCTACTTCTTGTTTGGTATAATTATCCGCAACGTACGTATCTGAAACCTCAACCTTTTCAGGCTTCGTGGTTTTTGTGCATGAGGTAAGCATAAAAGTCAACGAAAGAAATATGATTGAAAGAATTCTAAAAAATCTATACATAATTGAAAATTAGTTAGACACTAAAGCTACTAAAGATTAGTAAGTCTCGAAAATAAAAAAGGGAACCCAATTTGGATTCCCTTTTTAAACCGTTTTGAAATTTCCTTATAAACTGAATGCTGACTTTACGGAATCAACCATATCTAGTTTTTCCCAAGTGAAAAGCTCAACTTGTTTTTCTACTCTTCCGTTATACGGAGACTCAAATATCTTAGTGACCATTTTTGGTTCTTTCCCCATATGCCCATAAGCCGCGGTTTCCAAATAAATTGGATTACGCAGCTTTAATCTTTCTTCAATTGCAAAAGGACGCATATCAAAAAGTTCTGCCACTTTATCAGCGATTTGACCATCAGTTAAATCCACATTTGAAGTACCATAGGTGTCCACAAAAATGGAAGTTGGTTCGACAACTCCGATAGCATAACTTACCTGTACCAAAATCTCATCAGAAATTCCTGCCGCAACCAAATTCTTCGCTACATGCCGAGACGCGTAAGCAGCACTTCTATCTACCTTACTTGGGTCTTTTCCACTAAAAGCTCCACCGCCGTGGGCGCCTTTTCCTCCGTAGGTATCTACGATGATTTTTCTTCCTGTTAAACCGGTATCACCATGAGGGCCACCAATTACAAACTTTCCTGTCGGATTGATATGATATACAATTTGGTCATCGAACAAAGCTTGAATTCCCTCTGGCAATTGTGCCTTCACTCTCGGAATTAAAATGGAAACAATATCGGATTTGATTTTCGCTAACATTTTTTCATCATCCGAATCAAAAGCATCATGCTGTGTGGATACCACAATCGCCTCAATTCGCTGAGGCACATTATCATCAGAATACTCAATGGTAACTTGTGACTTAGCATCTGGTCTAAGGTAATCGATTTCGCTTCCTTCTCTTCGCAATTCAGCCAATACTTGAAGGATTTTATGCGAAATATCCAATGCTAAAGGCATATAGTTATCCGTTTCCTTGGTCGCATAGCCAAACATCATTCCTTGGTCACCGGCACCCTGCTCCTCCTTAGAACCTCTATCAACACCTTGGTTGATATCTTGAGATTGTTCATGAATCAAGGAAATCACGCCACACGAATCTCCGCTAAACTGATACTCTCCTTTCGTATACCCAATTTTATTAATAACATTTCTAGCAATATTTTGAACATCTAGATAGGTATTACTTTTTACCTCTCCAGCGAGAACAACTTGACCTGTGGTAACCAAGGTTTCACAAGCCACTTTACTTTCGGGGTCAAAGGCTAAAAAATTATCTAGCAAGGCATCACTAATCTGGTCAGAGACTTTATCTGGGTGTCCTTCACTAACAGATTCAGAAGTAAACAAATATGACATAGATTCTATTTTAATACGGCGAGAATTTGACAGGTGGTCTAGAGAAGTATAATTATGATAACATAATTAACTGCTTTAGCATTTTTCACGAGGTTGCAATCAGTCAAATCCTTCCTCTTATTACAAGAACAAAAGTATGAAAATAGTTTCGTTGCCAAAGAAAATATATCAAGATTTTAAAGTTGCTTGGAAAGAGCTATGAGCTTACAATTCATACTTTATTCCAGCTACGAAATACCTTGGCTGAACGTTGTACTCCAGAGTACTAATTAAATTATTTGAGAAAGCATCCTGCCGAATTGAAGTCGTATTCAAAAGATTTAGGCCTGTTATCTTGAATTCCCACTTACTGTCTTCTTTTTGATAAAACAGTGTAGCGTTTAGGAAGTCATAGGTGCTCCGAATTCCACCATCTCTATTCCTGTATTCGTTATATTGATAATCAGCTGTAAGAGCGAATCCATTTAAAAAGTAGGCCTCGATATTAACAAAAGGAATATTGGTAATAAACCTGCTTTCAATGTTTGAACTCGAGTAATCATTCCATATTTTTTCAAAACCCAATTCTACATTAGGAGCCTCTTTAAACTTAGTTTCAAAAGCTAGTTTGTACTGCTGGTTGAAAGAACGATTAAAATCTTCATTAGTATTGATTATGTTATTGAACTTATTATAGGTAATTCGAGCTTCAAGTTTTCCTTTCCAATATGGGAATCGTCTTTCATAGTTGCCAAAAAAGGTGACAATCTCATTTGGAGCATCAATATTGATAGGGGAAGAAACTCTGTCTAACCCAACAAAATTCACATTTGAACTGATACCGTCAAACTTTTTTTGATAGGTCATTCCCCCATAGATATTCGCAAAATTGAACATGTTGAAATTCATAAAGTTCAAGGTTGCATTATGGTACCAGGCATTTCTCAAATTCGGGTTTCCTTGAAAAAGACTGTTATATCCTCTTAATTGGATGGCCGAGGTTAAATTTTGAACATCAGCGAATTCAGCCTCCAGACTATAGTTCAGCTGCAAAGATTTTGAGCTATTAAAAGCATACTTAGCGTTAAGACTAGGTAGTAACAAGGTTTTATTTAGCGCTACCTCGTCGGTGAAATTTCTGTTTTTTATATCATAAATATGGAAGTTAATCCGAGGACCAATGGTCAATTTCTTCCATTTTACTCGATAGCCTATTCCAAAGTAAACATCAAGAAAATCAAACTCCGTATCATTGATAAACTGATTGCCTAAACCAACTGGTCTCGAATTACCATTTATAATTTCTGATACTTCAGAGTGAAGGCGCTGACCATTTGTACTTAGTCCCAACTTAAAACTAATGTGATTGGTCTTGTTCAAAACCCTATAATAATTGAATTCGGTGTCAAAAGTATTTGTTTGAACTTGGGTATTTTGAGATATATTGAAAGGTGTTTCACCTTCCAACGGAACACTACCGAGAAAGGGTTGCTGCGTACTTATTAAATTGTAAGTAGGGAGCTGTTTCTTATATAGATAGTTTGATTCCCAAGAAAAAATATTATTATCATTTTTTGCATAAAAAGCACTTAGGGATTGTTGTACCGAAAAGGGGTCTCTACCATTTAAGGAGCGAATATCATTGCTAAAATTAGAAAACAATGAGTTGAGCTGATTTTCATCTCGAACTTCAGATCGTTTTAGAAAACCATCATAGTTAATATACCATTTTGAATTTGGTGTATAAGTAGTCGAAATTTTCAAAAGTGTTGAAATATTCTTTTGCAAAGTGTTCGATTCTAACGTTTCTTCATTATTGCCTTCATCCCTTATATAAGTACGTTGCGATATACTTGACAAATCTGTATCCACCCCTGACAAAATACCAAAGCCGGAAAAACTGATTTTTTTATTAGGATTGTAGTTAAAATTCAGTGCCGCCAATTTAGAGTCAATATTTCGAGCTCGATTATTTTGCATCAACGATAAGCCGATATCATCTCCGGAAAGATTAAGGGATGAACCTGATCTTTTTCCCAAGGTGCTTAGCCCCCCATTGAACCTAAAATAGTCTTGTAATGAGAAAGCCTGTTTGCCAATGTTGTTCATATCCCCAATAAAATTGATATTGAATTTGGGGGAATAATAAAATATATTTGGATGAGCCAAATAACGTTCTTTAGGGCCCGCCGTTGCTGAAATATCGCCAAACCAAAGGTTCTTTTTTCCTTCTTTCAATTTAATATTCAAGGCCAATGCATCACTATCATTTACAGCTCCTAAAGGTCCCACCTCGTTAAAGTCGCGAAGTACTTGTACTTTATCCACGGCATTTGCAGGGATGTTTTTGGTTGCCATTTTCGTATCTCCATCGAAAAATTCTTTCCCTTCCACTAGCACCTTGCTAACATCTTTTCCTTGAACCTTTATTTGTCCCTCATCGTCAATTTGAAATCCAGGCAATTGTTCTAAGACGTTTTCCAACTTTTTTTCCTTACCCGTGGTGAAAGCATCCGTTTTATAAGTAATTGTGTCTCCTGAAATGGTCACTGGAAAATCTTCGGTCACGGTTACTCCATCCAGTTGGTTAGGCGATGCTTTTAACGTGATTGTTTTATTCTCGTTTGTTAATGCTTGAAAACCTTCCTCCCAAGTTTCAAATCCTAAATAACTCGCCTTCAGTGTGTATAAACTGTCTTTCTTCAGGTTCAAACGAAACCTACCTTGGGCATCGGTAATTCCATATGATGCTATTGCTTCAGTATTCTTGTTGATTGCGATTACATTTGCTAATTCTAATGGAACATTCAATGAATCCAATACCTGACCTTCTAATACTACCTTTTGCGCAGTTAAATTATAGCAAAAGAATACCAGCCCTACCAAAAGGGATATGCTGACTCTGTTCATTTTTTGATTGATGATTTTTGGCGTTTGTAGACTAGTATTCTATTACCTTTAATTCTCTATCGATATGCTAAACGAAGATGAGTTTTTTCCTTTTTTCTTACCCCCACCGTACATCTTGTGCATCTTTTCAGATTGTTCTCTCATGATTTCCTCATATTCTTCCTCAGTGACCTTTTTACCTTTGGATGGAACTTCAATAACAACTTCTTTATCAGGGTTTAAAACCACTTTAGTACAAATCATAATTCTACTTCCGTCATTTACTTCTAAAATAAGTCCTGGAAGTCCCCAGTACATATCTGGCCCATGATTGACTGGAATTTCAGTGGTGTACCAAGCAGTTGTCGTTTGTATTTTCTTTTCTTCTTTTTCTTCCATCTCGCCATTGACTTCTGAAATTTTGGTCTGTGTAATTTCTCTTTTGGCTATTGCCTTATAACAGGTGTACCTGCCGATTTGTTTTGTTTCAGATGTCATTTCCCATTCAAAAGGTTCTAATTCCCCAGATATAAGAAATAGTTTTCCAAAAGCATCAGAGCTCTCTTTGGTTTTCTTGTTTTTGGTGTTTTTGTATAACAGTCCATCGCTGCCACCACCCATTCCAACAACTTGAATTTGAACTCCCGCCCCGCCTGATGCTGGTTTGTCAAGACTTTCTTGCTCTTTCCAATTTGATTCTGATTTTGTAAAGGAAAGTTGGAATTCCTTTTGCATAGCGAACCTTAACTGCTGTTGTACCAAGTCCATCTGATCGGCACTTGTACTTGCACTGTCTAATTTGATTTCCATTTTCATGTCCGTCTTATAAATTGCAAGGCCAGCAAAGTCTTGTGCAGTCATATGCACCGTAATGAACAAAATAACTACCATTCCAAATTTTTTCATGATTCTAGTTTTGCGATTAGTAATATCACAAATTTGCTCCAGTAGAATTGAAAAAAAGGTTAACCAGTGTTAACGAGTGTTAACCGATTGTCAGTTGATAATTTATAGTCATTACATTTGGAAAGTGAAGCAAAATAATTATAAATCGATAGTTTATTTTATCGCAGCTACTATTGTAGCTACTATTACCATTCAGCTGTATTGGAATATCCAAAATTATGAAACTAACAAGCAGCGATTAATTAACGAAGTTCAGATTAGTTTAGACAATGGAGTAGAGGCCTACTACTCAGATTTGGCAAAAACTGATTTCTTCGCCTTCGTAAATAATGGTTCAGATAGTTTGGAACCCCAGCATGAAAAGAATTTCTGGAATCGAATATTAGGAGATTCGACTTTTCTTGAGATTGAAAAAAAACAAGATTCTCTTCGTGTATTTACAGGAATAAAGGGTTTTACCCAGATAATCGATTCGGGCAAGGCCGTAACGGCTATGAAACCAAATCAGATATCTATGATGTCCGTTTTTCAGGGGAAAGAAGCTATTGACAGTATTCAAGGGCTAACCGAGCTTACCAGTAGAATTATTGTTTCTATTACACGTGATACTATAGATTTCGATAAACTCGATACCTTGTTCAATAAGGAACTGATTCGTAAGGGAATAGCTATTTCATACAATCTCAAGCATTTTGACAACGATTCGGTTGTTATTGGATTTAAAGGTGATGAAAAGAGAACTTTTAATTTGACTACTTTTTCAAAATCGACTTATTTACCTGAATCTCAGAAACTGCAACTCTTTTTTTCCAATCCCACAATTGCAATCCTAAAAAGAAGTTTAACAGGTATCATCCTATCCCTTCTGCTCTCTGCTTGTATCATTGCATGTCTTTTGTACTTACTTCATATCATAAAGCAGCAGAAGGAACTTGCAGAGATCAAAAACGACCTCATCAGCAATATCACTCATGAGTTTAAAACCCCTATCGCGACAGTCTCAACTGCCATTGAAGGCATCAAGAATTTCAATGTGAATAATGACAAGGCTAAGACAAGTACTTATTTGGATATTTCAGAGCAACAAATGAAAAAGCTCAATCTAATGGTGGAAAAATTATTAGAAACTGCCACTTTAGATAGTGACAAGCTTATTATACAAAAGGAAGAGGTTGATGTCGTTTTAATGCTTCGAGGTTTGGTAAACAAGTATCAAATGTTAGCAGGGGATAAAAAAATTCTTTTCAAATCTAACGAGGATAGCCTCAATCTCAAAGTGGACCCTTTTCATTTTGAAAATGCGATTGCAAACATCATTGACAACGCTGTAAAATATGGCGGAGAATCTATCGCGGTGAATTTAAATTCTATGTTGAATTCCGTTGAAATTACAATTGCCGATAACGGTGGAAAAATTGATAAAAGTCAAAGAGTCAAAATCTTCGATAAGTTCTATAGGGTGCCCACTGGGAATCGACATGATGTAAAAGGCTTTGGAATAGGACTCTTTTATTCTAAGAAGATAATTGATAAACATGACGGACAACTTGTTTTAGTGCCAGATCCTCATAATACTATTTTCAAAATAACTTTATGAGCGATACCATAAAAATACTTCTAGCAGAAGATGAGCCCGCATTAGGGCAAATCATAAAAGAAAGTTTAGAAACACGAAACTTTGAAGTGCTCTTTTGCCAGAATGGTGAAACAGCTTATAACACATATCTGAAGGAGAAACCAGAGCTACTGGTCTTAGATGTAATGATGCCTAAGAAAGATGGATTTACCTTGGCCAAAGAGGTTCGGGAACAAGACAAGCACATCCCTATTATTTTCCTAACCGCAAAATCTCAAACAAAAGATGTATTAGAAGGTTTCGAACACGGCGGTAACGACTATTTAAAAAAGCCTTTTAGCATGGAAGAACTTATAGTTCGCATTCATGCCCTTTTAGATAGGACAAAGTTAAAATCATCAAATCAAAATCTTTCGATTGGCAATTATAGTTTCAATTACACCAAACAAAAGCTGGTCATCTATGAAGAAGAAATTCTACTCACTCACAGAGAAGCAGAATTGCTCTTTCACCTGTACGAAAAACAAAATGATATCTTAGATCGTTCGTTAATCTTAAAAAAAATATGGGGTGATGACGATTTCTTCAATGCCCGTAGCATGGATGTCTTCATAACCAAACTCCGTAAAAAGCTCAGCAAAGATAAAAATGTACAAATTATCAATGTTCGCGGCTACGGGTACAAGCTAGTATGCTAAGCATTTTTGACTAAAAATCGAGTTATCTTATTTCTTTGTATTTCAACACTGATTTCTTTCGCCAACCCAAGATCATTCGTATATTGTATGCCCAACATTTGTTGTTGAGACAAACCAACCAACCCTTTAAATTATAGGTATGCACATTGCAGTTGCGGGAAACATCGGAGCCGGAAAAACCACTTTGACAAGATTACTTTCAAAACACTATAAGTGGGAAGCCCATTTCGAAGATGTTGTGGACAATCCGTATTTGGATGATTTTTACACGCAAATGGAGCGATGGAGTTTCAACTTACAGATTTATTTTCTAAATCATCGTTACCGCCAAATTCTCAAAATACGTGAATCGGGCAAAAGTATTATTCAAGATCGCACGATTTATGAAGATGCTTATATTTTTGCGCCTAATTTACATGCGATGGGTTTAATGACTAATCGTGACTTCAACAACTATTCAAGCTTGTTTGAATTGATGGAGAGTTTGGTTCAACCGCCTGATTTGTTAATTTATTTACGCAGTTCTATTCCTAATTTGGTGAAGCAGATTCACAAGCGAGGCCGCGAATATGAAAACACCATTTCAATTGATTATTTAAGTCGATTGAATGAACGCTATGAAGCTTGGGTGCACGGTTACGAAAAAGGGAATCTTTTGGTAATTGATGTTGATGATTTGGATTTTGTTGACAAGCCTGAAGATTTAGGTCAGATTATCAATAAAATTGATGCCGAAATCAACGGTTTGTTCTAAAATGATCAATTGTATTCTTGCTAGCACCTCAACAATATACAGGGGTACTTATTTAGATTATCTTTTCCCTTCGCTTGAGGAATTATTTCTGCATACCGAGGAAATTCTCTTTATTCCATATGCTCGACCTAGCGGGATTTCTTATGATGACTATACCGAAATTGCAGCTAAAGCATTTCAAAAACTAGGAAAGCACCTTCTTGGAATTCATACTTTTCAAAACCCTAGTAAAGCAGTTCAAAATGCCCAAGGTATTTTTACTGGGGGAGGGAATTCTTTTGTATTGGTTTCTGAACTTTACCAACAAAATCTAATTCAACCATTGCAGGAAGTTTTAAAAAAAGGCACTCCCTATTTAGGAACAAGCGCCGGAAGCAATATAGCCGGACCAAGTATACGAACCTCAAACGATATGCCTATTGTATATCCGCCTAGTTTTGATACTTTGGGTATTGTTCCTTTTAATATCAATCCGCATTACTTAGATCCAGATCCCACTTCAAAACATAAAGGAGAAACTCGCGAAACCAGAATCAAAGAGTTTCATCAATTCAATGACATTCCAGTTGTTGGTTTACGAGAAGGTAGTTGGATTCTCGTTCAGAACCAACAAACTACTTTAATGGGTGACGGACTGACAGCCCGTATTTTCGAAAAAGACAAAATACCTTATGAAATTGAAGCTAATACATCATTGGAGTACTTGAAGTAGACTACTTTCAACTATCACAAAATATTTCCCTTTATGACAAACGCTTTTCCCTCACTGAAAAGCTGCTCTCCCTCATTCCTCGTTTTATCGGCACTTTTCTTGTACTAGATTTATTGGAAACATTAAACAAGCCTAAAAACTAGCTATATCAATTCCGGATAACTGATATAGTGGACTTGAAACCCTGAACTGAATTCAGGGTAAATGTTAAACCATTCCGCCATAAGGCGGATAAAAACCTTAAATGATGGAATTAAAAAAGAATCCAAAAAAAGATTTGAAACGAAACAGTGGTATGTACTTTGTCGCTGGACTAGCAATGGTATTATCACTAGCTTATGTTGCCTTAGAATGGAAAACGTTTTATGGTGACACGTATGAGAGGACAGCAATGACAGTAGATGACGAGTTAATTGAGGAAGTAGACTTGGTTCAATTGGCACCACCACCTCCGCCTCCGCCACCTCCAGTGGCTCCTGATGTAATTGAAGTTGTTGAGGATGATGAGCCAATTGTAGAATCAGTCATTGATGTACCAGAGCCTAATCAAGATACTGAGGTTATTGAAGTTGAAGACGTAGACTTTATTGAAGAACCTGTGGATGTAGCGGTCCCCTTTTCCGTTATTGAAGATGTTCCTGTTTTCCCTGGATGTGAGAGTGAAACGGACAAAAGAGCTTGTTTTAACTCCATGATTCAAAAACATATTGGCAAGACATTTCGATATCCTGAGTTAGAGCAAGAGATGGGAATACAGGGAAAGGTCAGTGTCATGTTTGAGATTCAAAAAGATGGTAGTATTGGAAATATTAGAATGAGAGGTCCAAACAAAAATTTGGAAAAAGAAGCAGCACGTATCATTAGTAAGTTGCCAAAAATGACACCAGGAAAGCAAAGAGGTAATCCTGTTAGGGTTCCATTTGCAATTCCTATTACCTTCAAACTAAGTAATTAATTGGCATAATCGTTGAGACATAAAATCCATCCCCGCTATCCGAGGGGTGGTTTTTTAATATCGTGTAAATCCGTAGTTATGAAACTTAAAAAGAATCCAAAGAAAGATTTGAATTTAAAGAGAGGAATGTATTTCGTAATAGGATTATTGTTAGTCTTACTTTTGATTTATATCGCTTTAGAATGGAAATCTATCGATAATAATGGAGGATATGATATTGGTTATATGTTAACCAGTAGTGACCTTTTAAGTTAAAACAACACCTCCCTTAATCCCTCTTTGTTAGGAGGGAAACTGTTATGAAAACAAAAAACCAACAGCTAGGCTGATGGTTTTTAGATATATCCTAAAAAAAGAAGTTTATTTATTGACTTCCTTTTCAATAGTGATTTCAGTTTCGTCACCGTTTGTTTTTACGGTAGCATTTTCTAAAGTTTCTAGCTTCGCCTTTACCTCAGCTTCGCTTCCCTTTAAAATTTTCTTTTCAGAAACTTCTTTGCCATTTACAGTTGAAGTAGTAACGATAGTAGCTTCTGCCATATCAGCACTTTCAACATTCATGGTAATTTCAACAGTTGATTTTTCTTTGTCATTAACATAGTCGGCAACTCCAGTAGCATTAATTGCAATACTCGGCGCGATTACTAAAGCTACAACAGACATCAACTTTAAAAGGATGTTCAAAGAAGGACCTGATGTATCTTTAAATGGGTCTCCAACCGTATCACCAACAACAGCAGCCTTATGTGCATCAGAACCTTTACGTCCGTCAGACTCAATCATCTTTTTAGCGTTATCCCAAGCACCACCTGCGTTGGATTGGAAAATTGCCATTAGAACACCAGCAGAAGTAACTCCTGCTAAAAGTCCACCTAACATTTCAGCTCCACCGATAAAACCAACAGCAACAGGAACAGCGATAGCCAATAAACCTGGCAATACCATTTCTTTAATAGAAGCTTTGGTTGAAATATCAACACATTTATCGTATTCCGCATAACCATCAGCCGCATCAAAAATCGCTCGCTGATCAGGAGTTGCTTTTGACATATCTGAATCAACAGCTCTCATCACTTCTAAGGCTGCTTTTAATTGTGGAATATCCCTAAACTGACGACGTACTTCTTCAATCATTGCCATAGCCGCACGACCAACGGCGTTCATTGAAAGTGCAGAGAATACGAAAGGTAACATTGCTCCAACAAGAAGTCCTGCCATTACCGTAGGTTTTGAAACATCAATAGAACTAACATTCGCAACTTTCATAAAGGCTGAGAACAAAGCTAAAGCTGTCAAAGCAGCAGAAGCAATTGCAAAACCTTTTCCAATAGCTGCAGTCGTATTACCAACAGCATCTAATTTATCTGTACGCTCACGTACCTCTGGATCTAATTCAGCCATCTCAGCGATACCACCTGCATTATCAGAAATTGGTCCGTATGCATCAACAGCTAATTGAATACCTGTATTTGCCAACATACCTACCGCAGCAATTGCAATTCCGTATAAACCAGCGAAATGATGTGATATTAAAATAGCAGCTGCAATTAATAAGATAGGAATCATAGTAGACATCATACCCACACCCAAACCAGCAATAATATTAGTAGCAGCACCTGTTTCGGATTGACGTACAATTGAGTTTACAGGTTTTGTACCCGTACCTGTATAATATTCTGTAATTTTTCCAACACCCAAACCGGCAACAAGACCAGCCAATGTAGCGAAGAAAATTCCATTTGCACCAGCAGGTAGACCTTCAACGCTTTCAGGAATTAAGGCATGAATAATAAAGTATGAAGCTACTACCATTAATCCAGCAGAACCAAATTCACCTATATTCAATGCTGTTTGCGGATTTCCACCATCTTTAACTCTTACAAAGAATGTTCCAATGATAGACATCAAAATACCTACTGCAGCTAATACCAATGGAAGATAAACCGCACCTAAACCTGCAAAATCAGGAGTGATGATAAATGCACCCAATACCATTGTACCGATAATAGAACCCACATAAGATTCAAATAAATCAGCACCCATACCAGCAACATCACCAACATTATCCCCTACATTATCAGCAATCGTAGCAGGGTTTAAAGGGTGATCTTCAGGAATACCTGCTTCAACCTTTCCTACTAAATCTGCACCAACATCAGCAGCTTTCGTATAAATACCACCACCAACTCTTGCGAAAAGTGCAATAGAAGATGCTCCTAAAGAAAATCCGGAAAGCACATTTAATACCAAACCTAAGTTTTCAGCACCTGGCCAAATTGACTGATAAGCCATAAATAAGCCGCTTAGTCCTAAAACACCAAGACCTACTACACCTAATCCCATAACCGCTCCTCCTGCAAAGGCAACTTCAAGTGCTTTCCCTAAAGAAGTTTTAGCGGCTTGCGTTGTTCTAACGTTTGCTTTTGTAGCGACTTTCATTCCGATAAATCCAGCTAGAGCCGAACAAATAGCACCTACTACAAATGATAAGGCTACCATACCATTTGACCCTACTTCATTGCTTCCTTTGAAATACAGCAGAATAGCTACTGCTATAACAAAAATTGAAAGAATCTTATACTCCGCCTTCAAAAATGACATCGCGCCATCTGCGATGTTTTTTGCTATTCTAGCCATTTTATCGTCGCCCACTTCTTGCTTGGAAACCCACATGTTCTTTACAAACACAAAAAGCAGAGCCACTACTCCAAATACTGGTAATAATTGAATTACTAATTCCATTTTGTTTAGTTGTTTTAAGTTTTTTTTAACGGCTGCTAAAGTACTAAAATCAAATAGAATAAAAAAAGCCACTTTTATTCGTAAAAGTGGCTTTTTAACTTGTAAAAATTATCTATATCGTAAACGTACGTTTCTTTTTGTGTTCGCTTTCATCATAACGTTTTACACATTCATGATAAATCTTTCTAGCCTCGTCAGCATTACCCCAACCACCTACATCAACTTTCTTCTTTTCTAAGTCCTTATATACTTGAAAGAAATGTTCGATTTCTTTTTTTCTATGGGGGTTTAAATCTGCTAAGTCATTTTTTTGATTCCATATAGGATCGGAAACGGGGACACAGATAATCTTCTCATCCGGTCCTTTTTCATCGGCCATATGAAATACTCCTATTGGCTTTACCTCAACAACAACCATTGGATAAGTTGGCTCCGTACACATCACCAAAACATCTAAAGGGTCCTTATCTAATGCCAAGGTCTCTGGAATAAACCCATAATCACCAGGGTACATCATAGATGAAAAAAGTGTTCTGTCAAACCTGATTTTATTTAAGGTAAAATCATATTCGTATTTATTTCTACTTCCCTTTGGGATTTCAATAAGTACATCAAAGGTGATTTCTTTTTTAGGCATAGCTATTATTTTAGGGGTGCAAAGATACGCTAACGACCCGTTTCGAGCATTAGTATCTGTATTAAATGTAGGTTAAATAGATGAGTGGTTTTTTGGCTCGTTGGGTAGCTATTTCGGAACTGAGTGGACCCACCCCTTAATCCCCTCCCGGGAGGGGAGACTTTAGAAATTAAAAACTAAATCCGAAGGTTCCTGTTATGCCGAAAGGTCTCGCATCAGGACTGTCTAAATAATTTCCTCGAAAATTAAAATCAATCCGTAGTACTTTAAAAATGTTCCCAACACCTACGGAATATTCATAATAAATTCTATCGGTTGGTGCTTGTAATGGAGTATTTATAGAGGCAGGAGCACTAAGTGCGATATTGGCATCTGATAATTCGCCCCAAACCCCGCGAAGGGCAACAATCTCGCGAAGATTCAATTTTCGTAAAAAGGGAATTCTTGAAAAAAGTCTCCCATTAAAATTGTGCTGCAAATGAAGTGATGCATAAGTATCACTAACAAACTCGTAAAAATCAAGATTTGTAAAAGTTCCGTAGTTAGAGAAAATAGTTTGGTTACCAGGGATTACGTTTAAAAGACCCAATGGAACCTCTCCAAAAGTCTTACCAACCTCTACTGTACTAAAAAGTCTTCCAAAACCTCCTATCTGCCATGGCTGAGTGTAAGCGAATTGTAATTTGCTATAATTAAAATCACTATCAAATACACCTTCTATTCCCTTTGTATACTTTAATAATAAGGTACTATAGTTATCATTAATGTCATTTCTCTCTACACCATAACCTATGGTTTTTTTTCCCGGAGTGTAAATCATTAGAGCATTAAAATCGAATTGTCGAATTTCAGAAGAAATTCCAGTTGGGGAATCAGCATCCACATATTCTAGACTAAAGTCATTAGGTAACGCCGAACTTAAAGTCCTAAAAGTGCTTCCTACTCCAATTCTTAAATTGGTAATAGGCTCTATTTCTAGACTGGCGGCGCTAAGATTAATATTAGTTAACCTATTATTAGCACCAACGGTCAATACAGATGACGAGGCTATACTTCTTCCTAAAACATCATTTGTTGCTGTTAAGCTGACACCTAGCTGTTCAATATCCCTTCGATTACCACCAGAAAGTATAAGCCTACTTTTCCTATCCAAAAGAAATTTTCCTGCAAGACCATGTTTGAATTTGTGGTCTTTAAATCCGTAGGCTCCATATCCTTCTATTCGCCATAGATCATTTTGTCCGCGATATGTTCTGGCTCCTAATCGAATGCGATGACCTTCTGCTTGGTTAAATCCGTAGACGTCATAAACAGATCCTAGATCTAAATCCCATTTATCTATTTCGACATAACCAGAGCCCAGAATACTAACTATGTTATAGTATGATTTGAATTTTGGAACGGTTTTTAACGTATCCAGCAATTTATAAATTCCGGCTTCGTCCTTATTTAAACCTTCCAATCGATTCTTTTCCCAAAAGGAATCGTCTTGAACAATAGCATTTGGGTCAAAAGGGTTTTTATCGGCTTTATAGAAATCCTTGGGCTTTTCTTCATCAAATTTGTAATTATCAAAAACAGTAGTTCGTTTACCATAAACCCCTCGCGATTTTTCTTTTTTCTGAAAACTAAAATCACTCAACATATAATCACGCTTCAAGAGAAAAACGGAATCGTTAACTACGTCAAATTCCTGCTCGATATAGATTTCCTTAACCCAGTTGATATTGGCACTTTTGGTTACTTCTAAATTGATGTTCTTAATTGCATAGGTAGAGTCGTTTACCCAAAAATCACCTTTAAAAGTAAGTTCATTTTTACGGCGCGGATAATAAATAATGTTGTAACACCATTTGTTATCTATATAAGCGCTATCACGTAAAGCGTAATTATAGGTGTCAACTCCGGTTCGAGATAACGGACTCGTAAAACTCTTATCAAAGAATTTCAAATAGTTATCATAGATGTCATATTCTTGGTATAAATCGGCAACAAAAGCAATAATTGCCTGATTGTTGTCAAATCCAGAATTTTTATTTCCTAGGATATTCTCTTTCTCCTCCTTCAAAATATTATCACCATGAACTTCTGAAAAGGTTTCGTTCAGGAAGATGGGAAGGTAAGTTTTACCCGTAATTCGAGAAGTATCCAAGTCTTGAAATACAAATTCAAGTCCTTTAAAAATCTTTCTCTTCATTAAGGCGCTGTCGATTGTGTTTAAATCAAACTCAACCTTTTCATACTTGTCGTAGTTGTATTGTTTGAATTGCCGAAGCCCGTTAATACGTTTCTTTGCCCAAATCTTCTTTAAAATATCAACTGCAGGATTATTCTTTTTTGATTGTTTTCCTGAGATAAGTACAACCTCATCGAGTTTCTCAGTTGACTCAATCATGGTTATCTTCATATCATAAGTCACCTTCGAAGTCAGCGCGATTACTTTATCTTCATATCCGATAAAAGAAATCAAAAGTGTCTGATAAGTATTATCAGATTCCATATAGAAACGGCCATTATCATTGGTAATCGTTCCCTCATTGGAGTCTTTGAAAATAACATTAGCAAAAGCAACAGGTTCACCAGATTCATCGATAACCATGCCGCTTACCTTAGTTTGGGCATGAACGACTATCGAAAAAAATATGACTAGGCTAAAAAGAAAATACTTCATTTAGTTTTTTAATGTTCTCGATACTGCTTTAACAAATAACGTACCAATGTCCACTATACAAATACAGGAAACTTGAATAAAGGTTGCAAAAAACACCTTCTTACTTAAAATTAAAATGCTTCGCCAACACTAAGTCGGCGAAGCAAAGGTATCGTTACAAAAATTGTTGTCTTACTTATATAACACTTTCTTAACAGCGCTTACCACATCGGTATGATTAGGCAACCATTCTGCCAATAAAACCGGAGAATATGGCGCAGGCGTATCTGCTGTGTTTATTTTTTGAATAGGAGCATCTAAATAGTCAAAAGCATGGTTTTGAACATGAAAAGTAATTTCTGTAGCCACATTACCAAAAGGCCAAGCTTCTTCTAAGATTACCAATCTATTTGTTTTCTTTACGGATGTTAAGATAGCTTCATAGTCCAATGGTTTTACGGTGCGTAAATCGATGATTTCACAACTGATGCCTTCTTTTTCCAATTCATCAGCTGCCTTATCAGCCTCCTTAATAATTTTTCCAAAAGAAACAATAGTAACATCTGTTCCTGCTCTTCGGATATCTGCAACACCTAACGGAATTGTATATTCCCCTTCAGGAACTTCCCCCTTATCACCATACATCTGCTCAGACTCCATAAAAATTACCGGATCATCATCGCGAATTGCTGCTTTCAATAAACCTTTAGCATCCGCTGGATTTGATGGAACTACAACTTTTAAACCTGGACAATTTGCATACCAGCTTTCAAAAGCTTGTGAGTGCGTTGCTGCCAATTGTCCCGCGGAGCCAGTAGGACCCCTAAATACAATAGGACAAGGAAATTGCCCTCCAGACATTTGACGAATCTTCGCAGCATTATTGATAATTTGATCAATACCGACCAATGCAAAATTGAACGTCATGAATTCTATAATCGGTCTGTTACCGGTCATAGTAGAACCAACACCGATTCCAGCAAAACCTAGCTCAGAGATTGGAGTGTCTATTACTCGCTTGGCACCGAATTCGTCTAACATTCCTTTAGAAGCTTTGTAAGCGCCATTGTACTCAGCAACTTCTTCACCCATCAAATAAATGGACTCGTCTCTTCTCATTTCTTCTGACATGGCCTCACATATGGCCTCTCGGAACTGTAATGTCTTCATATAAATAGGTTTCTTGTTTGAACTAAAAACACACGCAAAAATAGGAAATTATATATCAAAAAACTGTTGCTTCAATTCAAAAAAAGTTACAAAATTTACTATGCATGCATAGTAAATTCAGAAATTAATACCTATCTTCGCACGGTCATTTAAAAGATGGAAAACGAATGAAAATATTAGTTTGTATAAGTAACGTACCGGATACCACATCCAAAATAAATTTTACCGATGGTGACACAAAGTTTGATACCAACGGGGTACAGTTTGTAATCAATCCGAATGATGAATTTGGACTTACAAGAGCCATGTGGTTCAAAGAGAAGCAAGGTGCTACAGTTCATGTGGCAAATGTCGGAGGACCGACCACTGAGCCCACCATCAGAAAAGCATTGGCAATTGGTGCCGATGAAGCAATTCGCGTAAACGCGGAACCAACAGATGGTTTTTTTGTTGCTCAGCAGCTAGCTGAAGTTGTAAAAAACGGAGGCTATGATTTGGTTATCGCAGGTCGTGAGTCAATTGACTATAATGGAGGAATGGTCCCTGGAATATTAGCAACTTTATTAGATATGAATTTTGTCAATACTTGTATCAGCCTTGAGGTTGACGGAAGTAATGCCACGGCAATGCGCGAAATAGACGGAGGAAAAGAAACAATTTCAACTAGTCTTCCTTTAGTTATTGGAGGACAAAAAGGCTTGGTTGAAGAAAGTGACTTGAGAATACCAAATATGAGAGGTATTATGATGGCAAGAAAAAAAGCTTTAAATGTAGTTGAGCCCGTTGATGCAGCAAAAACAACTCAAGATACCAAGTTTGAAAAACCAGCTGCGAAAGGAGCTGTCAAATTAGTAGATAATGTAGACGATTTAGTTAACCTTCTTCATAACGAAGCAAAAGCTATTTGAAATAAATAACAAATTCCAAATAACAAATTCCAACAAAATCATTTTTGGAATTTGGATTTTGAGAATTGAAATTTGATAATATTATGTCAGTATTAGTTTATACAGAATCAGAAAACGGAAAATTCAAAAAGAATGCTTTTGAAGTTGCTTCTTATGCTAAAGCAGTTGCAGATCAGCTAGGCACCTCAGTAACAGCGATTTCTTTCAATACGTCAGATAATGATAGCCTTGGAGCTTACGGAGTTTCAAAGGTTTTGAATGTTTCCAATGATAATTTGAAAACTTTTAATGCCAAAGCATTTGCTAGTGCGATTGGTCAAGCCGTTGCAAAAGAAAATGCGACTACAATAATTGTTAGCTCAAGCACAGACACTAAGTTTCTTGCTCCTTTAGTAGCCGGAAAATTGCAAGCTGGCTATGTTCCTAATGTAGTTGCCGCGCCAGAAAGTACTAGTCCGTTTATGGTGAAGCGAACCGCGTTTAGTAATAAAGGTTTCGCTCACACCGAAATCAGTTCAGATATTAAAATAATTGGTGTTTCGAATAACTCATTCGGAGCTCATGAGAATGGAGGTACTGCTACCGTTGAAGATTTTAGTCCATCATTAAATGATGCAGATTTTTCAACAAAATCGATAGAAGTCGATAAAGTTGTTGGAAAAGCTACTATAGCGGATGCTGATATCGTTGTTTCTGCAGGAAGAGGCCTAAAAGGTCCTGAAAACTGGGGAATGATTGAAGAGTTAGCTGATGTTCTAGGTGCGGCTACTGCATGTTCAAAACCAGTTTCTGACTTAGGTTGGAGACCTCACGGAGAGCACGTAGGTCAAACAGGGAAACCCGTAGCCAGTAATCTATACATTGCCATCGGAATCTCTGGTGCAATACAACATTTAGCCGGAGTAAGTTCTTCAAAAACAAAAGTGGTCATCAATACAGACCCTGAAGCTCCCTTCTTTAAGGCAGCTGATTATGGTATTGTTGGTGATGCCTTCGAAGTTATCCCACAGCTCATCGAAAAATTAAAAGATTTTAAAGCGCAAAACGCTTAAATTTTGTTAATTTGCCCTATAAAGAAGGGCTGTTCAAACTAATTGGTCATCCCTTTTTGTTTGAACAGCCTTTTTTAGTTTAAAAGATCTATGAGTCTAGTACGATTAAAAATAAAAGGAATATCCTACAGTCAAACCCAAAATGGCGCTTATGCGCTGATTTTGAATGAAGTTGACGGTGATAGAAAACTTCCTATTGTAATTGGTGCTTTTGAGGCCCAATCCATTGCAATTGCCTTGGAAAAGGAAATCAAGCCTCCACGCCCTTTGACTCACGATTTGTTTAAAAACTTCTCTGACCGCTTTGATATTGTTATCAAACAAGTCATTATTCACAAATTGGTTGATGGAGTTTTCTATTCAAGTATCATTTGCGAGCGTGATAAGATTGAAGAAATCATTGATGCTCGTACCAGCGACGCCATAGCTTTGGCCTTACGTTTTAGCGCTCCTATTTTTACCTATAAAACGATTTTGGATAAAGCCGGAATCTTCTTGAAATTTTCTTCTAAGGATAAAGACAAAGAAGGCAATGACGACAGTATTATGGTAGACGAAATTCTACAAGAGGGTGAAACCGTAGAAATCGAACAAGGCGCAACTGATGGCTACACAGAACTCACCATCGATGACCTTAACAAAGAACTTGACAAGGCCGTTGCCAATGAAGACTACGAAAAAGCAGCCAAACTAAGGGACGAAATTTCCAAACGCAACTAAACCAACCAACAAGCAAGTATTTATGAAAACCCGACTATGGATTCTTCTGCTTGCATTATTTGTTTGCTTTCCAGCAATTGCCCAGGATAGTATTCCTATCGAAGCAATACCGCAAATTGAAAACACTATTATAAATGATGTTGACGAGGTAATTCCGAATGAGGGGTTTTCGATAAACAGTTTGTGGCGCGGTATTCTGGGAATGGTCGTTCTATTATTGATTGCTATTGTATTCAGTTCGAATAGAAAAGCGATAAACTGGAAAACAGCTATTATTGGTTTAGGAATACAGCTATTACTAGCAATCAGCATTTTAAAAGTCCCATTTGTCAGGGATATTTTTTCATTCCTTGGTAAAATATTCAATGAAATTTTGAATTTTACTATTGCCGGAAGTGAATTTTTATTGGGAAATCTTCTTAATCTCGACAACCCAAATATTGGATATATTTTTGCTTTCCAAATACTCCCGACCATTATATTCTTTTCTGCACTGACTTCAGTACTTTTTTATTTGGGGATTATTCAAAAGGTTGTTAAAGGCCTTGCTTGGTTATTAACCAAATCTTTGGGTATTTCAGGAGCTGAAGGTCTTTCAGTAGCGGGCAACATTTTTCTTGGACAAACCGAGGCGCCACTAATGATTAAAGCCTATCTAGAAAAGATGAATAAGTCAGAGATTCTTCTGGTTATGATTGGCGGAATGGCAACTGTTGCTGGCGGAGTACTAGCAGCTTATATTGGTTTTCTAGGCGGTAACGATGAACAACTACGGTTAGAATTTGCAAGACATTTAATTGCGGCATCAGTAATGGCCGCTCCTGGAGCGATTGTAATTTCAAAAATACTATACCCCCAAACAGAATCAATTAACACTGATGTTAGTGTCTCAAATGAAAAGATTGGCACCAATCTTTTGGATGCCATCTCTAACGGTACCACAGAAGGTTTAAAACTGGCTGTAAATGTAGGTGCTATGCTTCTTGTATTTGTGGCCTTTATTGCAATGCTAAATGGAATTTTCGGTTGGTTTGGAGATATTACATCTATCAATGAATGGGTAGCCAACAATTCTTCATATGAAAAACTTTCGCTAGAAGCTATTCTAGGTACAATTTTTGCCCCCTTAATGTGGCTTATTGGTGTAGCCAAGGAAGATATCATGCTCATGGGACAACTTTTGGGTATTAAACTGGCTTCCAGTGAATTTGTAGGATATACTCAGTTGGCTGAACTTAAGAATATGTCAAGCACAACCCATTTCACTTTCAACAAATCAATCATCATGGCAACATACATGCTATGCGGATTCGCGAACTTCGCCTCCATCGGAATCCAAATTGGTGGTATTGGCTCACTTGCTCCAGGTCAACGTAAAGTATTATCTCAGTTCGGTATGAAAGCCGTACTTGGAGGTTCATTAGCATCCTTACTTTCCGCAACTATTGCAGGTATGATACTTGGTTAATAACCTCTTAATAAAATCAAGCTCAAAACTCCTGTTTTAAATCTCCAATTTTCTACTTTAGTCGTCCACAAAAAAGACTACAATGCAGCAGTATCATGACCTTCTCAAACACGTATTAGCCAACGGAAATCAAAAAGGCGACCGTACTGGAACAGGGACCGTTAGCGTTTTCGGACATCAAATGCGTTTTGACCTTAGTGAAGGCTTTCCAATGGTGACAACCAAGAAGTTGCATTTGAAGTCCATCGTTTATGAATTATTATGGTTTCTCAAAGGAGATACCAATGTAAAGTATCTTCAAGAAAACGGCGTACGTATTTGGAATGAATGGGCGGACGAAAATGGAGATTTAGGCCCTGTGTACGGACACCAATGGCGCAATTGGAACGATGACGAAATTGACCAAATTAAAGAGGTCATTCATGCTTTGAAAAACAACCCGAATAGCAGGCGTATTATGGTCTCTGCGTGGAATCCAAGTGTACTGCCAGACACTTCAAAATCATTCGCTGAAAACATCTCAAACGGAAAAGTAGCACTACCACCTTGCCATGCTTTCTTTCAGTTTTATGTAGCGGACGGAAAATTGTCTTGTCAATTGTATCAGCGTAGCGCAGATATCTTTTTAGGCGTTCCTTTTAATATTGCTTCTTATGCCTTATTTACGATGATGATGGCACAAGTCTGTGGTTATGAAGCAGGGGATTTCATTCATACCTTTGGTGATGCCCATATCTACAATAATCATATGGAGCAAGTGGAATTGCAACTGAGTCGTAAGCCACGTGCGCTTCCTAAAATGATTCTCAACCCTGAAGTGAAAGATATCTTTGATTTTAAATTTGAAGATTTTTCTTTGGTTGATTATGACCCGCATCCGCATATTAAAGGGGTTGTTGCGGTATAGTAGTATTTAAAGTCTCAAAATCGTGAACTACTTCTTTTTTAGAATCCGTATCTTTATAGTAAGAAAAACTTGCTATGATTCTTACCGATTCCCTACTCGATTTCTTTCTGAAAACTCGAAAATACACTGAACAGCTTTGTGCTCCCTTAGAAATTGAAGATTATGTGGTACAACCCGTAGTCGATGTTTCTCCGCCCAAATGGCATTTAGGGCATACCACTTGGTTTTTTGAGGAATTCATTCTCAAGGCACATGTAAAAGATTATCAAATTTTTGATGAAGACTTTTCCTTTGTTTTTAATAGTTACTACGAAACCGTAGGAAAGCGTGTTGTACGTTCTGACCGCGGAAATCTCTCTAGACCCTCTGTTCAGAAAGTTTATGATTATCGCCATTATGTTACTTCAGCAATGAAAGAATTGTTTTCGAAAAACCAAAATCAGGGACTTCTTGATTTGTTGGAAATCGGAATTCATCATGAAAAGCAGCATCAAGAATTACTGTTGACAGATATCAAATATATTCTGGGTAATAATCCCTTGCTTCCGGAATACTCAAATGATTTTATAGAACATCCCATAGAAGAGCATCAACAAGAATGGGTTTCCGTAGAGGAAGGTATCTATGAAATAGGACACAATTCAGAAGACTTCTGTTATGACAATGAATTAGGAAGGCACAAGGTCTATTTACATTCCTATGAAATATCCAATAAACTAATTACCAATCAAGAGTATATCGAATTCATATCCGCAGGCGGATACCAAAAATTTGACCTCTGGCATGCTGAGGGATGGGATTGGGTTTTAACGAACAAAATTGAAGCCCCTTTATACTGGTATAGTATTGACGGAGAATGGCATTATTATTCCCTCAAGGGATTACAGAAAGTAGATGTAGATGCCCCTATAACGCACATTTCCTATTTCGAAGCATTTGCTTTTGCCCAATGGAAAGGTTGCAGATTACCTACTGAATTCGAATGGGAAGCTGCGGAACAATACTTCCCATGGGGAAAACGCTGGGAATGGACGGAAAGCGCCTACCTACCCTATCACAACTACAAAAAAGCCGATGGTGCCTTAGGCGAATACAATGGTAAGTTTATGGTGAATCAGAAAGTCCTTCGAGGTGGTTCAGTAGCAACACCGATAAAACATACTAGACCTACCTATCGAAATTTTTTCCAAACCAATCTGCGGTGGCAATTCACTGGTTTAAGATTGGTAAAATAATTCAATGTCCTAACGTATAGTTTTACCCCAAAGAACGACATACTTTTTATGCAAAAACAAACAGAAACGCTTTTTGAAACTCAATTTGAAGAAGAAGTCCATACAGGACTCACCGATTACCCCAAACATCTTTCCTCAAAATACTTTTACGACGAAAAGGGAGACAAGCTTTTTCAGGATATCATGAATATGCCTGAATATTATCTTACTAATGCGGAGTTTGATATCTTTTCAACGCAAACAGAGAAAATAACTCAACTTTTTGCGAAGGATTCCGAGAGCTTTAATCTCATTGAACTCGGAGCTGGCGACGGAATGAAAACGAAAATTCTATTGCAAAATCTGATTGACAATAAAGTTGATTTCGATTATCTGCCCATCGATATCAGTCAGAATGTTTTAGACCAATTGTCAAATTCTCTTAAAAATGAAATTCCTGAAGTACCAGTTAAGCCACAACAAGGCACTTACTTCGAAGCATTAGAAAAGATTGCAGCCCTAACAGAAGCGAAAAAGGTTATTCTTTTTCTAGGGTCCAATATTGGGAATCTTTTGCATCCACAGGCTATTGAATTTTTAACGCAAGTTCAAAAGCTGATGCGTGAAGGTGATTTGTTTTTTGTAGGATTCGACCAAAAGAAAAATCCCCAAACCATATTAGATGCTTATAATGACCAAACCGGAATTACGGCGGCCTTTAATAAAAATATTTTAGCAAGAATAAATTCCGAGTTGGGTGGAAACTTTGATTTGGATAAGTTTCTGCATTGGGAAGTATATAACCCCGAAACGGGAACTGCTAAAAGCTATTTGGTCTCCAAAGAGCAACAATCCGTTACCATAGAAAAGCTAGATTTAATAGCTGATTTCGCACCTTGGGAAACTATTCATACCGAAATTTCCCAAAAATATGACGACAAAACGGTGGAATGGCTAGCTGAAAAATCAGGCTTACAAATAGAAACCCAATTTACCGATTCGAAAAATCAGTATAAGAATTACGTATTTAAAAAAGCATAACCAGATTTCCGTCTTTACTGAAACGAGTTCAGCACAAGCGCGGGAATGAAAATAAAATACTTATTTATGAAAGCAATTTGGAATAACACAGTAATAGCAGAAAGTGATGATACCGTTGTTGTAGAAAACAACCATTACTTTCCAGCAGACAGTATTAAAAAAGAGTTTTTTAAAGATTCATCAACGCACACTACTTGCCCTTGGAAAGGGCAAGCACATTATTATTCTCTAATAGTTGATGGTAAAGAAAATACTGATGCAGCATGGTATTACCCTGAAGTAAGTGAGCTCGCCAAAGGCATTAAAGGAAGAGTCGCCTTTTGGAAAGGGGTTACTGTGGAGAAATAGTCCTTTTTTAGAACGAAAAAAACCGGAATATTTACATATTCCGGCTTCATTTTTTTTAATGTTCAGACTATAATTCTAAAACTGCATTTTCAGAACCTGCGTAATCGTTCCATTGGTAACGATCAGCTTCTGCTTCGTTTACGTAGTTTCCATCAATTATATACTTAAACTCGTAAGCATTCTCTTTTGGCAAATCAAAAGTACCTTTGAAAGTTCCGTTTTTCAACTTTTTCAAAGTGCTTGCTTTGTTTGCTTTCCAGTTGTTGAAATCACCAACTACTGCAACCTTTTTTGCTTCTTCCGCTGGTACTGTAAAAGTTACTTTACATACTGGCTTTGTTTTTAAATACTGTTTTGCTATTCCCATGATAATTTATTTTAGATCAATAAACGGTTAAATTCAGTGCAAATCTAAAGCATTAAAATGCTCATTTACAATGATTAAAGTCAGTTTTATCAATTTCGTAATATTTGGGTAACAATTAACACCTCCTTGATAAAAAAAGAAGGTTTAAATTCTGAAGTAAGTAAATGCTGTAGTGCTACTTTTAAGATTCTCACATTAGATCTAAAGTGTAATTACATATAAATTGGAATAAAGAAGCCTATCGTTTTTCAATAAGTTCGGCTATTTGATTAATCTCTTCCACGGTGTTGTAAAAATGGAATCCGAATCGAATTCCGCTACCTCGTTTGGCACACATAACTCCGTTATTCATAAGATGTTGAAAAAGCACGTCATCTCCTTTGATATTAAAAATTGTACTAGAAGATTTTCGATTCACCACCTTGGTTTCCAACAAGTTCATAGCACCAAAAACTGATTTGGCTTTCTTACTCAAAATTTCATTTTGTTTTCCAATTACTGAAAAGCCAATTTTTTGAAGAAAGTTTAGTGAAAAGAGCAAACTACCAAAACTGTGTCCGGACAAATGACCTGGTTCAAAATATTTTGCAAAGGGAATGGCACCTTCACTTTTTAAGGTAACGCTGGCCGTATTATCACCAATTGATTTGACAGCCACTCTTTCTTTGGCATATTCACTAAATAGCATAAAACCATTACCGTAGCCCCCTAACAACCACTTATAACCACTTGTCGCTAAAACATCGATTCCTGAATTCTGGAAACTGAAAGCCTGCGTTCCCATAAATTGGGTTCCATCAGAAATAATAAGAAGATTAGGATATTTCGATTTTAACTGCTTGATGAATTCCAAATCAATCTTTATTCCGTTTTGCCAATGCACCATGGCAAATGCTAAAACATTTATTTGTTCTTTTTCTATAATCTCAGCAATTGTATCTTCTATATTTTCGTCGATTACCGCATAATGCATTTCAAATTCTCGTCGTTCAAAAGGCCAATTCACTGATGCATAATCTTTGTCTAAGACCAATACCTTCGAAGAAGAATCCAAACCTTCTAAAAGAAAATTCATTCCCGTAGAAAAGTTATTAATCAAAGCAACATTTTCTTTTTTACAGGCAAAAACCTCAGCGATTTTGGAGCGTGTCTTTTCGAGAAGTGGCCCTCGTTTTTGTGGCAATTCTGTACCGTGAATTAATAAATCAAGGTCCCGTTCTTGTCTCCAATCCATTAAATCCTCATACATGGGACCAAAAACCGGAGTATTTGCATAGATATATTGTTTTAGAATGGGAAATTGGCTGCGAATTTTTTCCATAGAAAAGCAATCGTGTTTTGTGGTATATTTGAGAAGTAAAGTTAGCCAATTAAAGGATGCCTTACCAGCAAATCAAATTGGTCTGTTTTTTGCTCTAATACAAACCAAAACACCTTAAACACTGTGAATACCATTACCCTAATAGCGGCAGCTTCGAAAAACAATGCCTTAGGAAAAGACAATGATTTGCTATGGCATCTTCCTGACGATTTTAAACGTTTTAAAAAACTGACTACAGGTCATAAAATCATCATGGGAAGAAAAACCTTTGAAAGTTTTCCAAAGCCTTTACCAAAACGCACCCATATCATCATTACACGAGACAAAGAGTATAGGGTAGATTTTGAAGATTGCATTGTAGTTCATTCTATCGAAGCCGCCTTAAAACTGGTTGAAAACGATGCGATTTCCTATATTATTGGAGGTGGTGAAATTTACAGACAAGCAGAAAAATTTGCAACGAAAATTGAATTGACCAGAGTGCACAGGGCCTTTGAGGCAGATACGTTTTTCCCGGAAATCGATTTGAACGATTGGGAATTAATTGAAGAGGAGTATCATCCACGTGACGAAAAGCACAAATATGATTTTACCTATTTAACCTATGTAAGAAAGTAGTTGGCAGTTGGCAAATTAAAAATCCATGTTTTCTACCACAATATGTTCATCAACATCCTTTAAAAAACTCTTTAATACCGCAACATTAGTATTTGTAAAAAACTGATGCTTTCCTTTTTCTTTGGAGGAATTACCCAAACTATTTTTCCGCAAAACGGACTTTGTTTGTCGTGCTACTGCTTCTCCTGAATCGATAATTTTGATGTTTTCCGGAAGTATTTCCTCCAAAACCGGAATCAGATACGGGTAATGCGTACAGCCCAAAACCAAATAATCAACACCTGCATTTAGCATCGGAGTTAAGAATTTTTCCAAAAGTTCTTTTGTCTCTTTGCTCTCAACCTTTCCTTGCTCAATTAGCGGAACAAGTCCGGTTCCTTCTTGTTCTAATACTTTTATTCCACTGGCGTGCATTTCTGAAGTACTATTAAAAAGACTACTTGATAGTGTTCCTTTTGTAGCTAGAACACCAACTTTTTTTGATTGCGAATTAAGCGCTGCCGGCTTTATCGCAGGCTCAATACCTATAAAAGGAACTTCATAGTTCTTTCGCAAATGCGCTATGGCATTTGTAGTAGCGGTATTGCATGCCACTACAATTAATTTACAGCCCTTTGAAAGTAGGAGCTCCGTGTTCTTGATACTCAGCTGAAGAATATGTTCTTCGGACTTTTCGCCATAGGGAGCATTCTTACTGTCAGCCAAGTAAATAGAATCCTCATAGGGAAGTAGTGCATTGATTTCCTTCCATATCGAAGTTCCTCCAACACCCGAATCAAATATGCCTATAGGATTGTTACTCATGAAGATTACCTTAGTCCAACACTTCTGTAATGGGCTTCCCTGTAGTTCCGTTGGGAAAAGAAATCCCTAAAAGTGATGAAATGGTCGGGGCAATATCTGGTATTTCCGTGCGTACCGAAGTACTTCCTTTTGGAATACCCTTTCCATAAAACAATAAAGGAACATGTGTATCATATATTTGGGGAGAACCATGTGTAGAACCGGTTTTAGGGTAACTTATGACCCCAGGCTTAAGAACTATAAGAACATCGCCTGAACGTTTTTGGTTGTATCCATTTTGGAGAATGTAGGGTATTCCATCTGTATAATTATTCTGTATCATTTGACGCCCTGTATAGGCTCTATCAATTCCCTTATAATTCAACAATTCATTCGCAATGATTTCCTGTGCCTGAGCAAGGTCTATATCTAAGTTCTTAATCACCTTATGGTCTAAGAAAAACTGATAGTTTGAAAAGTTTTTTATGATGTTGGTAGTTCCAAATTTATATTTTAGAAACTCATCAAGCTTTGGGCTGATCTCATCGTACTCAAAATAACCAGCGGGAATCTTTTGACTACTCAAATATGCTGGCACATCTATGGCACCATGGTCTGCTGTTAGAAAAATGATATACTCTTCTTTTCCTACCTTTCTATCCAAGGTATTTAATAGAAGTTGTAAATCAGCATCTAACCGAATATAAGTATCTTGAATTTCTTTGGAATTTACTCCGAACTTATGCCCAATATAATCCGTACTTGAATAACTTATTGCTAAAAAATCTGTTTCAGAATCCATTCCTAAATTTTCGCCATCTAAGGCAGCAAGAGCAAAATTGGTAGTAATAGTATTGCCGTAGGGCGTATACTTTAGAATATCAAAATCTTTCTTCTTATTCAAGATATTTGGCGTGCTATGCGGAAAGGTTGGTGTTGTTTCAGTTTCGAATAAGCCTTCATAGCTATTATTATCGATTCCACTTTCTATATACGAATTGATGGGTTTTGCTGTATTCCAAGGTATCTTATACTTTTCAACAGCATCAGAAGAATTGAATTCATTAACCCATTTCGGAAGTTGTTTCATATAATATGAGCTTGTAATCCAATTGCCTTCATCTGCACCCTGAAACCAATAGGCTGCATTTGCTGTATGACCTCCGGGTAAGACTGCTCCCCTATCTTTAAGGGCAACCGCAATGGTCTTTCCTCTCATCTGTGTATGCAATCGCAACTCATCAGTAATTGTTGTGACATTCATTCGGTGCGGTGACATCTTTCCTGCATCTGAAGTAGTACCGACAGAAGCATAGTTATCATCAGAAGCACAATAGACACTCTCACCTTGATCCTTGTCATACCAATTATTACCAATCACGCCATGCGCTGCTGGGGTCGACCCGGTGTACACCGAAGTATGTCCTGGCCCAGTACTTGTCGGCGCATAATTGAAATGATTGTTCTTGCAATTGAACCCATCTTTAACCAAACGTTTAAACCCACCTTCGCCATAGTGATTCCAGAAACGGGTGAGATAATCATAGCGCATTTGATCTACAACTATACCTACTACTAGCTTAGGAGAAGTCTTCAAATCAGCAGCTTCATTATCCTTTTGCTTCTTTTGTCCGTGGGTATTTAGTGTTCCGACAATTATGAAACCTAACACTACGAGTAATAGTTGAATTTTCTTTTGCATCTTGCTATTTATTGATTGCGTAAAAGTAAATAAAATACCCTTTTAAAGTCTAAATCTCGGCGAACAGAATGTTTTATTCTTATTTTTACATCTAGATATCTAATTTCTTTTGATGAAGTATTTAAGTGATATTGGGGGCTATGCGATAATGATTTTCGATTTGTTCAAAAAGCCTACCAAATGGAGAATCATGAAAAATTTGATTCTTAAAGAAATTGATGAACTCATCTTTGGCTCTTTAGGTATTATCATCTTTATATCCTTTTTCATCGGAGCAGTGGTTTCTATCCAAACTGCTATGAATTTGACCAGTGATTTAATTCCAAAAAATTTAATTGGTTTTGCAACACGTCAATCTATCATTCTAGAATTCGCTCCTACTTTTTGTTCCGTGATTATGGCAGGAAAAGTGGGGTCATTCATCACTTCTAGTATTGGTACCATGCGTGTAACAGAGCAGATTGATGCGCTCGAAGTAATGGGGGTAAATGCTTTAAATTATCTTGTTTTTCCAAAAATTGTAGCCATGATGCTATATCCATTTATCATTTCAGTAGCCATGTACGTTGGGATTTTTGGCGGATGGTTCGCTGGAGTTTTTGGTGGTTTCATCACCAGCGCAGATTTTGTAGAAGGGGTTACTTTAGATTTCATTCCGTTTCATGTTACCTATTCCTTTATAAAGACCTTTGTCTTTGCATTTCTATTGGCAACCATACCTTCTTATCATGGGTTTTATATGAAAGGTGGAGCCCTAGAAGTAGGAAAAGCAAGCACAACCTCTTTTGTTTGGACTAGTGTGGTAATCATTATCACGAATTATATTTTAACCCAACTATTACTTACCTGATGATTGAAGTAGAAAACGTACACAAGTCTTTCGATGATGCTCATATCTTAAAAGGAATAACTACCACTTTTGATACCGGAAAAACGAATCTTATCATCGGACAAAGTGGTTCAGGAAAAACGGTTTTCCTAAAATGTTTGTTAGGGTTATTTGAGCCTACTGAAGGTAAAATCTGTTATGACGGTCAAAACTTTTCAGAACTTTCAAGCCAAGAACAACGTGCGCTTAAAGAAGATATGGGCATGGTATTTCAAGGCAGCGCGCTTTTTGATGGCTTGACTGTAGCAGGCAACGTTATGTTTCCTCTCGAAATGTTTACGAAACTCGCCAAATCTGAAATGGAAGATCGTGTGAATATTGTTTTGAATAGGGTAAACCTAGTAGATGCACATCATAAATTTCCATCAGAAATCTCCGGTGGTATGCAGAAAAGGGTGGCTATTGCAAGAGCAATTGTGATGAATCCGCAGTACCTATTCTGTGATGAACCCAATTCAGGGTTAGACCCTAGAACTGCTATTGTTATTGATAATCTTATCAAAGAGATTACCGAGGAATATAATATTACCACCGTCATCAACACCCATGATATGAACTCTGTAATGGAGATTGGCGAAAAAATACTTTTCCTAAAAGACGGACTCAAAGAATGGGAGGGCACCAAACACGAAATTTTTAAAACCGACAATGAAGCGGTAACCAATTTTGTGTATTCTTCAGAGCTTTTTAAGAAGGTAAGACAGATGTATATTGAGGAAAGGAATTAATCCTGAACAATTTCCTTTAATTGAATCGTACTATCTTTCAATCGTATTTTAAGCCAATTGTGCAGCTTTTTTGTATCCTTAAGGACTTGAGCTCTTTTAGCTTTCTTTTCCCACTTTGCTTGAAAAATAGTAAGCGTATCTGTTTTTTTGAAATCCGTAAGAATTGCATTATCATATTCAAGTTCAACTAAGTTTTCATAGTTCGCCTTTGCTTCACTGCTTATTTCTTGAAAAGGAATCTGTCTAGAAGCATACTTTCTTAATCGTATCAATTCGGACTCCAAAATTCTAATCTGTTCATCCTTACCTAGCAATTCGCTCTTTTGATTTTCATAGAGCTCATCAATATATTTTAACTGGTCGATTTCCTCATTTTTCGCACCTTGAATGACTTGCAGTTCTGCATCTACCAATCTATTGAATTCGTTCTTTCTGCTGTTCCAATTCGTAATGACATTATCGGGTATTACGTCATTACCCATAAATACAAGCTCAATAGTTGCATTCTCACCATCATTGAATTCGATATCGGTAAAATCCTCAAGAAAACGTACTTGTCCGTCAAATTGATAGGTATCAATTTCTTTTGCTATAAATTCTTTCGCTTGTTTCTCAAAAAACGTTTCTTGTAGTACACGACGAAAAGTCCATCCCGCAGGTATCATCACCAATAAAGCTGTTATTGATGCTATTCTTGCAATGTTTCGTCTTCGTTGGGAATTCGCATAACGCACCATCGGAAATCGAAGTAACTTAATCAATAAGAAGGTCGCCAGTGCAATGAAAATTGTATTAATAATAAAGAGGTACATGGCGCCCCAAGCAAAATCCCAATTGCCGATTGCTAATCCGAAACCTACAGTACACAGAGGTGGAATTAAAGCTGTAGCAATAGCAACTCCGAATATTACACTTGCAATAGTTCCTTTTTTAGTTCGAGCTATTACTAGTGCCATTCCCCCAAAAAATGCAATTAGTACATCAAGCAGAGTTGGCTTTGTTCGTGCTACTAGCTCAGAAGTCTCTTCATGCAAAAAAGGCATAAGAAAAAATAAAAACGCCGTCAAGACACTGAGTACAATCATGACTGCAAAATTCTTTAAAGAACGTCTCAATGTATCAATATCATTGATAGCAAGAGACATACCAATACCCAGTATCGGACCCATCAAAGGCGAAATTAACATCGCACCAATTACCACGGGAATAGAGTTTGTAGCCAAACCAATAGAAGCAATAAAAATAGAGCAAACTAAAATCCAGGAAGTATGACCCTTAAAAGGGATGTCAGCAATAATAGCTTCTTTTGCCGCTTCTCTATCCGTATTATGTCGAATATCTAGCAGTTCATAAAGAAACTTTTTTGTGCTTCCTAATAAGCCTTGAAAGTCTTTTTTTACTTCTTCCCTACTTTCAACAGGCTCTTCAGTTGGGGTAACTTGGTCTTGATTTAAATCTTCGCTCATGCTTATGCGTATTCGTCACCAAAGGTGTCCTTTACCTTATTCAGGACTTGTTTAATATCTTGTTCTTTGGATTTGGGATAAATTAGAAGCACTTCCTCCTTATCCACAATAATATAATCATTTAATCCATCTACGACGACGACTTTGCCTTTGGGAGATCGGATCATATTTCCGGATGCATCTTCTGCAAGAACTTGTGCACCCACTACTGCATTTACATTCGTACCGTCGTTCATTTTATCATAGAGCGAACCCCAAGTTCCTAAGTCATTCCAATCAAAAGTAGCTGGAAGCACAAAAATGGACTTTGAATTTTCCAAAATAGCATAATCAATTGAAATGTTTTCTGCCTTCGGATAGTTCTCTTTAATAAAAGCGGATTCCTTATTCGTGTTATAGCAAGACATTCCTGAATCAAACAAATCGTATTGTACCTTTTGATACTTCTCGAATGCACTTACAATAGTTTTTACGCTCCACATAAAGATACCTGCATTCCATAGAAAATTACCTTGCGCTAAGAATTCCTTTGCAGTTTCATAATCTGGCTTTTCTCTAAATTGGTTTACTTTTTTGAGTCCTGAGGCACTGTCTTTCTCAAACTCTATATATCCAAAGCCCGTATTAGGAAAGGAAGGTTTGATTCCCAAAGTACAAAGCACTTCTTCTTTTTCGCATTTTTCGAAGCAAGTTGTAACATCTTTTGCAAAAGCCTCTTCATCTTCAATCCAATGATCACTAGGCGCAACAATCATCACCCCATCAGGATTCATCTTTTTAATCTTCATTGCCGCATATAAAATACATGGGGCCGTATTACGCATCGCCGGCTCCAACACTACTTGTTCTTGTTTGACGAGGGGCAATTGTTCCAAAACTAGGTCATTGTAGCGTTCATTGGTCAAGATTAAGATATTCTCTGTTGGCACAAACTTATTCAAGCGTTTGAATGTCTTTTGAATAAGCGTATCCCCTGTTCCTAACATATCGTGAAACTGTTTGGGGTAACTCGATGTGCTAATAGGCCAAAATCGAGATCCGACACCACCAGCCATTAAAACTGCATAATAATTCTTATTCATTCATTTCTATTTAATTCAACTTGAAATAAGTTCTACTTCAGCATTGGGTTGAAATAAGTAAACCTTTCCAGATGCTACCTCAATACATTCATAACGCTTTACGCGACGATTTCCTTTCTTGTATAACTTGCCATTGTAAAGACGAAAAACACTTCCCAAAGGTAATTCAAAAACATAGGATTTATCGCTTTGCACCTCATCATAACTTTTCAAAGCTACCGACAATTGGGCATCAGTACTACTACTAGCCTTTGGGTTTTTAAAATGTCTTGCAAGCAAAGGCAATAGTTTTGGAGGGAAAATCTCAGGTCGAATAAAAGGAAGCATCAAATGTTGAAAGGTATGCTTCCATTCTAAGCCATGCGGTTTGATGCGTCTTCCGTATTTCTCGAAAGCCAACAAATGCGCAATTTCATGCACTAGGGTAATCAAAAAACGGTATTTGTTCAAAGTGGCATTAACTGTTATTTGATGCCTACCATCAGTCAGTCTGCGGTAATCTCCATGGCGTGTAACTCTTTCATTTACTATTTTTAAATGCACTTGTGTGTCCTGAATTAGTTCCAAACAGGATGAAACGGCTCTTTCGGGCAAGTATTTTTTTAGGATGTTGTCCATTGGAAACAAAAGTAGTTCAAGTTTAGCGATTCCCAGAAATCATTGGTAAAAGTTCATCCATTGAATAGAATATTTTGTCTGCCTTACTTTTAAAATTCTCGTTTGTATTATGAGCTGAAAAGCCAAAAACATCAAACCCACCAGACTTTGCAGCTTCTACACCAATAGGGGTGTCCTCAATAACAAGACAATCTTTTGGAGTGTAACCCATTGTCGTGGCAGCGTGAAGAAAAATGGCCGGGTCGGGTTTCCACTTTCCAATATCGTAGCAACTAAAAATATTTTCATCAAAATAGGATAACAACTCGGTAGTCTTTAAGTTCAACCTTATTTTTTTTGGAGGACCGCTAGAAGCAACACAAAAGGGAATATTCAATCCTTTCAAAACTTCTTCGACACCACTCACCGGTTGCAAATCATTTTTAAAAACTTCAAAAGAGCGCTTGCGGTATTCGCTCTCAAAATCTTTTGGTAATATAGTGGTACCAACAATAGATTCAATTTGTCTTATACAGTCTTTTAAAAAACCTCCCTTAAAGTTTTCTAGTGCATATGTGAGATTAATATTTGCTCCATATTCATTAGCCAAGTCTACCAGAACTTGATTACCGAGCACTTCACTATCTACTAAAACTCCATCACAATCAAAGATTATGCATTTGTATTGTTTCATGGTCCGTTTTAATTTAATGATAAAAATAGGAGAATATCTATTCTCTTCTTAGTTTTAGAAAACTAATTGTCAATTACCGAATACTAAATGAAAAAATTAAGCATTGCCTTACTACTAACTTTAATGATTGGTTGCAACCCAGCTATATTCAAATCAAAATGGACGAAAGAAATTGCACCTGAATCTTACTTTACCCGTTTTGAAACCACAAAAGGGAGTTTTGATATCGAAGTGAAGCGGAAATGGAGCCCCAAAGCAGCGGACCGCTTCTATCAATTAGTGAAGTACAAATATTTTGATAACGGTGTTTTTTATAGAGTTGTTCCTGAGTTTGTTGCTCAATTTGGTAATAGTGATACTACCACTACCAAAGCTTGGAATAAGTCTAAAATACCTGATGAAAAAGTAATTTTGGGTAACGAAAAAGGTACCTTAAGCTTTGCCCGTGGCGGTAAAGAAACAAGAACAACTGACTTGTATATCAATCTACAGGACAACTCACGATTAGACACACTGAATTATAATGATGTGGTAGGGTTTCCGGCGTTTGGTAAAGTAATTCAAGGGATGGATGTAGTTACGGAAATTTATTCTGGTTACGGTGGAAGTTCGGCGCAAAAAACAGATGTATTATATACCGATAGAAAAAAGTATTTTGAAGAGTTTCCAAAATTAGATGTGATTCAAAAAGTGTATTTCATCAATGAGAAATAAACTAATAAGTTTTTGACTTATTAAATACGTATGCGAATAGACCAACGAGATTTCCAATACCCATGGCCATATAATGCGGCACCGCAAAAAGCCCTTCGTAAATAGTTCCTAAGAATTTACCGTATTGGTCAACACATGCCCTACCGATATACGACATGCGCCACCAATGACGTGTGGCCTTTCCTTGTTTACCATCTTTAAACACCTCTATACCTGTAATATAAACGCATTTCAAGTGATGCCATGGTGTACAGCGGTTTACAAATTGTCGTCCTTCTTGAAACTGATTCATATTGCTATGGTGTACTACTTGAGACTTGCAACAACTTTCCGTTGTACATTTTATTTCCGGTAAGGGCAAACCTTTTTATATACTCTGCCATTTCTAAAGCTGTAGTTGGCGCTTGATACCCAGGGAAAGCTTCTTCAAGCATTTCAGTCTGAACGGCTCCTAAAGCCAGTACATTAAAAGACGGACCAGTTTCTTTGAACTCCTCTGCCCATAATTCAGTTAATGTTATTACCGCAGCTTTACTTGAGCTATATGCAGAAAGACCGGGAAATTTCATACTTCCTTGTACTCCTCCCATAGAACTTATGGTAACTACATGACCTTCTCTAGGCATTTTTGGTAAGACGGCTTGAGTGACACTTGAAACTCCGAATACATTTACCTTGTATACTTCTTCAAATTCCGAAGCACTAGTTTCCAAAAAAGGTTTATTTAATAGTTTTCCCGCATTATTGATAAGAATATCCACGGATTTCCAGCTGTCAAGAAAGTCCGTCAATTTATCCAAATCTGATTCCTTAGAGAGGTCAAAGGGAAAAGAAATAATATGCTTATGATTTAAATCGGAAATGGGTTTGTCATTTCTTGATAAAGCCAAAACCTGATGCCCTTCATCTGCAAAAAGTTTGGCAAGCTCAAAACCAATACCTCTGCTGGAACCAGTGATTATAATATTTGCCATTTAATTGTATTTGATTTCTTGTTCTGGGGAATTGATGATGCCTTCCATTACAGGAATCAATACATTCACAACATTCGCCATATGACCAAAGTCCATAACTTCAGCTTCATCACCTACTTGGTGGTAATGGTCAAAATTTGTAAAATCAAATGTGCTGTAGGTATGAGAAGGCACATTATAAATCTCATGGAAAGGAGCATTATCAGAACGATTGAACAGATTGAATTCTTTCGCTTTGGGAAGAAACCCAGCCACGGTTTGTTCAGAATATGCATTACTAATTTCAGCTAAATTTGATAGATTATATCCGGTTAAATACATCAAATAATCTTTGCCTTGCAAAGGAACTCCAACCATTTCGAAATTAAGCATGGCGTAAAGATTGAGTCCGGAAGCCTTTAGTTTTTTGGCTAAATGTTTAGACCCTAGAAGACCTTGCTCCTCAGCACTAAACAACGTAAATAGTATGCTACGCTTATTTGCTTTTACTTTTCCAAAATAGCGTGCTAACTCTAACACTGTAGTCGTACCGGATGCATTGTCGTTTGCTCCATTCGCGATATCATCACCATCTTTGGCTTGTATTCTACCGATATGGTCATAGTGCGCCCCTAAAACGATAAATTCCTTTTTCAACTCAGGGTCGGTGCCTTCGAGCATTCCCACCATGTTATAAGCCGGTTGGTTAAAGTTTGAAAGCGTATCTCTGAAATTTGCGAAATACGGCTTGATTCCGTTAGCAGTAAATATCTCTTCGATGAAATCAGCCGCTTTGGCGATACCTTCACTACCAGAATCTCTTCCTTGCAATTCATCAGAGGCTAGAAAATTCATGATTTCCCCAATTTCCTCAGCGTTTGAAAAGTCTGGAACAGGAGCAATTAGTTTTGTTTCGGCAGACATTTCCTCTTTTTGGGCATCAGCAGCCTGTGCTGCCTCATTCACAATTTCTTCAGCCGCTGCAGGAGCCGCTTGAACATTTGAAGCATCCGTTTCTTTCATCTTCGTTGAGCCGCAGTTTGCTAAGAAGAAGGAAATCATTAAAATCGGTATTATTTTCATTTTGTGTTTTATTTAGATTTTAAAGATAAAAAAAGCATCCGCCAAATGACGGATGCTTTTTACTATTATTTCCATAAACTAGCTTATGCTAACATTGTCACAGGATTCTCTAGATATGACCGGAGTGTTAATAAAAATTGAGCCCCAGTTGCACCATCTACTGTTCTGTGGTCACAAGCCAAAGTTACTTTCATTGTATTACCAACCACGATTTCATCGTTGCGAACGACCGGTTTTTCAACAATGGCTCCTACAGATAAAATGGCTGAATTCGGCTGATTGATAATCGATGTGAAATCGGTAATACCAAACATACCTAAGTTAGAAACTGTAAACGTACTTCCTTCCATTTCGGTGGGAGCTATTTTTTTGTTTCTGGCCTTGCCTGCCAAATCTTTAACAGACGCACCTATTTGTGTCAATGACATTTGGTCAGCGAACTTTAATACAGGCACCATCAATCCGTCAGGTACCGCAACTGCTACACCGATATGAACGTGTTGGTTATAAATCATTGCCGCGTCGCCCCAAGTTGTATTTACTTGCGGATGCTTTTTCAACGCCATTGCACAAGCCTTCACTACCATATCATTAAAGGAAACCTTAGTCTCTGGTAGGTTGTTAATTTTCTTTCTAGAAGCGATAGCATCACTCATATCAACTTCGATATTCAGATAGTAATGTGGTGCTGTGAATTTAGATTCCGAAAGTCGTTTCGCAATCACTTTACGCATCTGAGAATTTTTCACCTCCTCAGTACCTTCTTGACCCACAGGAAGGTTTATGATTGGTGAGGCAGCTACAGCATTGCTAGTAGATACTTCTGGAGTAGCGGCAACCGGAGTTGCAGTTTGCACAGCGGGCTGATAATTCTCAATATCCTTCTTTACAATTCTTCCGTGGTCACCTGAACCTTTTACGTCAGCTAGGTTTACCCCTTTTTCTTTTGCTATTTTCTTAGCTAATGGAGAAGCAAATATGCGCTGTCCGTCATTCGCAGAAACGGTCGCTGCTGGAGCTTCCGTTTTCGTCTCAGTCGGTTTTCCTGTTTTCTTTTCTTCGGATGGAGCACTTGTAGCAGCACCAGAAGCACCTCCCTTTAAAACTGCATCAACATCAGTTCCAGCAGGACCAATTACGGCTAAAACCTCATCTACAGGAGAAGATTCTCCTTCTTGAATACCTATGTACAATAGAGTACCCGAGTAAAAAGACTCAAACTCCATCGTCGCCTTGTCAGTTTCAATTTCAGCAAGAATATCTCCTTCTTCAACAGTATCACCTACTTTTTTCAACCAAGCGGCAACAGTACCTTCTTCCATGGTATCACTTAAGCGAGGCATGGTAATCACCTCAACACCTTCTGGAATTTCAGTAGGCTCTGAACTTGCAGCTGGAGTGACTTCTGAAACCGCTTCCGTTTGGGCAGCATGCTCTTCCTTTACTTCTACGGGAGCAGCACTTCCATTTAATAATCCTGAGATATCTTCTCCTTCTTCACCGATAATTGCCAATAATACATCCACTGGAGCAGTATCACCTTCGGCAACACCAATATGTAATAAGGTTCCTTCGTTAAAGGATTCGAATTCCATAGTAGCCTTATCCGTTTCGATTTCAGCTAAAATATCTCCCTCTTCTACTTTGTCTCCCACATTTTTCAACCAAGCGGCAACAGTGCCTTCTTCCATGGTATCACTTAAACGGGGCATATTTACTACTATCGCCATCTATCTCTTATTTATGTTCTACAAATGGAAAATCTTCTTGCTCGTATACCATATCGTATAATTGTTGTACTGGCGGATAATCTGATTCCTCAGCGAATTTCTCACACTCGGCAACTCTTGCTTTCACCCCTTTGTCAATCGCTTTGATTTCATCTTCCGTAGCATACTCATTCTCTTTGATGATATCCAAAACCTGTGTTATTGGGTCAATTTTCTTGTATTCTTCAACTTCTGCTTTGGTTCTATAATGTTGTGCATCTGACATAGAGTGACCTCTATAACGGTAGGTTTTCATTTCTAGAAAAGTTGGACCGCCACCACTTCGAGCTCGCTCAATTGCTTTGCTCATTTCTTCAGCAACGGTGACAGGGTTCATTCCGTCTACAGGTCCACAAGGCATTTCATAACCTAGACCTAATTTCCAGATATCAGTTGAATACGAAGTCCGCTCTACGGATGTTCCCATCGCGTAGCCGTTATTCTCACAAATAAAAACTACTGGCAATTGCCAAAGCATCGCAAGGTTTAAGGCTTCGTGAAAAGCACCTTGCCGCACAGCACCATCACCCATATAACAAAGAGTAACATTATCTCTACCTGCATATTTATCTCCAAACGCCATTCCAGCACCTAATGGAATTTGACCACCGACAATACCATGGCCACCGTGAAAACGATGTTCTTTTGAAAAGATATGCATAGAGCCTCCCATTCCTTTTGAGGTTCCAGTTACCTTACCATATAATTCAGCCATTACAGCTTTTGGGTCAACTCCCATACCTATTGGCTGCACATGATTTCTATAAGCCGTAATCATTCGGTCTTTAGTCAAGTCCATCGCATGTAAAGCTCCCGCCAAAACTGCTTCCTGACCATTATATAAGTGTAAGAACCCTCTAACTTTTTGTTGAATGTATACTGCCGCAAGTTTATCTTCAAACTTTCGCCAAAACAACATGTCTTCGTACCACTTTAAGTAGACCTCTTTGGTGATTTTTTCCATTAACTATTGTATTTGTAGAATTTCGGTGAAAACGAAAAACAAAAATACATATTAAATCAATAGTGGGAAAAAATTGAAGAAAAAGCTTTATTGAAAATTACGTCTGTAACAAAGGTTTACGAAATTGTAGATTTCGATACGATTTTTGACTTTATTGCAAGAAGGAATTGGTAAAAGCAAGTGGAAGAATATCGCCAATAGAATTACATTTCAACACTTCGCCAACAGCACCCATCATTAGTAGTTGAATGGGTTGTTTTTGCTTCACTTCGTATTCGGATATTGACTGACGACAATTACCACAAGGGGCAGCTGGTTTATCGACTTCATAGTTTTTTGAGGTTGCAGATATCGCAATCGATTTAATTATAACATTTGGATACTTGGCGCCTGCTTGAAAGATGGCAACCCGCTCTGCACATAATCCTGATGGATAGGATGCATTCTCTTGATTGTTACCGATAACCACTTCTCCATTTTCTAAAAGTAAAGCCGCTCCAACCTGAAAATTAGAATAAGGGGCGTAAGCATTTTTTCGCGCTTCAACCGCCGCTATCATCAACTTTAGGTCAACCTCATGAAGCTCATCGATTGACTCATAAATCTCAAGTTCGAAAGCGATGTTTTTCTTTTCCATTGTTCGAATTTAGACAACTAAATGCAAAAAATAACAAAACCCACTCGAAAGCAGGTTTTATTAAATACGTTATCAATTATTCTTTTAGTCATTGAAATACTCTTCACCTAAATTAAAGGTAAGTGAAAAGCGCAATGTATTTTCCAGAGGGTTTCTAACTTGTGAAGTGGAGAACAAATACGACAAATCAATCTGTGCAGATTTGAACGCAAAACCAGCACCTAAAGTGGCGTATTTACGTGAACCTTTCTCTTCACTTTCATTGAAGTACCCCGTACGAATCATAAAGGAATCTTGATAGGTATACTCAGCACCAAGTGCCCAAGTAAACTCTTTTAACTCTTCACCAAAGCCATCAGGCGCATCGCCGAAAGACTTCCCGATACCTTCGAAAAATCCGATTGACTGATACTCATCATTATCTGCTCTATCTAAAACCCCATCACCGTTAAAATCTTGAGGTGTTGGTACTAGAAGCTTATTGAACTGTGTAGTTAAACCAATAACGTTATCTTGGTCTAGAATAAAATCGAAGCCAAAACCTGCAGCCAAATTAGTTGGTAAGAAATTCTCTTGACCTCCTTCATCATATTGAATTTTTCCTCCAAGGTTAGAAAAATTGAATCCAGCTCTCCATCGACCATCAAAACTGTTGTAGGCTTTCTCTCTAGATCTATAGTATCCGGAAACGTCAACAGCAAATGAACTCGCCGCTTGAGAATCCACATTGTTATCACCTTGCGGAAGTCTTAAATTAGAACGGATAAAACGTCCGCCTACAGACATTGAAAACGTTGGACTCAACTTTAGAGCGTATGACGCATCTAAAGCTAATTCGTTTGGTTTAGCCGTTGTGCCTGGGTCATTAGCAAATTGTCTCAATTCGATTTCACCTAAGGTAAAATAACGTAGACCTATTCCAAACGCACTATTATCATCTATCTTATTGTGAAAAGTAGCGTTTAACAAAGAAATATCAGTAATTATACTTTCTAAATAAGGAGTGTAACTAACCCCTATGCCCATCTTTCTCTCGGCAAAAGCAAATTTTGCGGGATTCCATTGTTGCGAAAAAGCATCTGCTGAAGTTGCTACTCCAACATCGCCCATACCGGCAGAACGGGCATCAGCTGCAATGGTTAAAAAGGGAACTGCTGTTGTAATAACTCTATCATTATCTTGGGCTGATAATTTACATACAAAAGCAAGTAAAACAAGTATTGAAAATTTCTTCATTTCTTTCAAGAATAGGTTTAATTGGTATTTTTTTTACAGAACCAATTGTTATGAATAAATAGGTCGTATGACACGTAAACGGGCATTTTAAAGATATCTTATGTAAGAACCCCATTATTTTTACTGATTTTTAAAACGAATAAAACAAAATTGAGGAACCTAAATACCTAATAAATACCCTTAGTCGCCTTTAAGCCATAATCCTTAACAGCAAAATAAAACGGAAGACGAACCATACTAATGGAGAATTTTTACCGTTATGTAATTTCCATAACTATCTTTTTAACTGAAGGTGGTGTCATAGCTTTTGAAAAAAAAATTAAAGCAATGAAATATTATGTCTAAATCGTCGTTTTAAATGGCGAAAGTGATACTTAATTTAATCAAAACCCAAATCAAAAACTACTTGTAATAGCAGTTTACTTATTTGAATCTCAAGTCCTAATTATGAAAAAAAAGTTTATCAAAGTTGTACTTTCTTTCGCAGTAATAGCGGGAGGTTTTACAGTAACCAGCTGCAAAAAATCTTCCTCTTCAAAAAGCGTTTCAAGAGCTACAGGTTGGAAAATTAATGACAAAGAAGGTGGTTTCCAATTTAACACCGATTTCAAGGAGCAAGAAACTGCTCCAGGTCTTGTGTTTGTAGAAGGTGGTACTTTTACTAAAGGTAAAGTACAAGATGATGTAATGCATGATTGGAACAATACTCCAACTTCGCAGCATGTTCAATCCTTTTATATGGATGAGACAGAGGTTACGAATGTTATGTATCTTGAATATTTAGATTACTTGAAGAGCGTTTATCCTCCAGAAAATCCGAAATACACAAATATCTATAAAGGTGCTTTACCTGATACTTTAGTTTGGAGAAACCGTTTAGGCTTTAACGAAACTATGACAAATAACTATTTGCGTCATCCAGCCTATGCTGAATACCCTGTAGTTGGTGTTAATTGGATTCAAGCTACTCAGTTTGCAGAATGGAGAACTGATAGAGTTAATGAAGTATTATTAGAGAAAGAGGGTTACCTATCTTCAGAAGCAAAATACAAAGCTGCATCAGGCGAAGTTGAAGGCACCTTTAGTACTGAAGCATATTTAAATAGACCTGAATCTGTTTATAATGGTCAAATTGATTCTTTACAAGGAAAGCAGAAAAAAGATAGTGTAAACACATTCGCAAACAGAAGTACTGGAATTATCTCTCCTGAATACAGACTACCAACAGAAACAGAATGGGAATATGCTGCTCAGGCGAATCAAGGTACACGTGAGTATAACAACTACAGAGGTAGAAAAAAATATCCATGGGAAGGTGACTATACCAGAAACGGACAACGTGTCGGTAGAGGTGATCAGTTAGCCAACTTTAAGCAAGGAAAAGGTGATTATGGTGGAATCGCAGGATGGTCTGATGATGGTGCTGATATTACAGCAGAAGTTATGTCTTACAAGCCAAATGATTTAGGCCTGTACGATATGGCAGGTAACGTAGCTGAATGGGTATCTGATGTATATCGTCCTATTGTTGATGATGAGGTAAGTGATTTCAACTATTATAGAGGTAACATTTATATGAAAACCGCAATTGGTGAAGATGGTAAAGTAAATATCCTAAGAGACTCAGTTGTTTATGACACGTTGCCAAATGGTAAGGTGGTAGCCGTTAACCTTCCTGGTGAAATCAAGATGGTTCCTGTTGATGAAGAAGAAACTTATTTAAGAACTAATTTTGACTCTAGTGATAATAGAGCATATAGAGATGGTGATCCAGGTTCATCAAGATTCTTTGATAGATTCAGTGATGAAGAAGACGAGGAAAATCAAAGAAAAATGTACGATTCACCTAAGCATAAAGTTGAGCGTGATTCGGCAGGAAAAATAACACGTCAGTATGACCAGTCTAACAACAGAACAACTTTGATAAACGATGAGGTTCGTGTTTTCAAGGGAGGTTCATGGAGAGATAGAGCATACTGGTTAGACCCCGCTCAAAGAAGATACTTACCGCAATATATGGCAACAGATTATATTGGTTTTAGATGTGCCATGTCAAGAGTTGGTTCTAAGTCAAAAACAAAGAACAAAACACCAAGAGGTAAAAAAGCAAAGTAAGGAATTGCTGGAGAAAGATAGAAAGCCCTGATATTTATGTCAGGGCTTTTTTTATACTTTTGTTTTATGAATATAGCCAAATTGTACTCCATTTTTTTAGAGTTCCCAAACGTATGTACAGACACTCGTAAAATAACCAAAGACTGTATCTTCTTCGCTTTGAAAGGTGATAACTTCAATGGAAATAAGTTTGCTTTTGATGCACTAAAAAAAGGAGCGAAATACGCAGTAATCGATGAAAAAAAATATGCGGATTCTAATTCTTATTTACTAGTTGGTGATGTTCTAAAAACACTTCAAGAATTGGCGAAACATCACAGAAATGAAAGTTCTGCAAAAGTGATTAGCTTGACGGGGAGTAATGGCAAAACCACAACCAAAGAATTAATCAATTGCGTACTTTCAAAAAAATATAAAACTATCGCCACCGTTGGTAATTTGAATAATCATATTGGTGTTCCCTTGACGCTCCTATCCATAAAGCCCGAAACTGAAATTGCAATTGTAGAAATGGGCGCTAATCACCAAAAAGAAATTGAATTTTTATGCGGAATTGCACAACCTGATTTTGGATACATTACAAATTTTGGTAAGGCTCACCTAGAAGGCTTCGGTGGTGAGCTAGGAGTTATAAAAGGCAAAAGTGAATTGTATGATTATCTCTTATCCAACAACCAAAATGTTTTTCTAAATGCAGATGATCCTATTCAATTGGAAAAGCTTGGAAGGCACATAAAAAAAATTGGTTTCAGTAAAGACAATCATGAATTTTATAGGATTGAATTTTTGGAGGCAAATCCTTTTGTGCAAATTAAAATTGAAGATCTTACCATCAATTCGCAACTCATCGGAAGTTATAATTTTACCAACTGTGCAGCGGCTGTTCTTATGGGCAAATACTTTGGAGTTCCTTTGGAAGCTGTAAAGGAAGCTATCGAATCATATGCCCCTGCAAATAATCGCTCTCAAATTTTAAACAAAAATGGACACAGCGTTATTTTGGATGCCTATAACGCCAACCCGACTAGTATGAAAGCGGCCCTAGATAATTTTCAAACCATGGAAGGCAAAAACAAAATAGCTTTCTTAGGTGATATGTTTGAGCTTGGTATAACAGCTAAAATAGAACATCAGAACATTGCAGACTTGGCGGCAGAACATGACCTAAATGATGTGTATTTGATCGGTGAAAATTTTAACGGCATTAAAACTTCTTTGAAAACATTTGAATCTTTTGATTCAGTAGCTGATTATTTAAAAAATAATCCTTTAAAGGAAAAGGCAGCTTTGCTAATAAAAGGTTCGCGCGGCATGGCTTTGGAGCGCCTGTTAGATATCATCTAAATTCCTCTACACTGAAAATTCAAGTGGGTCATACTGGATTCGAACCAGTGACCTCTGCCCTGTCAAGGCAGCGCTCTAAACCAACTGAGCTAATAACCCTTTGAAGTTTGCTAAGGTAGTATTTATTTCAATTTTAAAAACAATCCAAAAATACTCTTCTAAATAAAAAAGCTTCCGATAAATCGGAAGCTTTTTTTGTGGGCCCTACTGGATTCGAACCAGTGACCCCCTGCTTGTAAGGCAGGTGCTCTGAACCAACTGAGCTAAGAGCCCTAAAAAGGGATTGCAAATATAGAATAGTTTTAGTTACTCCAAAAGAAAAAGAAAGAAAAAATTAAACCACCTCAGCCACCACAAAATTACTTCCTCCAATAAAGATGAAATCCGATTTTGAAGCATTCTTTTCTGCAGCTTTTTTGGCCTTCTTTACCGAACTATAAACTCTCCCTTTTAAACCTAATTTAATCGCTTCATCCTTCAATAAATCAGCATCTAATCTTCTTTGAATATTTGGTTCGCAGAAATAATAGACAGCACTCTTTGGAAATAGCGGAAGAACTGCTTCCAAATTTTTATCCTTCACAAAGCCCAGAACAATATGCAATTTATCAAACTTTTGTTGCTCGATTTGCTCCAAAACCAATGTCAATCCTTCTCTATTATGCGCGGTATCACAAACTATTTTAGGTTGTTTTTCAAGTATTTGCCATCTTCCAAGGAGACCTGTGTTTTCGACCACTTTTTTAAGTCCTGTTTTAATGTGCTTTTTTCGAACGTCAAATCCATTCAATTCCTTTAAAGTAGCAACAACACCTTTAATATTCTTCGATTGGCAATTTCCTAAAAGAGAGGTTTCAAACTCAACTTCCATTGTTTGACTTGCGAATGCTAGCTTTGAATTTTTCAATTTGGCTACGCCTTCGAATACTTCAGAAATTTCCTTTTGATATTCGCTAACCACAATAGGAACATTTTCTTTTATGATACCCGCTTTTTCATAGGCGATTTTACCCAAGGTATCACCAAGAATATCCATATGGTCCAAACCAATGTTAGTAATCAGGGAAACCTCCGGAGTTATAATATTAGTAGAATCGAATCGGCCTCCTAAGCCTACTTCTACAATAGCGATGTCTACATTCTTCTTAGCGAAATAATCGAAGGCCATCCCAACAGTCATTTCGAAAAATGAGAGTTTATTTTCCTCAAAAAAAGATTCATTTTTTGAAATAAAATCTACTACGAACTTCTTACCAACTGTTTTACCGTTGATTCGAATGCGCTCTCGGAAATCTTTTAAATGGGGTGAAGTATATAATCCGACTTTATGCCCTGCTTCTTGCAAGATGGAAGCCAGCATATGGCTACTGGAGCCTTTACCATTGGTTCCTGCAACATGAATGCTTTTGAATTTTTTCTCAGGATTACCCAAATGTTCTGAAAACAGAAGTATTTTATCGAGCTTGTGACTGAGTGCGTCTTTTCCCAGTTTTTGATACATGGGAAGTTGCGCGAACATCCACTCTAAAGTCTCTTTGTAGGTCACTCTCCTAACTTGAAATTCACCACTACAAAACCTACTTGAGAACTAGGCGCATTGGAATCCAAATTCCATTTGTGCTTAAATGCAGTTTTCTTAGCCGGTTCTAGCAAACACGGATCATTGTTGGTTGTTCCTTTTACTCCAGGGGTTGCACTTATTACATTCCCATTTCTATCCACAACGATTTTAACCACTACTCTACCTGCCTGATTGCATTCTTGTGGCACTTTACCTTTTCGTACTAACGACCGTCCGTTAAGTCCGTAACCACCTGTTCCGCTTCCTGAACCGGGACTACCATAATAACTCGTAGCATAAGGGTCTCCCCCAGGCTGGCCTTTATCCCCAGCTCGATCATCATCGCCTTCTGAACCAGATGCCGTCCCGTCGGACTTGTTTAGTCCGCCCATCAACTCATCAAGTTTCTTCTTTTTGGCTTCCTGTTCTTTTCTAGCCTTCTCCTCAGCATCTTTCTTTTGCTGGGCAATTTTAGCTGCTTTGGCTTTCTCTCTCTTTATGGCGTCTTCCTTTCTCTTTTGCTCTGCTTTGGCAGCATCTTCAGCTCTTTTCTTAGCCTCTTTGGCTTGCTTGATTTTTATGGCTTCCTCACTTTCCCTGGTCAATACCTTTTCTGAAGGCGATTCTTTCTCGACTACTTTTTTAGGTTCTTCTTCTACAACTTCCTCCTCAATCACTTCCTCTATTACTTCTTCTTGTTTTGTAGGTTCAACGGGCGGTGTATCTAAAGGTTCCGAGCGAATTTTTTCTTTGGGTTGAACTCGTCCTTTTCCAAATTCTGTGGTTCCGAAATTAACTGAAATACCGTTTTCTTCAGGAGGATCTATATAGGTAAGTCCTATATAGAAAAGTACAAGGAGTAGTACACTCAACAGCAGTGTCGTGAGTGTAAATGATTTTTTCTTGTGTCTCGTATCTAAGAATGACATGCGCTCGTACCTAGTTAGGTCGCACGGCCAAAATAACTTTGTAATTGTTTCTGTTGGCAATATCCATAACGTTTACAGCTTCTTTTATAGCTACGCTTTCCTCTGCCCTTAGAATAATTGTGGGTTTATCTTGTCCTTCTAGTGCCTTTTTTAATTCAATTTCTATATAGTCTCCGTTAATTCTTTCATTGTTCACAAAATACTGTAAGTTCTTATCGATACTTACGGATACATTTTGCGTATTAGTGGACTTCCCCTTCGCTTTTGGCAAAAGTAAATCTAACGCATTAGGTGAATTCGCAGTTAGCATGAAAAATATCAATAACAGGAATACGATATCCGTCATTGAAGACATGCTAAAGTCAGGACTCACTTTATTTCTTCCTTTTAACTTCATAATACCAGCTTATAGTGGTTCGTTCAAAAGATCTAAGAAATCAACTGCATTAGCTTCCATCTTATGTACCACCTTATCGGTTCTATTCACCAGGTGATTATATCCGATATAAGCGATAATACCAACAATTAAACCGGCAACAGTTGTTGTCATGGCCGTGTAAATACCTGATGCCAATGATCCCATTTCCGCCTGACCACCACTAGTAGCCATCTCATGGAATGCCAAAATCATACCAATTACGGTTCCTAAGAAACCAATCATTGGTGCCGCACCGGCTACGGTAGCCAAAATACTGACGTTTTTCTCTAGTTTATACACTTCAAGAGTACCAGCATTTTCAATCGCCGTGTTGATGTCATCTAAAGGTTTTCCTATACGAGAAATACCCTTTTCCGTTAATCTAGCGACTGGTGAATCTGTTTGCGCACATAACATTTTTGCCGCATCTAATTTGCCTCCACTAACATGATCGCGTATTTGGTTCATGAAGTTACTATCTATTTTTGACGCCGCCTTAATAGCAAAAATGCGCTCAAAATAGATATACAATGCCACAAATAGCATAATGAAAAGGACAGATATGATAACCACACTACCCGTACCACCATTAAATATCAAATCAATTACTGAGAGTGTTTTTTCTTCGGAGAGCACATCACCCATTTCAGGGTCCTGCGCAAGGTCTTGGAATAATAGCATAGAATTCTTTAATGTGTATAGTTGCCCTTATAACGGTAGTTTATCGATAAAAGTATACGATTTATATAAATTGTCGCAATAAAATAAAGGTAACTGCACCAGCCAAAAATCCGATTGCGGCCAGCCATGTAATCTTCTTTAAATACCAGAAGAAATCAATCTTTTCCATGCCCATTGCAACTACTCCCGCAGCGGAACCAATAATCAACATACTCCCGCCTGTTCCAGCCGAATATGCAATAAAATGCCATAGTTGGTCATCCAACGCTTCTGAGAACATTCCTAAACTAGCTGCAACCAACGGAACGTTATCGATTACCGCTGAGCCTACCCCTAACAAGACGACTACTAAATCAGAAACACGGGTTCCCGCCATTTCGGTGCCTACCAATTCTACATTATCCTGTAACCATGTGGCAAAACCGAAGAGTTGTCCTAATGATTCCAAAGCTGCTACAGCCATAAGAATTCCTAAGAAAAAAAGAATACTAGGTAATTCAATTTTTGACAAGGAACTATGCACCGGACTATGGTGTGCTGACATATGCTCACCATCATCATCATGGACACTGCTAATATTGAATTTACTCTTACTATATATTTCGGCAAATGTCGCTACCACACCTAAGGAAAGCATCATTCCCACATATGGAGGCAAGTGGGTAACCGTTTTAAAAATAGGCACAAAAACAATCGCCCCTAATCCTAAGTACAGCATTCTGGCACTCAACTTACTGGCAGGCTTATCATCTCCTCCAGATGTCTCCAAATTGCCTTTGAAGGCCGGTAAAAAAGAAGCAATAAAGGCAGGCACCAGCATGCATATTAATGAAGGAATTAGTAAGTAACTAATCAATTTTACAGTGGTCACTTTATTTCCAATCCAAAGCATTGTGGTGGTTACATCACCTATTGGCGACCAAGCACCACCAGCATTTGCAGCGATAATAATTAGACCTGCGTACCAAATACGGACATCACGCTCTTTCACAATTTTCTGCAAAATGGAAATCAAAACAATTGTAGCGGTTAAATTATCAATGATTGCAGAAAGAATGAAAGCTAGAATACAGAAAATCCATAAAATTTTACTTTTACTCTTCGTCTTTACAAAACCTTTGATTGTCGCAAAACCATCGAAATAATCAATGATTTCAACGATGGTCATTGCTCCTAAAAGGAATACTAGAATCTCGGCAGTCTTACCAAGATGATGTAACAAGGTTTCCTCCATCAAATGGAGTTTATCCTCATGCCCCATTCCTGCAAAATTATCAACTAAGGCATGTTTACCCGAATCAAACCAAGTTGTGAAACCATCTATACCCAAAGCGATTAACGCCCAACATATAGCCATCATAACTAAGGCTGGTATGAGTTTATCGATTTTTAAATTGTGCTCAAGTGTTATTGCTAAATAGCCGAGAACGAATACGAGTATAATTGCTGATTCCATAGAGTGGTTGGTTTATATTAATTGTTTCAATGCAATTTCAAATCCTGTGGAACATAAATTGGTTTTCGAAGGATTTTGCTTAAAGATATTTAAAATTGCTTTCCGAATGGTATCTGAAGTGTCTTTAAATATCAATTCGTCGTCAATTCCTACTCTTTTTTCCATAAAATAAGCAAAAACCCGAGCCATTCCGCAGTTACTTACGAAATCTGGAATAAGGCTAACTCTCCCATCTGTATATTCCATTATCGGCCCGAAAAAGATTTCCTTATCTGCGAAAGGCACGTTTGCTCCGCAAGAAATCACTTCTAGTCCAGTATCAATCATTTGGGCAATCTGTTCCTTAGTGATTAGTCGGGAAGCTGCACATGGCACGAAAATCTCCGTTGGTAAATTCCAAATACGCTCATTGATTTCCTCAAAAGGAATCAACTGATTAGCATCGGCCATCAAACTATTTCCTTTCTTGTTCAGAAAAAACTGCTGAATCTCTTCAAAAGAAAAGCCTTCTTCATTAATTACTCCCCCAGCCCTATCAATAATTCCGACCACCTTGGCACCCATTTGTGCTAAATAATAAGCCGCGGCACTACCTACATTTCCAAAACCTTGTACCACTGCTTTTTTGCCAACTACGTTTCCGCCGTAAATATCGTAATAGTGCCGAACAGCTTCTGCAACTCCATAACCCGTAATCATATCAGCTATGGTATACTTTCTTCCTACTCCAGGAGAAAATTTATCGGTTTCGATAGCCTTGATTACACCCATTCTGAGTTGACCAATACGATTGATTTTATCGGCTTCCGTTGGTTTGAAGTGACCGTTAAAAACCCCTTCTTGCGGATGCCAGACTCCAGCATCCTCCGTAATCGGAATGACTTCGTGAATTTCATCGACATTCAAATCCCCACCAGTGCCATAGTAGCTTTTCAAAAGCGGGGCCACGGCATGATACCAGCGCTCTAAAACTCCTTTTTTTCGTGGGTCGTTAGGATTGAAATTAATCCCTGATTTTGCTCCTCCTATCGGTGGGCCCGACACCGTAAACTTTACTTCCATGGTCTTTGCCAAAGAAAGTACTTCATTCATATCCAGTCCTTCCCGCATTCGGGTTCCTCCACCTGCCGCTCCTCCTCGAAGTGAGTTAATGACTGTCCAGCCTTCAGCTTCTGTTTGAGAATCTTTCCAGTTAAAAACGATTTCGGGTTGTTTGTTATCGTATGCTTTTAGTAATTCTTTCATTACAATTCATTTATAAAATTATGTAATCCAATTTTCATTCGTGTTGCGTTTGAAATTTTCATTTTCCCCATACGGGGTTACTGCTGGTCCATAATTTTATATTTAATCGATACGAAAAAATCGAAGTCAACAAATATAAAAATTTGCAATTGGTTTAGAAGTTTTCTGCTCGTTAAAAAGACTTTTTTTTAGCCCAATACTATCCCAAATATGATTCTTAATTTCCAGCTTACCCTTATCTTTGCTCAAAGAAAATTTAAAAGATATTCTATATGGATTTTTCACTATCGGAAGAACACCTCATGATACAAGAAGCGGCAAGGGATTTTGCTCAAAATGAACTACTCCCAGGAGTTATTGAGCGGGATGACAATCAAGAGTTTCCTACCGAACAAGTCAAAAAAATGGCGGAATTGGGGTTCCTAGGAATGATGGTAGACCCGAAATACAACGGTAGTGGAATGGATACGATGTCTTACGTCATTGCCATGGAAGAACTTTCCAAAATAGACGCTTCCGCCTCTGTCATCGTTTCCGTTAACAACTCTTTGGTCTGCTATGGACTTGAAACTTATGGTACCGAAGAACAAAAAGAGAAATATTTAAAGCGTCTAGCTTCTGGAGAAATCATTGGGGCCTTCTGTTTATCTGAACCTGAGGCGGGCAGTGATGCCACTTCGCAAAAAACTACTGCAATTGACAAAGGCGACCACTATGTTATCAACGGCACCAAAAACTGGATTACCAATGGGAATTCTGCTGAAGTCTACTTGGTAATTGCACAAACTGATAAAGAAAAAGGGCATAAAGGCATTAACGCCTTAATCGTTGAAAAAGGTGCTGAAGGATTTGAAATTGGCCCTAAAGAAAATAAGTTAGGTATCCGTGGAAGCGATACGCATTCATTGATTTTTAATGATGTGAAAGTGCCTAAGGAAAATCGTATTGGTGAAGATGGTTTCGGATTTAAATTTGCCATGAAAACCCTTGCAGGAGGAAGAATAGGAATCGCCGCACAAGCATTAGGTATTGCAGCAGGAGCGTATGAACTAGCTTTAAAATATTCCAAAGAGCGAAAGGCATTTGGAACAGAAATTAGCAATCATCAAGCGATAGCTTTTAAACTAGCAGACATGCACACACAAATTCAGGCGGCCAGACATCTAGTTTATAAAGCAGCATGGGATAAGGACCAAGGCAACAACTACGACCTTTCAGGAGCGATGGCAAAATTATACGCCTCGCAAGTGGCCATGGAAACAACCGTAGAAGCCGTTCAAGTTCATGGTGGTAACGGATTCGTGAAAGACTATCATGTTGAACGTCTGATGCGTGATGCCAAGATTACGCAGATTTATGAAGGTACTTCTGAAATACAAAAAATTGTAATTTCAAGAAGTGTATTGAGAGATTAAAAGAATATTTTCTAGAGTTAGAACAAGCAACCCCTCCTTTTTGAGGGGTTGCTTGTTTAAAATCACTCGAAAAACTGTTAAGGCAATACTATTGCAAGGGTTTTTTGTTACAAATCAATAGTCGACGCTTTTTACCCCCTAAAATACACCTCAAATAGCCTCCGAATGACTTAAATTTATCAGATTGATAATTTAAGTCATTCAAAAATCTTTATTTGCATAATTTTTAACGATTATTTGATATCGTTGAATATTTTTATTCATTTCATTTAAATCAATAAAAATAGCTCAGCAAAAAGGTTATTTTTGAAGAAATACGATAATTTATGAGGCTAGAGAAACAGGGGCTATACCTACCGGAATTTGAGCATGATAACTGCGGCGCAGGATTCATTTGTAGTTTGAAAGGAAAGAAGTCGAATGACATCATTCACAAAGCACTTGAGATTCTTGATAAGTTAGAACATCGCGGTGCGGTAAGTGCTGATGGAAAAACAGGTGATGGCGCGGGAATCCTTATTGATATTCCTCATGATTTCTTTGTAGCCGAATGTAGTTTCGAATTACCCGCACCAGGTCAATACGCGGTTAGTAATGTCTTTCTTCCTCAAAAAGAGAATCAACGTGATTTTTGTGTAAAGGTTTTTGAAGAAAACATTAAAAAACAAGGGCTTCAACTTTTAGGCTGGAGAGATGTTCCCGTGAACCGTTCAGTTCCGGGAAGAATCGCCATGGAAACTGAGCCCTTTGTAAAACAACTCTTTATCGCCAAGGAGAACGCTGAGCAAGACGAATTCAATTTCAATTTGAAACTTTTTATAGCTCGGAAAGTAACCGAGCATACCATTATCAATTCTAAACTTTCAGAGAGCGGTTTTTTCTATGTTCCAAGTCTCTCCACAAAAATTATCATTTTCAAAGGCCTTTTGATGCCTAAAGACATTAGTCTTTATTATAAAGATTTGATGGACCCAAGAGTTGTCACTAGACTTTCTCTAGTACACCAAAGATTCTCTACAAACACCTTCCCTACTTGGGATTTGGCTCAGCCTTTTAGATACATGTGCCACAATGGCGAGATAAATACACTTCGCGGCAATGTCACCAGAATGCGCTCCCGAGAAGAACTTTTAGAAAGCGATTGGTTTGGCGAAGAGATTAAAAATATTATTCCGGTTATCCTTCCGGGGAAATCTGATTCTGCTACCATGGATATGGTGGTGGAATTACTATTAATGACTGGCCGCTCACTTCCAGAAGTGATGATGATTTTGGTACCTGAAGCATGGGAGAAAAATCCTGATATGTCGGAAGCCAAAAGAGCTTTTTACGAATATCACTCCTGTATGATGGAACCTTGGGATGGACCTGCATCCGTTCCCTTTACCGATGGGAATTATATCGGTGCTGTTTTGGACAGAAATGGACTCCGTCCGTCAAGATATACCGTCACCAAAGATGATTATGTGATTATGTCTTCAGAAGTTGGTGTCGTTGATATTGCTCCGGAAAATGTGGAATTCCACGGAAGACTTGAGCCAGGCAAAATGTTCTTGGTAAATATGGAAGCCGGTCGTATCATCAACGATGAGGAAATAAAAGATGAAATTGCAAAGCGTCATCCCTATCAAAAGTGGTTGGATAAAAATCTAGTACACTTAAAGGATATTCCTTATAATGATTGTCCACTTTTCTTAGGAGAAGCATCTTTAGACAAGCGAAAAGCCGCCTTTGGTTATACCTTGGAAGATATCAATACGATTATCCTTCCCATGGGGAAAACTGCCAAAGAGCCTATTGGTTCGATGGGTTCAGATACCCCTATTGCGGTTCTATCCGAACGTCCTCAGTTGATATACAATTACTTCAAGCAATTGTTTGCTCAGGTTACAAACCCACCATTAGATGGTATTCGCGAGGAATTAATTACTGATATCAGCCTTACTTTAGGTAGTGACCATAATATTTTCGATTTCTCGGAATTGCATTGCCGAAAACTAAAAATTCAGAATCCGGTAATCTCAAAAGAAGATTTGGACAAAATCAAAAACTATGATGCTAGTCCGGATTATAAAGTGGTTTCAATTCCTACCTTATATGAAATAGAAAAAGGACACAATGGTTTAGAAGATGCCTTGGAATCTATCTTGAACCAAGCTTCGAAAGCCGTGGATGAAGGAACTAATATCATTATTCTTTCAGATAGAAATGTTAGCGACAAGCAGGCGCCAATTCCCGCTTTATTAGCTTGTTCATTTGTAAATAGTGGATTACAAAAACTAGGAAAGCGCTCAAAATTAAGTGTTATAGTAGAATCTGCTGAACCTCGAGAAGTACACCATTTTGCTTTGCTTTTTGGTTTTGGTGCCAGTGCTATTAATCCCTATTTGGTAAATGAAATCATTGGTGAACAGATTGAGGAGCATGATATAACAGAGTATACCTTCGATGAAGCAATTAAGAACTACAACAAAGCTATTGGCAAGGGTATTCTTAAGGTAATGAACAAAATAGGCATCTCTACTTTAAATTCTTACCGTGGGTCACAACTATTCGAATGTATCGGAATAAATACAAAAGTTGTTGGTAAATACTTCCCGAATACACCTACTAGAATTCAGGGTATCGGATTGTATGAAATTGAGAAAGAGATTGCCAAACGTCACGCCAAGGCATTTGCCAAAAAAGAAGTAGCGGCGAATTTAGATGTACCCATGGGCGGTGAATACCGCTGGAGACGTGATGGCGAAAAACACATGTTCAATCCATTATCGGTAGCAAAACTTCAAAAAGCGGTTCGTAATAATGAAACTGATAGCTACAAGGAGTTCTCAGAAATGGTGAATGAACAGTCTAAGAATTTAATGACTATTCGTGGTTTGTTTGAGTTTTCAAACTATGACCCAATTCCATTAGATGAAGTAGAACCATGGACGGAAATCGTAAAGCGTTTCAAAACGGGAGCGATGTCCTACGGTTCTATTAGTAAAGAGGCACACGAAAACCTTGCCATTGCCATGAACCGAATTGGTGGTAAGAGTAATTCAGGTGAAGGTGGGGAAGACGCAGAACGTTTTTATAAAAATGCTAGTGGAGATTGGCGGAATAGTGCCATCAAGCAAGTAGCATCAGGTCGTTTCGGGGTTACTTCCGATTACCTGACCAATGCCAAAGAGATACAAATAAAAATGGCGCAAGGTGCTAAGCCAGGTGAAGGCGGGCAATTGCCAGGACCGAAAGTAAATCCGGCTATTGCCAAAACGAGAAATTCAACTCCTTATGTGGGATTGATTTCCCCTCCTCCACATCACGATATTTATTCCATTGAAGATTTATCACAATTGATTTTCGATTTAAAATCAGCAAATCGCGAAGCAAGAATCAATGTGAAATTAGTTTCCGAAATAGGAGTTGGTACCGTTGCTGCGGGTGTAGCAAAAGCCAAAGCGGATGTTGTATTGGTATCAGGTTTCGATGGTGGCACAGGAGCATCTCCTCTAACCTCATTAAAACATGCAGGTCTTCCATGGGAATTAGGAATCGCCGAAGCGCAACAAACTTTAGTCATGAATGATTTGAGAAATAGAATTGTCTTAGAATGTGATGGACAACTAAAAACAGGTCGTGACGTTGCTGTTGCTTGTTTATTAGGAGCAGAAGAATTTGGTTTTGCCACTGCACCTTTGGTTGCCTCAGGTTGTATTATGATGCGTGTTTGCCATTTGAATACCTGTCCAGTAGGAATTGCGACTCAGAATCCTGAATTGCGTAAGAAGTTCAAGGGCAAGCCAGAACACGTTGTGAACTATATGTATTTCGTCGCTCAAGAATTGCGTGAAATAATGGCTCAACTAGGTTTTAGAACTGTTAATGAAATGGTAGGGCAAGTCCAAAAATTGGACCGTAAACAAGCGATTAATCACTATAAAGCAAATGGTATCGATTTGACTCCAATTTTACATCAAGTTGATGTACCTGCAGGAACTAAATTCTACAATACGCAAAAGCAAGTGCATGATGTAGACAAGTCCATTGAGTTTGAAATTATTGAAAAGGCAAATCCTTCTTTATTTAGAAAGGAAAAAGCTGTTTTAGATTTTCCAATTTGTAATACGGATAGAGCGGTCGGAGCAATAATTAGTAATGAAATTTCCAAAATATACGGAGCTCAAGGCCTTCCGATAAATACACTCAAATTGAATTTCACAGGCTCAGCAGGACAAAGCTTTGGAGCATTTGCGACCAGAGGTTTGACCATGACCGTAAACGGAAATACCAATGACTATTTAGGTAAAGGATTATCAGGAGCTAAGTTGGTTATAAAAGTACCGGATGGGTCTACAATTGTTCCTGAGGAAAATGTTATTACTGGAAACGTTACGCTCTATGGGGCTACAGCCGGAAGAGCCTATATAAACGGAAAAGCTGGCGAACGCTTTTGTGTTCGAAATTCGGGTGCAAAAACAGTAGTCGAAGGTATTGGAGACCATGGTTGCGAGTATATGACTGGCGGGGTTGCCGTAATTCTGGGCGAAGTAGGAAGAAACTTTGGTGCTGGAATGAGCGGTGGAATTGCCTTTGTTTATGACAAGAACAAAACCTTCGAGAAAAATTGTAGCAAAGAAGGCCTGAATCTTTTAGCCGTTGAAGAAGACCAAGATATCAAACAACTACGTGAATTGATTGAAAGTCATTATAATTATACAATGAGTCCATTGGCGCAACGTATTCTTGAAAATTGGGAAGATTGTTTACCTGATTTTGTGAAGATATTTCCTGAGGAATATCGTCAAGCTTTGATTCGCTTGGAAGAAGAAAAACTACAAACTATATAAATCGAGACATGGGAAAGATAACAGGATTTTTGGAATTCGATAGAAAAGTGGAAGGTTACACAGCCGTTGAAAAGCGGGTGAAAAATTACAAGGAGTTTACCGTTCCTATGGACGAAAAAGAACTTAAAGACCAAGGTGCCCGTTGCATGGATTGTGGTATTCCTTTCTGCCATAGCGGCTGCCCCTTGGGAAATTTAATTCCGGATTTTAATGATGCTGTTTACAGAGGGAAATGGGAAAAGGCTGCAGGTATTTTGCATTCGACGAATAACTTCCCGGAATTTACGGGAAGACTATGCCCCGCTCCTTGTGAGGAAGCATGTGTTTTAGGAATTAATGAGGACCCTGTTTCTATTGAAAATATTGAAAAGAACATTGTTGAAACTGCCTTTGAAAAAGGATGGATTGTAGCCCAACCTCCGGCAACAAGAACTGAAAAGAAAGTTGCAGTAATAGGTTCAGGCCCTGCAGGACTTGCCGCCGCACAGCAGTTAAATAGAGCTGGACATACAGTTACCGTTTTTGAAAGAGATGAAAAGCCTGGTGGATTATTGCGTTACGGAATTCCAGATTTTAAAATGGAAAAACACGTGATTGACCGAAGGCTTGCCGTTTTAGAAGAAGAAGGTATCGAATTTAAATGCGGAGTTAACGTCGGGATTGATGTTAAAGCTGACGAGCTGAAAAATGATTTTGATGCAATTGTTCTCTGTGGAGGCGCAACTGTTCGAAGAAATTTACCTATCAAAGGCTCAGATTTAAATGGAGTGGTACAAGCGATGGATTTTCTTCCTCAAAATAATAGACGCGTAGATGGTGTCAAGAAATTTGAAAACGAAATTCTTGCCACAGACAAAGACGTTGTTGTAATAGGTGGTGGTGATACGGGTTCAGATTGTATTGGAACCTCTATTAGACATGGTGCCAAATCAGTTTCAAATTTTGAAATCATGCCAATGGCTACTGAAGAACGTCCAGAAGGTCAGCCTTGGCCTTTTTGGCCTATGCGCCTTAGAACTAGTTCTTCGCATAAAGAAGGGGCTGAACGCTTTTTTAGTATTTCCACAAAAGAATTTATCGGTGACAAAAATGGTAATCTGAAAGGATTAATAACCGCAGAAGTAGAATGGATTAAACAACCTGGTCAACGACCTATTTTAAAGGAAGTTGAAGGAACCGAAAAAGAATGGAAATGTGAATTGGCATTACTTGCAATGGGCTTTACAGGTTCTGAAATGACGATCGCCGAGCAGTTAGGTTTAGAAGCTGATGCTAGAACGAACATTAAGGCTTCTGAAAGTAATTATCAAACAAATGTTCCTGGAGTATTTGTTGCTGGTGATCAGCGTAGAGGACAATCACTAATCGTTTGGGCAATTTCAGAGGGTAGACAAGCAGCACATCATATTGATACATTCCTAATGGGAGAATCGTATTTACCTTTAAAGGGTGAAGGTGATTTGCCAAGGGTGTAACACTAGAATCATATATAATTAAAAAGCCACTTCAATAGAAGTGGCTTTTTTGATTGTTTACTTTTTCATGCCATAATTTTATAAAAAAAGCCCCTTCACAATTGTGAAGGGGCTTGAAGAAGGCGGCTACCTACTCTCCCACTTGGTGTAGCAGTACCATCGGCGCAGATGGGCTTAACTTCCCTGTTCGGAATGGTAAGGGGTGAGCCCCATCGCCATGGCC
>NZ_JBLFER010000008.1:0-2392 GCF_047345145.1 Maribacter taeanensis
TTAAGAATCATATATGGTATTTATTGAAAGATAGATATTGTAAGAATTAAATCGAGATTACGGAGCTGGGAGATGATTTTGGTTGTTAGTACTTAATATTATTTAAAGATTAACGATGAAGAGTTTGATCCTGGCTCAGGATGAACGCTAGCGGCAGGCCTAACACATGCAAGTCGAGGGGTAACATGAAGTGCTTGCACTTTGATGACGACCGGCGCACGGGTGCGCACCGCGTATGGAACCTACCTTTTACAGGGGAATAGCCTTTGGAAACGAAGATTAATGCCCCATAGTACTTTTTGTAGCATTACGAGATAGTTAAAGCCTTCGGGCGGTAAAAGATGGCCATGCGTCCCATTAGTTAGATGGTAAGGTAACGGCTTACCATGGCTACGATGGGTAGGGGCCCTGAGAGGGGGATCCCCCACACTGGTACTGAGACACGGACCAGACTCCTACGGGAGGCAGCAGTGAGGAATATTGGACAATGGAGGAGACTCTGATCCAGCCATGCCGCGTGCAGGAAGAATGCCCTATGGGTAGTAAACTGCTTTTATACGGGAAGAAAAAAGAGTACGTGTACTCTACTGACGGTACCGTAAGAATAAGGACCGGCTAACTCCGTGCCAGCAGCCGCGGTAATACGGAGGGTCCGAGCGTTATCCGGAATTATTGGGTTTAAAGGGTCCGTAGGCGGGCAGCTAAGTCAGAGGTGAAAGTTTGCAGCTCAACTGTAAAATTGCCTTTGATACTGGTTGTCTTGAGTTATAGTGAAGTTGCCGGAATATGTAGTGTAGCGGTGAAATGCATAGATATTACATAGAACACCGATTGCGAAGGCAGGTGACTAACTATATACTGACGCTGATGGACGAAAGCGTGGGGAGCGAACAGGATTAGATACCCTGGTAGTCCACGCCGTAAACGATGGATACTAGCTGTCCGGAATCTTGAATTCTGGGCGGCCAAGCGAAAGTGATAAGTATCCCACCTGGGGAGTACGTTCGCAAGAATGAAACTCAAAGGAATTGACGGGGGCCCGCACAAGCGGTGGAGCATGTGGTTTAATTCGATGATACGCGAGGAACCTTACCAGGGCTTAAATGCATATTGACAGGTCTAGAGATAGATTTTCCTTCGGGCAATTTGCAAGGTGCTGCATGGTTGTCGTCAGCTCGTGCCGTGAGGTGTCAGGTTAAGTCCTATAACGAGCGCAACCCCTGTCGTTAGTTGCCAGCGAGTCATGTCGGGGACTCTAACGAGACTGCCGGTGCAAACCGTGAGGAAGGTGGGGATGACGTCAAATCATCACGGCCCTTACGTCCTGGGCCACACACGTGCTACAATGGTAGGTACAGAGAGCAGCCATGTCGCAAGGCAGAGCGAATCTATAAAACCTATCACAGTTCGGATCGGAGTCTGCAACTCGACTCCGTGAAGCTGGAATCGCTAGTAATCGGATATCAGCCATGATCCGGTGAATACGTTCCCGGGCCTTGTACACACCGCCCGTCAAGCCATGGAAGCCGGGAGTGCCTGAAGTCCGTCACCGTAAGGAGCGGCCTAGGGCAAGATCGGTAACTAGGGCTAAGTCGTAACAAGGTAGCCGTACCGGAAGGTGCGGCTGGAACACCTCCTTTCTAGAGACGACAATTAAAAGAATTACCAGTTCCGTTTGATCGATTTTATACTAAAACTTCGTTTTAGTATACCCTGAACTTGTTTCAGGGTCCATTCTAAAAACTGATTTGAAGTTTACAATTGCGCATATACTGTCTTTACAATAATGATATATAAGTAATTGCTTTTTTTGAAGGTATTTATACTGGAAGAAGGAGTAGGGACAGTCCCGTAGCTCAGCTGGTTAGAGCGCTACACTGATAATGTAGAGGTCGGCAGTTCGAGTCTGCCCGGGACTACAACGCAGCTTTGCTGCGTGTATTAAGTACGAAGTAAACAGTATTTAGTTTAATAACTAACTACTAATTACTAACGACTTACTACTAAAAATACGTTCATTGATTGAAATATTGAATAGGAAATTCTAGAAGTTGGGTGGTAGTTAAGTACTAACTACTAACTACTAATTACTAACGACTAGTAATTGGGGGATTAGCTCAGCTGGCTAGAGCGCCTGCCTTGCACGCAGGAGGTCATCGGTTCGACTCCGATATTCTCCACCAGGCGATGCCTGGAGATAATTTATTTATCTCTTGAGTATTGTGTTGAGTACGATGGTATTTATTTGCCTGTCGTGGCTCACGACAACGTTCATTGACATATTGGAACAGACTTATAATACCCGCACGGGTGTTATAAGATTTGAGAATTAAAAGTTTTATATAGTAAAATAAGACACGAATTTTTTAAGTACAGAGTATAGAGTATTATC
>NZ_JBLFER010000008.1:2492-5371 GCF_047345145.1 Maribacter taeanensis
AAATACAGCAAATTTGAAGGTTTGGCGACAAGCTGGAAAAGGGCGTATGGGGAATGCCTAGGCTCTCAGAGGCGATGAAGGACGTGATAAGCTGCGAAAAGCTGCGGGGATTGGCACACACAATATGATCCGTAGATATCCGAATGGGGCAACCCACTATGTTGAAGACATAGTATCCGTAAGGAGGCGAACCCGGGGAACTGAAACATCTAAGTACCCGGTGGAAGAGAAAACAAAAGTGATTCCGATAGTAGCGGCGAGCGAAATTGGATTAGTCCAAACCATTGTTGTTTCGGCAATAATGGGGTTGTAGGACCACGATATTCGAGGAGTGATGAACTAGAACAAGTTGGAAAGCTTGGCCATAGACGGTGATAGCCCGGTATAGGTAAAGACCTTTTAGATAGTGGTATCCTGAGTAGTGCGGGGCACGTGAAACCTTGTATGAATCCGGCGGGACCATCCGCCAAGACTAAATACTCCTGAGAGACCGATAGTGAACCAGTACCGTGAGGGAAAGGTGAAAAGAACCCTGAATAAGGGAGTGAAATAGATCCTGAAACCATACGCTTACAAGCGGTCGGAGCCCTTTGGGGTGACGGCGTGCCTTTTGCATAATGAGCCTACGAGTTACTTTTACTAGCAAGGTTAAGGACTTCAGGTCCGGAGCCGTAGCGAAAGCGAGTCTGAATAGGGCGATACAGTTAGTAGTAGTAGACGCGAAACCGTGCGATCTACCCATGGGCAGGTTGAAGCTGTGGTAACACACAGTGGAGGACCGAACCCGTTGACGTTGAAAAGTCTTGGGATGACCTGTGGGTAGGGGTGAAAGGCCAATCAAGCTCGGAAATAGCTCGTACTCCCCGAAATGCATTTAGGTGCAGCGTGTAGATAGTTTTATAGAGGTAGAGCTACTGATTGGATGCGGGGGCTTCACCGCCTACCAATTCCTGACAAACTCCGAATGCTATAAAATGTTTCTGCGCAGTGAGGGCATGGGTGCTAAGGTCCATGTCCGAGAGGGAAAGAACCCGGACTATCAGCTAAGGTCCCAAAATATATGCTAAGTTGACAAAACGCGGTGGAATTGCATAGACAGCCAGGATGTTGGCTTGGAAGCAGCCATTCATTTAAAGAGTGCGTAACAGCTCACTGGTCGAGCGATTCCGCATGGATAATGATCGGGCATAAGCATATTACCGAAGCTATAGCTTTACAGATTACTGTAAGGGGTAGGGGAGCATTGTAGTGCCGTTGAAGGTGTACCTGCGAGGGATGCTGGAGGAGCTACAAACGAAAATGTAGGCATAAGTAACGATAATGCGGGCGAGAAACCCGCACGCCGAAAGACCAAGGTTTCCCCAGCTATGCTAATCAGCTGGGGGTCAGTCGGGACCTAACGCGTACCCGAAAGGGGAAGTGGATGGACAAGCAGTTAATATTCTGCTACCTGCTCACGCTAAAAGTGACGGAGGCGAGAATTTGGTGCGCACAGACGGAATTGTGCGTTGAAGAGAGTGGTAACACCTCGATAGTACAGTGAGACTACGGTCAAGCTGATAATCCAGAGTATCGACTTCCAAGAAAAGCGAGTGAAGCAGCCCGTACCGTAAACCGACACAGGTGGTTGGGATGAGTATTCTAAGGCGCTCGAGAGATTCATGGCTAAGGAACTAGGCAAAATAGACCCGTAACTTCGGGAGAAGGGTCGCCCCCTGTATGGGGGGCCGCAGTGAAGAGGTCCAGGCGACTGTTTATCAAAAACACAGGGCTCTGCAAAATCGAGAGATGAAGTATAGGGCCTGACACCTGCCCGGTGCTGGAAGGTTAAGAGGAGATGTTAGCTTCGGCGAAGCATTGAATTGAAGCCCCAGTAAACGGCGGCCGTAACTATAACGGTCCTAAGGTAGCGAAATTCCTTGTCGGGTAAGTTCCGACCTGCACGAATGGTGCAACGATCTGGACACTGTCTCGGCCATGAGCTCGGTGAAATTGTAGTATCGGTGAAGATGCCGGTTACCCGCAGTGGGACGAAAAGACCCCGTGCACCTTTACTATAGCTTCGTATTGACTTCGGTCAAGCAATGTGTAGGATAGCTGGGAGACTTTGAAGTGCCGTCGCTAGGCGGTGTGGAGTCATTGTTGAAATACCAGCCTTTGCTTGTCTGAAGCCTAACTCTAGAGATAGAGAACAGTGCGTGGTGGGTAGTTTGACTGGGGTGGTCGCCTCCAAAAGAGTAACGGAGGCTTCTAAAGGTGCCCTCAATACGGTTGGCAATCGTGTGTAGAGTGCAATGGCACAAGGGCGCTTGACTGAGAGACATACAGGTCGATCAGGTTGGAAACAAGAGCATAGTGATCCGGTGGTTCCGCATGGAAGGGCCATCGCTCAAAGGATAAAAGGTACGCCGGGGATAACAGGCTGATCTCCCCCAAGAGCTCATATCGACGGGGGGGTTTGGCACCTCGATGTCGGCTCGTCACATCCTGGGGCTGGAGAAGGTCCCAAGGGTTGGGCTGTTCGCCCATTAAAGTGGCACGCGAGCTGGGTTCAGAACGTCGTGAGACAGTTCGGTCTCTATCTACTGCGGGCGTTAGAAATTTGAGTGGATCTGATCCTAGTACGAGAGGACCGGATTGGACTGACCGCTGGTGCACCAGTTGTTCCGCCAGGAGCATTGCTGGGTAGCTATGTCGGGATGGGATAAGCGCTGAAAGCATATAAGCGCGAAACCCGCCACAAGATGAGATTTCTTTAAAGGGTCGTGGGAGATGACCACGTTGATAGGCTATAGGTAGAAGTGTAGTAATACATGCAGCCGAGTAGTACTAATTGCCCGTCAAGCTTGCGCAAAGTGAAGCTCCCCTTCGGGGGAGCG
>NZ_JBLFER010000009.1:0-1892 GCF_047345145.1 Maribacter taeanensis
GTATCCTATGATAAATCCAAATTTTGAAGCATAAGTTTTATCTATTCTTCCAAGATTTTTTGTGCAAACCTTTTGAATCGATTTACTTATTATATCCTGAGCGTTTTCCTTTTTTTGATTTTTTTGTGACGTTTCATTTTTAAGTTCTTGATTCGCTTTCATGATTTCTTGTCTTGATTTACTTCCCATAGGGCCTTCGCCGTTACCTTTTTTGATGCTTACCCAGCTACAATGTCCGGGCTTGGTAAGGCGTATAAAAAAGAGCGAGGCACGAGCCTGGCTTTATGCCGCCGTCCAAGAACGGATGTTGTTTTTTCGCTATCAAAAAAAGGTAATGGTGGAGGTACTTACTAAAAGTGGGGCAAGACACATTTATGAAAGAATCCAATAACTATGGAACGGCACAAAATGACAGATGTCAAATCCTGTGCCTTATTCCCGATTTGAGGCATGACGATCCTATTCCGCTTAATTTTGTCCCTACAGGGAAGAAGGATTATTTAGCAGCTAACATTGGTAATGGATCCGGTTGGAAACTAAGAAACGTATCCCATTGTGTTGACATATGGCGTACCCCGTGCTACTACGGCGAAGGCTCTTGCCACTAACTTGTTTCGGATAATGTTCAACGTACTCATTTTGCTCTTGCCAATTTCGAGCCTTCGTTCATAGTAAGCCTTTAACTCCGGATTGCATTTTACGGCCGACAGTGAACATTGGTGCAATAAGGCCTTGCCTTCCTTGTTGGCCAAACGACTGACCTTGGTCCTTCCCCTGATACTTGTGCCCGAGCTATGGGGAAAGGGCGCTATACCACAGTAGGAGGCAAACTTGCGCCAAGTGGTAAACGACGTGAACCCTACCGTATATACGATCATGAAACGGGCCGTTACTTTGCCGATTCCTTTGATACCCGTTAACAAGGCCAGCATCCTTTTAAGCTCCACATCTCCCAGTATCAATTTGTCCATCTCCCGCTCAAGGTCGTTTATCCTCCAACTCAGTAAGTTGATAATGTCCTCCTGAACCCAGAAAAGAAGGGAGTCCTCTTCCAGTACTCTTTTTTGCTCTCGCAGGGTCGCCATATGCCCTGCTCGTTGACCGACCAGCTTCTTGCGCATTGACATCAACCGTTTCAACCTTGTCAGGGTTGAACCGGGAATCCTGCTCGGAAGGGTCTCCTCCCTTGTGCGATAACCATAAAGGGCTATCCTTTTTGCATCCGCCCTATCGTCCTTGCCCCTTATTATCCCGAGGGAACGTTTGATCTCAAGACCGGAGACGATACTCATAAGGCAATCTTCCTGGTCCAACAAGCGCACCAGATGATCCGAATAAAGGCCGGTATGTTCCAATACAAAGAGCAGGTTATTTCTATCCATACCACTTTTCTTTAAAGACCAACGTATCATTTTCGTGATACCCCCAAAATCGTTATCGAACGTTTTGAATTCTTGGCTCTTATGGATACAGCAATCCAAGGTCAGCTTACTTACATCAATACCGATGACTTCTTTAATTTCCATAATTTTACTTTGCTTTAATTAGGTTGTTTAAACTAAGACCTTTACTAGCAAGGGCTAAAATCCTATATGGTTCTGACAACCTGGTTATAAAGGACGGGGACTGATACACTATAAAGGCTTTTAACCTGGCCGTCGCGGAAGTTCACCCCGTCCTTTTCAATCTAGTTCATATAAATATCCAAAATCCATAAAAAAGGATGGTGCCCATTACTCTACTAAGGCCAAATGCCTAACCGTCGCTATGGTTCGCACCATCCTTTTGACTTATCAACAATATTCCAAGTTATGAGTCTCCCCCAGACCCCCTCTTTTCAACATCATCATCATAATAGATTTCATCTATGCAACAAAACTAAAGGCCGTCGC